>WSXZ01000133.1 GCA_009773555.1 Methylocystaceae bacterium | reverse complement strand
ATCGACATATGCCGGGAACCACAGGCGATTGATCGGGCCGTCGAGGAGCATCGGCGCCATTAGTCCCGTGAGACGAAGGCCTTCTCCAAACTGAAAGCGCTGCTGCGCAAGGCAGCAGAACAAACCGTCGACGGCCTGTGTAATAGGATCAGAGAGCTACTCCACGCCTTCACCCCAAGCGAATGCGCAAACTTCTTCGCCGCGGCTGGATACGAACCTCTTTGAGAAGAAACCGCTCTAGACTCTAAGCCGCCGGTAGGCGACACGTCGATAACCCCGTGGCGTTTGAAAGGCCCGCGATCATTCACAGTGATGCGCAGATTGGTCACTCGTGCACGCGATCCCCTAGCAAAGACCGGTGCGCGGCTGTAAATACGCCGACCCTCCCCCCGCTCGCGGTCCGGCCCCTAAGTCGCATAATCGGACGCTTGGTCAACCTGCCCGCCCGCCTGCGCCGTTGTCGTCGCAAGCAGACCCGACACCAACGACTTTCATTCCATGACAGTTATTTTCGTGCTTTTTGAATACGCTAGTCAATATCGAGCTAACGTAACCGAAAATATCAGACATCATATTCTTGCGCCACGAGCTGTAGTCATATTCTCTTCTGCGAAGCAGATCGCTTAAAACATGATATGAATCATTAACGTTCGTAAATTATTCTGCATTGCCAGATTTCAAACCAGGGTGATGTTTTTTGCGAGCCGTCTATACGCTGACGCAATTTGTTCGTGCGTGGCGTCTTCCTTCAAGCCTAAAATTTGGTAGAGCGTCGCCATCGCCAAGCTGGACAGCCAAAAGGTCACTCGCATTCCGCGCCCGCCGCCTTTAATCGTCACACAGTGTCGCGCGGCAGGCACAGGAACTTCATCAGGGTGTCATCCCGGCTTTACGTTGTCGGTCGGACCATCAAAGGACGTCACTTCACCACGATAGCGATCACCGGCAGGGGTCTGTCGCGAAAACCCATCCGAATGAAGTGTCTAAATAATCGACCTTCTTCTCTGCGCCCGTGTAGACAACGATATGTGGCCCGGCTGACCCTCCAGACGCCACTATCTTGTAACCCCCAGTATCCGGAGAGATTTTGCTGACGTGATATCGGCGCGCGACCATGTGGGAATAAAAGATTCCCTCGTCCGCATTAACTATCAGCTTTTTTGAAGAGGGATCGAATTTCACAATGTAGTTTTTACCGTAATCCGAGCAGATCATTGTGATGGGCGCGGCTATAGCGGTCTTAATTGACGCTGTTATCAGGTATGAAGCCGTGAAACAAAAGCGTGCGAGTCTCATAAAGCACCAATCGGTTAGGGTTTGTCGAGCTCTCGACCCAAACAGCCAGGGTCGCGCCCAGTCGATTATCACAGGGTGGCGTAACGGCAATGGGCCGATGTGCCGGTCCCCCTCAAAAACGAAGCGGTCTGGCCTCCCAGCCCGACCGCGACGACCGGCTTTTTCGTCACGCCCGCGCCATACCGGCTGGCCAATCCGGCATGCCCTGGACGTGCCTGGCGCCGTATTCCCGGCGACAAAGCGTCGCGTCTTCGGAAGGTCGATGAAGGTGAAGCCAGAGGGCGCTCCGGTCGCCTCGAAGGGCACGACGCCATAGTGTCGGCAGTCGGGATTTAAGCACCATACGCGGGCGACTTGGACGCGCTCGGCGCGAAGGTCGGCGATCGTCGGCGGGGCGGGACGCTGTATCCGGACAGCATAGCAGGGGCAGAGACCGCAGGCGTGCGATGGCGTCTGCTTGACGGATATTAGACGCTTTTGCTCGCAAAGCTATAAGTCATTGAAATCATGGCGTGGTGGACGGAAAAAAGTGCGAATACTTATATTATTGTAATCGAAGTGTAGATTGTGGTAGGCGTATCATGTTCAGCTCTGTCGATGGTTAGAGGGTTTTTTCTCTGATTGAATCGTGGGGGGATTCTCGAATCCTCTAAGTTCTGATTCAAGCTGCCTGCTGGCGAACGAGGCTGGCATGCATGTCGAAGCAGACCCTTTCGCTTGATCTTCGAGAACGCGTTGTCTCCGCCGTCGCAGCCGGCATGTCGCGCCGACAGGCGGCTGAGCGTTTTGGCGTTTCGGCGGCGAGCGCTGTTCGCTGGTGCGCCCGCGAGAAGGAGACTGGCAGTCCTGCCGCCAGACCGCGTGGGGGGGCCGTTGGTCGACGCGCATGCGAGCGAACAGGACCGGCCGGATATCTTGAAGCAGCGCGAGGCATGGTTCGAAAACCAGCTGGGCTTGATCCCGAACGCCTCGTCTTCATCGACGAAACCTGGGCGACGACGAACATGGCGCGCAAGAAAGGGCGCGCGCCCAAAGGTGAGAGGCTGCGCGCCGCTGCCGCGAGCGCCGAAAACGTCGGCGTCATTGAGGCGGCGCTACGCAGCGCGCGCGCTGTGCTCATGGACGCAATCGGCGAGTTCAAGGCGCTTCCGCCTCAAGAAGACGGGGGTGCGCAATGACCATTCAAACGACGGAAAGTCTCGGGACGTCCCACTATTCCGCGAGGCGCAACAAGCGTACCATCGCGAGAGCATTGCGCTTGAGCCAAAGGCGGCGCGAGCGGGCGACATTGACGTAAGCAGATCCGCCACGCCACCAACTTGACCCGAGCCTAGGCCGCTGCCGAAGCGCCTGCTGCCTGTCGCGCATTTCGACGCGAGCTT
>WSXZ01000013.1 GCA_009773555.1 Methylocystaceae bacterium | reverse complement strand
ACGGCGTCGCCAACATCGCCCAAGCACTTTGGAGCGGAGCACTCGATCCCGCCGTCACCCTCTCATACCGAGGCTTGTAAAGAGCGTTGAACAGCCCTGAGGACGCCGGCGTCGTTCCGGAAACGCTCGCGGGCTCCGAAACAGGCGTCTATATTGGCGGCTTCACGCTCGACAGCATGCTCGACCAGCTGAGCCCGCATAATCGGGAGAATATCAGCATCCATTCGGGCACCGGCGCGCTGATGACGTTGCTGTCGAATCGGCTTTCCTATTTTTTCGACTTGCGCGGCCCAAGCCTTTCCGTTGACACGGCCTGCTCCTCGTCGCTCGTGGCCGTGCATCTCGCCTGCCAGGATATTTGGCGTGGCCACGTTTCCATGGCGCTGGCAGGGGGCGTCAACGTCATGTTGCGGCCCGAGTATCCGATGATCATGGGCAAGGGCCACTTCTTGGCGCCGGACGGCTATTGCAAGAGTTTCGACGAACGCGCCAATGGCTATGCGCGCGGCGAGGGCGCCGGGGTGGTGCTGCTTAAGCCCTATGCCGCCGCCATGCGAGACGGCGATCATGTCTACGCGACGATACGCGGCACGGGCGTCAACCAGGACGGACGCACCGACGGCATCACAATGCCAAGCGCCGCGGCGCAGGAGGCGCTGATTCGGCGTGTCTACGCGCAAAGCGGCGTGCCATTTAGCGACGTGCGCTACGTCGAGGCGCATGGCACGGGGACGCCGGTGGGCGATCCCATCGAAGCTGGCGTTCTCGGGCGCACCATTGGCGCCGGACGCGACGCTGACGATGCCTGCCTGATCGGTTCGGCGAAATCGACGATCGGTCATCTCGAAGCGGCGGCGGGCGTCGCCGGCCTTATCAAGGCGGCGCTCTGTCTCGACCGAGGAGCTGTGCCTCCGCAAGCCAATCTGCAAAATCCCAACCCGAAGATTCCCTTCCGGGAACTCGGCATTCGCTTGCCGACAAGCCTCGAGCCGCTTTCGCAAGGCGATGAGGACATATACTGCGGGGTCAACTCCTTCGGCTTTGGCGGCACCAATGCGCATGTGGTCCTTCAGCGCGCAGAGAAGCCGCGGTTGGAAGAGAAAAAGGATGGGTCGGCGGGAGAGCAGATCCTCACCCTTTCCGGCCGCGATCCCAAAGTTCTGACCGCTCTCGCCCGCTCCTATGCGCAGATGCTCTCGCGCGGCAGACGCGCCGCGCTTGAGGACATTTGCCATTCGGCGCGAATTCGGCGCTCTGCCCACGAATGCCGATTGAGCGTCGTCGCCGCTTCGGCCGCCGAAATGGCGACGGAGCTAGAGCAGTTCGCCGCGCATGGCTATAGCGACCACGTCATTCAGGGCAAGGCGGCTCGGCGAGCCGAATCGCGACCGGTTTTCGTGTTTACCGGCATGGGGCCCCAGTGGTGGGGCATGGGCCGGCAGCTGCTCGAGAATGAACCGGTCTTCCGCAAGGCGGCGGAGGAGATCGACGCGATCTTCCGCCCCCTCGCCGGTTTTTCCATTCTGGAGGAAATGCGCGAGGACAAAAGCCGCTCACGGGTCAAACAGACGCGTATCGCGCAACCAGCAAATTTCGTCGTGCAGGTCGCCTTGGCCGAACTTCTCCGTTCCTGGGGCGTCTATCCGGCGGCGGTGGTCGGACACAGCGTCGGCGAGGTGAGCGCCGCCTACATTTCGGGGGCGCTCAGCCTCGAGGACGCCGTCGCCATTTCTTGTCATCGCAGCCGACTTCAGCAGCTGGCCGCCGGCAAGGGGCGCATGCTGGCCACCGGCCTCAATCGAGAGCAGGCCGAACGCATTCTGGAGTCCTGTCCGGACACAGTTTCGATCGCCGCGATCAATAGCGTTTCAACGGTCACGCTGGCTGGCGACGGCGAAGCGCTGGCGTCAATCGCGGAGCAGCTCGCCAAGGACGAGATATTCAATCGATTCCTCGATGTCGAGGTCGCGTATCACAGCCCCCAGATGGAGGAGCTGAAGCCGGAGCTGCGGGAATCCCTGCACGGGCTTCGCCCGCAAACGCCGCACACTCCGCTCTATTCCACCGTAACCGGTCGGCGCGTCGAAGGTCCCGATTTGGATGCGGAATATTGGTGCTCCAATATGCGGAAGCCTGTGCTGTTCGCCGACGCGATGGTCGCCATGGTGGCCGACGGACTGAGCGGCTTCGTTGAGGTCGGCCCGCATCCTGTGCTCTCGACGTCAATCAAGGAAGTTCTGCGCACCAGCGAAGCGGGCGGCGTTTCGATCGCCACCTTACGCCGTGAGCATCCCGAGCGCGCGACGGTGCTCGCCGCCCTCGGCGCGCTCTATGTCAACGGCTATGACGTGAACTGGCGCGCGCTTTCTCCCGTCGGCGCGCGCTTCGTGAAGCTGCCTTTGTATCCCTGGCAGCGGGAATATTATTGGAACGAGACGAGCGCCGGCGCGCTCGACCGACTTGGCCGCACGGAGCACCCCCTGTTGGGAAGTCCGGTGTCGTCGCCCACGCCGAGCTGGGAGCATGATCTCGGCAGGCCGTCGATCTCCTATCTGGCCGATCATGTCATCGAGGGAGCGATCGTCTTTCCGGCGGCCGGCTATATTGAGCAGGGTCTGGCGATGGCGTCGCTGCTTGACGGCGGACAGGCCAGTTACACGCTCGAAGATCTTTCCTTCCTTAGACCGCTCGTCTTCCCGACGCTCAAAGATCCGATTGTTCGGGCGACCTTCGATCGGAGCTCGAGGGAATTCCATATCTACGGCCAGACGGACGACGAAACCGACTCTTGGACGCTGCACGCGATGGGCCGGGTGCTCGCCTTGCCGCCGTCTCGCACCGGAGCCGAGTCGTTGGCGGAGGTGAAGGAGAGAATAGGGGAGTCGGTCGACGTCGGCGAACTTTATGATCGGCTGGCTGCGCACGGGCTGTCCTATGGTCCGCACTTCCGCACCATTCGCACTCTGACGCGGAACGGGGCGGAGATACTGGCGGAGCTGGAGGTCATTCAAGGCCCATCCGAGGAGCTTGAGGCCTATCGGCTTCATCCAGCCCTTCTCGACGGCGCCATTCAAACCCTTGTGGGCGCGATCGGCCAGGGCAAGCTCCAGGAAACGACCTATCTGCCGGCTGGCGTGGGTCGAGTGGTTTTTCACGCTGGAAGCGGCGCGCCGCTTTGGGCGCATGGACGCGTGACCAATCAGTCATCGGACGGGTTCGAAGGCGACCTCATTCTCTATCGCGCGGACGGCAGCATCGCGGCGGAAGTCCGCGGCGTCAGATGCAAGGCGCTCCACACGAAGAAGCTCACGCCAGAGGAGCGGCGTGAAAGCCGATCCTACGGGCTCGCATGGGAGGTCAAGCCGCTCAGCGAAACCGATCAACTGGCTGGAGATTGCCTGCTCTTCGCCGCAAATCCGGACTCTTGCAAGGAACTCGCGGCCGCGCTTGAAGAGGTCGGCGCCAAAGTTCGGACCGTGGACGCGCAATCGCTGACGGACGTCAGCGCCGCGCGCAAGCTGATCGACGAAAGCCCGCAGCTTCGCGCCATCGTCTTCTTGGGCGAATCGACGCCGGGCGCGCAGGACGCTGTGAGCGATCTTGGCGAATCCAAGCGCCTCCTCCGCCTTGCGCAAGCGCTCGAAGGCCAGGACGCGGGCGACGCCTCCCCCAGACTGTTCGTCGTGACGTCGCTGGCGCAGCCCTTGCCGGGTTCGCAGACGGTGAATCTGGCGCACGCCGCGCTGATCGGTCTGGCGCGCACGATCGCCGGCGAAAATCCCCAATTGAGATGCACCGCCGTCGACGTGGATCCCCTTGACGGGAGCCGCGGTCTCCTCGCTCGGCAAATCCTCAGCGACGATCCCGAGACTGAGGTCGCGTTGCGCGGCGACGTGCGGCGCGTGCAGCGGCTTGTTCCGGCGGCCGCTCTCCGTCAGGAGGAGGAGGAGCCCGAGACACGCACCGTCTCCGCCACCTCCGTACCGGCCTTCCGCCTGTCGCGGGGAGCCGAGAACCGCCTCGAGAGCCTACGCTTCGAGGAGGCTCCTCGGCCGGCTCCCGCCGCAGGCGAAATCGAAATCGAAATCAAGGCCGCGGCGCTCAATTTCAAGGACGTGCTGAAGGTCCTGGGCATGTTGCCCGCCAAGGCTCTGGAGGGCTCCTATCACGGCGCGGAACTCGGCATGGAGGCGGCGGGCGTCGTCACCGCCGTGGGCGAAGGGGTGACGGCCTATAAGGTCGGCGACGAGTTGATGGGCTCCTTCAAAGGCTCCTTCAGCTCCCATGTGCGCGTTCCCGTCGAAAGCCTGCTCGCCATGCGCAAGCCTTCGTCCTTGACGTTTGAAGAGGCCGCCAGCGTTCCCGTCATCTTCATGACGGCCTATTACGCCCTGCATGACATCGCACGGCTGAAGGCTGGCGAAACCGTGCTCATTCACGCCGCCGCCGGCGGCGTGGGGCTCGCGGCGATCCAGGTCGCGAAATCGATCGGCGCGCGTATCTTCGTCACGTCGGGAAGCGCGGCGAAACGCGACTATCTGCGCACGTTGGGCGTGGAGCAGGTCTTCGACTCGCGCAGCCTCGAATTCGCCGACGGCGTCCTGAAGTCGACTGGCGGCCGCGGCGTCGACGTCGTCCTCAACTCGATCGCGGGAGAGACGTTGGTCAAAAGCTTGGAGGTGACGGCTCCCTTCGGACGGTTCGTGGAGATCGGCAAGCGCGACATCGTCGAGAACGCGCGGCTGCCGCTGCTGCCCTTCAACAAGAACCTCCTGTTTGCAGCGATTGATCTCGATCGACTCATGGCCGAGCAGCCGAGTGCGATTCGGGAACTTCTCGCCCAAATCTGGGACCGGTTCGAGCACGGCGATCTCCGCCCCACGCCTGTGACCGTCTTCCCGCTGCACGAGGCCGCGGACGCGTTCCGGTTCATGGCGCAATCGAAGCAGACGGGTAAAATTGTCCTGTCATTCGCCGACCCGGCGCGCGTCGAAGTCGTGCCGGAGGAAGTCGAGAAGAAGCTGATTCAGCCGAAAGCCACCTACATGGTGACCGGCGGCTTCAGCGGGTTTGGCCTGAACGCTGCGCGTTGGCTGGCGCAGCAAGGGGCGGAAAATCTGGTCCTCGTGAGCCGCAGCGGCGCCGCCTCCAGCGAGGCGCGACGCGCGGTGACGGCGCTCGAAGCGCAAGGCGTCAACGTCATGAGCGTCGCCGCCGACGTCAGCGTCGAAGCCGACGTGGCGGCGATGATGGCGCGGATCGACCTCGAGCTTCCGCCGCTGCGCGGCGTGGTGCATTCGGCGGCCGTGTTGGACGACACCGTGCTTTCCGGACTCACCGACGAACGGTTCGACGCGGTCTATCGCCCCAAGGCGGTCGGCGCCTGGAACCTGCACCAGGTGACCCGTAACGCGCCGCTGGACTTCTTCTTGTGTTTTTCGTCGATTTCGGCGCTCATCGGCAATCCTGGGCAAGGAAACTATGTCGCGGCCAACGTCTTCCTCGACATGCTCGCGCACTACCGGCAGACGCTCGGCCTTCCCGGTCAAAGCGTCAATTGGGGCGCGATCGGCGACGTTGGAATGCTGACGCGCGACAAGACGGTTGCGCAGCACCTCGCGCGGGCAGGCATCCAGCCAATTTCCTCCACGGAAGCGCTCGAGGATTTGGAAGGATCTCTCCTTCAGGGGACGGCGCAATTCGCCTACGTCGATGTCGACTGGTCCAAGTGGGCGTCCACCCATCCGGCGAGTTCGGCTCCCCGCTTCGCGCCCCTGGTCAACGACGCCCGCGACGAGTCCGACAGCGTCATCGACCGGGTGCGCGCTGAACTGGCGCAGATTGAGCCGGAACAGCGCGGTGAGCACGTCGTCGGCATTGTTCGTGGCGTCGTCGGAGAGACTCTTCGCATCCCCTGCGATCGCATCGACATAGACGCTCAATTGTCCGATATGGGCATCGACTCGTTGATGGCCGTTGAATTGCAGGTCGCGGTCAAAGCGACGCTGGGCGTCGAAGTTTCTCTCATGGAGCTCATGAAGGGACGAACCGTCGCGTCGCTCGGTCGAGATTTGCTGAAGCGTTTAAGCTGAAAGCAACTGACCGGACCGGTTATCAGATCTGCACCTGCTGAGCTCGAGGAACATAACAAATGCGCATTGATGCCGTTAAGGCGGCCTTGCCGTCGCGCAAGCTGTCGAATGAAGACGTACTTCAGATTGTCCGTGAAAGCAGCGAAGCGACGTATGATGGCGATCTCGACGCGGCGATAAAGAGAATCGAGAGCTGGCTGACCTACAGCGGCGCGCAGACGCGTTACACGCTTGAGGAAAACGAAACGCCGTTGAGCGTCTTGACCGGCGCCATCGACGCGGCGCTGGAAGAAGCGAAATGCACCAAAGATGACATCGACACGCTCGTCTATGTTGGCGTCGGACGCGGATTCATCGAGCCGGCCGGCGCTTATCTCGTGGCGCATGCGCTGGGCTTTAAGAATGCGCATTGCTTCGATGTGCTGGACGCCTGCAACAGCTGGTCGCGGGGCGCCCAGATCATCTATCACTTTCTGCAGTCGGGAAGCAGCAAGCGTGCGATGATCGTCAACGCCGAGTTCAGCGTCACCGGCAATCGGCTTGGCAATTTCGCCCTGCGGCACGAGGGAGAGTTGACCTGGACGTTCCCGACATACACGATCGGCGAGGCCGCCACGGCGACCATCTTTTCAGCCGATCCGACGAACGAGTGGAAATTCAAGTTCCGCTCCCGGCCAGATCTCGCCGATCTGTGCACGATCCCCGTCAACGGCTTTCAGGGCTATTGCAACCAGACTGAGCGCATCGGCAAGAACGGCAACCGGTTTACGTCTTACGGATATGAATTATTCGAGGCGGCGGCCCCCGAGCTCATCCAGGTGTTTCAAGATCTCAATCCGCCCTTGGACAAGCTCCGCGCGATTTTCCCTCACGCGGCGTCGCAAAAGGCGGGCGACGACCTCGCCGATATGTTCAGCCTGCGGCATCTGGTGTCCAACGTCTATCCGCGTTGCGGCAATCTGGTTTCCTGCTCGGTGCCGGCGGCCATGGCCTTCGCGATCGAAGAACAACGCGTGGCGCGTGGAGACCTGCTTGCCGCGGTCGTCGCCAGTGCGGGCATGTCGTTTTCGGCATATTCCTTCACCTACTGAAGCAGCTCACGATGATGATCACGACATTGCCCGCCATCGTCATCAACTCCGGCGCCTATGGCGTCGGATGCTTCGTCGCGACCCGTTTCTCAGACAGCCAGCGCCGATCCCGGATCGTTGCTGAGTGGATTCGCGCCTATCTCATTCGCATGGGTCCCTTATACATCAAGGTGGGTCAGGTCCTGGCGACCCGCTCGGACATGTTGCCCGGCGACATGCAGGACGTTCTGTCGACATTGCAGGACGACGTGCCGGGCATGTCAAACAAGGCTTTGCAGAAAATCCTACTCCGAGCCTATGGCCCCGATTGGAGCGAGACTCTTTTAGACTTCACCGCCGACCCGATTGCGAGCGGCTCGATCGCTCAGGTCCATGAAGCGCGCCTGCGCACGGGCGAGCGGGTGGCCGTAAAAATCGTCAAGCACGGGGTCGTCGAGTCACTGAGGGACAACCTTCGCATCGTCGGCTTTTCCTTGAGGATGATCCACAAGGCGATGAGGCCTGCGCGCTTCCTCGACCTGCCAGAGCGGTTCGATGAAATAGCCAAGCTGCTGTCGGTTCAGGTCGATATGGACGAAGAGCGAAGGAACCAGCAGGCCATTTATGACGCGTTTCAGGGCCATCCCTATATCAAAATTCCACGGCTATATCCCGACCTATGTCGAGACGACGTCTTGGTCATGGACTTCGTCGAGGGACTTCACATCAACGACATTTCCGCCTGTAGCTTGCCGAGACAGCAGGTCGCTCGGCGGGTGCAGGATGCGATTTACACGATGCTCTATCATGAAGGGATCTGTCACGCGGACCCGCATCCGGGCAACATGTTCTTCTCGAAAAGCGGCGACGTGATCCTGGTTGATTTCGGAATTGTCGCCAAGCTGAATGAGGAGGAGAAGTGGGCGCTATCCGCCTATTTTTGCGCTTGCATCCGCCAGGAATGGGAGATCGCCGTCGAAAGGTTCACGCGCGCATTCGTGTCCAAGAAGGGAAATATTCACTCGGATTGGGAGAGCTACGAGCGCTCCATGATCGATGTCTTCAAGTTTCATTATCATGAGCGCACCGGCAAGTGGTCGACATACGAATTTTTCAGAGACTGCAGCCGCGTACTGAACCGTCACGGCGCGAAGTATTCCACTCAGTTCGCCAAGATCGAACTCATATTTCTCTCGTGTGAGGGAACAGCCGACAAGATCGACCCGCACATCGACATCTGGGACAATGCGCGACGATTCAACGACCGGTTTTCGCCTTACATGAGCGACGCCGTGAAGGAGATATTCGAAGCGCATTTCAAGCAGACAACGCCGCAAAGCGTCGCGCTCGCCGAGCGCGCAAGCAAGACGCTTGTCGCGCCGACCCATCTCGATCGCTATTTCGTGCCGAGCGGCTATCCGCTTTTTGTCAAGGAAGCGAAAGGAAGCCGCGTCGTCGACGTCGACGGAAACAGCTATGTCGATCTTTCGGCCGGTTATGGTCCGCACGTGCTCGGATATGCCCACCCGAGCATCGTCGAGAGCCTCGAAAAATCTGTTCGGGCCGGCTGGGTCAACGCTGTCGGCAACTTGCCCGAGCTGGAGCTTGCCGAAATCCTGCTGGACGCCTTTCCCTCTGCCGAACGGGCGGTCTTTTCCAATTCCGGAACCGAAGCCGTCATGCAGGCCATTCGCATTTGTCGCGCCCACCGGAAACGGAATGTGATCGCCAAATTCGAAGGCCACTATCACGGCTATTCTGATTCCGGCATGGTGAGCTCCTATTTTCGCTTTCGGGGTCCGATCGAGACGCCGGAGCCGATCCACGGCAGTCCAGGATGCCACACCGCGAATGTCGACGACGTCCTTGTTCTTCAATATGCCCATCCAAAGGCGCTGGAAGAGCTGAGGGCCAAGGCGGACACGCTGGCCTGCGTGATCTGCGAGCCGATGCCGACTGTCACCGGCGGCTACGACACGCCGTTTCTTCAGGAGCTCCGATCAATTTGCGACTCGACCGGGGTCCCACTCGTGTTCGATGAGGTCGTCAGCGGATTTCGCGCCACCTATGGAGGCGTGCAGCGGCTTGTCGGGGTCGAACCCGACATCACCTGCCTCGGCAAGATCATTGGGGGAGGCCTGCCCTGCGGCGCGATCGTCGGTAAAGAGCGGCTCATCGGTTACGCCAAGACGACGGGCGATCCGTTCACTGATTTCGAACATCGCGTCTTTATCGGCGGCACGATGAGCGGCAATTCGATGTCCTGCGCCGCCGGCATCGGCGCCCTGACCTATTTGCGGGACCACCCAGAAATTTATGACGATCTCGACGCCGCCACAGCCTATCTTGCCGACAACTTGCGCGTGATCGCGGCCGAGAAGGGCGTTCAGCTCCAGCTCAAGGCAAAGCATTCGATTTTCGGCATGGCGTTCTATTACAAGCCGTCGAAATATTATCGCCAGAAAATGTCTAGTAATCTAAAAGCCAACGTCGGACTGGCCTATTATATGCGCAAGCACGGCGTATACATGCCTGAGATGCACACGATGATGATCAGCGCGGCGCATAGCCGGGCGGATCTTGATTTGATCGCCGACGCCTTCAGCCTCAGCCTGGATGAACTCATACGGGACGGCTTCTTCGTGACGTGATTGACCGAATATTGTTGGCGTAGGGACGAATCCGGCTTGGCCGCGCAGGCGCACGAGGTCGCCTGTCGACAGGCTCGCCGCCAGCCCGGAGGCGTTCCGCCTTGCCCGACGGGCGCATCCGAGTTCGACGCGCCGCGCGGATGGCGTTGCGCTTGGCCGCAGCAGTCAAAGGGATGGACTACAATTTTTGCGACAGGGGTTCTTAGAGAACGCTGACGGCGACCAGGAAAGCGCGCGCTCAGGCGCTCGAAGGGTTGCTTCCGCGTGAAATTTTTGTGTCTCTTGCTGAAATCATAGCGAGGGATACGCTGCGCATGACCTTGGCGGAACTGGATATCTTCTTCCGCGGCGTCGCCATAGGCGGACTCTTGGTCGTTCTTTCGGCTTTCGTCCGTGAATTCCGCCAAACGCCGGCCGTCGGATACGGGATCGCCTTCATCGCCTCCGTCATCGCTTATCTCGCGGCTTCGTTCCCCGGCGATTTGGGCGAACTCTCCTTCCTGCGGTTTGCGGCATTCCCGCTGGCCGCCGCCGCTATGCCGCTCTTCTGGATGTTTTCCCGCGCGTGGTATGATGACGACTTCAGGCCCGGCTGGCGCGAATACGGCGTCGCATGCTTCGTCGTCACACTAACGATCCTGCATGAATTCGTGTTTCCAGGTTTTGGCGAACTCTGGTCGGACGCGAGCTTTCTGATTTGCCAGATCAGCGCTTTCGCCTTTGCGGGCGACGCCTTGCGGAGGGTTTGGGGGCGGCGGGCGGACGATCTGGTGGAGGCGCGACGCCGCGCCCGGCCAATTTTCGTCGGCTCCATCGCGGCGTACGCCTTTGCGGTGACGATCGCCGACAGCATTTACGGTTGGACGCCGGGTCTTCGACCCTGGGTCGTCGTCAACATAGCGGGGATCGCCCTGCTCGTGGTGCTCCTTTCCTATGACCTCCTGCGCATCGGCGAGTTCGGCGCCTTTGCGCGGCGACGGCCTACGACCGACGCAGCTTCCGCGCCCGACGCGGATTACACAAGACTTGCGGCCCGTCTCGATCAGCTGATGACGCAGGAGCGCGTCTATCGCGAGGACGGCCTGGTCATCGCCGCGCTCGCACAAAAAATGAACGTTCAGGAGTATCGATTGCGGCGGCTGATCAACCAGCATCTCGGCTACCGTAACTTTAACGCCTATCTGAACGGCTATCGGATCGAGGACGCTAAGCGGGCTTTGGAGGATCCAGACCAGCGTCAAGTCCCGATCCTAACCATTGCGCTTGACGCCGGCTTTTCCTCCCTGGGTCCTTTCAACCGCGCCTTCAAGGTCGCCTGCGGGATCACGCCCAGCGAATATCGCCGTCAGGAGTTGCGCAAGCTCGAGGCGTCGCCCGCTCTCACCGCGCCCCAATGATGGTGAACGCGCCGTCGAGGTTCGGGCAGGGCCTTGATAGGCCTTCTGGCGACCGCCGAATTTCAAATTCGGCCTGCCGAAATCCGAATCCCGAGAGCCTGAGGGCGGCTGATGTGTCACGAGTCCATCTCATGAAGAAGGCTAATCCACTTAAAGGAAATGCGGGATGCGCTTAGCGTCGCTCGCTCTTCTGGGCATTTTCGCCTCATGCGGCGTCGCGCGCGCGGATAATGATATCCAGGGCGTATGGCTGACCGAGGGCGGAAAGGCGCATGTGCGCATCGCGCCTTGCGGCGGCAATATGTGCGGGACGGTCGCGCATGTCTTCGCGAACCCTGCAGGAGACGCGGCGCGCGATTCGCACAATCCTGACCCGAAGCTGCGTTCTCGTCCGGTGGTCGGCGTTCAGGTCCTCACCCATTTCAAGCCGGAAAATGGCGCTTGGACCGGGGGGCGCGTTTACGATCCCGAGGAGGGCAAGAGCTACACGGGCTCTTTGCAGGTGCAGCCGAACGGGATGTTGAAATTGACCGCGTGTCTCTCGATACTATGTCAATCGGAATTATGGCGGCGGGTAAAATGACTCACGGATTTGCAGTCGGCGTATCGGAGGGCGCGGGAGCGCGCCGGGCGGGCCGTCCGCCGGAAAAGCGCACTCCGATACGATCAATCCTGCAAGGGGTTCTGATCACAGCGCTGGCCATCGGCGTGGCGCTTTTCGTCCGCGCAGAGTATTTTGTGGGGGACGAAGCGGCGACCAAACAACTGAAGGAGACGCCGCGGACGCTGAATTTTCCTGGCGTCGGCGCTCTCGGCCGGATCGAACCTCGCTCTCGACTCATCCGTGTCTCGAACGAGGCCGCCGTAACCGGTGGTATCGTCGGCGAGATACTGGTCCGGGAAGGCCAATCCATCAAGGCGGGGACCCGGATCGCGGTGCTCTCTGACTGGCGTCGTCGCCGAGCGGAAGTGGCGCTCGCCGCGGCGGAAATTAGCGCCGCTAAGGCGCGTCTCCTTGCAGCTGAGGCCGAGTTCGAGAGCGCCCAGCGGGACGCCGAGCGCAAGAAGAGCTTGTACAAGTCCGGCTCCGCCACGCTCTCAGTGGTTGATGGCGTCGAGTTGCGCCTGAAAAAGGCCAAGGCGGATGTCGACGTCGCGACCGCGAGCATTCAGCAGAGCGAGGCCAATCTGGAACTCAAACAGGCGCAGCTGTCCCAGGCGGTGTCGACCGCGCCAATCGACGGCGTCGTCATCAAGATCAATGCGCGCCCCGGCGAGCGCATCGGTCCCGACGGTGTGGCCGACATTGCGAATCTCAACGAACTTGACGTCGTCGCCGAAGTCTACGAGACGGACATTCCGCGCGTGAGAGTCGGCCAGAAGGCGATTGTGAAGCTTCCGGAGGTCAGCGCGCCGTACCAGGCAAAGGTGCGCGAGATTGCTTTTCTCGTGCGCAAAAATCGGGTCAACGACACTGATCCGCTCGCAGATCGGGACAATAAGATCGTCGAGGTGCGATTGACATTAGAGCGCCCGGGGATCGAACAGCTTCGGCACCAGCTTTTCCGTCAGGTTCAGGTGCGCATAGAGCGATGACCGGCCTAAGCCCGGTCTTCTTCGCCGCTCGCCGCCCAAACTGCTTGCCGCCACTTTGGGCGTGCTGTTCGCCTGCGTCCTCGTGTTCATGCAACTTGGTTTTCGAGATTCGCTTTACACCAGCGCGTCTTCCGCGCCGCTGAAGATGCAGGGCCAGCTGTTTCTGCTGCACAAGCAGACCGAAGCCCTCTGGCGCCCGGTCTCCTTCGAACGAAGCATCCTGATGCGCGCCTTGGGACTTCCGGCGGTGCGGCAAGTCGCGCCCCTCTACATGTCGCTCGGACAATTCAAGAATATGGACACCCATATCCAGCGGACGCTGATGATTTATGGGTACGATCCCACAGCCGAACTCATTCAGATCGACGAATTTGCGACGTTCAGGTCCGAGCTGCAGCGGCAGGATAGGGCGCTATTCGACGTGACCTCACGCCCGGAGTTTGGTCCGATAAAAGACTTGATCGCCTCCGGGCGCGACATCACCGAAATAAACGGTCGCAAAGTCAAGCTCGTCGGCACCTTCAATATGGGCACCACTTTCGCCGCCGACGGCAATGTCGTGATGAGCGATCTCAACTTTCATCGCGTTTTTCCTTCGCGATCCCTCGATCAGATTGATATCGGCTTCGTCCTGCTGGCGCCGGGCGCCGACATCGCCGCGGCGCAAGCCGCGCTCCTGCGACTCGTCGGGCAGGAGGTGCAGGTCTTAACCTATGAAGAGCTCGTCCGCTTCGAGCAAGCCTATTGGGAGAATTCGGCGCCGCTCGGCTTCATTTTCGGTTTCGGCACGCTCATGGGCCTGATCGTTGGCATGGTGATCGTCTATCAGATCTTGTTCACGGATATTGGAAACAACATTCCCCAATACGCCACGCTGGTAGCGATGGGATACAGCCAATCTTATCTACGAAACATTGTCTTTGCTTCCTCCATCTATCTGGCGGTATTCGGATTTCTGCCGGGCATGGCGCTGTCCACGCTGCTCTATCAAGTAGCGGAACGTTCTATTTTTATCCCGTTCCCCATGACCATCGGGCGTATCGCCAGCGTCTTCTTTTTTATTCTGACAATGTGCGCGCTGGCTGGCTTGCTGGCGATACGCAAATTGAAGTCGACGGATCCGGCGGACATGTTCTCATGAGCATGATCGACGTAAAGGGTTTGAATTTCGCTTTCGGACAAGGCGAGTTGCGCCGTCAGGTCCTGACAAACATTCATCTTTCTATCGAAACCGGCGAAATCGTTATTCTCACCGGGCCCTCTGGCTCCGGAAAAACGACGCTGTTGACCATCCTGGGAGGACTGCGGCTCGCGACCTCCGGAAGCGTCGTCGTACTCGGCGAACAACTGGTGCGCAGCGAAACCAGCACGCGGATCGCGGTGCGGCGGCAGACAGGGTATATTTTCCAGCAGCACAATCTCTTCCTCTCGCTGACCGCCACAGAGAACGTCTGCATGGCGCTTGAGCTGCATGATTTCTTTTCAGAAAAGGAACGGGTCGGGCTCGCGCGTCAAATTCTGACTCAGGTCGGACTAGAGGAGCGTCTGGAGTATCGGCCCCAGCAGCTTTCTGGCGGACAGCGCCAGCGCGTTTCGATCGCGCGCGCCTTGGTTTCCAGGCCGAAGATCGTGCTCGCAGATGAGCCAACCGCGTCTCTCGACAAGAATAGCGGCCATGAGGCAGTCGAGATCTTGAGAAGCCTCGCCAAGCAGAATGGAACGACGATTTTGATCGTCACCCACGATTATAGAATTCTGGATATCGCCGATCGCATCATCAACCTCGAGGATGGGGTCATCACATAACGGTTCGGTCGCACCAAAGCCGCCAGTATCAGGACGCGCCGAAATGCGGTCTGATCCACTCTCGTCGGCAAAGCGTAGATCGGTCGCGCCGGAGACCAGCATTGCAAATTAAACAGATGAATGCCGTCCGGACCTTCGTTTTCTGGCAGGAACGTCAGCCAAATCGCACAAAGTCCTGCTCGGCCGAACACAGGCCAGAGGAGAAAGCCAAATGCGTAGAGTCTTCTTCGCCCTATTAGGCCTGCTGGCCGGCTATGCTGCTGGAGCGGCCCTGGGAGGAGCCCTCGTCTCGCTTTTCTCTGGCAACGTGCACGACAAGGATCTCGAGATCGTGATGACATCTGCCTTCGTCACCGGGCCAGTGGGAGCCTTTATCGGTTTGCTGGCCGGATTGTTCGCGCAGCGCAGCTCAAAAGGGGATGAGCGAAAAAAGCAAGGCGAGCCCCGATAGAATGAAAGCGATGATCCCCCCCGAACGCACGAAACTCCCGATCTTGTGAAGGCCTTCGCTGCGCAGGGATTGACCCAGGAAGTAAAGGCAGATGGCGACGATCAGGAGCTTGAACCAGATCGGGGAATCGCCGAAGGGAAAGATCGGTACGACCATCTCGCCTACCACTCAGAAACGTTTGTCAGCAAGACATCCCCTTCCAAAGGATGCGCTCGTTCTTCAACAAGCGCGCCGAACGCTTGCCGAGCGGATCAATTACGCAAGCTGCTCGCGCGCCTCCGCGCTCAGCAGCGCAACGTCGTTTTGACGACGATCTCTTTCCCGGCCGCGAAACACCTTGATCGCTTTTGTGCACAGACAGAGACTCAGGACTTGCCATCAAAATCGATGACGCGAGCCACTAGCGCTGCGCAGAGCCCGGCTTGGCCATCCTGCGATGCTGTTTGGCGAGGAAGGTCGCGGGCAGAGCTTGTATGAACGTGGCGGAAATCTTGTTCCGCCATCCGCTGACGACTTTCGCCCGGCCCTGCATCATCGCGTCGAAACCCTCACGCGCGACGTCAGCCGCACTCGCCTTGCTGGCCCGGCCGACGCGCGTATCCAGCATGTCGGCGCGGCGGAAAAAGTCCGTCTGCGTCGCGCCCGGCATGAGCAAGGAAACCGTAACGGTGGTGTCCTTCAGTTCGTTCCTCAGCGCGAAAGCGAAATTGTCGAGAAACGCTTTGGTCCCGTTGTAAACGGCCTGGAAGGTTCCCGGCACCATGCCGGCGATCGAGCCAACGATGAGAATGCGTCCAGAGTTTCGGTTTCGCATGTCGCGGCCAAATTTTTGGATCGCATAGACTGTTCCGGTGATGTTGGTGTCGATGACATCACGCACCTTTTGAAAGTCTTGATCGAGGAAGGCGTTGCCCAGTCCAATGCCCGCGTTCGCGATGAGGACGTCAACGGGCCGGCCGAATTGCTGAGCTGCGGCATAAAGCCGATCGACGCCTTCGATCGTCGAAAGATCAGCTTCAACCGCGACGACGTTAGCGCCTCGCGCTTCGAGATTTGCAACAGCGTCATATATGCGCGCCTTGTTGGATGCGATCGCGACATCGAAGTTATTGGCGGCGCAAACTTGCGCCAGTTCGAAGCCGATGCCGACTGAAGCGCCGGTGACGACGGCAAGCGGACGGCCGCCGGAATTTTGATCCATAACGCCCTCCTGAAGCTGTCTTTGCGGTTGTAGAATATTTCAAGATTTCTCGCCGCTCGTCGAGCCAGCGTCCATGCGTCGTCAAGAAGGACGGGCGTTGGCCGGCGTCTGTACCATGCGCCGCCAAACAGGCGCTCTCGTTGCTTGCATCAACCTGCTTCTGAACTGGTTCGCCCATTGAGATCGACAAGAGCCGCGCGCACTTTCCTGTCGTCGTCCAACGAGCGTTAGGCGCTTTGCGCATGAGGGCTGCGGCGCTGAAGCCGATCAGGGCCTCGCGCATTGGGCTTCGGTTGCGAGCCTGCTCTACGGCGACGACAAAGGCCCGCGTCAATGCAAAAAAAGCGAGAGCGAACGGGGCGAACGATTTGCAGGGTGGCGCAGGCGCGTTCGGCGGCAATGCTCGAAAAGAAAGCGCAACAAACATCGGCGATGCTCCACTTGCCGCTATACGCGCGTGACTTAAATGCAATGACGATTAACGGCCGAACGTCGCTGGTTTTCACTTAGGACCCACGATGATCCCACGGAAAAAATTACCCTTTCTTCTGTCGCTTATCCTGGCGTTCACGCTTGTGCGCGTTCCCTGTCTCGCACATGCGGCTCTCATTTCGGCTTCGCCTCAGGATGGCGCGACAGTTCCAAGCGGAGAAGTCGTCATTCAACTTCGGTTTAATAGCCGCATTGACTCGAAGCTTTCGCGTCTCACGCTTCTCAAGGCCGCAGATCCAAGCGTCGTTCAGCCTCTCGAAACGAGTCCGGCATCAGAGGGCCTAAAAGCGAGAGCGCCGGACTTGCGGTCGGGCGCGTATACGCTCGAGTGGCAAATACTGAGCCTTGACGGCCACCTGACGCAAGGCAGGCTGAACTTTCGCGTGGAACGCTGACTATGCAAGCCTTCATCGCGTTGTACGGTTTTTTGGACCTCGTGCTGCGCGCCTATCTCCTCGCCACGCAAGCGATCATCATGGGTGGCGTCGCGTTTCTGACGCTCGTTCTGTCCCCTCTTGACGGGAAACTGGACGCTGAAGAGTCGCCAATTGCGCGACGTTGCCTGCGTATCCTTTTTTGGAGCTGCTGTGCTTCGGTCTTGGGCGAGATCGTTGCGGTAGTCGTGCTGACTGCGATGCTGGTCGGAACGTTGCAGGTGGATCTTGCGGTCGCAGCCAGCGCCGACGCCGTCGTCAGTCATTTCATCGCCATGATCCTGTCCGGCGCATTGGCGCTTTACGCCCGCCTCGACGTCGGCGCCTTTTTTAAGTGGAGAGCAGGCGCCGTTGCTTTAGCGTTGCTGCTGGCGTGTGCGCATGTGGGCGTGACACATGCCGCGAGCCGCCCCGTCGCCTCTGCGTTGCTGGTGACGACCGAGATTGTGCATGTGCTTGCAGCGGCGATCTGGATCGGCGGCATTCCGTTCCTTTTAGTCGCGCTCGGAATGACGAAGAGCGGCGAGGCACGGCGATTGATCGCCTCCAAATTCTCGCGGAACGCGATGTGGTCCGTGGGAGCATTGATTGCCGCCGGCCTCTTGATGATGACGCGCCACTTTTCGGATCTCAGCGCGTTGTATGAAACGAATTACGGAATGCTGGTCAGCACTAAAATCGTGCTCCTGTTTGGCTTGCTGTGCTTTGCCGCCGCAAATCTTTCGACAACGCGCAAACTGTGGCGCGCTTCTTCCATTCCTATCAGAAGATTATTACGTTTCTCTGAGGTGGAGGTGGGACTGGGCCTCGTTACGCTGTTTTGCGCCGCCGCTCTTGCATCTGCGTCGCTCCCAACAGACGGCGGCGCGGAGCGCACGAGCCTGTCTGAGATCACGGCGCGTTTCGCGCCGCGCTGGCCGAGTTTCCATAGTCCAGCGTATGCAGAGTTGTCTGCTGCGCAAGCAGCCTCCAGCGTAGCCGAACCCGGAACGCCCAGCCCACCCAGCGCGGCGGACATTGCCTGGGCGGAGATGAATCATCATTTGGCGGGCGTTTTTGTTGTCCTCATGGGCTTTTTCGCCTTGCTTGAACGCCATCGGCCAACTGCGCCGGCGGTGCGTCATTGGCCTCTGCTATTTTTGATGCTTGGCGGCATTCTGGTCATTCGCGCGGATGAGACCGCATGGCCCCTTGGACCCATAGGGTTCTTCGAAAGCCTTCGTGATCCTCAGATCGTCCAACATAAAGTCATCGTGGTGCTCATTGCGACCTTTGCGATATTCGAAATAACAACTGGCGCGGCGGCAGCGTTTCTGTTGACGCATTATGGACACACGGAAGGCAAAGACGAGGTTCTGGTCGCGATCAGTCATACGCCTATCGCGTTGCTCGGGGTTGTCTCCGCGAGCGCGCGCTGGCTGGAAATACGTTTGTCGGACACCCCCGCGGGTCGAATTGGTGGTTATGTTTGGCCCATTGCATTCATCTTATCGGGCCTCTTGCTTCTGCTCTACCGAGAAGAGTGACGGGAGCGCCGCGCGCTATTTCTGCGGCGACCATCCGATAGATCGGCGGCAGCCCAGCCTGGCAAAGCTATTTGTGCAACCGGCAAGCTGTCCTACCTTCTACCGGTCAGAAAAAACGCTTCCATGGCGCCCTTGCCTTTGATTTCGAGGCCGTCGCGCGGAGCCAAAACGAAGTCCCTGCACAGATGCTCGTAGGTCGATGCTGAAACCTGGATGCGGCCCGGAAGGCTGTTCGACTCCAGCCGGCTCGCGACATTCACCGCGTCGCCCCAGATATCGTAAATGAACTTGTGCGCACCGATGACGCCCGCGACGACGTCGCCCGAGTTTATGCCCATCCTGATCTCGAGCGGCGTCGGCAAAGTATCGTTGAGAATGTCCAGTGTTTCGGCCATAGCCAACGCCATGTCCGCGACGGCGTGCGCGTGATCGCTCCGATCGCCGAAGAGTCCGCAGGCGACCATGTACGCGTCGCCGATCGTCTTGATCTTCTCAACGCCAAATTTAAGCGCGAGTCCGTCAAACGCCGAGAAAACGCGTCCCAATACGCCAACAAGTTCGGGAGCCGACAGCCTGGAGGAGAGCTCGGTGAAGCCGACGAAATCCGCAAACAGAATCGTGACGTCGCTGACATGATCCGCGATGACCGTTTCGCCGCTCTTCAGGCGCGCGATAATCGGCGCCGGAAGAATGTTGAGGAGAAGCTGCTCGGAGCGCTCTTTTTCGATGCGCAACGCTTCGAGCGCCTCGCGCTCTCGGTCCCGTAGATGTTTTTTCTCCAGTGACGATCCGATGCGCGCGCGAAGGAGCACCGGATCGAAAGGTTTCGCGAGATAATCATCGGCGCCCGCTTCGATGCATCTGACGATGGAGTCGATCTCGTTCAAGGCCGATATAACGATGACTGGAATGTCTCTCAAGGCAGGATCAGACTTGAGGATCGAAAGAACATCGAAGCCGCTGATATCCGGCATCAGCAGATCGAGCAAAATGAGATCGAAGGGCGCCTCCCTCAACATCTCCAGCGAGCGAAACCCATTTTCAGCCAGCGCTACAGAGTGGCCCTGTCGTTCCAGTCGGCGCTTCAGGAGTTCGCGATTGGACGCGTTGTCGTCCACCACGAGGATACGGCTCGGCTGTACGGCGACGCTGTCGGCTTCGTTTTCTGAGATCGGCTGGACAGAGGCGACGAAGCGATGTGCGACCATGGCGGAGACGGGTCCCGAGCCGATTTCGGCATCCTTGGCCGGCGCCTCGGTTTCGGGGAGTGAAAAACTGACCAGGCCGTCGATACGCTCAAGCAGGCGCGACGCTTCCTCTAAAAGTCGATTGAGGTCCGAGACCAGCGCCTGCGCGTCGTCAACGCCCGCTGCGTCTTCGCGCAGCATCTCGCCATATCCCTTTATGGCGTTGATGGGCGTGCGCAGATCGTGCCGCAAGTGGCGACGATAGTCCTCGGAATCTTCGCCTGGCCCGCGCGTCGGCGCGCGCGACCGACTGACGAGTGACGCGATGACATTAATCAGCGAACGGCTGGCGGCGTGGATTTTTTCGAGGTCGTCACGAAATTCCCCGTGACCGTTCCTTTCGGCCTCATCCAGCAAAATTTCCGCATAGCCCGCAATCGCCTCTGCAGGCGCGCTCAACTCCTGCTGCACATAAGCAAGCAGTGCGCGATCGCTCCTGTCGGCGGACGGCTGGAAGCCATGCGACATCATATTATTTTCCCAAGCCGGAAGGCGGCAACGCCCGCTGTCCAAGATGCGTGAGTCGCGTTCCTCATAATCGTTTCAACTGGTGGGTCGCCAGAGTTCGCTCGACAAGAGCGGCGACGCATCGCTAAGCGCCAGATTCAATCAGGGCCGTGATCTTGCCCAGAAGACGCGTGATCTCGACAGGTTTCGTGTCATAGTCGTCGCAGCCCGCTTCGATCGCCTTTTCCCGGTCCCCCGCCATCGCATGGGCGGTGAGGGCGATGACCGGAATCTTGCGCGTCGCTTCGTTTTCTCTGACCTGGCGGGCCGCCTCCCAGCCATCGATGACCGGCAGGCTCATGTCCATCAGGATGAGGTCAGGCGATTCGGCGGCGGCCATGTCGACGCCCTGTTGGCCGTCTATGGCGATCACGACTTCATAGCCGTTGCGCCTAAGGCGTCGCGACAGCATATCCCGGTTCATCTCATTATCTTCGACAAGCAAAATCTTCACCACCGACCCTGTCTCCGATGTCAATGCGCTTGGACGGCGTCCGCCGCGCTGGGATTGAGGCACTGACGCATAATCGTCACCAGCTCCTCAAGATAGTCATGGTCCTTTGTGATGATGTCAGCTCCGAATTCTTTGAGCTTGCGCATATCCTCTTCGCTGAGATCTTTCGCCGTGACGATGACGACCGGCAAATGGTCATAGGCGCGGCGCTTACGCAATTCTCTCAAGAAACCGAACCCATCGAGATTTGGCATCATCAGGTCGAGAAGGATCAGGTCCGGCGCCGGATTTTCAGCGATCCAGTCGAGCCCATCCTGCCCGTTGATGGCGGCTTCGGCCTTGTAGCCAGCGCCCGAAACGCAGCGGCAAAGAAGCTCGCGCGTGGCGGAGTCGTCCTCGATGATGAGCACCGTGGTTTCGCTCGATGCCCCGCAATATTGCGTCATCAGGGCCGTTAAGCGCTGACGGTCGATGGGCTTGGTCAAAAGCTCCGCCGCCCCGAGCGGAATCGCCAGAGCGCGCTCGTTGAGAATCGTCACCATAATGACGGGGATGTTCCGCAGCTCATCATCCTCCTTGAGCTGCCTGAGCACGCTCCAGCCGTCGAGCTGGGGCATCATCACATCCAGCGTGATCGCATTCGGCCTGTGCTGTCTCGCCAGGGCCAGCGCTTCCAGCCCATTACGGGCGACGATGACGTGATAGCCCTTGTTCTCCAAAGTTCGTGTGAGCAGGTCGCGCGCGGTCGCGTCGTCGTCGACGACCAGTATCGTGGAGAGAGGCCGGGACGAAGTCGGCTCGGCCCGTTTCTTCGTCGCGAGGGGCTCCTGCCGGGCCGGAAGCCTGATCGTGAAGGTCGAGCCTGCGCCCAGCGCGCTCCCAACGGAGATATCGCCGCCAAGCGCCGCGCAAAAATGCTTGGTGATCGCGAGCCCCAGCCCCGTCCCTCCGAAGCGCTTCGTGGTCGACGCGTCGGCTTGAGTGAAGGCCTGGAACAGGCGGGAAAGCTGCTCCTGCGTCATGCCGAGCCCCGTGTCCGACACGTGGAAAATCACAAAAGCGTCGGCGTCCCGCTCGACGGTCAAAGTGACTTTTCCCTGGCTCGTGAATTTGTTTGCATTGCTCATGAGATTGAGCAGGCATTGCTTGACCTTCGTTTCGTCGGACAAGAAGCCGCCCACGTCGTCCGGGCAGCAGAGCTCAAGCGCATTGCCGTTCTTGTCGGCGAGGGGCTGAACGATCGACAGGACCTCATTCACGAGAGGCCTGATCTCCACCCTCTCGATGAAGACCTCCATCTTTCCGGCTTCGATTTTGGAAAGATCGAGAATATCGTTGATCAGCCCAAGCAGGTGCCGGCCCGCGCTCTCGATCCTCTTCAGGTCTTCGATCGGTTCTGGATCGCCGTCGTCGAGCGCGTTTTCCTGAAGCATTTCGCTATAACCGATGATGGCGTTGAGCGCCCGGATCTTGTCCTCCATGGAGTCGTAAAGTCCGCGCAGCTCCACGGTCATGGAGCGGATCGCCGTCAGCAGGAGCCCCGTTTCGTCACGGCTGCCAATCTCGAAATTTGCGTCGAGGTCCCCCGCCGCGACCTTCTCGGCGACGCCGACGGCGGTCTTGATGGGCTTGGTGATCGTGCGCGCGACGCCCATGGCCAGAGCGATAATCGGCGGAATCATGAAGAACAGCAGCCAGAGCGTCGCCTCTTTTTGCGCGCTGGTGAGCGCGAAGGCCTCCTTCGTGCGCTGCTGTACGACCATGCCCCAGCGAAACGACGGAACATAGGTCCACGAGGCGACGACGGGCCTGTTCAGGCGGTCATCGAAGAGGCCTGAGCCGTGGACGCCGGCGAGCGCCCGAGCGAGCGCAGGAAAAGCGCTGCCATCGAGCGGCGCCCTGATGCTGAAAGCCTTGGAAGCGTCGTTCCGCAGCGGGTTGACCACGACCATTTGGCCCTGATCGAAGCGGGCGGCGACCAGCACCTCTCCTGTCTCGCCGAGACCTGTGTAGTCGTTTATCGAGCTGGAAGACGACGACGCCAATCACGACGCCGTTTTCCAGAACAGGACCCGCAATAAAGGCGGCAGGCTCTTTCAGCCCCGGATAGATCTGAAACGCCGAAATTTCGGCCTGCAGCAATGTCCGCGCGCGATTAATCGTGTCCGAAAGCTCCGTTCCCTTGAGCGGTCCGCCGAGCGAATTTGGGTTGAAAAGGGTAGGGTCCGATTGCTCGAAAAGCGTGAAGCCTTCGGGCGAGACAATCGCGCAGTTGACATAGTTGAACGTGTCGGAAAAACGCTTGAGAACCGGGCCGTGTTTCGTGACAGCCTGGCGATAGGACTCGGAGTCTCTCCCGCTCGTCCTTATGGCTTCAGAAAATTCCCGAGTGGCCTCGCCAATTGAGGCGCTGTGCATCAGAGATTCGACGCTTCTGATTTTTTCAAGCGTCAGAGTCTCCAGCTGCTCCACTTTCTTCTTGGCGACAACCTGCAACGACGTCTGAATCGCCTGCTCGAGAGCCTCTCGCGATATGTCATAGGTTCGCCAGGCGAGGAGGCCGCAGGAGACGATATTGATCGCAAGGAACCAGAAGATGATCTTGGCGCCGATGGAGCGCCGGAGGAAATCAAGCCTGGGAAGCTTCATGGATCAGTCCGCCTCTGTCGGATTCGCCCATCTGCCGCCCCATCGGTTGTACAAGGCGGCAAGAAATTCCTCCCACTCGGCTTTCGTGCGAGTCGGCGGATAGGGCACGGGACGGATCGGACGATCAATCGTCCAGACAAGCTCGATCCGGCCATCAGTTTGAATTTTACCGACAGAGAAAGACCGCCACGTATGTTGCGTGTAAGGATCAACCGACACCAGACCTTCGGGCGCATCGAGGGTCTCGGTCAGCATGGTGCGTTTGACCCTCTGTACGTCGAAGGACTGCGCCTCCTCGACCGCCTTTGCCCATAAGATGACGCTGAAGTATGAGGTCGCAATAACGTCACCCGTCACACGGTTGGCGCCATATCTTTCACGAAAGGCGCGAACAAACCGCTCGTTCGCCGGCTTCTTGATCGCCTCGAAATAGCTCCAGGCGCTGTAATGGCCTTGGAGGTTGGCAATCGGTAGGCTGCGAAGCTCTTCCTCGCCGATGCTGACGGAGACAACCGGCGCCTTGTCAGCGGAAAGCCCAGCATCGGTCAGCGCCTGATAGAACGCCTTGTTGGAGTCGCCCACGACCGAACTGACAATAACGTCCGGCTGCGCCAGCTTGATTTTTTGGACCGCCCGAGAGACGTTGGCGCTTCCGAAGAAAATATAGTCTTCGCCTACAAGCTCCGCGCCAAGCGCGCGAATCGTGTCCTTCATAATTTCGTTGATGCTGTGCGGCCAAACATAATCTGAGCCGATCAGATAGAATTTTTTGCCAATGTGATCGAGGCTCCATTTGATGGCCGGAATGACCTGCTGATTGGGCGCCGCGCCCGTGTAGATAATGTTGGGCGACTGTTCGAGTCCCTCATAGGCCATTGGGTAGACCAGGAGCTGACCATATTTTTCGATAATGGGCGCAACCGTCTTACGGCTTGCGGAGGTCCAGCATCCGAAAATCACGGATACGTGTTCCTCGGTGATCAGGCGCTCGGCTTCTTTCGCGAAGGTCGGCCAATCGGATTTGCCGTCGGCGATGATCGGCTGAATCTTGCGTCCCAGTAAGCCGCCCTTCGCGTTGATCTCCTCAATCGCGAGCAGCTCCGCGTCGACCATTGAATTTTCGCTGATCGCCATCGGCCCAGAGCGCGAATGCAGAATGCCGACCTTGATCGGCGCGCTTTCCGCCCTGAAAAGGAACATCGTCGCGGCGAATACCATCGCGGCGGCGATAGCGACCGCGATAAAGCCTTTCCACGCGCTGCGAGTGTCGAGGGCCATTGGCCGTATCCTGCCTCCGAGTTTGCGAAGATCGAAACTGGACGTCATTTACTCGATCGCCGCATTGCATGACTGGATGTTTGAACAGAGGCTGTTCGAACGCGCCTCGAAGTGTCGGCGTTGTTGTTTGTCAATTCCGTTCAACAGAAATTCGCGCCGCGTCGCGTAGAGCGCGGCGCGATTCATCCCGCACATAGGACATATGCCCGCCGGGCAGAACAACGAACTGCACGCGCGAACCATCGCCAAAGGCGGGAAGCTGGTCCAGCAAGAGTTTCGTCGCAAAATAGGGGGTAACGAGATCGGTGATTCCGTGCACGATGAGAACCTTGAGCCGCGGATCGAGCGCCAACGCCTCGCGCAGGTCTGAGACGGCTTCCGCGTTGACGCGCCCACCGCGCCCGTAATCCCATTGGTGCGCAACTTGCGCATTGAGGATTTCATATCGCGCGTCGTTTATTGGCCACTCTAGCTTTTCGGTCACGATTCGGCTCATGGCGGCGCCCAGTGGCGTGCGCAGCGTGTCAAGCACGGGGTCCGCCCAGTCGCTCTCTTGGGAAAAGGGCGCGGGGTCGAAGCCGGCCACTTCCCCATCATAAGCGCTCAGAATCCGCTGGTCGTCACGGGCGCGCTCGCGACTGAACGTCTTGACGTGCACACGGCCGCCGAGCTGTGACACCGTCTTGCTGTTGAGACTAGTGAATTGCGCTACCCTGGCGCTCAGCCGCGACAGAGCGTCGGCATCCCGCACCCCCTTGAGCAAATCGGTCAGATAAGCGCCTCCGGCATATTCCTCGACGTCGGCAAGTGCGGCTCGGTCCTTTGCGCCGCGCGCGACTGCAGCAAACGATGGCAAGTAAGCTGAGTAGGAGAGAAGATTGCGCACGTCCAACCAGGTGAAGTCGAGGACCGGCGAGATAAGAATAAGGCCTGTCACCCCCACGCTTTCGCGCTCTCGCAGCGCATGCACCAGTTTGACCGCGCGAAAACTCCCATAGCTCTCGCCGACAAGATATTTGGGCGAGGCAAGGCGCCGGTGTGTGGTCAGCCATTTGCGAAGGACGACGGCAAGCGCGTCGGCGTCGCCTTCGACCGAGAACAATCGCTTCCTGAGATCCTCGCCGTCGCCAAGGATTTTGCTGTAGCCTGTGCCCGGCGGATCAACGAACACCAGATCGGTGAAATTCAGCCAGCTCTCGGCGTTCTCCACGATCGTGGGCGGCGCCGATGGCGAGAGCGGGTTGGCCATCTGAAGGCGCCATGGCGACAGCGCGCCTAGACCGAGCCAGGCGGAGCCCGCGCCGGGTCCGCCATTGAAGACGAAAGCAACCGGCCGGCTGAGCGATTCCGCGCCCGCGCGTTCATAGGAAACATAGGCCACATCCGCCTGCGGCGCATCACTTTGGGCGTCCCGCAGATGCACGGCGCCCGCTCGCGCCGTGAACGCCACCTTCTCGCCGCCGAGCGTGATCGTATGGTTGGTGACGACTTCCGCGGGCAGACCGCGTGACGGGGCGGATCGTTCGTCCGCGCTTTTCTTTCCCGCTGTCGCATCGTCCGCCCGGCACGGGACGCAGCCGCCCGCGACGATTGCGGCAAGCAAGAATATCCATCGAATTGGCGGGTTACTCGTCATGCTTCGCCCATAGCAATCGCGTCGTACAATTAGTTTGAAGCGGTCTTGTTGCGACATCTCGTTGCAACGCGCGACGGTCCCGCTCACCTGTATGCTCTCAGAAAAGCATCAATTCCGGCGTCGACCTTCGCGGTAACGGAGGCTTCGGCTCCCGGTTCGAGACCGAGCGCCGTGTGAAGCGGCAGGTCCCCGCGGACAAGACTCAAAAAATGGCTAGCGGCTTCATTCGCGTCTGAGAACGTCAGCAGGCCCTGGTCTTTGGCCTCTTCGAGCAAGGCCGCAACGCGCATGAGCTCGTTTTTCGGCCCACTTTCAAAGAAGAGCCTGCAGAGTTGCGGAAAGCGCATGCGCTCACTGGAAATCGCCTGAAAAAACGCCATCGACTCCGGCGTCAAATACACCTCGACAAATTGACGCGCGAAACTTCGAAGCGCCTCGACAAGGCCGATGTCGAGATCTGGCATCTGCAGCCTGCTCGCTTTCAGGCGGCATTCCGCTTCGATCAAATGGGCGAACAAAGCTTCCTTGCTCGGGAAGTAAGCGTAGAGCGTCGCCTTCGACACGCATGCGGACCGCGCGATCGCGTCCATGCTCGTCTCGGCGAAACCCTGTTCGAGGAATAATTTTCGCGCGGCCTCGATCACGGAACATTCCTTCCGTCCCGCAACATGCGCCTCTGTCGATCCTGCCGTCGCATGATCCGCCGACGGGCTCTTCATCGCGGGTTCCTCAATTTCAATCTTTGTAGCGGTAACGCCGCAAGGACTCTGGCTTTCATTCAAGGCTCTGCCCCGCACCATAGGCTCATTCTCGCACCTTCGCCGGGCTCAGCCCCGCCTGTCGCCGTGGGGTGTGACGTATCTATCGGCCCACTTTTGAAAAGTTTCAAACTAAACGATCCAGTTCAATTTAACGTTGACACGCGGCAAAGAGCAAGCATAAAACTGAACCGTTCAGTTTAACCTGGGTTCAATATGAGTTGGAGGGCGCCTCAAATATTCCGCGCAAAGGGCAGGGCGGCGGCGCTGGGGCTTCTGCTTGCCGCGTTGCTTTCCGGCTGCGCTGTGGGCCCCGACTTTGTCGCGCCGGAGGCGCCCTTGGACGCGGGCTATGCGGTAGGCAAGCCAGCGAACGTCACCCAATCGGCGGCCATCGCGGGCGGCGGCGCACAAAGGCTCGTTCCTGGCCGCGACATTCCGGGCGAATGGTGGCGACTGTTCCGCTCGAAGCAGATTTCGGCGCTCGTGGCCGAGGCGGTGACCAATCATCCCAACATCGCGGCCGCGGAAGCGGCGCTGCGCCAGGCGCGGGAGACCACGGAAGCCGATGCGGCGTCCTTCTTTCCCTCGGCCACGCTGACCCAGAGCGTCGCGCGCACGCAAATGACGACGGCGCAGTTCGGCGGCTTCTCGCAAAGCTCCTCGTCGAGCGGATCGCAAGGCTCGTCGTCGAGCGGGGCGACGGCGCTGCTGTACACGCTCCATAATTCGAATGTCGCCGTGTCGTTCACGCCGGACGTCTTCGGCAAGACGATGCGCACGGTTGAGAGCGATTTCGCCGCGGCCGAGTATCAGCGATTCCAGCTTGAGGCGACCTACCTGGCGCTGGCCGCCAATGTGGTGACCGCTGCGATCGCCGATTCCAACTACGCCTCGCAGATCAAGGTCACGCGCGATCTCATCGCCGCCTATCAGAAGCAACTCGACATATTGCAGAAGCGCTTCGAACTCGGCGCCGTGAGCGCGGCCGACGTGGTGTCGGAAAAGGCGCTCGTCGCTCAGGCGCAAGCGACGCTGCCGCCGCTCGAAAAAGCGCGCGCGCAGACGCGCAATCAGCTCATGGCCTATCTCGGCCGCTTTCCCAATGACGATAAGGGCGAAGCGATCGACATCGAGCATCTGCATCTGCCGCGTGATCTGCCGCTGAGCCTGCCGTCCAATCTGGTGCGCCAGCGTCCCGACGTTCTTTCTGCGGAGGCGCAGTTGCATCAGGCGAGCGCCAATGTGGGCGTTGCCACGGCAAATATGCTGCCGCAGCTGACGTTGACGGGCAATGGCGGCAGTCAGGCGTCGAATTTCTCGCAATTATTCTTGCCACAGACCTCGGTCTACAATCTGGCGACGCAGCTCTCCGGCCAGGCGTTCGACGCCGGCAGATTATTCCATCAGCGCGAGGCGAAGCTCGCCGCGCTGGAACAGGCGGAAGCGCAATATCGCGCCACCGTGATCAGCGCCTTCCAGAATGTCGCCAACGCCCTGCAGGCGATCAAGCATGACGCGGAAACGCTGCGTGCGCAGGTTGCGGCCGAAAAGGCCGCCGCCGAAAGCCTGGATATTTCGCAAGCCCAGTATTTGGCTGGCTCGACGACCTATCCGACGGTGCTCAACGCCGCGCAGACCCTGCTCAACGCCCGTCTCAATCGCGTCCAGGCGCAGGCGGCGCGCTTCTCCGATACCGCGGCGCTGATGCAGGCGCTCGGCGGCGGGTGGTGGAATCGCCTCGACGAGACGCCGGCGTCGCTTCCCAAACCCACCGACCTCATTTCAACCCTGCCGATCGCAGCGGCGATACGCGCCGAGGCTGAGGAACGCTCCCGTGCCCGTTAACACGCTTTTGCAAGACCGTCTCGGATCGATGTTCAAGCCCATGATGATCATGCTGGCGATCGTCGCCCTCGTGTTCGCAGCCCTTTTCGGCTTCGTCAGTTTCCGCTCGATGATGATCGGGCGGTTCCTCGCCTCCATGGCCAATCCGCCGCAGACCGTGTCGGTGACGACGGCCGCCTATCGGGAATGGCGCCCGAAGTTTTCCGCCATCGGCACATTCCGCGCCGTCAATGGCGCGGACCTCGCGCTCGAAACCTCCGGCATCGTTGAGAAGATCCATTTCCAGTCGGGCGAGGACATCAAGGCGGGACAAATTCTCATCGAGCTGCGCAAGGATACGGACAACGCCCGGCTCGAAGCCTTGAAAGCTACCGCGGAGCTCAACGCCATCAACCTGCGTCGCGACCAGTCGCAGCTCAAAATCCGCGCCGCGAGTCAGGCGACGGTGGATACGGACATCGCCAATCTGCGAAGCGCTAACGCCCAGGTCGTGCAGCAGGAGGCGGTGATCGCGCAAAAAACCCTGCTCGCGCCCTTTGCCGGAAGGCTCGGCATCCGCCAGATCGATCTTGGCCAATATATCGGGGCCGGCACGGTGATCGTGACCTTGCAGGCGCTCGATCCAATTTTTCTCGACTTCGTGCTGCCCCAGCAGGACTTGAATGGCGTCTCGGTCGGACAAACGATCGCCGCGACGGTCGACGCCTTTCCTGGCCAAAGCTTTACGGGCAAGATCGACGCCATCAGCTCCAAGGTGGATCTCGCGAGTCGCAACGTGCAGATACGCGCGAGCCTCGCCAATGCCGAACGCAAGCTGCGGCCCGGCATGTTCGCTTCGGTGGAAATCGCGACCGGCAAGCCCCAGCGCCTCATCACGCTGCCGCAAACGGCGATCGTTTATGCGCCTTTCGGCAATTCGGTGTTCCTTGCACAAAAAAGCGAGGAGAGCGCCGATAAGAAGGCGCCGCAAGGCTCCGGGCTCGTCGCGCATCAAGCCTTCGTTCGGCTCGGCGAGACGCGCGGCGACGAAGTTTCGGTGCTCGAAGGGGTGCCCGAAGGCGCCACGGTCGTCACGGCCGGTCAGGTCAAGCTGCGCAACGGCGCGCCGCTCGCCATTTCGCAAGAGCCGTCACCGCCTGTCGACGCCTATCCCAAGCCCGTGGATCAGTGAACGGAGATTTCGCTAGATGCGTTTCACCGATATTTTCGTGCGCCGCCCGGTGCTCGCCAGCGTGCTAAGCCTGCTGATCCTGGTGCTTGGCTTGAGATCGCTGGCGACTCTGTCCGTGCTGCAATATCCGCGCACGCAAAACGCCGTCGTCACGGTGATGACGTACTATTTTGGCGCCGATCCGGCGACCGTCGCCGGCTTCGTCACGACGCCGCTCGAAAACGCCGTCGCGCAGGCGAATGGCATCGACTATCTCACCTCGACGAGTCAGATCGGGATAAGCACGATCACCGCCAATCTGCGGTTGAACTATGATTCCGGCAAGGCGCTCACCGAGATCAGCACCAAGATCGATTCGGTGCTCAACCAATTGCCGCAGGCCGTGCAGCGTCCCGTCATCACCGTCAAGATCGGCCAAACGACCGACGCCCTGTACATTGGCTTCAACAGCGACATCCTCACGCCGAGCCAGGTGACGGACTATCTCATCCGCGTCGTGCAGCCGCGTCTGCAATCGGTGCCGGGCGTGCAGACGGCGGAGCTCATCGGCGGCAAGACCTTTGCGCTCAGAGCCTGGCTCGATCCCGTGAAGCTCGCCGCCTATGGCCTCACCGCCAGCGAAGTGGCGGCGTCTCTCCAGGCCAATGACTATATCGCCGGCCTCGGCTCGACCAAGGGCCAATGGGTTCAGGTCAATCTCTCAGCGGCGACCTCGCTCCATTCGCTCGAGGAGTTTCGCAACCTCGTCGTCAAGCAGGCGAACGGCGCCAATGTGAAGCTGCGCGACGTCGCCAATGTCACGCTCGGCGCGGACGACTATGAGTCTTCGGTCTCGTTCGACGGCAAGCAGGCGGTCTATATCGGCATTCTCGTGGCGCCGAACGCGAATTTGCTTGATGTCGTCAAAGGCGTCAAAGACGCCTATCCCGAAATTGTCAAAGCGCTGCCCCAAGGCTTGAATAGCGAGATCGTCTACGACACGACGAATTTCGTGAACAGCTCCATCGACGAGGTGATTCACACGCTGATCGAAGCGGTCCTCATCGTCACCGCGGTCGTCTTCGTGTTTTTGGGATCATGGCGCTCGGTGCTGATCCCGATCATGGCGATCCCGCTTTCGCTCATCGGCTCGCTGACGTTTCTTCTCGCTTTCGGCTTCTCGATCAATCTGCTGACGCTTCTCGCGCTGGTGCTGGCGATCGGCCTCGTGGTCGACGACGCGATCATCGTCGTCGAAAACGTCAACCGGCATCTCGGCGAAGGCCTCACGCCTGTCGACGCCTCGCTGCTGGCCGCGCGCGAACTCGCCGGACCGATCATCGCCATGACGATCGTGCTGATCGCCGTCTATGTGCCGATCGGCTTCCAGGGCGGCCTCACGAGCGCGCTCTTCGTCGAGTTCGCTTTCACGCTCGCGGCCGCGGTCACCGTGTCGGGCGTCGTCGCGCTCACTTTGTCGCCGGTCAGCTGCGCTTTGGCGCTCAAGCCCCCGAAGCGAGGCGAGGAGACGCTTGAGTCCCGCATCGTCGGCTACATCGACGCGCGGATGGACGCCGTCCGAGACCGCTATCACCGCCTGCTGGACTCCTCGCTCAATTACGTGCCGGTGACGCTCGTCTTCGGCGGGCTGGTGCTCTCGAGCATCTATTGGCTCTACGCCAGCGCCAAGAGCGAACTCGCGCCAAACGAGGATCAGGGCATCATTCTGGCGCAGGCGACTCCGGCGCCCAACGCCACTCTCCAACAAAAGCTGTACTACGCCGATCAGGCCTATAAAATCATCGCCAAACATCCAGAGAGCGACAGCGTGTTCCAGATCAATTCGCCGGCGGCGAATCTGACTGGCGTCGTGCTCAAGCCTTCCGACGAGCGCAAGGTCGGGGCGGAGGACTTGCAGCATATGCTCCAGCAGGAGCTGAGCGCCGTTGCGGGCGTGCGCTTCGTCGCCTTCCAGCCGCCGCCGCTCCCCGGCTCGATGGGCTTGCCGATTCAATTCGTCTTCCAGAGCACCGACCCTTTCGAGAAGATGGACGGCATCTCCCGCGATTTCTTGTCGAAAGCTCTGGCGACGGGAAAGTTCATGTTCCTCGACACCGATCTCAAGATCGATCAGCCGCAGTTGTCGAATGATCGACGTCGGCGGCGCGCTCACCACCGCGCTGAGCGGCGGCTATACGCAATATTTCGGGCTCGCCGGCCGTTCCTACAAAGTCATTCCGCAGGTTGCCCAACGGTTTCGACTGAATCCGGATCAGATCTTGAACTATTACATCAAGACGCCGGACGGCTCCTTGGCGCCGCTTTCGACTGTCGCCAAGCTCGAAACCGCCATCGTTCCCGAGTCGCTCAATCACTTCCAGCAGATAAATTCGGTGACGATTTCCGGCGTAGCCGCGCCTGGCGTCATCGCCGGCGAGGCGCTCGATACGCTGAAAGAAGTCGCGCGCCAAACATTGCCCGCGACCTATACGATCGACTATGCCGGACCCTCACGTCAGTTCATTCAGGAGTCGAGCGGCTTCGCGGTGACGTTCGGTTTCGCCCGATCATTCTCGTATCCGTCCCAATGTCGATCGCCGGCGCGCTGGTTTTCATCATGCTCGGCTTTGGCGGCGCGAGCATCAACATTTACACCCAGGTTGGTCTGGTGACGTTGATGGGGCTGATCAGCAAACACGGCATTCTGATCGTGGAGTTCGCCAATGAATTGCAGCACGGCGGCATGTCGAAACGGGAAGCGATCCTGCAGGCCACCTCTATCCGGCTGCGTCCGATCCTTATGACCACCGCGGCGATGGTTCTCGGCGTCATGCCGCTCGTCATGGCGGCGGGCGCGGGCGCGGCGTCGCGCTTCAACATGGGTCTGGTGATCGCCTCGGGCCTTTCCATCGGCACCCTGTTCACGCTGTTTGTTCTGCCCGCGGTTTATCTCGTGCTCGCGGCGGACCATTCAGGGGTGCGGAAGAAGGCCGCGCTCGATCTTGTGTCGCCAGCGCATCCATAAGTACGGTCGGAGATCGTCGTTAAAAAAGATCCATGATCGTATTGCGTAGGGCTGGCGCGACTCGCGGTTCCATATCGATTTCGCAGAACTAAGTCGGGCAGCCTCGCGAGAAGAAAATGAAGCACGTGCGTCTCGCCGCTTGGATAAACGCTGCACTGCAAATCAGGCGGGGACCACCTCAGTGCGGGTCTGATAGGCGTCATTTAAGATGAGATTGGCGAGACTGCGCGCAGAATCGTCCCAGGAATAAACAGGCATTTTTTCTTTTTTGATCGGTTCTCGATGGAGCTCCTCGATTTTGTCGGCCAAGTCGGTCGAGTCCAGTAAATTGAAATAGCGGACGTGGTCTCCGCCGATTTCGTGGAACACGGCCAAATCCGAGGCGATGACCGGAAGCCCGTAACGACCAGCTTCAACGAGCGGGAGGCCAAATCCTTCGATCATGGATGGATATACCAAGGCGCGCGCATGAGCATAGCAGTGGTGAAGATCGGCGTCGCTCGCCTCGTCGAGCCAAAGCAGGCGTCGCCCAAATTCGCCGTGTTGTCTGATGCGATGTTCGAGAAATTCGCTTTGCCAGCCTGCTCGGCCAATGATGACGTAACGCGCGTCGATCCCGCGCGACCAAAGACGTTCGAAAGCGTCAAGCGCGATCGGATAGCATTTCCGCGGTTCAAGAGTGCCGACGCTCAGAAAGTAAGGCGTTTCGCATGTGGTCACGATTTTGGCCTCGGGAGAAATTGAGAAATTCTCCTCGTCGTCGAAATCCGCGCCCAGTCGCCACCAGCCGATACGAAGATGCGGCTTGGTAGCGAGGTCTCTGCGCGCGACATAAGCGATCAAATCCATCGCAGTGCTCTTTGAGACGCATATGATGCGATCGCTTTTCAGCACGAGGTTTTCGAACCACTCTTTGAATTCCTCAGTCATTCGCGGCGTGACGCTGAGCGGATGGATCAAGGGGATCAGGTCATGCACGACCGTTATGAGCTGTCCGCCGACATCGGCGAGCCGCTGAACAAGAGGCAGATGCTCGGAAAGCATGCCCCAGCTTGCGTCGAGGAGCATGAATTTGTCGCCTTCCCTGAACGTGATCGACGCGGGGAGCAACGGATGATCGTAGTAGGAAAGAAGTTCGCCATTTTCGACAACGACGGGAAGCGCAAATCCATCCTGGATTGCTCTCTTGGCGATTTCGCGAACGACGCGCTGAACGCCGGTTTTCCCTCCAACACGTAGCGTTGGCGTTACATCGATGAAAATGCGGCAAGAGGAGATTGAGGAGAGCGTGTCGTCCGAGGCGAGTTCTCTTGGCAAAAGAGGTCTGCGCCTGAGTCTCAAGCGGTCGCGAGACCTCGATCCATTGTGCAGATGGCCAAGACCGAGCTGCTTGGTTACAGTCCAGTACAATTCTCTCAATTTGAAGTAGACGATAGCTGTTACTGGATCGAGCGCATCCGCCATGCGTCTGCGTTTCATTTCGAGGTTCTCTAGCTGAATCTGCGACGCGAGAAAAAGCGCGACCTCGCTTTCGGGTTCAATTTCCTGCGCCATCTTGCTCTTCTCCAGAGTGTACGCCGAGCGCGCGGACGCGTGCCGCCTCGGAAGATTGGGGTGCGTTCATATTGGTTTTCTTTGCCGCTGCCCTTCGCGGCGAAGGAAGAGAGCGCCGATTGCGTCGGCTGATGAGTATCTCTCTTCGTATAATGCGCGCGTATCGCTCGTCATCGGATCGCTTCGTTGGCTCATCGCACGACGCTTCATCATGGCGGCGGCGAATTCGCTGGCGTCGTCCGCGATGAACACGTTGCGAAGCTGTGATGGATCGATTCCCATTCCCCTGAAAGCCTTCGACGTCGCGACGACCGGCAGTCCGCTGGAGAGAGCTTCCACGGTTTTGATCGAAAGGCCGTGCCCTTCTCTGGTGGGGAGGAGCACTATCGCTGCATCGGCGTAGGCTGATTGTATTTCAGCGACTCTGCCACGGAATAGATTGCGATGCTTTTTATACAGGAGTCTGTCATGGCTTTTCACGCCATCGGCGATATCGCCAAAAATTGAAATCGATATTTCAGGCACGCGCGGCACAATATATTTCAAAAACCATCGAACGCTGATGTAGTTGGCTGCGTTGTTGCCAGCGACGAAAATAGCGCGATCGCCATTGTCGTGAGGCGCCGCAGGGGCTATCGAGGGATAGATCAGTTCGTGTTGAGCGAGAGGCAGAAGCTGCTCAAACGCCGCATGCTCCTCCGAATTCAAGTGAATGCAAACGTCGGCGCGCTTGATCCAATCGAGCTCGACGGCAAGCATGCTCCGATAGCCAACGTAAGGCGGGACGCTAAAGCCTGCACGATTGCGGAGCTCGTATTGCCGAGCCTGAATGTCGTGAGTGTCGAGCACGACGGGAATACTGCGCCTCTCGCGCATTTTCTCGGCGAAAGGCAAGACAAAAAAGTGGTTGGCGTGAATCAGGTCGATAGCGTTCGTATCGAGCGCTTCGGGAAGAGGCGCGCGCTTCATCAGCTCCACCAGCCAGGTGGCCTGGTCGCCATGAATTAAGGGCCACCAGCCGTCCTTCAGCAGCGTTGTCTTGAAGAGGTCAGGGATCGTGGCGGACGATTCATATCTCTCGTCGGCGGCGAGATCCTGACTATGCGCTCTGTAATCTTTCCAGCGTGCGCCGCGGCCGACCGAGGGCGTGACATCGTCCATAAGCGCAATGGAAAGCACACGCGCGCCGAGCGTTTTGTATGCTCCTATCTGACTAGCGATAACCTGATGCGTTCCGCAGGAATGCCACGCAGGATGCACGACTGCGACTGTTTTTCCTGATAGCGCGGCGCGGCCTGAACCTGATTGATGTATCGACATCCTGACGACCTCCTTTGGGCGTCAAGGTCGGACTCTCAGGGGACATTTATTTGCTCGATTCGTTTCGATTTGTTTCGAGGTCGGTTTTGGGCAGCGATACCCTCGCGATCAGGCCGCCGCCGGTCCGCTCATCCAGCGTGAGGCGTCCGCAGTGAGCTTCCACGATCGCGCGCGCGATCGCCAGGCCGAGCCCGAAACCCTCTTTTGTGTTCGAGGACGCGCCTACGTCTCCTCGTTCGAAAGGTTCCAGCATCAAATCCCTTCTTTCTCGTGGGATGCCTGGACCCCTGTCGGCGATCTCGACGACCGCCGCGTCATCGCTTTCGATCACTCGGATTTCAGGGTTCTCCCCGTGTTTCACCGCATTGTCGATTAGGTTGGAGAATGCGCGTTCGAGATTGTCCGGACTGCCCAGAACATTGACGTGATCGATTCCGTCGTAGCGCGCATTGGCGCCCACATCGACGAACTGATCGACGATCGCCTGCAGCAGGCTCGCCAGATCCAGCGCGACGATCTCCTGCTGGAAACCACCGCGCAGATAGTCGAGGCAGCCGCCGACCATCGCCTCCATCTGGTCGAGGTCCCGCAGCAGTTTCGCTTTCGTTTCGCTGCTCTCAATGTATTCGGCGCGAAGACGCATCCGCGTGATCGGGGTCCGAAGATCGTGGCTCACCGACGTCAACATCCGTGTTCGCTGAGAGGCCATCTCGGCGATACGACGCTGCATGCGATTGAAGGCCCGCGTCGCCTTGCGGACCTCTTCGGGGCCTGTCTCCGCGAGCTGCGCCGGAACACTGTCGAGGCCGAAGGATTCGGCGGCGTCCGCGAAATTCGTCAGGGGCCGCGTAAGCGACAACGCGGCCCATAGGGAGAAAATGAACAAGCTCACCGCGACGAAGCCCAGGGTGACGATCGCGAACCGCGGAAATCCGGAAGGCCGAATCGGGGCGTCGAGCAGGAATTGCTGCCCATCGTGCAACGACCCGCTAAATCGCTTGTTGTCATCGTGCGCTGCGATCTCGACTCCGACGGGGAGGCGAAACCGAAAATAAACTGGCTGCGCCCCGTTGCGCGCTACGACTCCTGGCTCTGAGAGCGCGACGTGAAACCCCGGAAAGTTCTCGTTAAAGCCTGTTGCGATGGCTGGCCTTTCCGCCGCGGAGGCGGCGTCCAACGCCGTTAAAGCCGCCACGACAATGGAGGCGCTCAGGTCGCGAGGGTGGCCGGGAGCCGGTTCGGACAGGAAAAGGATCGTCGTCACCGCCGCGTGGAACAGGCCGACGCATAGGAGGAGGAGAAGTCCCAGCTGCACATTGATGTTTCGGAGCGCTGATGTTCTCACGGGACGTTGACTTTCGCCGTGAACGTATAGCCCATCGAGCGAACCGTCTGAATGAGCGTCGGGTCTCGCGGGTCATTCTCGATCTTTTGACGAAGCCGGCTTATCAGGATGTCCACGCTTCGCTCGGTGGTGGACGACGCCTTCAGCTCGTCGCGCGAGAATATTTTTCCGGGATTACGGCAGAGCGTCAGCAACAGGTCGAATTCCGCGCTGGTGAGGATCACCCGCACGCCGGTCGGGCCCAACAGGCGCCGTGTGGAAGAGTCCAGGAAGAAGCCAGAAAAGCTATAGGCGCTGATTTTCTGGGACGACTCAATATCCGGTGCAGTCCGCCGGAGGACGGCCCCGATGCGCGCGAGCAGTTCACGCGGAACGAAGGGTTTGACAAGATAATCGTCCGCCCCAAGTTCGATGCCAAGTATCCGGTCCGTGTCTTCGCCGCGCGCGGTCAACATGATCAATGGGGGACTTCCCGTGTTTCGCAAGCGCATGCAGATGGAAAATCCATCCTCACCGGGAAGGTTGACGTCGAGCACGATAAGGTCGATCCGCGCGCTTGCGAGAACCTCGTCCATCTGTTTGCCGTCACGGGCAAGCATCACCTCGAACCCGTTGTCGCTGAGATATTTCCATAAAAGCGATCGAATATCCTCGTCGTCCTCGACGACCAGGATCCATCGCCTATCGGCCGCGCTTGATGCGGGTTTGTTCAAGGTCGGAGAGTTCACCTACTCGCGGCTTCGAGCCAGCGGCGAGTTCCAAACCGAAAATTCCGCACAGCTGTGTCGAGATTCTGGCGCGGTTGTTTCGTTTTGTTGCGCGCACGCATCGTATGACAGCCTCCAATCGCTGGCGGTCTCGCCTCCTCACGCCCGCAGGCCGTCTGAATTCGAACGAACTCTGGCCGCGCTCAAGGCGTTAGATTGAAAAATCACACCTGGATAGAATCGTAGCAGAAAATCTCGATAATGATGAAGGACATATAAGATAGTTCCTCTCGGCAAAGCCTCTCGCCATTCAGTGCTGCTTCCACAGCGATAATGCGACGAGAGATCTATCACTCCCTGTTGCCGGCCGGTCATTGCAGTAAACGAAAACCGATCAGGATCGGGCATCAGCGCGTTTCTCAAGACCTCCGTTCGCGACAGCACGCGGAAGAAATTAGCTGCGTTTGACGTGATGTCCTCCATCCGCAACGTCACGATCCGTAAGTCGTCATAGTTCCACGAGATCATATCGCACAAAGGACCATTCGTCTCCGGCTGAAAGTGACGCGATTCCAGAAACGCCAAGGTCAAGGCCATGCCGATGTCTTGGTCTACCTCACTCAGAACCCCCCTCTGACCAATCAGGAGGTCCCATCCATCAATCGGATGTGTTCGAAGATGGGAATAGTATGCGGAGACGACGACACTCAAAGGATTTCTTATGACATGCATGCATTGCATGTCCGCAGATATATGATTGTTTATGCTGAAATAGTCAGCGTTCAGCGCGACAACGACATCATTGTCGGACTTAAGCGCCCTCTCTATAGTATATCCTGACTCTGGGCATTGACGCCCCCAGGGGATCGCGATGTATTTTAAATTATTCTCGCGGCAAATATGCACGACTATCGACGTTAGCCACGTCGATGCACACTTATGATGCGTAAATAGTGCAAGCTTTCTGCGTTTGGTTAGCGCTGACTGAAGACGATTGGCAATGTGAAAAACACTTATCACTGCTGTCTCTTTTGCATAAGTAGCACGGTATTATTGCTCACGTCTTGGCAGAGCAAGTGGGCGCCGGAATGTTCCGCACAGGCGTGTCGAGATTCCGACTGGTGAGTTTCGTTTTGTTTCCAAAGAGCCGGGGCGTATGCGGGTTTCGTTGTGTTATTCCAACTCCGGGCCCGAACGCGCCGCGACGCAGCTCGCCTCAGTTTGCTAGCCGCCTGGCGGCGCAAGCGCGGCGGGCGCATCGGCCGTCTCATGGCGACGCTAGCGGGAGCGGTGCTGCTCAAAGGAAAGTCCGGCGAGAGGTCTGCCGTTGAGAAGGATTGCGCAATAAGCGCCGGCCAGGCCGCCCGACCGCGCCCTCCAAGCGTAATCTTCACGCGCGATCGCGCGAGAGATTTTAGGAATTAAGGGCTGTCGCTTAAGCGCATCGGCGCCAAATAGGACAGAGTGTCCGCCGCCAAGCGCACGCCGACCTGTGGGCCTTCGTCTGGTTAAGGCGGGCGCGCACCATGTCTCCGGTCTCGATGCGAAAGCCCGCTGCTTGGACGAAAAGCGGCGACAGAGGATGGAGGACGGGAATGGCGCTTAGGGAGCAAATCGACGAAGAGCTCAGGGCGTTTCTGGCGGAGACCAATTTCACCGGAGCGGGCGCCGTCATCACCGACCTCGACGGTACCGCGGTGCACGAGTTTGAAGGCCGCATCGTCATTCCAGATCCGGTCGCTTGCGGCTTGAAGCGCCTCAATGATCTTGGCCGCCCCATTGTGCTGAACACGCTGCGGTTTCCGCTGAACGTCATCCGCACCTTCGGACGCGAGTGGTATTCGATCACCAATGCGCCCTTGCCGCTTGTCTCGCTCAACGGCGGCGTCGTCGGCTATCTCAGAGAGGATGCGGCGGGAGACATCGTCTTCGAGGAGCTCGACGCTTTCCCGCTTGAGCCGCTGGAAATTGACGAGGTGCTGACGGGCGTGCGCGGGCTGCGTGCGAATGGCGTCGACGACCTTCTTGTCTTCTACTACACGCGCGACTGGATGATCGGCGAGACGATCTGGACGCCTGTCCGGGAGAAGATCCCCCATCTTCGCGCGAAATACACGAGCGCGTCGTCGATCGTCTGCCTCTCGCTGGATGATCTTCGCGAGTCTTTGATGGCCCAGGACATCTGCATGATGTTTCTGCTCGTCGAAGCCCCGCAGGATCGCCTAATGGCCTATCAGCACGTCAAGCGCTCGAATTTCGCGACGCGCAAAGGCGTCGATAAATTGTTCGGCGTGCGCGCCATTGCGGACCGGCTCGGCGTCGACCTGCAGGCCTCTGTCGGCTGCGGCGACACGCAGATGGATTCTTTTCTTTCCGGCGTCGGCCTTGCCGTCCATGTCGGGTCGCGCGATCTGGAATATAAGGGCCTGCTGCGGACGGTGAAGATTGAAAGCTCCCAGGAGCTTGGCGAACTGCTGTTTCGTCTTGGCGGGCTGGAGAGCGAGGCGCTGCAATGACCGCTACGCAAGAAGCGCCAATCGATCCGCGCAAGGCGCGATCCAATGCGGGCAAAATTATCGAGCATCACCTCGGGTCAAAGCCAAAGAGCATCGTGGCGCGCGGCGGCGGCATCACCAATTTCGTGTTCGAGGTCCGCCACGCCGAAGGTGATTTCATCGTCCGCATGAACACGACGCCGGACAAGCTAAAGGATTATCTCAAAGAGCAATGGGCGATCACCAAAGCCAGCGAGGCTGGCGTGCCGACCGCGAAAATTCTGGAGGTCGGCGCCGACATTATCGGCATGCCTTACATGGTGCTTCCGAAAGTCGAGGGACAGGAGGCGATGCATCATCCCGAACGCTTCACAATTTTACGTGAAATGGGGCGACTGACCGCTCTGATCCACTCCGTCAAGACATCGGGCTTTGGCCAAACTTTTGATTGGTCCGACAATACACTCTCGCGCAAAGAGACCTGGAAGGAGTATCTGCACGGCGAATTGAAAATTGAAGCGCGCGTCGACTTGCTGGATGAGCAGGATATGCTGGACGCCGGCCAGCTTAAACGGCTGAGATCGGTCGTTCGCGACATGGAGCGCTGGGATCCGTCGCCCGTTCTCAACCACGGCGACATGCGGTTAAAGAACGTGGTCGCTGACGAGTCCGGCGCGATCACGGCCGTGATCGACTGGGAATGCTGCGCCTCCAACGTTGCGCCCTACTGGGATCTTTCGATGGCGCTTCATGATCTCTCGGTCGACGCTAAGCAGGAATTTCTCATGGGCTATGGCCTGAAGGAGGAGAAGGTCCGCGAAATGGCGCCGATCATCAAGGCGATCAATCTCATCAATTATGCGCCCTATGTGGAGCGGGCCGTTGCGGAAAAGGACAAAGCTCGGCTGGAGCAATATCGCACGCGACTGTCGGGGGCGCTGGATCTATATTCGCTTTGACCGCATTCATTCTTTATCCAGTCGCACTTTACACAACAGTGGTCGGAGAGCCTGGAACTGTGCTGGCGCGCGTAATATCCTGCGACGCCGCGACGACCGCCGGTTCGCAAAGACGTGAGAGGAAAACATGTTCGACAAACTTGTCCTCGCCTTAGTTTCAATCGCGCTCATGACCGGCGTTGCACGCGCGGAGGAGCGAACCGCCGACGTCATCGACAACAAAGGGAAGGGGATAGGCGCCATCGAGGTCAAACAGGGGCCGCATGGCGTCGTTATTCGCGTCATGCTGCGGCCGGGCGCGCTCGCGCCGGGCTGGCATGGCGTCCATCTGCACGAAGTTGGCGACTGCTCCGACATCGAAAAATTCATGCACTCGAAGGGCCATATCAATCCGTCAAATGCCGAACATGGGTTCCTCAATCCCAAGGGGCCGCACCCGGCGGACTTGCCGAATGTCTATGCATATTCCGATGGCTCCGCGCAGGCGGAAATGTTCGTCGACGGCGTGTCCTTGAGCGGCGGCAAGATCAATCTTCTGGACGCGGACGGATCGGCGATCGTGGTGCATGCGAGCCCTGACGACCACATGTCGCAGCCGATTGGCGGCGCCGGCGCGCGGGTCGCCTGCGCCGTGCTGAAATAGCGTGGGCGCTGCGTGGGTGGCGGAAGGGGTGGGATTCGAACCCACGGTGGAGTCGCCCCCACGCCGGTTTTCAAGACCGGTGCCTTAAACCACTCGGCCACCCTTCCGCGTTCGTCGTGATATAGCACGCGTCGTCTTTTTCGCGACCGGGATTTGCGCGTGCCCCTCTACTCGCCTATGGCTCCAACATGGACGCCGCCGCCATGGCGGGTCGCTGCCCCCGCTCCCGGCGGCTCGGTCGGGGACGGCTTGCCGGCTACAGGACGATTCTGATGCCTTCGGGCTTTGTCAGCGTCGCGCCGGACCGCCGCACGAGCGTTCACGGCGTGCTGTGGGACGTCGCGGTCGGCGACGTGGCGTCGCTCGATCGCTACGAAGACGTCGCCCGTGGTCTTTACGCCAAGAAAAATTTGCCGATTCTGCGCGAACCGGTGGGCTCGGTTCTCGCGCTGACCTATGTGGGCGCCCGGCCCGATCTCGGCGCGGCGCCCCGCGGCTATTTCGAGGCGGTCATCGCCGCGGCGCGCGCGCAAGCGCTGCCGGGCCCGTATGTCGACTATCTATCGAGCCTGCTTTCCGCACCGCAATCAGGCAGACGTTCATGAACGCAAAAACGCCGATCGTCGGCGCGATCGACGAACTGCGCCGCTATGTGCGCGCGCGCCGCGCCGCCGGCGAGCGCATCGGCCTTGTGCCGACCATGGGCGCGCTCCACGCCGGCCATCTGTCGCTCGTGGACGCGGCGCATCAGTCGGCGGACCGCGTCATCGTCACGATCTTCGTCAATCCGGCGCAGTTCGGCCCGAAGGAAGATTTCGCCCGCTATCCGCGCACGCTCGCGGCGGATGTCGAGAAGCTTTGCAGCGTCGCCGCCGATCTTGTCTTCGCGCCGTCCGTCGACGAGATCTATCCGCCGGGCTTTTCGACGAAAGTCGTGCTCGAGGGGCCGGCGACCGCCGACCTCGAAGACCGATTTCGGCCGACGCATTTTTCCGGCGTCGCGACGGTGGTGACGAAGCTCCTCAATCAGGCGCAGGCCGACGTCGCGGTCTTTGGCGAGAAGGATTACCAGCAGCTTTTGGTGATCAAGCGTCTCGCGCGCGATCTCGACATCGCCACCGAAATCGTCGGCGCGCCGACTCTGCGCGAGGCAGACGGCCTCGCCATGTCTTCGCGCAACGTCTATCTTTCCCGCGAGGACCGTGAGCGCGCAAAGCAATTGCACGGCGCGCTGAGCGAAGCGGCGCGTCAGATCCTTGCTGGCGAGAACATCGGCGCGGCGACGGCAGGCGCGGGCGCCGCGCTTACCGAGGGGGGATTCGAGGTGGACTATCTCGAAGCGCGCCACGCCGAGACGCTCGCTCCGGTCTCCTCTCTCGCGGATGGTCCCATTCGTCTGCTGGCCGCGGCGAAGCTCGGCGCGACGCGGCTCATCGACAATATCGCGGTCCAATCATGAGCGATCGCGAGATCATACGCCTTTTCATCGAAGGTCGGGTGCAGGGCGTCGGCTACCGCGCCTTTCTCGTCCGCGAGGCGCTTGCGCTCGATCTCACCGGCTGGGCGCGCAACCGGCGCGACGGCGCGGTCGAGTCGGTCGTCTCGGGGCCGCGCCCGGCGCTTGACGCGCTTATGGCTGCGGCGCGGCGGGGTCCACGGCTCGCGCGAGTCGATGCGCTGCGCGAGGAGCCGGCGGATGAAGCCGCGCTCGTCGCCTTTTGCGGCGCGGGATTTTCCGTCGCCCCTGACGCGTGAGCTGGAGACGAGACGTGGAGACGAGAAGGTGACGAACGGCCATCGCTTTGTTCTCGCCGGGGTCATGGGCTGGCCGATCGCGCATTCGCGCTCGCCGAAAATCCACAATCACTGGTTCGCGCAATATGGGATCGAGGGCTGCTACGCGCCGCTGCCGGTCGAGCCCGGCCGGCTGGAGGCGGCGTTACGCGCCATGCCGGCGCTCGGCTTCGCCGGCTGCAACCTCACGATTCCGCACAAGGAAACCGCGCTCCAGTTCCTCGATCATGTCGATGAGTCGGCGGCGCGGATCGGGGCGGTCAATTGTGTGGTCGTCCAAAAAAACGGCGCTCTGATCGGCCGCAATTACGACGGCTATGGGTTCATCGCGTCGCTTTATGAGGCGGCGCCGCTTTGGCGCGCCGAGCGCGCGCCCTGCGTCATCATTGGCGCCGGCGGGGGCGCGCGCGCGATCATCCATGGCTTGCTTGAGGCTGGCGCGCGCGAGATTCGTCTGTTCAACCGCACACTGGCGCGGGCGGAAATTCTCGCCGCCGACTTTGGGCCGCGCGTGTCGGCGCTGCGCTGGGAAGAACGCGAGGCGGGGCTGGCCGGAGCGGGGCTTCTCGTCAATGCGACGAGCCAGGGAATGGTCGGCCAACCGCCGCTGGATCTGTCGCTCGCGGCGCTGCCGACATCGGCGCTCGTCGCCGACATCGTTTATGCGCCGCTGGAGACGCCCTTGTTGGCGGCCGCCCGCAAACATGGCGCAACCCCCGTCGATGGGCTCGGCATGCTGCTGCATCAGGCGCGCCCGGCGTTTCGCGATTGGACCGGCGTCATGCCGGACGTGACGCCGGCGCTGCGCGCCAAGATCGTCGCAACGCTGTAAAAGATCGTCGCAACGCGATAAAGAAAGAGCGCCGCGACATCGCCGCGGCGCTCTTCTTACATCAACTCACTTTTCGCGTTACGCCGCGCGCGCGCCATAGATCGGCGCGATGGAGAAGCTCAGCAGACGTTGCGCGAACGTCATCAATTCGGTCGACTGCCGCAGCAGCGTGTCGAGCCGGTCGCTCACGAAACGCGACTGGAGCGTCGTCACCTCGTCGATCGTCTTGGCGCTGGCGAGCCGCTCGGCGAAGTCGAGGAACGCAGTGGCGTTTTCCGCCCAGAGATCGATGGACTTCTGCTGCCAGAGGGCAGGGTCGAATCCTTCGGCCTCGCTTTCGGCGGGCTTTGGAGGTTCGGAGATCGCGAGGGCTGTAGAGGGAGCCGCGACGATCACCGGCGTCTGCGTTTCAACAGGGGCGGGGGCCGGCTCTGCGCTGACAGCTTCGTTCGCCGTCGGAGCCGTCTCGGCCTCCGGAACGCCGGGGATGAAGCGTTTCGTTTCCGTGGCCTTTGGCTTTTGGGAACCGTTCTGCGGATTGGCCATTGAGCTTCTCCCGTTTAGGACTTCGTCGTCGAGCGCTGGAGGCTCGCGCCAAGCTCCGTGGTCTGTTCCTGGATCGCTCGCAGCTGCGCCTGAACGAACTCCGACTGAAGCTTGAAGACTTCCTGCGGGTCCTTGGCGTGGACGAGCTTCTGGGCCAGATCGAAGGCCGCGTTCACATTGGCCTCGGCAAACGACAGGGCCTTGACGCTGACGTCCTTGGCGCTCGGCAGCCCGAACGGGATCTCCGCCGAAGTGTCGAGCGCCTTCTGCGCGGCGCCGGCGAAACCTTCAAAGGCCTTGCGCGCCTGTTCGACGCTCTTCTCCGCAAAATCGCGGACTTCAGTGGGAATTTGGTAGACAGCTTCGACCATGGCGCACCTCCGTGCGGTGAAAAATTAAACAAGCGCCGCGCTAAACCATATTTAACCCGCCTCGCGCCCGGCCCCAACGGCGATCCGGCGAGTCCAGTCATACTGCCCGATTTTATGTTGCGATGCAACAATTTTGTGCGCCGCAGCAGATCTCGGGGACGGTAGTTCTCGAGTGTAGAAATACTATGAAAGGCGCGCGACAATCATAGACCTTGCGCGCGGCGGCGGCTAATTTGCTTGCATCCGTTAGCGTCGAGCCGACGAGACGCCTGAGAAGCGCGCGGCGGGCGAGACCGTCGGTTGAGGCGGTAGGCAATGGACGGTTCGCAGCAGGACCTCGAGGAAGACGCGCGAGCAGCCGCTTGCGTGGCGGCAAATCCTGTTTTTTCCGCGCTCGACGCCTCCGGCGCGCCAATTGTCGCGGCGGGCGGCGATCCCCTGCGCATTGCTTTTCTGAACGAGTCCGCCCGCGCGGTCTTTGGCGAAGACGCCGGCGCGCTCGCCGAACGCCTGTTTCGCGGCGACGATCCGGGGTCGCGACGTCTGGCCGAGCTTGTCGGCGAACTGCGCTGCCGCCCAGGTCTTCGTCTTGAGCGGCTGCGCTTTCGTGTTTCCGGGCAGCCGCAAACGGTCACTTTTCTCTGCCGCAGCTTCGCCGCGGAAAGCGGCGACTTGGCGTTCGCGCGGATTCGCCAGCTCAGGAACCGCGCGCGGCTGAAGCGCGGGTCAGCGATGAGACGGCGGCCCTCCGCCGCAGCCTGGCGGCGCGACACGGCGCGCGTTCGCCGCGCTTTTTATGGAAGACCGACGCGGCAGGACGATTCACCGCCGTGACCCACACGCTCGCCGACGTGGTGGGCGAAAAAGCCGCCGACATCCTCGGCCGTTCAGTGCAGGATGCGACGCAAGCCCTTGCGCTCGACGCTGCATTTGTCCGCGCCGTCGCCTCGCGCCGTGCGTGGAGCGGCGTCGAGGTCGAATGGCCCTTCGAAGGGGATGCCGGATGCGTGCCGACGACGCTCGGCGCTCGGCAGATGACGGATTCCGCAGGGCGGTTTCTCGGCTATCAGGGTTATGGCGTGTTGCGCATCAATCGCGCGCGAGCCGCCGAACCCACTGCGGCGACGGGCGTCGATTCGAGTTTTGAAGAGAACGCCTTCGAGCCATCGCTCGACAATGTCGTGATGCTCCGCGCGCCGGCTTCGCAGCGCGTCGATGTGGGAGAGGCGCTCAGTTCGAGCGAACGCCTGGCGTTTGACGAAATCGCGCGGGCGCTCACGGAAGGCGATCTCGTCATCCCCGCAGCGGAGGCCGCGGCGCTGTCGGAGCTCGATCCTGACGAGCCAGCGGCGCCGACGCGTCGCAATCTCGAACTCATCGCGCCGGGCCCGGAGCAAAGCGCCCTGGCGCTCGCGCGCGCGCTCGAAGAAAAGCTTGCGCGGGCGAAGTCCGAGAGCGCGCTGCTTGGCGCGGCTTTCGACCTCTCGCGCGCGCCGCTTGCGATCGTGGCGGCGGACGGGATGATCGTGAGAGCCAACGCGCCCTTCGCGGCTTGCCTGGCGACGGAGGCGACTGCGCTTGAGAGCCGCAACCTGACGTCTTTTTTCAGCCCAACCGACGCGCAAATCCTCCGTCAGCGTTTTTCTGACGCCCAGCCGCACGCCGACGCGCGCGTATCGCTGGCTACAGCGCCGCTGCGCGGCAGCGTCCCCGTCGATCTCATCCTGCGCCGGATCTTCGCCGATGGAAGGCCAATGGTGTTGGTTTGAAGCGGCGCGTCTTGCCGCCGAAAGCGCCAATGCGGCGAAGTCCGATTTCCTGACCCGCATATCGCATGAGATTCGCACGCCGCTGAACGCCATCATGGGCTTTGCGGAAGTGATGATGGAGGAGCGTCTCGGGCCGATCGGCTCTCCCCGCTACAAGGAATATTTGAAAGACATCCGCGCTTCCGGCGCGCATGTCTTATCCCTCGTCAACGATCTTTTGGATCTCTCCAAGATCGAAGCTGGCAAGATGGAGCTTTCGTTCTCGCTCGTCGACGCCAATGCAACCATCGCCGAATGCGCGTCGATCATGCAGGCCCAGGCCAATCAGGGGCGCGTCGTCATGCGTCTCGCGCTTGCGGCGGGCCTTCCGCCGCTGCGGGCCGATGCGCGCTCGCTCAAGCAGATTCTTCTCAATCTTCTGTCGAATGCGGTGAAGTTCAACGAGCCGGGCGGTCAGGTCATCGTGTCGAGCGCGCTGAACGACGCCGGCTCTGTCGTCATCCGGGTCAAGGACACGGGGATCGGCATGTCGGAGGCGGATGTCGCAACCGCCTTGGAGCCGTTCCGGCAGGTTGGCGCATTGCGCAGGGCGAGCGGGACGGGGCTTGGTCTCCCGCTGACAAAGGCATTGATTGAGGCGAATCACGCCTCATTCAGCATCAACAGCCGTCACAATGAAGGCACGCTGATCGAAATCGCGTTTCCGCCGCCGCAAGCGCTCGCGGCGGAGTAGTCCGAACAATGATGGAAGAGGGGCCGGTGGGAAACGAGAGCTGAACCGGAGCAGCTCAGTCCGTTGGCGCAACAACGCCGACGCTTAGGCCAAGCTGGTGCTTGCCAACGGACCGTATGGAAAGGCCTTACTTTTCTTGACCTTAGCGGCCAATCTTCATCGCGACGAGAGCGCCGCCGATGACGATAGCGAGCATGAGTCCCGGGATAAGATACTGCATATTTTTTCCTCCCACGTTGAGCCAGCCAGTGGCTCTTTTTTCCGGCTTCGCCGCGATATAGCTTCACCAAAGGGCACTGTCTTTGTCAAGCGCCACCTTGCCCTATTTGTGCGGGTTTGTGCCGATCTTCGCTGCATCGGATCGCTATGTCACAGGCCGACAATCGCGGCGCTGAAGCCATAAGAAGTTGTAGGGCGCAGACTGACCGAGCGTTGCGCATTGCCGCCGCAGCGCGGTTGCGCCAATCTCGCGGCCCCTCTTCAAAGGCGACTCGCATTTCTCATGACTTCCGCCTCTCGCGCCATCGATCTTAACGCCGACCTCGGGGAAGGTTTCGGCCATTGGCGCATGGGCGACGACGACGCCATGCTCGACATCGTGACGAGCGCCAATGTCGCTTGCGGCTTCCACGCCGGCGACCCCGACATCATGGCGACGACATTTGCGCGCGCCAAAGAAAAGGGAGTCGCCGTCGGCGCCCACGTCGCCTTTCCGGACCTCGCAGGTTTCGGGCGGCGCAGTTTGCCGATGAGCGCTCGGGAGATCGAACGCGCCGTCGCCTATCAGCTCGGCGCGGCGCAAGCGCTGGCGGTTCTGAGCGGACATCGAATCACGCATGTGAAGGCGCATGGCGCGCTCGCAAATATCGCCGAGCGCGACGCCGATGTCGCGGACGCCATCGCCCGCGCGGTCCGCGGCGTCGATCGGTCGCTCGCGCTGCTCGCGATTGCGCTGTCCGAGCAAACGCACGCCGGCGCGCGCGCGGGGCTGCGCGTCGTGAATGAAATTTTCGCCGACCGCGCCTATATGGACGACGGACGCCTGCAGCCGCGATCGGAAGAAGGCGCGGTGATCGAGGATATCGAAAGAGCCTGCGCCCGCGTGCGCGACATGCTTGCGCGCGGCGGTCTCGGGACCATCAGCGGCAAACTCCTGCCGACGCAAATCGACTCGGTCTGCGTTCACGGCGATTCGCCGCTTGCGGTTGAAATGGCCCGGAGGCTGCGCGCCGCGCTTGAAGGCGACGGCTGGAAGCTGCGCGCCTTCGCAGGAGCCTGACCGCAATGGATGATGAGACGCCGCGCTTCCTCGACTGCGGCGAGTCGGCGCTTTCAGTGGAATTCGGCGACAGCGTCGATCCCGCCGTCAACGCCCGCGTGCTGGCGCTCGACGAGCGTCTTCGCGCCGCGCCGCCGGCGGGCCTGCGCGAAACGACGCCCACCTATCGCGCGCTGTTCCTGCGCTACGAGCCGCTTGAAATTTCGCGCGCGGCGCTGATTGCAGCGATCGAAGGTCTGATCGCGCCTCTTGATGCGGACGCGCGGGCGCTGCAGCCGGCTGCGCGCTGGACCATTCCCTGCTGCTATGATCCCGAGTTTGCGGAAGACATTGGCGAAGCCGCCGCGCTGCTCGGGCAGACGGCGCAATCGCTGGCGCAGCTGCACGCCGGCGCCGACTATCGCGCCTACATGTATGGTTTCGCGCCGGGGTGGTGCTATCTCGGCGGGCTGCCGCAGGCGCTCGCGATCCCGCGGCGCGCCACCCCCCGCGGTCCGACGCCGCAGGGCGGGGCGCTGATCGGCGGCGCGCTCTCTTTGATCGCCGCCAATCCGATGCCCACCGGTTGGTATGTCGTCGGGCGCACGCCTGAGCGCATGTTCGCGCTGAAGCGCGACCCGCCTTTTCTTGTCGCGCCGGGCGACGCCGTGCGCTTCGAGCCGATCGACGCCGAGACATTTCTATCGCTCGATGCGCGCGCCCTGGCCGGCGAGACGGTGGCGCGCCGGGAGACGCTGCTTTGAGCGCGCGGCTCCTTATCGAGGCCGCCGGGCCCGGCGTCACGATCCAGGACGAGGGGCGTTTCGGGCATTCGCGCTACGGCGTCACGCCGGCGGGGCCGATGGATCTTGGCGCTTATCTTGTCGCGACGCGCGCCGCCGGCGCCGACAGCGCAATCGAAGTTTCGCTTGGGGGCATGACGCTTCGGGCGGAAGGCGCGACGCTTTGCGTCGCTGTCGCGGGAGGCGATTTCGACATCCGGCTCGAAGGGCGGCCAATGCCGCCGGCGTGCCTGCTGCCGCTTGCCGACGGCGCACGGCTCGTGCTGCGCGCCGGCGCGTCAGGGGCCTGGTGCTATGTCGCCGTCGGCGGAACGCTCGATCTCGCGCCGACGCTCGGTTCGCGCGCGACGCACGCCCGGTCCGGCCTCGGGCCCAAGCCGCTCGCCGCCGGCGACGCCTTGATGCTCGCCGAGGCGGCGGAGCCGCCGCTCGAGCCGCTGGCCTTGGCGGCGCCTTGGCTCGCCGCAAGCGGCGCGCCGATCCGCGTTCTTCTCGGGCCTCAGGAGGATTATTTCACGCCGGAGGAGATCGAGGCCTTTCTGAACGCGCGCTGGCGCATCGGCGCCCGCAGCGATCGCATGGCCTATCGGCTTGAGGGTCCGGCGATCCGCCATCGGCGCGGACATGACATCGTCTCCGACGGGGTGGCCATGGGCGCTATTCAGATCCCCGGCGACGGCGCGCCGCTCGCGCTGATGGCGGACCGACAGCCGACCGGCGGCTATCCGAAGATCGCGACGGTGATCGGGGCGGATCTCGGCCGGCTGGCGCAATTGCGTCCCGGCGAAGACCTGTCCTTCCGCGCCGTAGAGTGGGACGAGGCGGTCGCCGCCCGCCGCGCCTATTTTGCGGCCCTCGAGGCCGGCGGGACGCGCGAGCCTCTCGGCGCCGAGATGACCACCGAGTCGCTGCTGGCGGAAAATCTCGTCGGCGGCGTCGTCAACGCGCGAGACTGATTATTCCGCCGGCTCTTTGACCTCGGTGAGGAGAGCGACCGGCTCGGCCGGCTGCGGCGCCGCCGCGGCGAGGGCCGCCTTTGCCGCCGCTTTGCGCCGCTTCCACCATTTGATCAACATCATCCACCACGGGTCGCCGACGTGCAGGTGATAGCGCAGCGGCGTCTTGATGATGGCGAGCACGAGCCCGATCGAGAACAGACACCAGACCGCCGGCCATTCATTGATGTTGCTGGTCGTCAGACCGGCGAGAAACGGCCCCGCAAGCCAGGAAAACAGGATGAAGCGCCAGCTGCCGAAGAGCGCTGGGATGTAGAAGGCCATCAGCGGATATTCGATGTAGCCGCGGCCGAGATAGGCGTTATCGACCATGGAATTGCCAAGGCCATTCGTCGGCAGCAGCCAGGCGATGTGCCATTCGCCGCGGACCGTGCACAGCATGTCGCCGCAGAGCGGTCGTCCGGCGGCGCAGTGTCCAGCCCAGGCGAAGGGATACAGCTGGAGCAGCATGGCGATGGCCGCGACGAAGCAGCCGAAATAGGCCCAGGGCGCGATGATGCGGGCGCTGTCCTTGGGCATGAAATAAAGCGCGACGGCGTTAATGAAGAAGGGCTGGAATGTGATGTGGAGATAACCAAACATGGTCATCAATTGGTTGAGCGGCGAGTCGCATTGATTCAAGACCGAGTAGGCGACCGCCTGAAGCGACTCCATGCTGGCGAAGTAGAGAAGGCAGACCCAGAGGGCGAGCGGTTCGGGGTCCTTTTTGAGCGCCGAATAGGCCGCGCCGGCGATCCCCGCCGTCGCCAACACCGCTGACGCCTCTCCACTCCAACACATTCGGACATTTCCTCATTTTTATTGTCTGCGACCCGATACACTATCCGCCGGGTCGGTCAAAGCCCCCGATGGGACGAAAAGCCCTTGCGTTCAAGGCAAAGGGTCGGGCGAGAAGTCCGCCGGGGCCAGCTCGAATCCGGCGAATTCGAAGCCCGGCGCGACCGTGCAGCCGACGAGGGTCCATTCGCTCGCCCCCCGGCCGAGGCTTTTCGCCGACTGCCACACGCCCGCGGGCACCACAGCTTGCGGCCGCTCGCCCGCCGCGAGTTCGGCGCCCAGGCGCAAGACTTCGGTCGGGGCGCCCTGCGCCGCGATCTTAAGCTCCAGCGCCGCGCCGGCGTAAAAGTGCCAGACTTCGGCGGCGTCGACCCGATGCCAGTGGGACATTTCGCCGCCAGGGAGCAGATAATAGATCGCCGTCGACGCGGCGCGGGAGCCGTCGACCGGCATGGGATCGCGAAAGGTCTGCCGATAAAAGCCGCCCTCGGGATGCGGCGCGAGATCGAGAAGCCGCACGACCTCCTGCGTCGAAAGCGCGCTTGTCATGCGGCGAAACTGTTCTTGCGTTCGCGCATCGCCGCGAACACGGCGAAAGGATCGGCGTCCTGCATGCCCATCGCGGCCTTCACGCTCGGGTCCTCGACCCGCAGGAACGGGTTTGTGGCGTTCTCGAGCGCGATCGTCGTCGGCAGCGTGAATTTTCTGTCTTTGCGCAGCTCGGCGACCGTTTGCGCCCGTTCGCGCAGCACCGGATTGTCGGGATCGACGGCGAGCGCGAATTTGGCGTTAGCCTGCGTATATTCGTGTCCGCAATACACCTGTGTTTCGCCGGGCAGATTGGCGAGCGTTTCGAGCGTGAGGCGCATCATGTCCATGGTGCCCTCGAAAACGCGGCCGCAGCCGAGCGAGAACAGCGTGTCGCCAACAAACAAAATTTCATCGTCGCCGAAATAATAGGCGATGTGTCCAAGCGTATGGCCGGGCGTTTCAATGACGCGCGCGCGCGCCTCGCCGACTTCCACGCTATCGCCCTCCGAAACCGCGCGATCGAGCGGCGGCAGTCGATGCGCGTCCTTGGCGGCCCCGATCACCTTCATGTGCGGAAAGCGCATCTTGAGCGTCTGCGTTCCCTGCACGTGATCGGCGTGGTGATGGGTCAGCAGCAGATGCGTCAGCGGCCAGCCGCGCCGCTCCGCCTCTTTGGCGATCGCTTCGCCGTCCGGCGCGTCGACGCTCGCGGTCGCCCCGAGCTCCGGCTCATGAACGAGCAGGCCGAAATTGTCATTCAGGCAGATAAACTGCGCGACTTCCAATGCCATGGGCGTCGTCTCCTTGGGCGGCTGTCTATCATACCGCTTCGCAAAAAAACGCGACAGCCGAACGCGCGCGACCGGCGCGCCTTGCGCCACTGATCGATTGAGTCGATGATCGGGGCCATGCTCGACGTCGTCGATTTGCGGGCCTTTTACGACACGGCGCTGGGAGAGGTCGCGCGCCGCCTGGTGTCGCGGCTGGTGCGCACGCGCTGGCAGGACCATGCGGGGCTGCGCGTGCTCGGCCTTGGCTATGCGACGCCTTATCTCGACAGTTTTCGGGAGAAGGCGCAGCGGGTTCTCGCCTTCATGCCCGCCACGCAGGGCGTCGTCCATTGGCCGCTCGACGGGCGCTCCGCCTCGGCTTTGGTGGAGCCGTCGATGACGCCGCTGCCTGACGCCAGCATGGATCGCATCCTGATCGTGCATGCGCTGGAGACGGACGAACACCCGCATGATCTTCTCGAAGAAGTCTGGCGCATTCTTGCGCCCGGCGGCCGGGTGCTGATCGTCGCCCCGAGTCGAACCGGCCTTTGGGCGCGCGTGGACACGACGCCCTTCGGACAGGGCCATCCCTATTCGCGCGGCCAGTTGCAGCAATTGCTGCAGGAAGCGCAGTTCCTGCCGCTTTATTGGGACGAGGCGCTTTACGTGCCGCCGTTCCAGCGCGCGTCGCTGCTGCGCTCGGCGCCGGCCTTTGAGCGAATCGCCGGCCGCTTCTCGCTGCCCGGCGGCGGCGTCCATATCGTCGAGGCCACGAAGCAGCTCTATCGCCCGGTGATGCGTCGCGCCGTGCGCCGCGTCCCGATCGAAGTCGAAGCGGCGATGGAGCCTGCCGGCGCCGAGGCCGGGCTTGAGGGAGTTTGAGGTTTGCGATGAACTGTCGATTCGACGGCTCGGCTAAACGTCACCGCCGGCGAAGCTCGACGGCGACGCCGAAGGACTGCGCCAGGAACAGGGCGCCGTGGATCAGCCCGGTTTCGTCGATTCCATGGCCAAGCCGCGCCGAGAGGTGCCATTGGGTCGGAACGCCGGAGTCGGCGAGCGCGTTGGCGGACATGAGCAGCGCCTCGACGGGGATCATTTCGTCTTCTTCGCCATGAGCCAAAAGGACGGCCGGCGGTTTCTCATAGGCCATCGGCGCTTCGTCCGCCTGCGCCGGCCCGAGCACATAGACGCCCGAATAGCCGAGAATCGCGCGCGGCGCGCGCTTGCGGCGCAGTCCCGTATGCAGCGCCATCATCGTGCCCTGGCTGAATCCGATGAGCGCCAGCGCTCTGTCGTCGAGGCCGCGCCGGTCGAGTTCGGCGTCGAGAAAGGCGTCGAGCGTCGGACGCGCGGCGATGCAGCCGCGCCAGCGCTCTTCGGGATCGCGCATGGTGAGCGGAAACCATTGTCGTCCGGTCGGCGATGCGGCGCATCGATCAGGCGCATGCGGCGCGACGAAATCGGCGTCGGGAAGGAAGGCGCTCCATTGACGGCCGATGTCGATAAGATCGGCGCCGTCGGCGCCGTAGCCATGAAGAAAAACGACGAGCTGCTTTGGCTTGCCGGAACGCGCCTGCACCTTGGGACCGTCAATCGCCGCCATGAATCTGCGCCCTTCCGTCGCGTCGCATATGCGCTGGAAGGTTTATGCGCGAAGGGCGGCGCCGGCGCAACGGCGCGCGAAACGCTCGCGCGAAACTATAATGTCTTCACGAAAAACGAGACGATCTTGAACGCATAGATGCAAGCCGCGGCCAGCGTGCTGTGCTTGACCATGGTCATGGCGAGATAAATGTGATCAGGCCTCATGAAAACCCTCATAGTCGCACGCAACCGCTGCGTGCCGGCGATCGCATCAGGAGCGACCCATTCAACGAGACGGTTGCTTTGCGAAGCGTCGCGCGGCCTGCGTCTCCTGCAGGCTCCCGCAAGAGGCGCGCCATCCGCCGTCGGTTCGATTGCGTCGGTTCGCCGCAGGCGAAAACCGAATGTCATGGCGTCGAACCCGTCGCCGGCACCTAAACTTTGACAAAGCGCCTGGTCAAGCGAAGGGCGCTGAGATTCCTAGCTTTGCGACAATGTGTCGCCTGAAGCGGCAATCGTGAACGACGCGCCGGCGTTGCTGGCGATTTCGCTGAAATGCGCGAAATAGCAACGTGAACGTCATCGATCAGGAACGCGACGAAAGGCTGACCCTGTGGCCAAGTTTCTCATCATCGCGGGGCTCGTCATGGTCGGCCTCGGCCTTCTCTGGATGGTCGGCGAGCGGTTTGGCCTTGGACGTTTGCCGGGCGACATCGTCGTCGAGCGCGGCAATTTCAAATTCTACTTTCCGCTCGCCACGTCGCTCGTCTTGAGCGTCGTCATCAGTCTGCTTTTATGGCTGTTCAGTCGATAAGCCCTTTTGACAATTTGACGCGGGCGTCGGCTAATGCCGCCGAAGAAGGAGGCGCCGGTGCCGACGTTTTTTAGATATCTGTCCGTGACGGAAATGGCTGCGCTGTTCTGCCTCGGGTTCCTTGCCGCGACATGGCTGGGCGTGTTCCTTTTTCGCACTCTCGCGCATCAATGGATCCACGGCCGCCGCAACGCCAACGAAATGATCGGCCTGACGCTGGCCGCGTTCTCGACGCTTTACGGCATTCTTTTGGGGCTGCTGGCGGTTGAGGCGTATCAGGACTTCTCCGCGGTCGCCGACGTCGTCTCAAAGGAGGCGCTCACGATCGCCGCACTTCACCGAGACTTCGACGGCTTTCCGCAGCCGACCAGCAGCGAGCTTCAGGAAAAACTTCGCAGCTACGCACGCGAGGCGGTCGAGGCCGTACATCCGCCGCCTGATGTCCCTCGCGAAGCCCATTCACGTTCGCCGGGATTGACCGCGTTATTCGCCCAGGTCATGAACTTTCAGCCCAAGCTCAAAAGCGAGGAGATGGTTCAGGCCGAGACGTTCACGCGTCTGAATTCGCTTGTCGAGCATCGCCGCTATCTCATCGCCGCCGGCGACAGCGGCATTCCGAAGGAGCTCTGGTGGGTTATGTGTCTCAGCGGATTCTTGTTGCTTGGCCTCGTGACCATTTTCGACATGGAGCTCCATGTCCATCTGATCCTCAGCGGCGCTATTGCGCTCTTTATGGGATCGGTCGTGTTTTTGATCGCCGCGATGGACAATCCGTTCAACGGCGGGATGACGGTCGATTCAGGGCCGATCGAATCGGTTCTGCAGACTTTCCCGCCTCCGCGCTGAGCGCGCTCATCAGTCGCTGCACTTTTTTTCGAACCGCCATTCGTCAGCCAACCGAGCGGCCATCGCCTTGGCGACAACGCGGCTGCCGACGCTTTCGCCGGTCGCCGGGTCGGCGAAAAAGTGAATATGATCTGCGTAAACCGTGTCTGGAATCGCGGAGAAAACGTCCAGCAGGCTATGGACGGCGATTCCATCCTGCTTCAGCTTGAGCAGCGTATCGGTCAAATTGAGATACAGGTCCTTGTAGCTCAAATCGCCAACCACGCCTTTTTCCTCTTCGGTTAGGGTCTTGCCGTAAACCGGCGAGGGCTGAATGAAGAACACCACTTTTGCGCCCTGCGCCTGAGCAAGCGCGGCGGTCGTTTTAAAATATTTTTTATACTGATCAAGGTTGTACTCGTAGACTTCGTCGCGGCTCCACTCCTTGGGCACGGAAAAATTCGTCAAATGCGACTTATGAAGCGACGCCATGTTTTTCATAATTGAATCGTTGAGCTTGGTGCGGGCCACGTCGACCAAAAAGAATATCGTGTTTGATGACCTCAAAAGCGGCATATTAAAGTAAAACGAATAAAATGAGTTCAGCGCCGCGCCGCCCAATATGGGTAAATAGCTGCCAGATGCAGATGGATTCACTAAGATAAAGTTGTTCGAAGGCCATTCGAAACGTTTTTTCCAAGATGTCCATTTCTCAAGAAGCATATCCTTCTCATTGAAGCCTTCCAAGGTAACGATGCCATCGAAAACTTCGCCAAAGAGAAGGGTCATGATGGCCTGTTGCGGCTGCTTCCAGCCGCCATCGGCGCCGTTATAAACTTCGAATGACTTCCGTCCTTCCGGAGGAACATAGCATCTATTCAACTGTTCTTCGAGGAACCTAGGTTTATCTTTTTCCGTTTGGCCAAACATGGCGGCCACCGATCCGCCGCTCACCATGATACGAAACTTGTCGGTCTCCTTTTTGTAGGGAAAGTCGCGTCCGAACAAGCCGACATTGTTTATCTCGAACTCCGAATTCTCGCAGGGCGGATTATCCGCATGAACGTTGGTCAAATAAGGGTGAGGGTAAACAGTGTCCATGTAGCGGCACTTGACGTTTCTCTTCGACGTCATGTGCACCACGAACGTATTCGAACGGCTCTCTTCGCGCGTTTGCGGGCTAACGAGTTTTCCTTCGCTCAGAAAATAATAAAGAGTGAAGCCGGCTTCTACAGCAAGCAAACACAGGACGACCACAATGAAGTTAGCGGCGATGCGCACGCTGCGGCGGGGCGTTTTGGCCGGACTGTTTGTTGTTTCGCCTGTTCCGTTCATCAAAAGCCCTTTCCAATTGTCCCTGGCTCGTGCAAAAGACTCCAGCCACAGCAGCCAAGAGACTAAACGTGGTTTCGCCAATTAACAATTCAGCTGGCGCCGGTCACATTCGCGCGCACAAAGCGAAGAGCACCGAGAGTTGAAGGGCGCCGACATGTGGATCTCCTACGCACAAAATTTCGAAGACGTCATGCTCGAGCGCGCCTTCGGGGGTCTCGCGGAAGGCTTCTATGTTGATGTTGGCGCATGGGACCCGGACCTCGAATCCGTGACGCGGCATTTCTACGAACGCGGGTGGCGCGGGGTCAATGTCGAGCCAAATCCTTATTATTTCAGGCGATTGCAGGAGCGGCGTCCGCGCGACGTCAATCTATCGGTCGCGGTCGGCGCGCGAGCGAGTCAGGCGACCATGACGCTCGTCCACGATACCGGCATGTCCAGCCTCGACGCCAATGTGGCGGCATCGCATGCGCCGCTCGGCTTCGAACAGGAGGAGATGCAAGTAGAGGTGCGCACACTCAACAGTATTTTTGAGGAGCAGGCGCCGTCCACAGTGCATTTTCTCAAGATCGACTGCGAAGGATCTGAGCGGGACGTCATCGTCGAGTTCGACCTTGGCCGGTTTCGGCCGTGGATCATACTGGTTGAATCCGTGGCGCCAGGCGCCGCCAGGACAGAGTCACACAGTTCGTGGGAACCGCATATTTTGCGCTCCGATTATGTGTTTGCCTACTTCGATGGACTCAACCGCTTTTACGTCGCGCGCGAACACGCCGACCTGCAAAAGCATTTTGCGGTTCCGCCCAACGTGTTCGATGATTTTTATGTCGACCGAATGATGCAGATGGGGCTGGCCCTGGAAGCCAAACGCAAGAAGACCGTAAAGAAGGACAGAGCGGCCTGGTGGCGCACGCCATTCGTGGCGCGGCGCGGGTGATCTGATCCGGCGGCGTCGACGCCCGCCGAATTCGCGGCAGCTCCATACGCCTCGACGTGCTGGCGGTCCCGAAGGGATTCGAACCCCTGACCTTCGGTTTAGGAAACCGCTGCTCTATCCTGCTGAGCTACGGGACCGCGTCGCCCCTCTCTAGCATAGCGTGCGTCGGAGAAAAAAGACGCCGTGCGTGCGCCGGCCAGCGCCTGGGCCATTCCTCCTCAGGAAATATTCCGCGCCACTTCCTCGAGCTGCGCAATGCATGCGCCCCAGCCGTCGTAGAACCCCATCTCTTCGTGCCGCCGGCGCTCGGCGTCGTCCCGATGCATAACCCTCGCGACGTAGCGCGTGCCGGGGCCCTCGTCGGCCATGGTCAGGATCGCGGTGAACGCGAGCCAGGGGGAGGCGGGACGCCAGTCGCCGACGAGCATGGAGGTGAAGACGATGCGCGCCTGCGGCGTGATGTCGAGAAAACAGCCGGGATTGTCGCTTTCTCCGCCATCCGGGCCGCTCATGAATGTGTGAAAGGCGCCGCCGGGACGAAAGTCGAAGGCGCGGACCTCCGTCGTCCAGGGTCGCGGGCACCACCATTCCTTCAAGATAGCCGGGTCGGTCCAAGCCTTCCAGACGCGCGCGCGGGGGGCGGCCACCAAGCGGGAAATTTCAAGGTCCAGTTTTTGATCGCCCATCCTCAATCCTCGCTTTTCTCCAGGAACGCGTCCAAACGATCGAAGCGCGCCTCCCAATGCGCGCGTTGCCGCGCGAGCCACGCCTGCGCGGCGTCGAATCTTTTTGGCTGGATGCGGCAAGTGCGCACGCGCCCGACCTTTCGGCTCGTCACAAGCCCGCTCCGCTCCAGAGTCTGCAAATGCTGCATGACCGCGGGCAGCGACATGTTGAGCGGCTTGGCCAAGTCGCTGACATTCGCCGGCCCGCGCGCAAGGCGCTCGACCATGGCGCGTCGCGTCGGATCGGCGAGCGCCGAGAACATGCGATCGAGGCTCTCCGAACGCTTAGGCATGTGCTTAAGTATCATTGCGCGGCGTCAGCGGCAACAAAAACTTCACCAAGCGCTTAAGTGTTTGGCGGGACGCATCGACGATTTGAACACCTCGAACGTCATTCTCGACGCTCGCGCAGCGAGCGATGGGGAATCGAGAGCAAAGCTAGAATTTTTGAACCTGCTCTGGATTCCCGATCAGGCCTGCGGCCTGTCGGGAATGACACGGCGAGCAATCGGCGCAACCGGCGCTGGATCAGCCGCCGCGCACGATCAGACGCCTTTCCCACTCCAGCGCCTGACGAACGATCTCGTCGAGATTGTCATGCTGCGGCGTCCAGCCGAGCGTCCGGCGAATTCTCTCGTTCGCCGCGACGATCGCGGCGGGGTCGCCGGGCCGGCGCGGGGCCATTTCAACGTCGAAATCAACGCCCGAAACCCGCTTCACCGATTCGATCACCTCGAGCACGGAAAAGCCGCGCTCATAGCCGCAATTGGCGGTGAGATTGGCGCCGCCGTCGCGCAGATAGCGCAAGGCGTCGAGATGGGCGCGCGAGAGATCGGTGACCTGGATATAATCCCGCACGCAGGTGCCGTCAGGCGTCGGGTAATCGTCGCCGAAGACCTGCAGTTTTGGGCGCAGGCCGAGCGCCGTCTGCACGGCGACCTTGATGAGATGCGTGGCCTCGGGCGTCGACTGCCCCGAACGCCCCTTCGGATCCGCGCCGGCGACATTGAAATAGCGCAGGGCGACATAGGCAAGGCCGTGCGCGCGCGCCGTATCCTCCAGCATCCACTCGACCATGAGCTTCGATCGCCCATAGGGCGAAACCGGCTTCAACGGCTCGTCCTCGCTGACCGGATTTTGCAGCGGGTCGCCGTAGACGGCGGCGGTCGAAGAAAAGATGAAGCGCTTGACGCGACGCGCCACCGCCGTCGCGAGCAGGGTGCGCGCTTTCGCCGTATTGTTGAGATAATAGCCGAGAGGATCAGCGACGGAGTCAGGAACGACAATCTTTGCGGCGAAGTGAATGATCTCGTCGACGCCGTGGCGCTCGATCAGATCGGCGACGAGATCAGCGTCGCCGAAATCGCCGACGACGAGAGCCGTCCCCTCCGGAACCGACCAGCGAAAACCGGTGGATAGATCGTCGAGCACGACGGGCGGACCTTCGCCGGCGTCGAGCAGTTCGAGAACCGTATGACTGCCGATATAGCCGGCGCCGCCCGTAACCAGAACCGTCATGCCGCAACCTTCCTCTCGTATCTTCGACAGATGTTCACGCCGCAGTCCTGACGCCTCATGTCTTTTGCGCCGTTCGCGTCGCGAACTCTACGATCCAGCCAAATCGTGCTAAACGGCCGAGTTTCAAGCGGGCTTCGTCGGCCTGGGCGAGTCGCCTCCGGAGCGATTCGCCGCTATCACCCCTTCGCCGACTCACCTCTCAACGGGCTTCTCCATGAGCAAACGCATTCGCAAGGCTGTTTTCCCCGTCGCCGGCCTCGGCACGCGCTTTCTGCCCGCCACCAAGGCCGTGCCGAAGGAGATGCTGACCGTCGTCGACCGCCCGGTCGTGCAGCATGTCGTGGACGAAGCGCGAGAAGCCGGAATAGAACATTTCATTTTCGTCACCGGGCGCGGCAAGGGGGCCATCGAAGATCACTTCGACATGGCCTATGAGCTTGAGGACACGCTGCGCCGCCGCAACAAGTCCAAGGAATATGAAGCCCTGATGTCGGACCTGCCAGCCGCCGGCGCCACGAGCTTCACCCGTCAGCAGGCGCCGCTTGGCCTCGGCCACGCCGTATGGTGCGCGCGCGACATCATCGGCGACGAGCCCTTCGCGGTGCTCCTGCCCGACATGATCACGCTTCCGGCGCCGGGCCAAAACGCGCGCTGTCTCGCCGAGGCGGTCGCGGCTTACGAAAAACACGGCGGCAATATCATCGCGGTCGAGGAAGTGAAGCCGGAAGAGACGCATCAATACGGCATCGTCGCGCGCGGCAAGGATTACGGCTCGACCTTCGAGGTCACCGGCATGGTCGAGAAGCCGCCGCAGGGGACTGCGCCCAGCAATTTCATCATTTCCGGTCGGTATATTTTGGAGCCGGAAATTTTCGGGCTGCTCGAAAAGCATGAAAAAGGCGCGGGCGGCGAAATTCAGCTCACCGACGCCATGATCCATCTTGCGAACACGCGGCCCTTCCACGCCGTCCGCTTCGACGGACGCACCTATGACACGGGCTCTAAGCTCGGGTTTCTGGCAGCCAATGTGGCTTTTGGGCTGGCGCGGCCGGACGTCGCGGCGGGCCTGCGCGCCGAGCTGAAGAAGTTGCTTGAATAGAGGTAAATCCCGCAAAGACAGTGGCTTGTGCGCGTCTTGGGCGAGCTGCGGCTCTTGTCCGCGGCGGGGTTCGCCGTTTGACGCGGGCGCGCGCCTCATTAAACCTTCAAACGATTCTTAAGATCGGCGCGTCGCCGCGCGGTTGAAATCAAGCAAAGGATTGAACATTGATGCCGCAACAGGGCGCCGCGCGTAGAATCGTCATTACCGGAATGGGCGCGGTGTCGGCCGCCGGCATTGGCGCGACGCCGCTGTGGCGCGCGGCGCGCGACGGCGTGTCTTGCGTGCGCCCGCTGAGATCGGAGCGCCCCTATGTTGGGCGAATCAAGATCGCCGCGCAGGTGCCGGATTTCAATCCGGCAGCCTATCTCGAAGCCGAACTGCTTCCCTACTGCGATCCCTTCACCCAATTTTCCATCGTCGCCGCCGATGAAGCGCTGGCGCAAGCCGGGTTTGAGCGCAAGGCGGTCGGCGGGCCGCGCACGGCGGTCATCATCGGCACCGGCATCGGCGGCGCCACGACCATCGATAACAACGCCTATCTCGAATATAAGCTCGACGGCCGTCCGGATACGTTGACCGTGCCGCGCCTGATACCGAGCGCCGCGCCGACGACTCTCGGCATGCGCTACGGCGCCAAGGGACCGACCTTCGCGCTCGCCTCCGCCTGCTCCTCGGCGGCGCAGGCCATCGGCGAAGCCTTTGAAATGCTGCGCGCCGGCCGCGCCGATCGCGCCATCGCCGGCGGCGCGGAAGCTTGCGTGATTAACGGTTCGATTCGTTCGTGGGAGGCGCTGCGCGTTCTCACCCCGGACCTCTGCCGCCCGTTTTCGTCAAAGCGCAACGGCATGACGCTTGGCGAAGGCGCCGCTGTCTTCATCCTGGAGACGCTGGAAGGCGCGCTGGCCCGCGGCGCGACGCCGCTCTGCGAACTCGCCGGCTATGGCACGACGAGCGACGCGTTCGATCCGCTGCGCGCCGATGTCGAAGGCCCGTCGCGCTGCATGCGGCTTGCGCTCGACAGCGCCGGACTGAACCCGGAAGACGTCGACTATCTCAACGCCCATGGCACCGCGACCTACGCCAATGACATCACAGAGTCCCAGGCGATGCGCGCCGTCTTTGGCGACGCGCCGCCGCCGGTTTCGTCAACGAAACCCGTGCACGGCCATGCGCTCGGCGCAAGCGGCGGGCTGGAGCTCGTCGTGACGATTTCCGCGCTGCGCGAGCAGATCGCGCCGCCGACGATCAATTTTCTTGAGCCTGACCCCAAATGCGCGGTCGACGCCATTCCCAATGTCGCGCGGCACATGCCGATTGCCGTCGCGCTCTCGAATTCTTTCGCCTTTGGCGGCATCAACGCCACGCTCGCCGTGCGGGCGATGAATTGATCGGGTAGAGCCCTAGAATCGCAGGAGTTTTGCAAGGGGGCAGTCGACGCGATGACGGAGAACGACGAAGAGGGCAGGAGGGGCGCCCCAAAAGGGGCGGATTTTAGCCCGAAGTCTAACAGCGAGCCGAAGAAGAAGGCGGCGCTTGCCGCCGCCTTGCGCGCCAATCTTGCCCGTCGCAAGGCGCGCGAGCGCGCGCTACGCGACCAGGCGCCAGCGAAACACGGCGGGGACTCGAAAACCGACAGCGAGGGGTGATGGATAAGATCAAGATCGTCGGCGGGACCAGGCTCAATGGCGTGATCCCGATCTCCGGCGCGAAGAACGCCGCCTTGCCGCTGATGATCGCATCGCTCCTGACGCGCGAAACCGTGACGCTCGCCAACATGCCGCTCCTCGCGGACGTGATGCTGCTCGAGCGCATCCTCGGCAATCATGGCGTGGATTACGCCATCGCCGGCAAGCGCACCGGCGAGTCCGTCGACGCCGGCCGCACCGTTCATCTCACCGCGCGCGAAATCGTCGACACCACCGCGCCCTATGAGCTCGTCTCGCGCATGCGCGCCAGCTTCTGGGTGCTCGCGCCGCTTGTCGCGCGTTGCGGCGAGGCGCGCGTGTCGCTGCCGGGCGGTTGCGCGATTGGCACGCGGCCCGTCGATCTGCTGCTCATGGCGCTGGAAAAGCTCGGCGCCAAACTCGACATCGAAAATGGTTACGTCGTCGCCTCGGCGAAGAACGGCCTTGTCGGCGCCGAGATCGACTTTCCCAAAGTCACCGTCGGCGGCACGCATACGGCGTTGATGGCGGCCTCGCTCGCGCGCGGAACCACCGTGCTGCGCAACGCCGCGCGCGAACCCGAAGTCGTCGATCTTGCCGACTGCCTCATAAAAATGGGGGCGCGCATCAAGGGCGCCGGCCAGTCGACGATCGAGATCGAGGGCGTGGGTTCGCTTTACGGGGCAAGACACGCCGTCATGCCCGACCGCATCGAGGCTGGCACTTACGCCATGGCGGTGGCGATGACGGGGGGCGACGTTCTGCTCGCCGGCGCGCGCGCCGATCTTCTGCAGGCCGGGCTCGACGTCATCGCACAGGCAGGCGCCAGCATCACCGAGACGAATGAAGGACTGCGCGTGACGCGTAACGGCGCCGGCATTTCGCCGGTCGATGTCACGACGGCGCCCTTCCCCGCCTTCCCGACCGATCTGCAGGCGCAGTTCATGGCGCTGATGACGCGGGCCAAGGGCGTCTCCCGCATCACCGAGACGATTTTCGAGAACCGCTTCATGCATGTGCAGGAGCTGGCGCGGCTCGGCGCCCAAATCAAGCTCGAAGGCGACACGGCGATCGTGACGGGAGCCGATCACCTCGATGGCGCGCCGGTGATGGCGACGGATCTGCGCGCCTCCGTCTCGCTCGTCATTGCGGCGCTCGCCGCGCGCGGCGAGACGACGATCAATCGCGTCTATCATCTCGATCGCGGATTCGAGCGCCTGGAGAAAAAGCTGCGCGACTGCGGCGCTGAAATCGAGCGCATCACCGCGGCGGGGTGAGGGCGGCGGCCATAGTGACGCGATTAGTCCACCAAGATCGATTGACATCGCCCTACCGTCGTCAGGAGCCGAGCGACGAAATTTTTCAAAAAACGTTACTCGACTCGACCGTCGCGTCGCCATATTTTTAAGCGGTGAGAGGTCGTTATGAGTGATTTGACCAACATAATATATCTGTTTGGCGCTGGCATTATAATGATAGCCGTCTGGTTTTTGAACAGCAGGCTTGCTATAAAAGAATGTGAGGGCGACAGGGCGAAGCTCTACCAAGTGTATTTTTTATATTCACGCACTATGTTTTCTCAAAGCGCCGAGCGCATTGCCGCTGAGTTTGGAATTTCTGTTAAAGATGCACGTGTCCTTGTAAAATTCACAGCTATATCTGTTGGAGAGTTTTTTTGCTTCGGGTTACTCTGGCTAGCCGTGTTATGCTTAGCTTGGCGCGCTAATTAAAAACTTTGGGCGCCAGCTTTGATTTGCACAGCTTTTATTGGTCGGGTGATCCGCAGTACTCGTCGACGACGGCCAGACAATTTTCACTCGGTCCAATGGCGTCGCCGCTTCGGTGCGCTCGTGTCGAAGGCCGCTGGCGACGCGCTGCAGACAACGACGACGACGCACGCCCCAGCCTCACTCGATCACAACCTTCACCGCGCGCGACGCGACAGGGGCGAGCGCCAGCCGCGCCTGAATGCGATGTTTGCCAGGCGTCATTGGCCAGAACACGGTCTCGTTCGCCTGCGCCGTCGCGAAAGGTTCGCCGTCGATCGTCCAGATGATCTGCGCATCCGCGCCTGAGGGCGCGAGTTTCAACGCGAGACGGTTGAAGCGCTCGGGCTGCTCCGGGTTTCGCCAGATATGCGTGTTGTGCTCCGGCGTCGCGATGACGAGCGGCGCGACGCTCATTGCTCGAGAGTCGCACGCATGATCCGGTTCATCGCCCTGCGGAGCGCCTGAAAGGCGCGTCTCGAAGGCTGGCGGCGCGCAGAGCGCCGTTTCCGGAACATCCTTCGAGACGCCGCTTCGCGGCTCCTCAGGATGAGGACGCGGATGTTGCGTCTGGCTCCAACGGGCGTCTGCCGGCTTCACCCATTCGCGCAGCGTCTGCGCGCAGTCGGCGCCGCCGTCGGCGCGACAGAGATCGATGGCGATGCGTCCCGGCGGCGGCGCAAAAGTTTCCGGCGCGATGTCGCCGGGCTTGGCGTCATGGAGCTTTACGAGCACCGCATGGGCGAGACGCGCCGCCGATGAAACGCCCGTCATCGCGCGCATCGCGCCGGCGTCGCCGCGCCCGAGCCACACGCCGACGATGAATTTATGCGAAAAGGCGATCGTCCAGGCGTCGCGATAGGCTTGCGACGTGCCGGTCTTCACCGCGACGGCGAAGGGATATTCGAGCGGCCCGTAGCGCGGAAAAGAGGGAAGCCGCGCCTGCGGATCGGCGAGCATCGAGGCGATCAGCCGCGCGCTGTCGACCGACAAGACGCGCCGCGCCGGTCGTCGCGATTCGTCGCGCGTGAACGCAAGGTCGCGCATGATCCCGTCGTCCGCGAGCGCGGCATAGGCGCGCATCACGTCTTCAAGCCGGGTCGGCAAGGCGCCGATCGCCATCGAAATCCCGAAACTCTCGGCCGGCGTTTCGAGATCGTGCAGGCCGAGGTCGCGAAGGAAGTTGAAATTCGCCTCAAGCCCGACGCGCCGCAGCAGATTCGTCGCCGGCACATTGCGCGAATTGGCGAGCGCCTGACGCGGCGTGAGCGGTCCAAGATAGAGCCCGTCGGCGTTCGATACGCCGGAGGCGCCTTCGGGAATGTCGTTCAAGAGATCCGTGGTCTTGAGAGCGCCGCGCTCGAACGCCAGCGCATAAATGAAGGGCTTCAATGTCGAGCCGGGAGAACGCCGCACGCGGGTGAAATCGAAGGCCCCGGCCTGCGGGTCGTTGTAGTCGGAGGAGCCGACGTCGGCGATGACGGCGTTCGATCCCCGCTCGACGACCATCACCGCGACCTGCCGTGCGCCGCGGCGGCGGAAGTTCGAAAGATAGCGGCGGGCGAGATGCAGCACGTCCTGTTCGATGGCCAAATCGATCGTCGCATTGATGCGTCGGTCGCCTTCCGCAGCCGGCCGCGCCAAGCCGTCGCGCGCGAGCGTTTCGTAGCGCAGCGCCAGATGCAGCGTCTCGGGCCGGCGCTTGGCGTCGAGCGGCCGCATGTGATCGAGCTCGGCGCGCGCCAGCGCCGCCTGCGCGGCGTCGAGCGCGCCTTCCTCTTCGAGCCGCGCAATGGCGTGACGCGCGCGCGCCGTCCCCAATCGAAGGCCGCTCTCGCGTGTGATGTTCATCCGTCCCGGCGATTGCGGAATGGCGGCGAGCAGCGCCGCCTGCGCCCAGGAAAGATCCTCGACCGGTCTGTCGAAATAAAAGCGCGCGGCATGGGCGACGCCATGGCCGTTCAATCCGTAAGGCGCGAGGCGCAGATAATGCGCCAGCGTCGCCTGATGTCCATTGCGCGCGACGATCGCGAGCGCCGTCGCCGCCTGCATCAGCTTTTCGGCGAATGAGCGTGGCCTCTCGCCTTGCATGCGCGCGACCTGCATCGCGATCGTCGAGGCGCCTTCGCGTCTGCCGCGCGTCGTCAGATTGCGCCATGCGGCGCGCAGCAGCGCGCGCAGGTCAACGCCTGGGTGATCGTTGAAGCGGCGATCTTCGAGAGCGAGCGTCGCGCGCGCCACGCGCTGCGGAATAGAGGCGAGGGGCCAGTGGCCGTAGTCGACGCGCGTCGCATTCGTCGCGGGGTCGCGAATCTTCTCGCCGATCTGCGTGAGAAAGGCGCCGTTGCGGTCATAGACGATGGCGCTGGCGCGTGGCGCGACAAGCTCGGCGCGCGACAGCGCCGCGTGCGAGAGCCAGGCGGCGCATAAAATTAACCAAATCACAGGCAGAGCTATTGCAAGGCGGGCGCACCCTCTCCCTTTGGGAGAGGGTGGCTGCGGAGCAGCCGGGTGAGGGGTTACGACCTTATTCGCCATGCGTCTCGTCAAACCGGAAATATTGCTTCCCCTCACCCGGCGCCTTCGGCGCCACCCTCTCCCTTTGGGAGAGGGTTTGCGCGCGCATTTCTCATCATGCGCCTATTTCCCAATCTCCACGCGCGCCCCCGCGCTCGTCGCGCGAAGGCCCTTCTTGTACATCGCCGCGACAATCGCTGGCGGCTGCGTATAGGCGCCCGCCGTTTGCGCGCGCAGGCGAAAGGCGAAGCGGTAGGTTCCTTTGGGAAGCGAATCGTAAGCGTAAAACACCCGGTCATCGCCAAAGGCCACCCATGTCGGCGGCAGCGTCGGCGCCATTGACGGCTGCGCTTCGGCGGGCGCGGTGGCGAGATTGGGATTGAGCGGTTCGAAGCCCGCGGCGAGCGGGATCGAGATCGCGATATGGGTGCGATCCTCGGGATTGACCACTTCCGCCGTCTCTTCGATGAGGTCGCCCTGCTTCACCTGCAAAACGCCGTCGCGAACTTCGATCTTTTCCGGCGCCTTGCCGCTTTCGATGCGCCAGCCCTGCCGCGTGATCGTAAAGCCGTCGCTCGTCGCTTGAGCCTTCGCGCCCGGCTCCGCCGGCATGTAGCTTGTCTCGATCATCGCGACGAGCGGCGCGTTGGAGCCGTTGGCGATCTTCAGCGGCGCGTCGCTGCTGGAGACATGGCGCGCGACCGGCGTGTTGGCGTCGAGCGTCAGCGCGCGATTCTGTCCGCCATCATTGAAGGTCACGCCGATTGGCGCGGTCGGCCGACGCCACCCCTCGGCCAGCGCTTCGATGGCGGCGGCGTCGGCGTTGGTCGTTCCCCACCCATCGCCCTCGCCAAGTCGCAGCAGCGCGTCGCGTAGCGCATTGGCGCGGGGATCGCCTGAGGCGGTGAGCGCCGCGGCGCGCACCATTTCGGCGAGGCTGCGCGTTTCGGAAGGAAGAATGATCGGCGAAGCGCTTTCAGCCGCTTGTCCCGCATAGACCTGCACGCCATTACGGCTGGCGAATTTCACGCGGCTCCACATCGTGTCGATGAGCGCCGCGACCGCCCGCTGATCGACATTGGGCAGACGCGCGGCGGCGGCGGCCAGCTGCGCGACGCTAAGATTGGGCAGGAAATCGGCGCGCCGCGAAAATTCAGCGACATAGGAGTCGTCGAGCTTGCCGCCTTCAGCGAGCGCCGAAAGCGCCTCGACGCGCTCGCGCAATTCATCGCCCGAAAGCAGTCGCGGATAATCGGAGCGCAGCGACAATTTCAGGATATTGGCGAGACGATCCAACAGCGTCTTGTCGATCGGCTCGCCGGCGCGTTCCGCCCGCGCGAGGAAATCATAAGACCAGGCGGTGAGCGAAACCGTGCCGCGCGCGCGCGGCCAGAAGGCGACGAGCCCGTCCGCGTCGATCGACTGGTCGATGATTTGCGCCGTCGATTTCACATTGGCGGAGACGCGATCCTCGAGCCCCGTCGCCGCGAGAATTGGCCCGAAGCTTTTCAGCGCCAGTCCGCCGCGCGCGAGAGACAGGCGTTGCTCGGTGCAGCCATAGGGATATTCGACAAGCGCGTTCAACCCGGCGACGAGCTTCACGATCGACGGATCGGCGGCGACGATCGTCTCGCGCGAGAAGCTGCCCGGCCGCGCCTGCTCGCCAGTGGGAGCAATCGTCTTGGTTTCGCCGGGCGCGATCTCGACCAATTCGAAGCGTCGCGTCGCTTCGCGATCCTGCTTCACCGGCAGAGCGATTTCGACCGCGTCTTTCGCGCGGTCGGCGTCGCGCTCGATGCGGAAGCCGAGCGTCGCGTCGCCTGAAAGCCCAGCCGGCGCCGCCGCGCGCAGATCAATCCGCACCGGTCTGTTCTGCGCCCATTCGATTTTGCGGCTCATCTCGCCCGAGAGCGTCAGCGCGGGCGCCGTGATCGACGCCTTGCCGGCGCCGCCGGGTCCTTCGACGATCCGCGCGACAAGACCGATGTCGAAAGCGTCGCCCGGCCGAATGAAGCGCGGCAGCGCCGGCTGCGCGACGAGCGCCTGCCGGATCAGAATTTCGCCGCCTGCGGCGCCGAAGCGATCCGGCCCGCTGACCGCCTTGGCGCGCAGCTTGAACACGGTCAGCGTATCTGGAAGCTGCACCTTGATTTTGGCGACGCCATCGGGGCCGATCTTCACGCTCGGCAGATAGATCGGCACGGGCGTGAAATTCTTGCGCACGGAAATATTGTTTTCGGCGCCCCATTCCTGCAGCTCGTCGCCGTCGCCGCCGGCGATCTCCTCGAGCGGAATGACGCCGAAGGCCATGTTGCGTGTGTCGCGCGCCGCCATTTTCGTTTCGCGCTCGACGATGAAGTCGGGCAGGGGATCGAGCGGCCGTTCCTTGGCGAGCGACAGCACCGCCTGGTCGACCATCCAGAATGTCGCTTCGCCGGAAAGCGGCTTGCCGGCGTCGTCGGAAAGCCGTAGCGCGACCTCGATCGCGTCGCCCGGGCGCGCCTTGGCCGGATGGTCGATCTTCACATTGACGATGTTCTTGACCGGCGTCACCTCGACCCATTTCGTCGCTGCGATGGTGACGGGTTTGCCTTGGTCGAAGGTCGCCGTCGGTTGCGGCGGCGCATCCTTCAGCCGCCCGCGCATGATCAGGAAATGCACGGCGAGTTTCGGCGTCTGCTCTTTCCTGACCGGCACAGCGTAGCGGCCGAAACCATTGGCGATGTCGACGAACTCATAGTCATAGACGCCGTTCGGCTGTTCGACGATGGCGAGCGCGCGCGCATTCTGGAACGGCGATTGGATGATGAGCGTCGCGGACTCGCCCGGCGCATATTTATCCTTGTCGGTCGTGATCGTCGCGGATTCGGCGGGCGGCCGCGCGAAAGTGACGGGCGTATCGCCGCCGACGAAGAAATCGACGCTCACCTGCTGCCGGCGCTTGAGCCTGTCATAGGCCTCAAGCTGCACGACATAGACGCCGGCGTCGCGCGTCTGCAGTTCGATTTTCTGCGCCTCCTTGGCGCTCGTCACCTTGCGTTCGATCAGGACGTCGTCCTGCGTCTGCGTGACATATTTCGCCGCGCCCTGCGCGAAGTCGGACGCCTGCAGCGTCGAAATCCAATTGCGCTTGATGAGCCGCAGCGTCATCTCGAGGCCGACGACCGCGTCGCCCTTGCCGTCAATGGCGATGAGCTCCGGCGTCACCGCGCCGGGACGCTCGACATAGCGCGGCGTCTTCACGCCGAGCACAAAAGGCGGCAGCGCGATGACGTTCTGCACATTGCGCACTTCTATGCCGTCGTCGCCCGTCACCGTCGCTTCGATGGAGTAGCGGCGCGGCTGCGCCGTCGGCTCGATCGCGGTGTCGAAGGTCATGCGGGCGGCGCCGCCGGCGTCGGTGCGTTGATCGCGCTCGAGCACCGCGGTTGATTTGAATTTGCCCTCGCCCGAGAAGCGCGCGTCGGTCGAAAACAGAAAGCCTTCGCGCCCCGGCGGCGTGAAGACATGTGGAAATTGCGCTGCGCGCCATTTGACGGGACGCTCGGCCGCAAGTCCGCCAGCGAAATAGCGGGCAAGGAGATCGACGTCGAAAGTTCCGTCGAGTGCAACCGTCTGCGGCGCATTGAGCACGACCTCAAACGTCGGCAGTCGATAGGCTTCTTTCTTGAACGTGAACTGGCCGCAGGAAATGTCTTGAGCGGGCTCGGCTGCTTCGCTCTCTCCCTCGGCCGCTTCTTCCGTTTCGGTCTTCTGCGCTTCCGCCTTCTTTGCCTTTTGCGGCGCATCCGGTTCAAACCGCGCCGAATAGTCGCCGGTCGCCTGAGTTTGCGCGTCGAACTTGTGATAGAAGCCGCCGCTCGCGTCGAGCTTCACCGGAATGCGCCATTCCTGATTGGCGGGCCCCGTCACGACAAGCGTTCCGCCGGTCTTCGTCAGGCTCAGCGCCCCGCCGCGATAGCTACGCACGAAGCCTTTGATGTGCGCGAATTCTTCCGGCCGATAAATGGGCCGCTCCGAGAAGAGATGGCAGAGCGTGCGCGGCTTTTCGGCGCGGGGCTGGTCCGCCTCGCTCGTCCAGGCGAGCCATTCCGATTCCGGCTTTGACCATATTTCCCGCGAATATTCCGATGGCGCGCTGTTGGGGTCGATCACGAGCGTGTCGAGCCCCTTGTTGGCCACGATGCGTCGCGCTTCGCCGGCGCCGCGCTTGTCGGGCGTCCAGGAGAAGAAGCCGGAAGCGTCGGTCGTTCCGCTCGCGAGCGTAACGAATTTCTCGTCCCTGACCCCTTCGACGCGGATTTGCACGCCGCTCACGGGCTGCGTCGTCGACAGCGACGTGACCGCGAAACGCACCCGCGTCGGCTCTTCGATGGCCGACAGCGAGAGATCGGTGATCTGCACGCGCAGCCAGCGGCGCTTGTCGTCATCGACCGCGCGCAGGCCGACGAGATAGGTCCCCGGCTGATCGCGGCCGCTGACTTTGGCGAAATCCTCCTTGAGGTCGACGCCGAATTTCGTGTCGGGGCCATTGCGGCGGATCGGCAGTTCGACGAGCCGCGACACCGCGGGAGATCCGAGCGACTTGATGCGCTGCTTGATCGCGTCGGCCTCGATGTTGGCGGTCTCGCTCCAGGACTTCGGCTCGTTGCCGGGCAAGGGCGGCGCGTCGGAGTCACTCGTGTCGACGCCATGCGCGGGGAAGGGAAAAAAGTCGCGCGACAGCGGATCGATGGCGTGGATGCGGATGTCGGCGCGGTCATAGCCGCGGCCGCGCAGCGGCAGAAGTTGCGGGCCAAAGCGCTCGGCGACGCCATAGCCGGCATCCCATTGCAGCGCCGGCGCGTCGCGGGTGAAGGCGAAGCGCTGCGAGAAGGCGCTCGCCAGCGCGCGTCCTCGCGAGTCTTTCAGCGCGCTTGCGGCGATGGAGAACTCGTAAACTTGGTCCGACAGGAACTTCGCGACGATGCGCAGCCGCCTGCCGTCACTCTCGACGGCAAGATCGTCGACCGGCGGCGTGATGCGCAGCGCCTCGCGCGCGCGCAGAATGTCGATCGTCTCGGGCGTCGCATTAAAGGAGAGCGTGAGCTGCCGCTTGCTCGCCGGCGCATAGGGGATGGCGGCGGCGTCGCCTTCTTCTTCGCCGCTCTCGGCCGTCGTAAGATAGGATGCGCAGCGCAGCACGTTTTCGGCGCGGTCGTCGCTCCAGCCGTGGCCGCAGCTCGCCTCCGTCGCCGCGAAGGGCGGCGCCGTGCGCAGCCGCAATTCATAGGTCTGGTCGTCAAGTCCGGCTTCGTCGGAAAGCCGCAGCCGCAGGATCGCGACGCGGCCGTCGGCGATCCGTTCACGGAAGCGGATGACGTAGGTCTGCTCCTCGGCGCGCTCGCCACGCTCCAGCGCGCGGATTTCATAGGCCGAGGCGCTGAGCATTTGTCCGCCTTGCGGCGAAACGCCAGGCGAAGGACGAATTTCGATTGTGAGCAGCCGCGTCAGCGCGGCGACGTCGACCGGCTCAGCGAAGGTGAGAGCGATCTGCGTCAGTTCGAGTTGCGGATCGGCGCCCTCGGCGGGATTGGTGGAACGCGGCGTCGGCAGCAGGGCGACGAGTTTTGACTCCGCAGCGCCGAGTTTCACGTCGACGGGCGACAGCGGCTTCCAGGCGTCGGCGGGCCGAAATTGCAGCGCGCGCGGACCGAGCCAGCGCCATTCGCCGGCGGGCTGCGGGACCATCGTCACATATTTTTGCGGCGTGTCTTCCGCGCCGCCGGCCTTCGGCCCCGTGTCGCTGGAGAAGAAGACCGTCACCGGATCATAAGCGCGCAAAAACCGATCGGGCGCGACGCGCGCGCCATCGGCGCGTTGCGCGCGGTCGAACACGGGCGGGGTTTCGGCGCGCAGCGGCGTCGCCCCGGCAAGGAGCGCGCAGAAAGAGAGAAGCAGAATGTTTTTCATCGCCGCGCCTTTCGAGATCATTGCGCCTTGCTTTTCTTCATGCCGGCCTTGTCGAGCAGCTCGGCGACGATCTCCGCCGGCGGCGCGTTCACAGGCGGCGACAGGCCGACGATCGCGACACGGATCGTCGTCGCCTGCGCGTCGGCGGGCGTGCGCGCCTCGATAAAATACCGGCCGGGCGAAAGCGTCATCGTCTGCGCGACGCCGTCGCCGAGCGTCTTGCCTTGCGCATCCATCAGCCGCGCACTGATGCGATCTGGTTCCGCGCGCGCGCCGAGGCCGATGTTGCGCGCTTCCTTCACCTCGAAGCTGAAGAGCGTGCTTGCGCCGGGCGAAATCGCCACCGCGTCATTCACGCCTTCATGCGCCTCGATGACGGGCTGCGTCGAAATATCGAGCATGCCGGACAGCGCGCCGTCATAGGGCGCGTAAATGTCGAGCGTCGCTTCGCCCGGCGTCATGTAGCGATGAAGATCGACGCCATTCGCGAAAGCGAGCGTCTCCCGCTTGCCGTTCTGCGTGAAACCGACGATCGCCGGCGCGCCGCCTGTCGCTCTCAACAGCGCAGGTTTGTCGCTCTTGATCGAAAGGCGCATCGCTGCGCCCTCCAGCGCCACGCGTTGCGGCGGATCGAGCGCGCGCGCCGAGGCCGCGGGCCAGGGCGATGCGCCCGCGCGCTCGATCCAAAAGGCGACGAGGCCGGGGCCGTGATCGATGATCGCTTCGCCGGCGCCGTCGAGCATAATGTTCTCGCCGCGTGAAACACGGCCGCTGTTCGCAATGACCGTCGCCTGCGCGCCGCTGACGATCAGCCTGTCGTTTTGCTGCGCGTCGAGCGGCAGCGACATCTGGCCCGCCGCAGGGAAGAAGCGCGTAAATGCGCGCGCTGCGTCGAGTCGTCTGTTCTCGCCCGGCTGTCGCGCGATGCGCGCCGGCAGCGGCGCTTGCGTCGGATTGACGAGAAGCACGCGCGATTTGACGCCGTGCAGAATGCGCGACGTGGCGGCGCCGTCGCCAAAGACGACGCGCGGCTGCGCAAAGGCGGCGAGCCCGCCCGCAAGATCGAGCGCGAGCGTCCCTGCGGCGTCATCCATGTCGACGGGCTGCGCGCTCATCGGCGCGATAATTCCCGAAAACAGCGCGCCGCCTTTGATCGCCGGCCGCGTGTCGACGTCAATGGCGCCAAGCGCGACGCGCATCGGCGCGCTGCTTTCGGCGTTCCAGAGCGCCAGCGGCGTATCGCCAGCGAGCGCCAACGCGGCGCCCTTCGCCACGCCGACGCCGCGGCCGCCGTCGAGCGCCGGCTGGGCGAAGGCGGATCGCGCAAGCCACAGCCGCAACTTGCCGGCGACTGGCGCGAGCGGAACGAGATGCGCGCGCTCGCCCTCGCCGATGTCGAGCGAAATCGCGGCGCCCTTCCAGTCGAAAGCGGCGACGCCGACCCGGGTGGCGCAGTCGCCGCGGCTCATCAGCCACAGTTCTTGCGCTTGCGGCGCGAGCGGTCCGGAGCGCGCCGCGCGCAATAATGTCCCCGCCATCGAGCCGGCGGCGATGCTTTGCTGCGTCTCGAGGGTCACGAGCGTGGCGTCGGGCGCCGCGACCTTGGCGATGCAGACTCCGGCGACGCCGTCGACGGGATCAAGGGCGACTTCGCCCAGTCGGCGCGCGCGCCGTTCGACCGCGCGGGCGGCGAGCGTGATCGGCGCGTCGTCGCCGCCGATCGCCCAGACGACCGCGCGCAGTTCGCCGTCGTTGGCCGCAGGCCAGGCCGCCACGGGCGAGCGTCCGCGCTCGACTCCGATCGCGCGCCATTGGCCGCCAGCGTCGCGCCGCTCGATTGAGATGGCGACGTCGGCTTCGGAGCGCGCCGCGATCAGCGCGAGGCTCCCGGCGGGCGCCGGCGCGAGGGAAAGAATATGCGCGCCCTCTCCGCTCAGCGTCCTCTCGCCCGAGAGCGCCAGGGCGCCGTCATTCTTCTCAATGGGCAGCGCCAGGCGAAGCTCGACGCCGCTGAGAGGCGCGTCCTCGCTTTCCGCGGCTTCTCCTTCATTGGAAACTTCTTCGGTTTCCTCGCTCGGCGCTTCTTCAACCCCCGCAGGGGTGCGCGGCTCGGCGCCAAGCTTTTCGAGTTCGAGCCGGTAATTGCCGGCGGGCAGCCGGCGAGACAGAGCGACATTCCAGTCGTCGGCGCGCGGCTGCAGGCGCTCGATCACATCGCCCCCGCCGTCTTTCAGCACGCCGATCGTTTCGATGTCTCCAAAGCTTGAAAGGTCGACGACGCTGTCATTCGCCAGAGAAAAATCGACGTGCGTCGGGGGCTGAACCGCACGCGGCGCATGGGGCTGCAACTCATGTGAACTGAGTGAAATCTCGTAGTCGAGGCGATCGTCATGGGCAAGGCTTCGCGCCTCAACCCGATAGTCGCCGGCGGTCAGTTTCGACTTGAACGGCCTGCCCGCAGCGACTTTGCCGACGCTGTCCGTCTCGCCTTTGAAAATTTCGCCAATCATGCCGTCGCCGATCGAAAGATCAATCGCGGCGTCGCCGTAAAGGGAAAAGCGCCAAATGTCGGGCGAGCGCGGCGCGTCGCGCGCCTGCGGCTCGCGCCATTGCAGCCTCTGGGCTTTGCCGAAGGGCAGGGGATGCGGCCCATGGCCTTCGAGCATCTTGGCGGCGATGATGGGCGTCAGTCGCGCCACCATCCGCGCTTCGACGTCTCTCGGCATGACGACCAGCCGATAGGCGCCTTTCTCGAACCGCCGCGTCAATCGCTGCATTTCGCCCGGCGCCGCGAGCGGCCAGCCGTCGGCGTCCTCCAATCTCGCGCGCCATTTCTGCTTCAGGCCGAGAAGCTCGATGCGATATTCGCCCTCGCGCGTGATCTCGATCGGCACGATCGCGCCCTTGCCGGAATCGAGCGTCGCGCGCGCAATTCCCGCATCGACAAGTTTCGCCGTCGGCGCGAGAGTCGCAGGAGATACGGCAAGGCCGAGATGGCCGGCGGAGTCCTTCGCGGTGACCACCAGCGCGTTGTCGCCAGGCCCATTCGCTTCGCCTTCGCCAAGCCGCGGCGAGACATTCGCGCCGACGCGCAGCGCGGTCTTCATGCGCCCGAGCGTCTCGACTCGGTAGAGGCCGCCTTGCGCGACTTCGAAGCGCAGACGTTTCGTTTCGTCGCGGCCAAGATCGAAAAAGGCCGGACGCGTGACCGCGGCGGAAAGCGTCGTTGGCGCAGGCTTGCCTGCTTCATCCACCTTGGCCGGCGTCGGTTCGGTAACGAAGATGAGGCCAAGCGCGCGCGGTTTTTCCGCGGCCGCGATCTTTATTGTCGCCAGGCGCTGCTCATTCTCATCCTTTTGATCGGTGAGGGTCAGCGCGACATCGGCGCCATGCCCATCGCGCGCAATCGCCTTGCCGGTCTTGGGAAGCCGCACCGGCAACGTGACGTCCTTGCCAGCGTCCTGCCAGAGCGCCAATGGCGCCTTGTCGAGTTCAACGGGAAGCGCGACGACGCGCGGCCCGGTTAGGAGTTGCGGCGCGACATTCGTCAGGATGAGATAGGAGCCGTCCCTTTCGAGAGTCTGCGTCCCGAAGGAAATTGTGGAGCGTGAAGGCGCCGCAGCAGGCGCGGCAACAGAAAGTCCGGGCGGCCCGAGCGTCACGTCGATGACGCCGCCGGAATCGCCCTTCGGCTCCAGCCGCAGAAAATAATAACCCGCCTGGAGATCGTAGCGCGCCGGGTTCTTTCCATCTGCGCGGGGCGCCAGCGCGCCAAGCGCCGGTTCGATCGAAGCGTCGACCTTGACGCCTTTTGCATCGATCGCGACAAGTCCGTCGCGCGTCGCCTCGAAGAGGATCGACGTCGGCCCGAAGAGATTGAACTTTCCCCGCCACGCTTTTCCGGCGCCGATGCGCGGCGCGTCCGAGGCGATCACCCGCGTCTTGCCGTCCTTCTCTATGCGCGCGAAGAGCGCCGTGGCGGGGGCTTCGTCGCCGCCGTCGCCGGCAAGATCAACGCCGACAAGATGCGGTCCAGACGCTTCGAATGTTTCGCGGTCGGACTGACGCAGACCGCGCAGCGTGAACGCCTGACCCTCGTAGCCGGAGACTTCAATATGCGCGTTTGTCTTGCCGTCGGACGCCAGCCGAAGGTTCGCGGACGGCGTGCGGCTGGTCTTCGAGATCGTCGCGTTTTCTCTCGATTCGTTGCGCCGCGCTTCAAGCCGCGCCGGCGTCGTCTGCGCCAGGTCGAGACGAAAAGCGTCATAGCTTGCCGGCGCGTCGAAGCGCGCGGCGCCGAAGGGGCCGATCACGCCCTCGGCGACGCCCGCCGCGAGCAGCGTCGGCTCTTCAAGGCGCAGCAAGAAGGGCTGCCCCGCGTCGCCTTGCGCCCAGACCAGCTTTTCGCCGCCATAGGCGGTGACGACATAGCGCCCCGCCTCCAGCGCGCCCTCGACACGCAGCCGAGTCATCGCGCGGCCCGGCTTTGTTTCGACCGTCTCCTGCTCGAAGGCGAGATCGACGAGTTCGCCGTCGCTACGCCAGACGCGCAAGTCGCTGAGCGCCCGGCCGATCGCTTCAAGGCTCACGCGACCCTCTGCGCCGACGTCGAAGGAATAAGAGCGTTGCTGCAGATCGCCGAGTTCACCGCTTTGGATGCGCCCTGGCGCGAGCGTCGGCTTCGACGGGCCGGCTTCGACGAACGCCTGCGCGGAGAGCGCGGCCTTGCCGCTCGCGCCTTTCACACCGAAAACCCGTAGCTTATAGACGCCCTTATCGAGCAGCGCGTCGATGCGTCCGTCGCGCAGGCCGGGCGCGCCGCTCGAGTCGAGCGGACCGGCGATCATGTCGACGAGTTCGATGCGCGCGCCGGAGGGACTTTTTGCACGAATCGAATAGCGGCCTGGCGCCGGCACGGCGATGAGGCTCGCCCCGTCGCGATCCGCCGCCAACTCGCCTGGCGTAAAGCTGATCGCGCTTGGTTTGGCTCTTGTCTCGGCGATGGCGTTCTGCGTGGCGCGCCACAACGGCTGCGCAAAATACGCCGCGAGGGCGGCGACAAGAGAAAACGCGATCCGCCGCATGAGCGCACCGTAGGCCAGCGGCGGACTTGCCGGAAAGTCCGCGCCGCCACTGGGGTCAAGCATAGGCCGCGCGCCGCGCCTGAGTCGAGAGCCACGCGCCTCTCGTTGCGCCGACGATTCGTCCATGCCGCTGTCCCACGCGCTTGTTTGGCCGGCGCCATTTGGAGCCGGCGGGAATATCTTTTAGGTTAGGCTCTGCGTCTGGAGATTGCGCGAGCGCACATCAAAACCAGGGAAGTCGGCATGCGTCGGTCGCTATTTGCCTTTGTTCTTTTTGGCGCGCTCTGCTGCGCTCAGCAGGCGGCGGCGATAAAGCTGACGCTCGCCTATCCGGCGGTGCTGCGCGCGGGTCCAGAGGAGAATTATGCGGCGATCACGACCGCGCCGGCTGGGACGGAGGTCAAAATCTTGCGCGACGATCCAAGCTGGACGCGCATCGCCATCGACAAGAAGCGTTTTTTTGTCGCGACCCTAGAGCTTGTGTTCATGTCGTCTAGGGTCACCCAGACGTCCGGCTGCGATTTCGGCTATCCCTATTCTGGCAGCAATCAATATTTTGCCGAGCCGCTGACGGAGCTGCGCCACAGCTGGCCGCTGGGCGGACTCCTCGGTCATCACAACCGCTTTCCCTGCTAGATCACAGGCTGTCGCCGGCGCGGGCCAGTTCGACTTGCGGCGACCGCGTTCCCTTGTCCTCGAACTTCGCCCGATAGACGACGAAATTCTCCATCACCCGCTGCACGTAATTGCGCGTTTCGGTGATCGGAATCCGCTCGACCCAGTCGATCGGATCGACATTGGGCTTGCGTGGGTCGCCATAGGCGTCGATCCATTGTTTCACCCGCCCGCCGCCAGCGTTGTAGGCGGCGAAGGTTAGGAGATAGGCGCCCCGATATTCGCCCAGCAGAATGCCGAGATGCGCCGCGCCGAGCTGGGCGTTGAAGGGCGGGTCGCTCAGCATCCGCGACATGTCGAAGCTGACGCCGCGCATAAAGGCGGTGTGCCGCGCCGTCGAGGCGATCATCTGCATCAGGCCCATGGCGCCGGCGGAGGAGACGGCCTTGGGATCGAAGGCGCTTTCCTGGCGCGCGACGGCGAAGACGATCGAACGGGACGCGGAGCCAGGAAGCGCGTTGAAATCGGGAACGCCATAGGCGGGGAAGGCGACGTCGTCGAGCGCGATTCCCCTATAGGAGGCGGCCTTGCCGAAAATGAGCGAGAGTTTCGCGTCGCCCTGGCGCGCGATGACATCTCCGAGCGCCGCGACCTGCGCCTCGTCCTGCAAGTATTTTGCGCCGTCGAGCGCAAGCGGCGCCGCGACCTCCTTCTCGCCCACGGAGAACAGCAGCTCCGCGACGCGAACCGCTTCCGTTCGGCGGTCGCCGGAGGCCGCTGTCGGCGGCGGGCGAAGCGGGCGCTCATCGGCGCCGAGGCGGGAATTGGCGAGCTGCCCATAGAACGTCGTCGAATGCGCGGCCGCTTGCAGATAGAAATTGCGCGCTTTGGCGTCGTCCTCGGCGTGCGCGGCTTCCGCCGCGCGTCCCAGCCAATAGTACGCGCGAGACTTTTGCAGCGGAGTCTCGGCGACCTGCGCAAGCCGCGTGAAATGGCGCTCGGCCTTGATCGGCTCGTTCAAGAACCGCAGAGCGATCCAGCCGGCGTTGAATTCGGCGTCGACCCTGTTGCTGGTCTTGGCGGCGGCGTGATCCGCGCAAAGCGTGTAAGCGGTCTGCGGATCCCCCTGGTCGAGAAGCTTGCGGGCGACGATGCGCCGCTCCTCCCACCAAACGTCGCCGTCGACGACCTTCTCGATGTCGCGCGGCGCATTGCGCAGCAGCGCGCCCGCTTCAGCGAATTTCTTGTCGTTACGCAGCTTGTGCACGCGTCCGTAAAGCAGTCCGGGATCGTTCTGCACAGACGCCGGCAAAGAAGCCGCCAGCTTATCGACGCCGGAGATGCGCGCGCGGGCGAGCAGCGTGACGTCCTTGCCGGCGAGCTCGGCGGTGCGCAACGCGAGCGTATTCTTTCCGGCATAGAGCAGACGATCGGCGCGGAACTTGTGATCGGCCGGCGTCAAGAGCTCGCCGAGCTCCTTATTGAAGGTCGTGTCGAACCCTTGTCCGATATCGTCGTTGCGCCAGGCGTCGCGCGCCATCGCCGCCGCCGATTCGAAATCTCCCTCGCGAGCGATCGCCCGCGCCAGGGCATATTTGCCATAGCCGGTGAGCGGCTTGTTGTCCGCGAACCAGGCCAGCACGGTCTTGTCGGCGTGACGCTCGGCGACGAGCGCCTGCTCGCCGCGACGGCGCAACCAGTCGCCGGCGGGCCAATCGGGGTGAGCCGCAAGGAATTCGGCGATGCGCCTGAACCCGGCTTCGTGGGCATGAAGCCGAAGGCCGGTCCATCGCGCGGCGGCCTCGGCAAGCGGCGCGTGGAGCCGCGACGCGGCGTCGTCGCCTTGCGCGAAATCTCCGGACCTGTATGCGGCGACCGCCTGGGTGAAAACCTCAGCGTCGACTCCCAGCAGCGCTGCGGAGGGATGCGCGATCGCATCGACGTTGAGCCGGTTCTGCGCAGGCGCATAGGCGACGACCGGCGGCAGCGCGCCTTCATCGGCGGCGAAGAGCGAATTTTCCAGAGGATGCGCCGCCTCATCGTCGCCGCGTTTGCGCTCGACGAACTCGCGCACTGTCTCCTGCAACGTGCCGACCCGCGAGCGCCAGGCGCCGAGACTGAAGGGAATCGAAGGCGTCCAGCGCGAGGCGGCTTTGCGCTTCGCCTCGCCGTCGCCGAGACGGTCAAGGCCGGTGAAAGCGGGGGCGGCGATCGCGAGCGCGGCGATGCCGACTGTCAGTTTGAACCGCGTCGCGACCCGTCGAGGCAACATCATCAGCGCGTTTCCCTACTGGTGTGAAAAAGCTGCGCTCATTTGGTTTACGAAGGGTCAACTTCGCGCGCCCGCTGTCTTCGACCTCTTGTCGTCTCCCATTATAGCGTAAGGCTTTATAGCGTGGGGCTTTCCTCGACGCAGCCCAACCGCTATGAAGGGCATTCAATCTTAGCGACGCGATTACGGCGGCTCTGAGGCGTAGGGAAAGCTTTGATTCTATGAGTGGAAAGCCGATTTTTCATGGGTCGATGACGGCCCTGGTCACGCCGTTTTCCCATGGAGAGGTCGACTATGACGCCCTGCGCGCGCTGATTGACTGGCAGATCGAAAATGGAACGCATGGCCTCGTGCCCGTCGGCACCACGGGCGAGAGCCCGACGCTGAGCCATGAAGAGCATGGACGCGTCATCACCGAGACGATCCGCGCCGCGCGCGGGCGCGTGCCGATCGTCGCCGGCGCGGGCTCGAACAACACCCGCGAGGCGATCGCCATCGCCGGCCATGCCGAGCGCGCGGGCGCCGATGGGCTGCTCATCGTGACGCCCTATTACAATAAGCCCAATCAGGAAGGGCTTTATCTGCACTTCAGGGCGATCAACGACGCCGTCTCGATTCCCATCATCATCTACAATATCCCGCCACGCTCGGTCATCGATATGAGCGTCGAGACCATGAAGCGCTGCGCCGAGTTGAGGAATGTCGTCGGCGTGAAGGACGCAACCGGCAACATCGGCCGCATCTCGTTGCAACGCGCGGCGATGGGGCCGGAGTTCATCCAGCTTTCGGGCGACGATCTCACGGCGCTCGCCTGCATGGCGGCGGGCGCGCATGGGTGCATCTCTGTCGTCGCCAACATCGCGCCGCGGCTTTGCGCCGATCTGCAGAACGCCTGTCTTGCCGGCGACTACGCCAAGGCGCTGGAGATTCAGGATCGGCTGACGCCGCTGCATGTCGCGACTTTTATTGAGGCCGGCGTCACGGGCGCGAAATACGGGCTGTCGCTTCTGGGCAAGGCTGAAGAAGAGGTGCGTCTTCCTCTGGTGCCCTGCACGCAACCGACGAAGGATCGCATACGCGCGGCGATGATCCACGCCGGCGTGCTCCCCGCCTAAGGCGCCAGATTCGCGTCTCTCCTCGTCGAGACGCTTTTGAGGAAAATCAGTGGCCGCAAAGCCGGATCCGAATTTCAAGGTCGTCGCCGATAATCGCAAGGCGCGCTACAATTACGAAATCGGCGAAATTTTCGAAGCGGGGCTGGCGCTGACGGGCACCGAGGTGAAGTCGCTGCGCACGGGCAAGGCGACGATCGCCGAAAGCTACGCCCATGTCGATCGGCAAGGCGAGGCATGGCTCGTCAACGCCAACATTCCCGAATATCTCGCCGGCAACCGCTTCAACCATCCGCCGAAGCGGCCGCGCAAACTGCTGCTCAAGTCGCGAGAGATCGCCAAGCTCTCGCAGGCGATTGAGCGCGAAGGCATGACGATCGTGCCGCTGAAGCTCTATTTCAACGCCAAGGGCAGGGCCAAGCTGCAAATCGCCCTCGGAAAGGGCAAGAAGCTGCACGATAAACGTGAAGTCGAAAAGAAGCGCGACTGGAGCCGCGAAAAAGGCCGGCTGTTGCGCGCGCGCGGCTGACCCCGACCTACAAAAATTCGGCGCCCCGATATCGGGACGCCGAACCTTTGGTTTTCCGTCCGAACCTTGGCGTCACTCGCCTTCTTCTTCTTCGGCGTGAGCCGCTTGCGGCGCGGGGCGAGGACGCTCCTGATACCGCTGCATGCGCTCTGCGCGCTCGCCCGGATCGCGGCCGATCTTGCCGACAAGATGGATAAGGTCGATGAATTCGTCGGCCTGCCGGCGCAATTCGTCGGCGATCATCGGCGGCTGGGTGGTGATCGTCGAAATGACGGAAACCCGAACGCCGCGCCGCTGCACGGCCTCGACCAGCGACCGGAAGTCGCCGTCGCCGGAGAACAGGACCATGTGGTCGATATGCCCGGCCATTTCCATGGCGTCGACCGCGAGCTCAATGTCCATATTGCCTTTAACTTTGCGGCGGCCGAGCGAATCGACGAACTCCTTGGTCGGCTTGGTCACGACCGCATAGCCGTTGTAATCCAGCCAATCGATCAGAGGACGGATCGACGAATACTCCTGGTCCTCGATCAAAGCAGTGTAGTAGAACGCGCGGATGAGGCGGCCCTTGCCCTGGAATTCGCGGAGCAAGCGCTTATAATCAATATCGAATCCGAGCGATTTCGCGGTCGCGTATAAGTTCGCGCCATCGATGAATAACGCAGTTCGTTCGATATCTGCCATTTTAGTCTCGCGGTCGGGTTAAGGTGTTAACGCGGGTGGCGCCGGCTAACGCCGTCAACCCGCAGTTCGGCGTTTCGCTCAATCTCAACGTCCGGCGCCAAATTAAAATCGCGACTGCGCCGTTCTCGCTGCATTCGCCGGCTAATCACAGCCATCTTTGAAAAGCGCCGCACGCATCTCTAGCAAATACATCGCCTCTCCATGTCACAGCGTCAAGAGGAACTCCGTTTTTTTACGGGGCTATGATTGGGCATTTTCTAGAAAAAATCCGATCAGCAGCGTCAAAAAAAAACGCCCACGCGTCTAGAGCCAAGAGATTATTGCCTAATTTTCCTAATTGGCGTATCAGCGCTACTCCCGAACCGAATGGAGCTTGACAGCAGATGGCGCGCGTTACTGTCGAAGATTGCGTCGACAAGATCGAAAATCGCTTCGACCTTGTCCTTCTCGCGGCGCATCGGGCGCGAAACATCTCGTCTGGTCAGCCGATCCTCGTCGATCGCGACCGCGACAAAAATCCTGTGGTCGCCCTGCGCGAGATCGCAGAATCGGCGCTCGCGCCGGAAGACCTTTCCGAGGATTTCATCCACTCGCTGCAGCATCACGTCGAAGTCGACGAGCCGGAGGCCGAAGCGGCGCCGGCCTTGACCCCCGCGGTCGCTGGCGAACTCGAAGTCGAGGGCCCCTTCGACCGGATGACGGAAGAAGACCTGCTGCGTGGTCTCGAAGGGCTTGTGCCGCCCGCAGAGGTCGAGGACGAAGCGGAGTAGGCTCGCCCGATCCCCGCTGACGGGGCGTTCGCGACACGTCTCCGCCGCGACGTCTCCTGCCAGAGCTGCGCATTCGCGCATCGTCGCCGTTGGTCATGGTCGTTGGTCATGGCGGCCGGTGTGCGCTATTCTCGCTCAACACACTCGCCGCTCCGGCGCCGCTCGCTTGCCTTTCGCGTGAAATTTACGCTTGGGCGGCGGCCGGGTCGGCGCATAACCAGTCATTGGCGCCACGCGCATGATGCGTCAGTACGAACTTGTTGAACGCGTGCGGAAGTACAACCCGCGCGTCGACGAGGATTTGCTAAACCGGGCCTATGTCTACGCGATGAAGGCGCATGGGGCGCAAACCCGCGCCTCCGGCGACCCTTATTTTTCCCACCCGCTCGAAGTCGCAGCGATCCTCACCGATCTGAAGCTCGACGACGCGACGATCGTCGCGGCCGTTCTGCACGATACGCTCGAAGACACCGACGCCACGCGCGAAGAGATCGACCGGTTGTTTGGCGAACAGATCGGCAAACTCGTCGAGGGCCTGACCAAGATCGAGAAGCTCGATCTCGTCACCAAGCAGGCGCGGCAGGGCGAGAACTTCCGCAAATTGCTGCTCGCCGTCGCCGAAGACGTGCGCGTGCTGCTCGTCAAGCTCGCCGACCGCCTGCACAACATGCGCACGCTGCATTTCGTCCCGCAGGAAAAGCGCGCGCGCATCGCTCAGGAGACGCTCGACATCTATGCGCCGCTTGCCGGCCGCATGGGCATGCAGCGGCTGCGCGAGGAGCTCGAGGGCCTCGCCTTTCGGCATTTGATGCCGGAAGCGCATCAGACCATCGAGCAGCGACTGCACGATCTGCGCGCGAAGAACGGACGCATCATCAAGCGCATCGAGGACGAGCTCACCAAGGAGTTCGAGGCGCGCGGCATCACCGCGGCGGTCACCGGACGCCAGAAGACGACCTTTTCGGTGTGGCGCAAGATGGAGCGCAAGTCGATCTCCTTCGAGCAGTTGTCCGACATCTTCGGCTTTCGGATCATCGTCGGCGCGGTGGAGGATTGCTATCGCGCGCTCGGCGTCGTGCATACCAAGTGGCCCAACGTCCCCGGCCGCTTCAAGGATTACATCTCGACGCCGAAACAGAACGACTATCGTTCGATCCATACGACGGTGATCGGTCCCGGCCACCAGCGCGTCGAACTTCAGATTCGCACCGCCGAAATGCATGAGATCGCGCGCTTCGGCATCGCCGCGCACGCGCTCTACAAGGATGCGGTCGGCGCGCATGGCCGCGAGCAGCTCGCCAAGGAAAGCCGCGCCTTCCGCTGGCTGCAGGAAACGCTCGATCTCCTCGCGCATGGCGACAATCCCGAGGAATTTCTCGAGCATACGCGCCTCGAGCTCTTTCAAGATCAGGTGTTCTGCTTCACGCCGAAGGGCGGACTGATCGCGCTGCCGCGCGGCGCGACGCCGATCGATTTCGCCTACGCCGTGCATACGAAGCTCGGCGATTCAGCCGTTGGCGCGAAGATCAACGGACGCGTCGGCCCGGTGTTGTCGCAGCTGAAAAACGGCGATGAGGTCGAGATCATCCGCGCCGAGGGGCATGTTCCCCCGGCCGCCTGGGAGGGCGCGGTGGCGACCGGCAAGGCGCGCGCCGCGATCCGACGCGCGACGCGCGACGCGGTGCGCCAGCAATATGCCGGGCTCGGCCGCCAGATCGTTGAACGCGCCTTCGAGCGCGCCGGGCGCGTGTGGAGCGAAGAGAAACTGAAGGCGGCGCTGACCAGGCTCGCGCGGCCGTCGGTCGAAGACGCGCTCGCCGCCGTCGGCCGCGGCGAAATCTATTCGGGCGACGTCGTCAAGGCGGTCTATCCGGATTTCAGCGAAGAGCGCAAAGCCGGGCCCGCCGCCATCCGACCCGGCGAGCCGGGTTGGTTCGGCGTCAAGGCGAACGCCAATGTCGTCTTCAAGGCGCCCGGCGCGAAAGACGAAGGCGGCGGCGCGATTCCGATCCGCGGCCTGCGCGGCGACGCGCCGGTGCGATTTTCGCCGGACGGCGGCGCCGTGCCGGGCGACCGCATCGTCGGCATATTCACGCCGGGCGAAGGCATCACCATCTATCCGATCCAGTCGCCCTCGCTCACGGCCTTCGACGACCAGCCCGAACGCTGGCTCGACGTGCGCTGGGATATCGAAGCTGGTTCTTCGGCGCTGTTTCCGGTCCGCATCGTCGTGACCGCGCTCAACGAGCCCGGGTCGCTCGGCGCGCTGGCGACGCTCATCGGCGAGACCGGCGCCAATATCGACAACATCAGCTTCAAGGCGCATTCGCCGGATTTCCGCGAAATGACCTTCGATCTCGAAGTCGCCGATCTGAAACATCTGAACGGCGTCGTCACGCGGCTGCGCGCGAGCGCTTTGGTCAGCAAGGTCGAGCGGATGATTGGGTGAGCGAGACGTTGGGGGCGTCCGTGAGAACCTTGATCACGCCGCCACTCAGACAGGGTCGCTCTTTCCCCAAGTCGGAGACCGGTCGCCTGCATAGGGCTGCAAATTTAGGCAGTAGCGCGCCGTGATCTTCTCGTCGTCCTCCATGATCACGTGTTTGATCGAGTGTACTGTGAATCGGATCGGTTTATCCGGCGCGCCTCTCATCTGCGACGCATCAAGTCTCGGCCAGCCTTCGTCATCGAAACGCTCCCCGACCCTGACGCTTGGAAAAGGCGTGCATGCACGAAAGACCGCGATCGGGCGATGTTCGCCTGTGATGTCGCAAAGCTCCAACCGATATTCGATACTTTTCATGCGCGCCGTCGCCAAAGTCAGATCGGAGCATTGTTGTTTCATTGGGTAGATCATTAAGCCGTCGCCGGCCGCAGGCGACGAACGATCTTGCGCAGGAGCGCGAAAACCCCGGTCGCCGCGGCCGCGCCTGCAACCAGAACTGCGATCCATAGCTCTAGCGTCGGGCCAAAATGCACGACGGCCAGCAGGTAGGTCGTGAATAGAGCGATCGCGCCAAGCAGGATCAATATCAAGCGGAGGATAAGGCGCGTGGCAAACATCGCGTGGCCTTTCCGTTCATTTATCAGTTTCCGTCTGAACGCGGCGCGCAGAGCCGGTCCGGCGATGGCGCCGGCGATGAAGGTTATGACGACGAATGGAGCGATGCGGCGCGCGAGCGCCAAATTTCCCCAAATCAATTCGAAGAACGCGGCTTTCCGCCAGCGCCAACCCCAGCTCTTATCGTCCTCTCCGTAAAACTCCCAGTTCAAATCGCGGTCAGGATTGTCGATCGCCGGAACCACCGCGCCGGTGCGGAAAGTCGAAGGATCGAGTTCGAGGACAGTGCCTTCGGCGAGATCGAAAACGCGACATCTGGCGTTTCGACATGAGAGAGTCATCCCGGGCGAAGGCGGGCTGCGCGCGATCATGCGCCCTTCTTCATCCAAGGCGAGCACGCGAATGGGATCCGCCCATAAGATGCCGTCGCCGTGCAGCAGCCGCAGCTCACCCAATTTTCCATTGGGGAGTTCAATTTTTTCCGTTGTCGAAAAATACGGAGAATGAGCCCGCGCTGGACCGAAGCTTGCCGTGCAGACGATAAGAACGGCGAAGAAAATGCCGAAGGAACGCATGAAAGCCGACTTTTTTGATTGAACGCCAAGAAATAATGCGACGCCCGCGAATTGTTGGCAAGGCGACCAGCGTATCCGCGCAGATCGTCGCTTCAGCGCAAAATCTTCGTCATCTGAATGCAGTCAGCGGCCAATCCTCTGAGTTCCGACTCGTCCCAAATATCTTTTTTCCATCACATTTTTTCATAGAAGCCCACAGCGTCGGGGGCTGCGTTGACCAACAAGGTCGTTATCCCGAGACGCCGTGCATAGGCTTCGACCAGAGATGAAAGCACGCTTCCGTGTCCCGACCGCTGAACGTCTGGCGCTATAGACACCAGCCTCACAACTCCCGAGCAGGGGCCAGCCTCGTCAAGGCGAACTGTGCCAATCGGACGATCGTGCAGTTTCAACAACAGCGGGTGGTTGGTTTTGACGCGTTCGTCCGCATGATTAGCGTTTCTTTATATTTTGGACATCTTCGACAGCTTTTGCAGCTTGAGCAGATCGAGGGCGAGCGTTGGGGCCTCCCCCGGCAGGCGGGTGAATCCGTGATGCAGGTAAAAGGCTTCGGCGTCGGGCGAGATCGCATGGACGATCACCAGCCGCGCCGAGACCTCAGCCCCCGCCCGCAGCGACCGCGGCACCACATCGGCTAGCAGCGCGCGCCCCAATCCCTTCCCCTGCCATGCGCGATCGATGGCCAGACGCCCGAGCGTCACCGCCGGAATCTGTCTCGGCATGTTCCGGCGCATGGAGCCTTTGACGTCCTGCGCGAGGATTTGCCCCATGCTCAGCGCAAAGAAGCCGACAATCCGGCCCGACCCGGCGGGGCAAATCACATAGGTGCGGCTGGCCGCGACTTGCATATTGTCCCATGCGCGATTGCGGAGCCAGTCATCGAGCACGGGTTCGCCACAGTCGAACGACGCCGTGTCATGCGCTTGCGTCAATAAAACCGGCGGACTGAATAAAGGCGCTGCGTCAGTCACTCTGCCACGGGGCTTTGGATTGAAGGATGCGCTTCATGCCCGCCGCCTCGTCTTGCGTCGCTTCGGCATCCATCCAGTCCATGATTTTTTTGAAAGCTTTCGCGTCGGCGTAGATGGTCGATTGGTCGAGCAGAATGTTTTTGGCCTCTTTGAGCGCCGAGGCCATCATGAATTGCGAACGGTTCGACCCCACCAGTTCCGCCGCCTGATCAATCAACTTCTTGTCCCGCGCGCGGGCGCGCAGGTGAATGTTGACTTCGGCGGATTGGCGGGGGCGAGCGTTCATTTCGGTATCATATCAATGTGTGTTGACAACTGCAACACATCCGTACGGCGCGCGCGTCAATGGCGAGCGCGCCGCCCGCCCCTATTTGAGCGGCAGATAGATCTCGGTCAGATGCCGATGCTCGGGCGTGTCGTGATCAAGGTTCAGATAGTGGAAATAGACCGGGAAATCCCGTAATTCCTCTCCCGATTCCGGCAGCCAATCGCGATAGAGCGCGTAAACGCTCTCGTCGATCCGGTCGCGAGAACCGGCATGGATCGTCATGGCGCAACGCCCGCCCGGGATCGTCTTCGTGAGGACGCCCTCATTATTCGCCGGCGCCGGCGCTTTCACCGATCCGCAAATATCGAAGCGGAACTCCTCGGGCGGCGTCGTGTTGGGGTCGTTATAGGGCACGCCGTAGGTCTCGCATTGGCTGACCGGAGAAAGTCCCGACGATTTTCGCCAGGCGATAAAGCGCTGCACTGAATCGTTGAGCAGCGCCGGCGCGCCGCGATGTTCGAGCGCCGCGACCAACACGGGTTCGACGTCGATGATCTTTACGTCCATGACTTCTGTCCTTTCACTGGGTGGGAGGCTTATGCGAGATCGCGCGCTCCATGACGCCCAGTCCGGCGTCTTGCGGAACGCGCTGGGCGTCTGGCCGAAGGCGGCTTTGAAGGCGCGGGAAAAGGATTCAGGATTTTCGAACCCCGAATCCAAAGCGACGTCGATGATCGGCGCAGTCGGATTGAACGCCAGTCGATAAGAGGCTCTCTTGAGCCTCATGAATTGAATGTAGCGTGCGAGGCTGATGCCGCAGTGCTGGGAAAATTGCCGATGGAAGTGGAACTTCGAAAAGTTCGCGACGTCGCCCAGCGCGTCGACGGTCAGTTCTTCGTCGAGATGCTTGTCGATGTAATCCAGCACGCGGTTGATGCGTCGCGCATAGTCAGGTTCCTTTCGCCTTGTCTTGGTCTCCATGTTTGCATCGTAGCAAGCGCGACGGCCGGCTTCTTGACTGAAATTGCTCTTTCCGCCGCCGCGCCGGCCGCGCGCCCAATGACAAACCGTCCGCCTGCGCGCTATAGAGCGAAATGACCACGAAACCCCTTCGCCTTGGCGTCAACGTCGATCATGTCGCCACCGTCCGCAACGCGCGCGGCGGGCCGCGGCCCGACCCCGTGCGCGCCGCGCTGCTCGCCATCGAAGCCGGCGCCGACGGGATCACCGCGCATCTGCGCGAAGACCGCCGTCACATCAACGATGCAGACATGGCGCGGCTGAAGGCGGCGATTTCGAAGCCGCTCAATTTCGAAATGGCGGCGACCGAGCAGATGCTCGACATCGCCGTCGCGACCGCGCCGCACGCCGTCTGTCTCGTGCCGGAAAAGCGCACCGAGCGCACGACCGAGGGCGGCCTCGACGTCGTCGGCCAGCACGACTACCTGCTGCCTTACGTCGATCAGCTGACGCGGGAAGGCGTGCGCGTCTCGCTGTTCATCGAGCCGTCGACAGAGGCGATTGACGCCGCGGTGTTGATGAAAGCCCCCGTCGTTGAGCTCCATACGGGCGCCTGGTGCCACGCCGTCGAGGTCGGGGATATGGGCAGGGCCGAAGCGGAATTCGCGCGGGTCGCGCAAGCCGCCGCCTATGGCGCCGCCCTCGGCCTCGAAATTCACGCCGGCCACGGCCTCGATTATGAGACGGCGCGCCGCGTGAGCGCCTTGCCGCAGATCGTCGAACTCAACATCGGCCATTTTCTCGTCGGCGAGGCGATATTCGTCGGGCTCGCCGAGGCGATCCGGCGGATGCGGGAGGCGATGGAGCAGGGCCGGGGGCAAGCCTTCTAGCAAGGCGCTGCGCGGCCCGCGGATCGCAAGCGCAGGCGCGGCGTTAGCGTTAATCCCGATCGGACGGAGACGCGCTGGCTGAGCGCGCTAAGGTGGCGGGTGGTCATCCATTTGACGCCGGCCCGGGGCTATTCTTTGGCTCGGGCGAAGGTTCTCATGGAAGCTTTAGCGTGTTAAGCCGGGCGGCCGGGCGGGCCGACGCCGCCCCAATGCATGAGGAGTGAGTCGGCTTGAGCAGGAACGTTCCGGTGGCTGAAAAACGCGAAGAGGGCGGGGTTCTCGAAACCATCAAGGTCATCCTTCAGGCGCTGGCGATCGCGCTTGTCATCCGCACGCTGCTCTTTCAGCCGTTCAATATTCCTTCGGGCTCGATGATCCCGACGCTGCTGATCGGCGACTATGTTTTCGTGTCGAAATACGCCTACGGCTATTCGAATTACTCCATGCCGTTCGGCCCCGACATTTTTTCCGGCCGCATTCTGGCGTCGCCCCCCAACCGCGGCGACGTCATCGTCTTCAAGCTGCCGCGGGACAATGAGACCGACTATATCAAGCGCGTCATTGGCCTTCCCGGCGACCGCATCCAGGTCATCGACGGCCGGCTCTATATCAACGGCGTCATCGTGCCCCGCACCCCCCTCGAAAAGGAGGTGACGGAGAACCGCGAAGGCCGCGAAGTCCCCGTGACGACCTACGAGGAAACGCTCCCGGGCAACGGCGATCATCCTGCGGTCGAACATACGATCATCGAAATCGAGGGCGATCACGGCATCAACGACAACACCGAGCTGTTCGTGGTGCCGCCCGATCACTATTTCATGATGGGTGATAATCGCGACAACTCCACCGATTCGCGCATCGCGCCAGAGCTTGGCGGCGTCGGCTTCGTGCCCTTCGTCAATCTCGTGGGCCGCGCCGAGATCATCTTCTTCTCGGTCAGGAAGGACGAATCGGCGCTCGCCTTCTGGCGCTGGCCTTGGTCCGTGCGTTGGGACCGGCTGTTCCGGCCCGTTCATTGATCGGACGCACAGGCGTGACATGACGCGCAGCCGCGACGCGGGGCTCGCTGATCTACAAGCGCGTATCGGACATGACTTCGCCGATCCGGCGCTGCTCGGCCGCGCGCTGACGCATGTCAGCGCGTCCCCGGCCCGGCGCGATTCATACGAACGGCTGGAATTTTTAGGCGACCGCGTGCTCGGCCTCGCCGTGGCGCACATGCTCTATGACGCCTTTCCGAACGAGAGCGAGGGCGAGCTGTCCCGCCGCCTCGCGGCGCTGGTGCGCAAGGAGACCTGCGCCGAGGTGGCCGAAGTCTGGGGCGTTGGCGCAGCGATGCGGCTCGGCGAGGGAGAGGCCCAGACCGGCGGACGCGGCAAACGCGCCTTGCTCGGCGACATTTGCGAAGCGATCATTGGCGCAGCCTTTCTCGACGGGGGCGCCGCCGCGGCTGAACATATCGTTCGCAAGGCGTTCAGCGACCGTATGGCGGCGAGCGGCCAGGATTTGCGCGACGCGAAGACCGCCTTGCAGGAATGGGCTCAGGCGCGCGGCCTCGCTACGCCCCGCTACCGGCTCGTCGCCCGCAGCGGACCGGACCACGCGCCCTTCTTCGAGGTCGTCGTGGAGGTGCAGGGATTTGCGGCGGCGCCCGGATCGGGCGCCTCGAAACGGGTCGCGGAACAGGCCGCTGCGGCGGCATTTCTGGCCCGCGAGGACGCGGCCACAGGGAAGGGCGATACATGAGCGGCGACGACGAATTGGCGCGAGAAGACACGCGCTGCGGCTTCGCGGCGCTGGTCGGCGCGCCCAACGCCGGCAAGTCGACGCTGCTTAATCAACTCGTCGGGGCCAAGGTCTCGATCGTGTCGCGCAAGGCGCAGACGACGCGGGCGCTCGTTCGCGGCATCGCCATCGAGGGCGCGGCGCAGATCATCCTTGTCGACACGCCGGGCATCTTCAAGCCCAAGCGGCGGCTCGATCGCGCCATGGTCGCCAGCGCGCTCTCCGGCGCGGCCGACGCCGACGTGATCGCGCTGCTCATCGACTCCCGCAAGGGGATCGACGAAGAAGTGGACGCGATCCTGACGCAGCTTCAGCACGCCAAGGCGCCCAAGCTCCTCGTCCTGAACAAGATCGATCTCATTCCCCGCGAAAGGCTGCTGGCGCTGGCGCAAACGCTCAACGCGCGCGAGAAATTCGACGAAACCTTCATGATCTCGGCGCTGAAAGGCGACGGCGTCGGCGATCTGCGCAAAGCGCTCGCGCAGCGCATGGGGCCATCGCCCTGGCTTTATCCCGAGGATCAGCTCTCGGACGCGCCGCTGCGGCTGCTCGCCGCGGAAATCACCCGCGAGCAGATCTATGAGCGGCTGCACGACGAATTGCCCTATCAGTCGACGGTCGAGACGGACTCCTGGACCAATCAGAAGGACGGCTCGGCGCGCATCGAACAGACGATCTTTGTCGCGCGCGACAGCCAGAAGAAGATCGTCATCGGCGAAGGCGGGCGCACCATCAAGGCCATCGGTCAGGCGGCGCGCCGCGAGATCGCCGAGGCCGCCGAACAGCCGGTGCATCTCTTCCTGTTCGTGAAGGTCCGGGAAAATTGGGCCGACGACCCGGAGCGCTATCGCGAGATGCGCCTGGATTTCCCCAAGGGCAAATAATATCGGCCAAGATCGGGTGATTCGCGCGGCGCTGGAGAATCGAATGTCGAACGAACGCAAGGCGATGACCGCCTATCGTTTTCTCACCGGGCCCGACGACGCCGCGTTTTGCCATCGCGTCACGGAAGCGTTGAGCCTCGGCTGGCGACTCCACGGATCGCCGTCGCTCACCTTCGACACGACGCAAAACCGGGTGATTTGCGGCCAGGCTTTGATCAAGGATGTCGAAGGCTTAGATTACAGGCCGGATATGAAGCTTTCCGAAGTGTGAGCCTGATATGGAATGGCGCGACGACGCTCTTATTCTCGGCGCGCGTCGGCATGGCGAAACTTCCGTCATCCTCGAAGTGATGACGCGCGGACACGGCCGCCATCTTGGTCTCGTGCGCGGCGGTCGCTCGCGCCGGCTCCGTCCGATTCTGCAGCCCGGCAATCTCGTCGCGGCGCAGTGGCGCGCGCGTCTTGAGGACCATCTCGGCGCCTTGACGGTCGAGCCGCTCGTCGCCCGCGCCGCCTATTTCCTCGACCGCGCCGCGGCGCTCCATGGCGTCGTCTCGCTCTGCGCGCTGCTGCGCCTGCTGCCGGAGCGCGACCCTCATGAGGAATTGTTCGAAATGGCCGACGCCATTGCGGCGCTGTTCGGCGATATTCGCGCCGCCGAAGGCGCCGCGACGATGTTGGCGCGATTCGAACTTGCGCTGCTCGGCGCGCTCGGCTTCGGGCTGTCGCCGAAATCGGGCCGCGCGGTAAGCCGCGCCGCCGGCGCGCCGTGGCGCGACAAACTCCTGCTCTATCCCGACTTTCTTCAGCATGAGAGCATTGTGGCGGAGCAGGCCGATCTCATCGCGGCGTTCCGCTTGACCGGATATTTCCTCACGCGCGACGTGCTCAAGCCGCGCGGCGTGGCGCTGCCGGCGGCGCGCGAACTTTACGTCGGCGCTCTTTTGCCCGTGGCGTGAGAGAGCGAAAAGCGCAGCGACGTCGAGTCGTCGGCGGATCAATTAGCGGCGCTTGTCGCCGCAAATATAACGCGACTCATGGCTGCTGACGCCGTAGCCCTGATCAATGTCGACGAGCACTTCGCGGCAGATCGCCTGCATGTCTTCGTCAGCCTCGCGCGCCTGAGGCGCGCGGTCCCGCGCGGCGAGCGTCGGGCCGGAGACCGTCATTTGCGATCGATCCAAAGCAAACGAGGCGGAGGTCACGAGCAGCGCCGCGATGAGCGCCAAAAACAGTTTCTTCATGGACGCCATGTTTTGAAAGCCGCGGAAAACCGGCGAAAAGTCGACCGCGCCGATCCGCGCCATCGCTTCGCAAAGCTTCTAAAGGACGACACGCGGCGCCCGCAAGACCTTATTTGTTACATTGCCGCACAAAACGCAGTCGATGCGTCGACGACGTCCTTTCACAGTTAAAGAGCCGCTTCGAAATCCTTCGCTTGCGCCGACGCCCTCGCGGCCATAGTACCGATCGCAAAGGCAGAATCGGGTTTTTGAGATGGCGCAAAAGGGCGGCGGCGGAAGCGGAAAAGGCAAGAGCGCAAGCGAGGTTAGCGTGATCGCGCCGGTCGCGCTGCGCGAAGCGCTCGAGGAGCGCTATCTGCGCTACGCGCTTTCGACCATCACTGGCCGCGCGCTGCCCGACGCCCGCGACGGGCTTAAACCCGTGCACCGACGCATCCTTTACGGGATGCATATTCTTCGCCTCGATCCCGGCGCGCCGTTCAAGAAATGCGCGAAAATCGTCGGCGACGTGATGGGCTCGTTCCATCCGCATGGCGATCAGGCGATCTATGACGCGCTGGTGCGCCTCGCGCAGGACTTCTCCTCGCGCTATCCGCTCGTCGACGGGCAGGGCAATTTCGGCAATGTGGACGGCGATTCGGCCGCGGCCTATCGCTACACCGAAGCGCGCATGACCGCTGTCGCGCGCTCTCTTCTGGAAGGCATCGACGAAGACGCGATCGACTTCATCCCCAACTATTCCGGCGAGGAGAAGGAGCCGGTGGTGCTGCCGTCGGCGCTGCCCAATCTGCTCGCCAATGGCGCGCAGGGGATCGCCGTCGGCATGGCGACGTCGATTCCGCCGCATAATCTCGCCGAACTCTGCGACGCGGCGCTCTATCTCATCTCTCACCGCAAGGCGACCGCCGAACAGCTGCTGACTTTCGTGCAGGGCCCGGATTTTCCAACCGGCGGCATCATCGTCGACAAGCGCGATGAGATCATCGAGACCTATCGCACCGGGCGCGGCTCGTTTCGTGTGCGCGCGCGCTGGATCAAAGAGGAGCTGCCGCGCGGCGGATGGGTCGTCGTCGTCACGGAAATCCCTTACGGCGTGCAGAAGTCGCGCCTCATCGAACGGCTCGCCGAACTCATCTCCGAGCGCAAACTGCCGCTCGTCGCCGATGTGCGCGATGAATCGGCGGAAGACGTGCGCATCGTCTTCGAGCCGCGCGCGCGCACGGTCGACGCGGCGCTGATGATGGAGACTTTGTTCAAGCTCTCCGAGCTCGAAACGCGATTTCCGATGAACATGAATGTGCTCGTCGACGGCGTGACGCCGCGCGTCGTTTCGCTCGACGAAGCCTTAAGGCAATGGCTCGACCATCGCCGGACCGTGCTGCAGCGCCGCTCGCGCCACCGCCTCGCCGCGATCGTTCGGCGCATCGAGCAATTGGAAGGCATGGTCATCGTCTTCCTCAATCTCGATGAGGTGATCCGCATCATCCGCGAAGAGGACGACGCCAAGGGGGAATTGAAAAAGACGTTCAAGCTGACCGATTTGCAGGTCGAATACATCCTCGACACGCGGCTGCGCGCTCTGCGCCGGCTCGAAGAAATGGAGCTGAAAAAGGAGCTCGGCGAACTTTCGGACGAACGCAAGGAGATCGAGGCGCTGCTCGCCGATGAGGACAAGCAGTGGAAGACCATCGCCTGGCAGGTGCGCGAACTCAAAAAAACCTACGGCCCGCAGACGCCGAAGGGCAAGCGGCGCACGACATTTGAGGACGCGCCCGAGGCGATCGATCTCGACCTCGCCGAGGCGATGATCGAACGCGAACCGGTGACCATCGTCGTCTCGAAGAAGGGCTGGATTCGCGCGCTCAAGGGTCATGTGCAGGATCTCTCGACGCTGCAGTTCAAGGGCGACGATGAACTCGGAGCCTCCTTCTTCGCGCAGACGACGTCGAAAATCCTGGCGCTCGCAGCGAACGGCAAGGCCTATACGTTAGAGGCCTCGAAACTTCCCGGCGGGCGCGGACATGGCGAGCCGATCCGGCTCTTCGCCGAGATCGAGGAGGGCGCCGATGTCGTCGCCGTGCTGCCGCATGTCGCGGGCGAAGCGCTGCTGCTGGTGACGAACGACGGGCGCGGCTTCGTCGTGAGCGAAGATGATCTCTTATCGTCGACGCGGAAGGGACGCGCGGCGCTCAACGTCGAGCCGCCCTCTATCTTGAAGATCGTAACGCAGGCGGAGGGCGACCATATCGCCATCATCGGCGAGAACAGGAAGCTCCTGGTGTTTCCCTTGAGCGAAGCGCCGCGCATGGCGCGCGGCAAGGGCGTGCGCATGCAGCGCTACAAGGACGGCGGCGTCGCCGACGCGAAGGTTTTCGCGCTAAAGGACGGCCTCACTTGGCTGGACGCCGCGGGCCGCACATTCACTGTGGAGAAGGCGGAGCTGGCCGAGTGGATGGGCCACCGGGCAGAGGCGGGGCGGCTGCCGCCGCGCGGTTTCCCGAAGAATAACCGGTTTGGGTGATCCCTCGTCTAGCTCGCCTTCTCTTCGACAGGCCGCAGCACGGATATGAGCCCCGCGACGGCGGCCATGCAGGCGAGCATCACCAGCCCGATGTCGACGGCGTAGAGCGTCGTGGAGCCCGGGAACGACTTCCAGTCTCCGTAGGAACCGGTCACAAGCTGGATACCCCAGGACAATGTCGAGGAAGCGCTCGCAACGCCGATGCTCGTGCCCAGGACGCGCATGAGATTCAGCATCGCGCCTGCCTGTCCCGCAAGATGTTTCGGGGCTGCGTTGATCGTGGCGTGATTGTTGGGCGCGATGAAAACGCCCAGGCCCGCGCCGAACAAGGCGAACGCGACAGCGTCGGGAGTGCGGCTCGCGCTCTGGCTCACGATCGCGAAACCCAGAACCGCCAGAGCGACGCAGCAGAGCGTCATGCCGGCGCCGCTGAGCATGCGCGCGCCCAGCCGATCACTGAGCGAGCCGCCGAATGGAGCGGTCACGCCGAGGGCGACGGGAATGATCGCCAACCTCAGGCCGGCCGCCAGCGGGCTATCCCCATATCCAAGCTCCAGCGCAAACGATATGAGAAAAAACATCCCATAAAGCATTGCGTAGCCGAGAAGGACGGCGATCGCGCCAAAGGAAAATCCCTTGCTCTGGAATAGCCGGAGGTCGACAAGCGGCGAGGGAGAGCCGCGCTCCTGTCGCACGAGAAACGCCATCAGCACGACGGACAGCGCGATAAGAAAGAGGGTCGCGGGGGAGGCGGCGCCCCATGCCGAGACCTGATTGAGAACGAGCACGAGACAGATCAGGGCAGGGCCCAGAAGCAAGGCGCCGCGCCAATCGAACGTCGCTCTTTCGTTGAGGACTTTCGTCTGGGGAAGCGCAAGCCATCCGATCGCCGCAGCGACGATGCCAATGGGAACGCAAACCCAGAACAGCCAGCGCCACCCCAGCGAAGCGAGAAGCAAACCGCCGACCGCCGGCCCGGCGCTCATTCCGACCGCCTGGGCGGCGGCAAAGAACCCCAACGCCCGGCCCTGCTGGTCCTTGCCAACGGAGCTAACCAGTATTGCGATGCTGTTTGCGCCCAGCAAGGAGCCGCCGACGCCCTGAAGAACGCGGAACAGGATCAGCCAGTCGATGTCCGAGGCGAGACCGCACAACGAACTCGCAAACACGAACAGTAAATATCCGATGAGGTAAAGCGACTTCCTGCCGAACATGTCGCAGAGCCGTCCGAAGATCGGCAGGCATGAGGCGAATGACACAAGATACGCCAAAGCCACCCAGCTCACCGTCTCCAGCGAGGCGTCAAAAGTCTTGCCGAGCGTGGGCAAAGCCAGTTGAACCACGCTCGCATCGAATTGACCGAGAAACGCGCCGATGGAGACCAAGGCGACGACCAGCCAGGGATTTAACTCCCGCGCTTCCACCGAATCCGCGGGCGGCGTTTCTCCACTGGAGCTCCCGCGTGGTCGCACCCGCTCCACATTTTTCTCAAGGTCGCAGGTCATTCCGCGCTTCACGTCCCGGACCGGCCAAGCCCGGTCCGCATCGAGGATTTGCCAGTCGATCGCATTTGGCAAGGGGGCCTCTTGCGCGAAGAGGCGTCCAGTTCGCCCGATTTTCCTTTGGCGGAATGCCGGCCTGCCGAGGCCTTACTTCACCCGCGGCGCGGGACCTTCACCCTCGCGGCGCTGATAGTGGACAGGCCTACTGTGGTTTCGAAAAATCCGGGATCTTGAATCCGAGCTTGCCCTGGCGCCACAGCGTGAAGGCGACGCCGCCGGCGACGAGGACGAAAACGCCGAAGGCGATGTAGAGATAAATTTCCTCGTCGGTGACGAGGCCGACCGAGAACGGGTGCCTGCCCTCAAAACTCTTCGCGCCGTCGTCGCTCGTCAGCTTCGCGTAAAGCACGTATTCGCCGGGCTCTTTAAAATTCTGGTCGAAATTCACCATGCCGTTGCGAAATTTCTGCACCGGCAGGCGGCCGACGATATCGGCTTCGGGGTCCGCTTCGCCGTTCGGCCCCTTGCCGCGCAGGATGCGGATATCCCAATTCATGTCGCGCAATTCATTGTCGGCGGCGTCGAGCACGATGACGCTCGGGCCGACGTCCGGCAGCGCGATGCACTCCCGATCGACGTTCTTCTTGGGCTGCATGGCGACGAATTTCATCGACTTGCCGCCAGGTTCGTTGCCGCCAAGCTCGATCGGACATTCCGGATCGTAGTAGTGCCAACCGGCGGCTGTCGCGGCGCGTGAAGACAGCAACGACGCCGCGATAACGACGAGCGCAAAGCTCAGTAGAATTCTGCTCAAGGTCAACCCCGCCCTCACATGCCGGCGTCGAGATAGGCCAGCATCTGATCCATGGCAAGCGCCGGCTCGGCGCAGCGCGCCTCGCCGACGATCCGGGCCGGCACGCCCGCGACGGTCTTGTTGGCGGGAACCGGGTCGAGCACGACGGAGCCCGCGGCGATCATGGCGCAGCGGCCGATCTCAATGTTGCCGAGGATTTTCGCGCCGGCGCCGATCAGCACGCCGCGCCTGACCTTCGGATGGCGGTCGCCGCGCGCCTTGCCGGTGCCCCCTAACGTCACGCCGTGCAGCATCGACACTTCGTCTTCGACGACGCTTGTCGCGCCGATGACGACGCCGGTCGCGTGATCGATGAAAATGCTCTTGCCGATCACGGCGGCGGGATGGATGTCGACCTGGAAGGTCTGCGAGGACAGGCTCTGCAGGATGAGGGCGAAGTCGCTGCGCCCGTTCTTCCACAGCCAATGCGCCAGACGATAGGTTTGCAGCGCATGGAAACCTTTGAAATACAGCGCCGGCTCGATCAGCCTTGTGCAGGCAGGATCGCGCTCGAGCACGGCGAGGAGGTCGGCGCGGAAGGCATCGACCAGTCCAGCTTCGCGCGCGGCGCATTCTTCGAACGCCTGGCGGATCGCGATATAGGGAGCCTCCGGCCGATCAAGGCGCTGCGCCACGCGATGCGCGACGACGCCGAGGACGCCGTTCTGCGACAGGATCGCCGGGTGCAGGAAACCGCCGAGCTCGGGCTCGCGGCGCAGCACATCCTCCGCCTCCGCGCGCAGCCGCGCGAAAAGCGGGTCGCTTTGGGCGAAGTCGATGATTTTCGCGCCCTGTTCGCGCGTTTCGGCGCCCATCCGCCCTCCTTGGTCAGGCAATGATATAGCGGAGCGCTGGGACAATAGCACGGGCGCCCCCGCGACCGTTAAGGCCGCGTATCCAGGAACTCCAGCACCGCTTGCTTATAGATCCTGTCGCCGACCGCCCGGTTGTGGTCCCGGCCGGGAATATCGACCACGCGCGCATTCGGGAAGAACTCGGCCAGCGGAAGCGGGTCGCCGGCGACGTCGTCGCGCGTGCCGACGCAGATCAGCACCGGCGCGGTGATGCGCGCGAGCGACTCTGGCTCGACGGACTTGCGGGCGCCGCGCACGCAGGCGGCGAGGGCGGCGAGGTCGCTGCGGGTGGATTCGGCGAAGCCGCGGAAAATTTTGAGCGTCGAATCGGCAATGTCCTCGATGCGCTCAATCTCCATGGCTTCGGCGAGGCCGCGCGGCAGTCCTGAGTTCTCGATGAGATTTTCGCCGATGCCGCCGAGGATCAGGGAGCGCACGCGTTCGGGCGCAGTCAGGGCCAGCACCGTGCCGATGCGTCCGCCCAGCGAATAGCCCATGACGTCGGCGCGAGGGATCGACAGATGGTCGAGCAGATGCACGATGTCGGCGGCCATCAGGTCGAGGCTATATTGCGCCGGATCGTACAACTTCGCCGAGCGACCATGGCCACGGTTGTCAAAGACAATGACGCGGCGGCCGTCTTCGGTCAGCGTCTTGATCCACTGCGTGAACAGCCAGTTCACGGCATGGGTCGAGGCGAAGCCATGAACAAGGACGATCGGTTCGCCGCGATCTTCCGTTAAAGGCTCGAAATCCACATAGGCTATCTCGACGCCATCCGACAGGAACGTTTCCATTATAAATCCCACTTAGGGCCTTTTATCTAAATGCTTGCGCGGTCGACGCAAGGCCGCAGCGCGGCGAAAGTAAATGCGCTATTGCCATTCGCGTCGCTTGCCGGTAAACGAGCCGGCACGTCGCCATAGCCGGTTTAACGCACTGGGGCTATGCTGGATAGAGCACCAGACTACGAATCTGGGGGTCAGAGGTTCGAATCCTTTCGGGCGCGCCATCCTATCAAAGCTCACACGCCAAAAAGGCTGACGAGCTGCTAAGCGCTTTCATCGCGCGCCGGTCGCCCAAAAGTTGACGGCGAAAGACGTCCCGAGCGCTCGCGATTCGCAAATCACCTCCAAGCGTCCATATGCGCGCCGCAGCCTGCGTGGGAGGATTTGACGGTGGAAGGGATACAAAACGCGCGGTCCTGGCGAATCGCGGAAGCCCCATCACTCCGGTCACAAATCAGCTTCGGATCCTCGTGACCGGATCAATGCACGACACAGACCGAGACCCGCCGCTTTCCTGTCGCCTTCCATCCACGCCTGCATTGAGGGCAAAGGAGGCGCCGGTCTGCGCCAATTTCAACGATTGCTCCCGCGCGTCAGGCCGTCGTCGACTGCGTCGATTCGACAACGGCTCACCGCCATCGCTCGGCCTTGCTGAAATGGCGGATAGACCCATATTTTCCGCAGGGTCGGCCGCCATTTGGGCAAAGTCGGCTTGGTGGAGACGCCACAATGATCGAAACATTGATAGGACTCATCTTTCTCGTCATCATCATCGGGGTTTTTTGGTGGGCCGCGACGACCTTGCTGCGTGTCATTCCTCTCGCGGAGCCATTTCGAACAGTTGTTCACGTGCTCGTCGTTTTGGTCGGGGTGTTCATCGTTCTTTATGTGGCGCAGATGTTCCTGGAGGCAGCCGGCATTAAAGTGCCATGGCCCAAGTTTGGCGAAGCGAAATCCATACACTTGGTCATGCCTGCCTGAGTGATCCGTTCACACGAACGTGGACCCGTGCAGCTGCACCGATCGGGTGCTGCTGACGAGTCTTCAACGCGTGCGGCCACCGCTTCCGAATTATCCCCGCAACGGTCTTTCCTTGTCCGCCGGCCGCTACCTACTCAGCAATTTGAGTTCCTAAAGCACGCGCTTTGCGGTTCTTCGGATCTCCAGCAGGTGGTCGTTGGGAATACTCAGATCGTTGACGACTTCTCGCACGCGATGAGCGGCGTGCTTCTTTGCGCTGCTGAAGGCTTAGGTTGCTCGTCAAGAATCGAGCGACAATTGGTCACGTAATTCGCCCAGTTCTTTTTTGTCGGGCTGCCTCTCCCATATGATGTACGCGATGCGGCGAGGTCATTGGGACCAACGCGGATATGTGGACAAGCCAAAGCCGGAGCCATCGCGCTGAAAAGGAATGCACATCATGGATACACAGACGCTCCTCATCATTATTATTGTTCTGCTCATCCTTGGCGGCGGTTGGTACGGCCGAGGACGTTGGTTTTAGGCGACAGGCAGGCGCCGCCTGCGGCGTCCGATCAGGCGGCGAGCGCTAACACGCTGGCCCCTTGAGGGCGGGGGGCGGGGATCCCGTCCGCTCGCGCCACAAGTGAAAACCGAATTTAGCGCTCCTCGAAACCGTCTCGCCATCCGTCTGAAAGTCTAGCTCAATCTTGACTTGCTACCGGCAAGCATCCGGTCAGCAAAACCAATCGATTTCGCATCAAGTTATAGCGCCGCCACGCCTTTTTCCCTCAGGGCCACGCCGACTTCGGAACGATTGCGCCCGCGCGCGGGCGGCGCTATGAAGGCGCCGTCCATCCAACGCGACTTACGTCGACTCGTATCGGCGACTGAGCGCGACAGGAGCGCAAACATGGTAGCGGTTACATTCCCCGACGGGGCGTCCCGTCCGTTCGAGCCCGGCGTTTCGGGCGTCGACATCGCCAAAAGCATCTCCCCCTCTCTCGCGAAGCGCAGCGTCGCCATGACGCTCGACGGCGCGCTCGTCGACCTCGCAAGCTCGATCGAGCGCGACGCTCGAATCGAATTTGTCACGCGCGAAGATCCGCGCGCGCTGGAGCTCATCCGTCACGACGCCGCGCATGTGCTGGCGGAGGCGGTGCAGGAGCTCTATCCCGGCACGCAGGTGACGATCGGCCCGGTCATCGAGAACGGCTTCTATTACGATTTCTTCCGCGCCGAGCCGTTCACGCTCGAAGATTTGCCGGCGATCGAAAAGAAGATGCGCGAGATCGTCGCCCGCGACGCCAAGATCACGCGTGAAGTCTGGGATCGCGCCGACGCCAAGCAGTGGTTTCTGACGAAAGGCGAGATTTTCAAGGGCGAACTCATCGACTCGATCAAGTCCGATGAGCCCTTGAGCGTCTATCGGCAGGGCCAATGGCTCGACCTCTGTCGCGGACCGCATATGCCTTCCGTCGGCAAAGTCGGCACGGCTTTCAAGCTGATGAAGGTCGCGGGCGCCTATTGGCGCGGCGATTCGACGAAGCCGATGCTGTCGCGCATCTACGGCACGGCCTGGACGACGCAGGAGGAGCTCGACGCCTATCTGCACCGGTTGGAGGAAGCCGAGCGGCGCGACCACCGCCGCTTGGGCCGCGAGATGGACCTCTTCCATTTTCAGGAGGAAGGCCCCGGCGCGATCTTCTGGCACCCGAAGGGCTGGGCGCTGTTCCAGAATGTCATCTCCTACATGCGCCGGCGCCTGAAGGCCGACTACCAGGAAGTCAACGCGCCGCTGCTTCTCGACAAGTCGCTGTGGGAGACGTCCGGCCACTGGGAATGGTTTCGCGAGAACATGTTCGTCTCACAGCCCGCGCGCGAGCAGACGGACGAAGATCGGCTGTACGCCATCAAGCCGATGAATTGTCCCGGCCACATCCAGATCTTTAAACACGGCCTGAAGTCCTACCGCGATCTGCCGCTGCGCATGGCGGAGTTCGGCGTCGTGCATCGCTATGAGCCCTCCGGCGCGCTGCATGGCTTGCTGCGCGTGCGCGCCTTCACGCAGGACGACGCGCATGTCTTCTGCACCGAAGCGCAGATGGCCGAAGAGTGCCTCAAGATCAACGAACTTATTCTCTCGACCTACGCCGATTTCGGATTTGACGAAATCGTCGTGAAGCTCTCGACTCGTCCCGAGAAGCGCGTCGGCTCCGACGAGGCCTGGGACGAAGCCGAGGCGATCATGACGCGGGTCTTGAGCGAGATCGAAGCGCGCTCGGGCGGACGCATCAAGACGGGCATTAATCCGGGCGAGGGCGCGTTCTACGGGCCCAAGTTCGAATATACGCTGCGCGACGCGATCGGCCGCGAGTGGCAATGCGGCACCACGCAGGTCGACTTCAACCTGCCGTCGCGCTTTGGCGCCTATTACATCGGCCCCGACAGCGAGAAGAAAACGCCGGTGATGATCCATCGCGCGATCTTCGGTTCGCTCGAACGCTTCACCGGCATTCTGATCGAGCATTTCGCCGGACATCTGCCGCTGTGGCTGTCGCCGCTGCAGATCGTCATCTGCACGATCACGCAGGACGCCGACGACTACGCCTATGAGGTCGCCGCCGCGGCGCGGAAGCTCGGGCTTGTCGTCGAGGTCGACGCGCGCAATGAGAAGATCACCTACAAGGTGCGCGAACATTCATTGGCCAAGGTTCCTGTGTTGCTCGTCGCCGGCAAGAAAGAGGCGGCCGAGCGCACGATCTCCATGCGCAGGTTGGGATCGCAGGCGCAGACGCAGCTGCCGCTCGACGAGGCGTTGAAGTTATTGTCCGATGAGGCGACGCCGCCGGATCTGCGGGGTTAATCCAAGGACGCGGGGCGCACATACCTCCCCCTTGCGGGGAGGTCGCTCGCCGAAGGCGAGCGGGTGGAGGGGTATCCCCTACACGTCAGGCGCTTTCCCTCATCCGTCGCGCTTCGCGCGCCACCTTCTCCCCATGGGAGAAGGAGGCCCGCCTTTTTCAGCGGCAAACTCGGGGGCGCCTAAAAAGACAAAAGCCCCGCCGCAGGGCGACGGGGCACAATGTCATAAACAGAAGGCGGAGCTTTAAGCGCTCGCGGCCGCCTGCTTCTTCTCGATTTCGCGCTTGAGCGTTCGGGCGTTCTGCGACAGCTCTTCGGTCTTCGCCTTCACGAGGAAGGCGTCAAGCCCGCCGCGATGCTCCACCGACCGCAGCGCCGCCGCGGAGATGCGCAGCCGCACCGAACGCGCCAGCGCCTCTGAGGCGAGCGTCACATTGACGAGATTGGGCAGAAAGCGGGTCTTCGTCTTCCGATTGGAATGGCTGACGAGATTGCCAGACTGCACGCCCTTTCCGGTCAGCTCGCAACGGCGGGACATAATGGTTCCTTTCGCTCTATTCTTCCATGCGTGGACCGCGGCGTCAGTCGCCCGCGATCGCCAGCAGAGGGTGAAAAAGACAGCGAGGCGCGACGCCGATTGCGCCGAGCCTCGATTGCGGGGCTTATAGAGGCAAAGCGCGGCCGTCGTCAACCAAGAGCCGCCGCCATGCGGCCGCACGCTGCGGCGCACACGCCTCTAGACATCGGCTTCGTTCTGGGTTCTAAGCCTCCCACCGCTCCGGGCGAGGCCGAGGCGCGCGCCCGCGCGCCGTTCCTTTTGCCGGAATCATTGAGAGATCGAGGGGCTGGAGGTTATCTCCCGCCGCGCGTCGCCTATTGGCCGCGTAAGACGCGAAATTCGAGGGAAAGGTTGGGGAGATTCAATGGCCAAAGCGATTCTGCACATGCTCAGCACGTTGAAGCATATGAGCCCCTTCGATGTGAACATGGCCCTCGACGCCGGCTATGACGCGGCGATTCCCTACACCAATGTCACGCTGGACGAAGTGACCGCGCTCGTGCAGGACGCGATGTTTTCGCGCGCGCCTTCAGCGGCGCTGCGCACCGGCATCTTTTTCGCCGGCCGCGACGCCGTGCTCGCGCTCGACATGATGGACACCGCAAAGAAAGCGCTGCTCAAGCCCTTCGAAGTGTCGCTCTTCGCCGATCCCTACGGCTCCTTCACCACCGCCGGCGCCATGGTCGCTTGCGTCGAAAAGATTCTGCGGGAGAAGAAACAGCGCGAGCTCAAGGGGTCCAAGATCGTCATCTACGGCGCGACGGGCGTCGTGGGCTATTCCGCCGCGGTCATCTCGGCGCTCGAGGGCGCTCAAGTCACCGTCGTCGGCTATAGCGGCCTCGAGCGTGTCGCCAAGCTCGCCGACGAAATGTGCAAGCGTTTTAACATCAAGGTGGCGCCTGCCGACGGCTCTTCCCCCGAACAGGTGCGTGCGCTGCTTTGCGAGCATGAAATCGCGCTGTGCGCGGCGCGCGCCGGCGTCCAGGTGCTGTCGAAGGACGATCTCGCCGCCGCCAAGGATCTCTTGATCGCCGCCGACGTTAACGCCGTGCCGCCGCTTGGCGTTGAAGGCTGCGGTCTGCACGACAATGGCGTCGTGGTTTCGCCTCATGGCGCGCTGGGCATCGGCGCGCTGGCGATCGGCAACGTCAAATACGGCACGGAAGCTGGTCTCTTCAAGAAGATGGCGACGTCCGACGAGCCGCTTTGCCTCGACTTCCGTCACGCTTTCGCATTGGCCCGCGAACTCGTGTGACGTCTCGCGCGCTTGCCAGGTCTCGCGCCTTGGCAAGAACGCGCGAAAATGGTTGAGTCCGCGCCGCGAGCGTGGGCTCTTATCGCCGTGCGCCCCGCGTGCGGCTCGCTTAGGGCGCCTGTGAATCCGGCGCCAGAATTCTGGGAGAAAAACATGGCTTTAATCAACAAAATGCTGGTCGGCGAGTCGCTGGTCGGCGACGGCAATGAAGTTGCGCATATCGACCTGATCATGGGCCCGCGCGGCTCGG
>WSXZ01000132.1 GCA_009773555.1 Methylocystaceae bacterium | reverse complement strand
GAGCCAGATCGCGTCGACGCCGAGCCAGACGAGATAGTCGAGCCGGCGCCGCACGCCCTCGAGATCGCCGACGCCGTCGCCGTCCGAGTCCTGAAAGGAGCGCGGATAGATTTGATAGACCGTTCCTGTTCGCCACCAGGAGTGCCGCATGTGCGGCTCTAACGCGCGTTAAGTCGAAATCATGCGCAAGCTTGCGGTCAGCAAATTTTTCCGGTCCGCGCTGAGGCCGACTAGAATATCGAAAGCGCCGGGCTCGAACATGACCTCCATATCCTCGCCTGGAAAGGAGAAGCTTTCTGCGGTCAGCGTGAAAGCAACCGTCTTGCTTTTACCGGGCGCCAAGGCGACCTTGGCCCAGGCTTTCAACTCCATCAGCGGGCGCCCGACGCGCGCCGTGACGTCATGAATGAAGAGAAAGATCGTCTCTTCCGTCGCAACCTCGCTCTCATTGCGCGCATCGACGCGCACCTCGACCTCATCGCCGAGCGTGAACTCAAGTCGATTGATGCGAAGATTCGTCAAGGTCACGCACGCAAAGGAAAGTCCGTGGCCGAAAGGAAATTGTGGCTCAACAGGACAATCGAGATATTTGCTGCTGTAAAAATTGTTCGCGTCCGGCGGGCGCCCCGTCGATCGCGATGCATAGAAAATCGGAACCTGCCCGACATCGCGCGGCCAAGTGACGGCAAGCCGCGCGCAAGGGTTGAAGCGGCCCGTCAGCACATCGGCGATGGCATGGCCCGCCATATCGCCAAGGAACCATGTGGCGAGCACGGCCTGCGCCTGTTCGAAGAGCCAAGGCGCGGTCAATGGGCGTCCGCAAGAAAGAAGTGCGACCGCCGCGCGCCGGTCGCCATTATGCTTTCCGCGAGTTGCCGTTGCTTTCCAGGCAAGCCAGGCGTCGCGCGACAGGCCGCTTCGCCGCTCATGCCGGCGGATTCTCCCAAGCAGAGCACGACGACATCCACGTCCCTCGCCAGCGCGCGCGCCTGTTCGATTCCGCTCTCGTCGTCGCCCTCAATCGAGACGCCCGCGCAATGAATGATCTCAAAAGCCGACAAGGCGGCCTTGAGCCCTTCGAGGATCGTGACGCAATTTTCAGCGGCCCCGGCCGCCGACCAGGGACCAAGCATGTCGGCGCGCGCATCCGCCAGGGGTCCAATGACGGCGAAGCGGCGCACATCCGCGGCAAGTGGCAAAATGCCCCGATTGGACAGCAGCGTGATCGCGCGCCGGGCGGCGTCCAGCGCCAGCTGCCGATGCGACTCCTGAACGCCTTCAGCGGGCGTCGTGAACCGATAGGGATCGTCGAATAGTCCAAGCCGCTCTTTTAGCCGCAAGACGCGCGCGACGGCTGCGTCAATGTCGGCTTCGGCCACCAGGCCGCGCGCCAGCGCCTCCGGCAGGCAGCGCAAATAGGCGCCGCTCACCATATCCATGTCGACGCCGGCAGTCAGCGCAAGGGCCGCCGCTTCGACAAGATCAGCGGCGACGCCTTGCTCGACGAGCTCCGTGACCGCCGTGTAATCGCTCATGATGACGCCGTCGAAATCGAGTTTACGCCGCAAATGTCCGTTCAACAGCTTGTCGTGCGACGTCATCGGAACGCCGTTGACATTGTTGAAGGCGGACATGATCGCCGCACATCCTGCTTCGACGGCGGCGCGAAACGGCGGCAGATAGACTTCGTGCAGCATGCGCTCCGAGACATCGACAGCCGCATAGTCGCGTCCTGCCGTGGCGGCGCCGCCCGCGCAGAAATGCTTGGCGGTCGCCGCGAGCGCGCCTCGATCGCTCAGGCGCTCGCCCTGGAAGCCTCGAATTTTCGCCTGCGCGAATTTCGATCCTACAAAGGGATCTTCGCCCGGTCCCTCCGCAATCCGGCCCCAGCGCGGATCGCGCGAGACGTCGAGCATCGGCGCGAAGCTCAGATGAATGCCCTCGCATGCCGCCTCTAGCGCCGAAGCGCGGGCCGTGCGCTCCCATAAGAGCAGATCAAAAGCGCCGGTCTCCGCAAGCGGAACCGGAAAGATCGTGCGATATCCATGGAGAATGTCGAGGCCAAAAATCAGCGGCACGCCCAATCGAGTCTCCTCGACCGCAAGCCGCTGCGTCCGCGCGACGACATCGCGCCCCCAAAGGTTGAAGACGCCGCCAACCTGGCCGGCGCGAATATCTTGCGTCGTCTCGCCTGGGACGATTGGGCCAGTGGCTGCCTGCCCGGCCGTGATGAGGTTGAGCTGACCGAGCTTCTCCTCGAGAGTCATGGCGCGCAGAAGGGACTCAATCCGGCTCATGGCGTCGCCCACATAATTATCGTCGTTTCAACCGTCCCTCTCGGCGCGGACCTGGGCCTCGCCTTAGCGGAACAATCCGTTCTAAACTGCATGTATAACAGATCATCTGGCCGCCGACGGCGTGAAACGGTCGGAGACGGCGCCGTGAAATTGCTTGGACGAGATCGTTTAAGATGATTGATCAAGACAACCCGCAGCAGCAAGAAATGGCTCTGGGAAGGACCACGGCCGTCGCCCTATGGCCGCATCTCAAGATGATCCTCGGCGCCCTTCGCGCGTCTCGCGAAAGATTCGCGCTCTATTGGTTGGGCTTCGCTCTCGTCGTGATCATCAGCGCGACGGCCTATGGCCAGATTCGCCTAAACGCGTGGAATAAGCCTTTTTACGACGCGCTGTCGCGAAAGGAGTTCTCCGCCGTTATCGAGCAGCTTTTGGTTTTTGCCTATATCGCCGGCGCATTGCTGGTTCTCAA
>WSXZ01000131.1 GCA_009773555.1 Methylocystaceae bacterium | reverse complement strand
CTGCTCCCGTCTGATCGCCGCTTCGATGGTTTCGCCGAAGACGAAATGAGCGCCCATCAGCCGCATCGCCTGACGCGCGGCGGCGCGCAGCGCCGGCAGACCGAGACGCCGGGCAAGGTCGGCGACGAGCCCGCGCGGCTCCGTGACGTCGACGATACGCGCCGAAAGACCCAGCGCGAAGGCGCAGGCCTGAATGAACAGCGCGTCGCTCGATGTCTCGTGATGGGAGAAATCGCCCTCGGCGAGCTTATCCGCGAGGAGTTGATCGGCCGTCGCGTCATCGGGGACGCGCAGCAGCGCTTCGGCGAGCGCCATCACCGCCAGCCCCTCCCGCGAGGAGAGGGAGAATTCGTGAAGGAAATCTTCGACGCCGCCGAGCGGATCGCGTTGGGCGCGAATGCCGCGCACGAGCCTCAGCGCAGCTTCTTCTACGACCCGTTGTGTCGCAGCATCCGGACGCGAACCGAGGAAGGCTTCAGCGAAGCTTTCGTCGGGAGGCGCATATGGCGCCGCAAAGGGCGCCGGCCGATCGTGTTTTCGATTCATTCGCCATGGAACCGACCGCGCCCGCAGGGCTCGATCAGATCTTGTCGCCTTCCGCTCCCGGCCGCGCGCAACGCCACTTGGTAACCGTCAGTTGCGGGTGTTCGCCGCACCATTGAGCGATATATGGCATCGCCTGCATCATGCAATTGTTGGTCGAGCCCGTGGTCGATTCGAGGACGAGCTTTCGCTCGTCGCAGGCGGCGGGCTGCGCCAGCGTGCAGACAGTAAGGATGAGTTCGACGAAATTCATCGCAATCTCCTTGCTCAGCGCCCGCTCGAGGGCGTTTCGCTTTCTAGCAAGGGTAATGCCCGTCAGTCGGGGGTCAATATCTCGCCCTTGCCATAGACAGCCGTATCGCCGCCATAGCGGCGCAGCTTGCGCGAGAGGAGATCGGCGGCCGGGGCGCTATGATCCCTCAGAGAACGTGCGAAAAGCCGTGCGAAAGTAAGGTTATGCGCGCCGCAGTCGACATAGGTCGAACCGAAGCAGCCGCCGCGCGCGAGCACAATCGAGCCGCGCTTGTTGAGATAGCCAACGCGCCCCTTGGCCTCGCCCAAAACCAGGATCGTGCCGGCGATGACGCGTGCGCCGAGATCTTCGCCGGCGTCGCCCTCGATGACGAGAATGCCGCGACGCAGCCGATCGCCGGCGCGTTCGCCCGCCTTGCCGCGCACGATGACGCGCCCGCCAGCCATGCCGGCGAGTTCCCCGGCGAGCGGACCGGCGAGGAAATCGCCGACGTCGCCCTTGATCTCCATCTCGGCGCCAAGGTTGCCGGATGCCGCATGCGGGCCGGCGTTCCCGGCGACGGTGATCCTGCCGCCCTTGGCCAGACGGCCGCACTGCGCCCCAACGTCGCCTTCGACATGAATTTCAAAGCCAGACAGAAGCTTCGCGCCGAGAAGATCGAAGCGCGCTGAGCCGCCCTCGAAGCGAACAGTCTTCAGATCGCCTTCCGAAATCTTGAAGAGGTCGCCGACTTTCGTTGAAATCCGCGTCTCGCCGAGCTCGATCGCTTCGATCTGCGCGACGGATTTTCCCGCCAGGCGGTCGGGCGTCAGCGCCGAAAGATCGACGCGCTGCGGCGGCTCCTGGCGAAGCGTGAAGGTAAAGGGCTTCACGGCAGCAATTCCTTCAGATGATAATGAAACGGCCCGAGCTTGCCGCCGTAATTGCCGGCGCCGACGCGCTTGGCGCCCTGCTCCGGCCCCATATCGATGATGGCGTGAAGCCCCGCGCGCATCGCCTCGCGCACGGCGTTGTCGGTCAAGCCGTCGATGACGATTTCGAGCACGCAGCCGATATCCGCGTCGAGCTCGCTTTTGGTGACGCCGCGCAATGTCGGGCAATAAGCGTCATTAGTCGACGCGCTCATGCCCTTGTATTTCGAACCGACCTTTGAGCCCGAGCGCACGATGCCGCCGGGGAACGGCGCAATCGCGTCGGCGACGCATTCGATCGCCGAGACGGCGGCCTCGGTCGCGCGCATGGTCTTGTCCCAGTCGGCGCCCATGATCAATAGGTTGCCGCCGCCCACGGATTTCTTCGTCAGGCCAACCTTGCCTTCGCAGAAAAACTCTCCGTCCATGACCGGCACGCGCCAGTAGCGCCGGTCGTCGACGACCTTGGACATCTGCCACTTGTCGCCGAACTGGCGCAGCGCGTCGCCGACCTTGATCTCGAATTCGCCCGCGACCGTCGAATAGACCGCCGAGCCCGGGCAGGTCAGCACGCATTGGCCGAGCCGGTTGACGAGCTGCTTCTCCGCGTCTTTCGACGACATGGCGAACAGCAGCACGCGCACGCCCGGACGTCCGTCCGGCGTTTCTTCGGGTGGCGCCTCGCGATCGATTCCGGCCTCGCAGCCGCAGCCGATGACCGACGTTGCAAAACCCGTCATCGTCAGCGCCGCCTGCCGCGCCCATTTGGCGTTCGGCGCGGTGATCAGAATGCCCGTCCCGCTCATCGGGAAGGCTTCGGCGAAATTGTCGTCTATCGTCACGCCGTTGCGAATTATATCCCGCTTCGTGATCTGCCGATCGTAACGCGGGCGAATATGCAGCGTCTTGCCGCGCGTGTAATGCGAGACTTGGCCATCGCGCACGACGAGAGCGCCATCCTTGAAGACGAGGGCCGCGCGCCGGAACATGCCGGCGACGTCGCGTCCGGGCTTGTAAACGGCGATGTCGGCGACGGCGCCGGGACTGAGCCGGCCGCGATCGACAAAGCCAAAGAGCTTCGCGGCGCCGGAGCGGCTCATCTGCGCGATTTCATAAAGCGTATATTCGCGCGAAATCGACGGCAGCGTGGTGTGCTCCAGCACCTCAGCGGGAAGGCGCGCAAGATGCTGCGCGCGAAGATCGGCGCTCATCAGCAGCGCGAAGAGTTCCGGATAGGTCGTGAAGGGACCGCCGTTCGGATGGTCGGTGGTGAAGAACACCTGCTCGGGATTTTCAATGAGCAGGAAGAGCTCCAGGCCCGCCGCCCATTGAATGGCGTTGTAGTAGTTCGAAATCTTATAGACGTAGGGGATCGCGCCGGGCAGGCTGTTGAACTGTTTCAGAACGTCGGACGAGATCGTCACCGTGTCCGAGAACATCACCTGGCCGACGTCGACGCTCACATTCTTATTGGCGTTGATCTTCTCGGCGAAGAGCGCGCCAGCCGACGAAAAGCCGTTCTTGCCTTCCTTGCCATAGGCATAGAACTGCACATGCGCGAGATGGAGCGGCAGCCCCTGCGCCGCGTCGATCGTGGCGAGCGCCGTGTCGATATTGCCGGCAAGGCCGAGATTGTTCATGTGCAGATGCAGCGGATGGGCGATGCCCACCGCCTGAGTCGACTTCTGCAGCGCCTGGAAAATCTGGCGCGACGTCAGCCCGTAAAAAGGCACGACGTCGTCAAGCCCGAAGGCGCGCATGTTCTCCTTGAAGGCTTCGACCCCGCCGGGATTGATGCACTTCAGTCCGAGCGAACGGGTGTTCTCGACGGTCTGCGCGACATAGTCATTGATCGCGCCGTCGGTCTCGCCGTCGCGCAACATGCCGAGCAGAAAGTCGTCGTTGCCGAGCACGGTGAGCGCGCCCTTGTCGATGATCGGCACGTCGTTGAATTCGAGATGGGTCTGCAAGGCGTGATGCGGCGCCATCGCCGGCTCGACG
>WSXZ01000012.1 GCA_009773555.1 Methylocystaceae bacterium | reverse complement strand
GAGGCTATCCTTGAAAAAATCCATCGGGCCCGCGCGGCGCTCGTCACCGCCGACGCCGCTTGAGTTTTTGGGCGCCAATTGAGAGTCAGGACACTAGCGGAAATCTCGCGACTTCGGCCTTCGGTCCGCAGGACATCCAAGGTCTGCAGGCCGGCGTTCTAGGCCTGTCGCAGAGCGTGTATAGCCTTGGCAGAGGGGTGCAACGTGGTTACGAGGGCACGGCGGTCGCCGTCGCGCTCGGCGGCGCCAGCTACCTGCCGGACAACAAGTTCTTCTCGGTCACCGGCAACTTCGGCACCTTCCGTGGTCAGTACGGCCTTGCCGCTCAGGCGCAATTGCGCTTGAACGAATGGGCGGTGGTCAATGCCGGCATCGGCGCGGGCCTCAAATACGGCGGCGTCGCCGGCCGCGCGGGCGTGACCCTGGCTTGGTGATCCATGATCGTGAAGGTCAAGACAATACTGCTCGCGGCCCTAGTGGCCGCGAGTTTTTTTCCGACGATGGCTTCGGCGCAGTCGCCTGGGCCGGCGCTTAAGGCTGGGCCCTCAAGGCCGGCGCAGGCGCCCAGGCCCGCCGATATCGACAAGAACGGGGTTCTGATCCTGGTCCGCTCGACTCTGCTTGCGCTCGACCAGGCCAACAAAACCGGTAATTATACGGTGCTGCGCGACCTCGGAGCCCCCGGCTTCCAGACGAACACGGCCGCGCGGCTCGCGGAAATCTTCGCCTATCAGCGCAACCAAAATCTCGACCTCTCCGGCGTCGCCGTCTTGGAGCCGCAGCTCAGCATGCTGCCGCAAATCGAGTCGACGGGCATGATGCACATGTCAGGGTTTTTCCCCTCCGTGCCGACGCAGATTCGTTTCGAGCTGCTCTATGCGCCGGTCCAGGGCCAATGGAAGCTGTTCGGCCTCTCGGTTTCGCTAGGATCTTCGGCGCCGGTGGCGCCGAGCGACGCGCCAGCCCCGAGCGCCGCGGCGCAGCCAAGAGGCGGGACCGGACTTCGCCCCTCCGGGCAAAAGCCCTGACGGCGTTCGGAGCGGCCTCGCCGAGGCGCCGGGACGGTTCGCCGTCCCGGCTGTTCACTGAACTTAATAATTTGGCCAGCAGCGGCGGCCGTAGGGGCCGAGATGGAAGCCTGGCGGGCAGGCGCGACCGACGCCGTATCCGCCCCACTGTCCGCCCCAGCGGCAGCCGCCATAGGGACCGCGATGGCCGTAGGGCCCGCAACCGCCATAAGCTTGCACGATCGGCGCGCCCGCCGTCTCAGTTGGCGCGAGCGGCATGGCGGCGTAGGCCGGCGCGGCCATAGCGGCCGCGAAAACCAGCGCGAGACCCATCCTCAATTTCATCTCCATCTTCTCCTTAAACCGGATTAACGCGCGGCTGGCGCGCCGCGCCCTCAGAATATCAGCGCGCGAACCAAAACTTGGCAATTGCAATCTGCGATTTAGGTTAGTGCTGGCGCGGCGATGTTCATATAATGTTCTTGCGCTGAGCTCGCGCGGCAGTTAAGCTGTCGACGATAATTTGCGCAAAAGAATTTCTCGGGAGCGCGCGATGGCGGTGAGGGTGGCGACGGTCGCGTTCGAAGGCGTCGAGGCCCGTCCCGTAGACGTCCAAGTGCAGATTTCGAGCGGCGCGGTCGTCTTCAACGTCGTCGGCCTCGCCGATAAGGCCGTCGCCGAGTCGCGCGAGCGGGTGCGCGCGGCGCTGATCGCTTCCGGCCTGGCGCTGCCGGCGAAAAGAATCACCGTCAATCTCGCTCCCGCCGACATGCCCAAAGAGGGAAGCCACTATGACGTGCCGATCGCGCTTGGCGTGATGGCCGCCATTGGAGCCATTCCCTCCGACGCGCTCGAAGGATTCGTCGTGCTTGGCGAACTTGCGCTCGACGGAACGCTGACGCCGACGGCGGGCGTCCTGCCGGCGGCGGTGGCCGCCAACGCCCGGGGCTTGGGACTGATCTGTCCGAGCGAATGCGGGCCGGAAGCGGCCTGGGCGTCGAGTGATATGGAGGTGATCGCGCCGCGCTCGCTCATCCAGCTCGTCAATCACATCAAGGGCGCGCAGGTGCTAGCCCGGCCTGAGCCGGCGGTGCGCAGGCTCGCCGCCGATCAACCCGACCTTTCCGACATCAAGGGACAGGAGACCGCCAAGCGCGCGCTCGAAATCGCCGCCGCTGGCGGCCACAACCTTCTGATGAGCGGCCCTCCGGGCGCTGGAAAATCGATGCTCGCCGCGCGGCTGCCGTCGATCCTGCCGCCGTTGACCCCGCGGGAACTGCTCGAAGTCTCCATGGTTCATTCGGTGGCGGGGCAGATTGCGGGAGGCGAACTGACCGACCGGCGGCCATTTCGCGCGCCCCACCATTCCGCCTCGATGCCGGCGCTGGTCGGCGGCGGCTCCCATGCAAAGCCTGGCGAGATTTCGCTTGCCCATAACGGGGTCCTTTTTCTTGACGAATTGCCCGAGTTCCAACCGCAAGTGCTGGACAGCCTGCGTCAGCCGCTCGAGACCGGCGAGGTGGCGGTGTCGCGCGCCAATCATCGCGCCGTCTACCCAGCGCGCTTTCAGCTTGTCGCGGCGATGAATCCCTGCCGTTGCGGTCATGCGATGGATCCGGGCTACGCCTGCAAGCGCCAGCCCAATGAACGCTGCGTCGCGCAATATCAGGCGCGGCTTTCGGGACCGCTGCTCGACCGTTTCGATGTGCAGATCGAAGTGCCGGCGGTGACCGCCGCCGATCTCGTGTTGCCGCCGCCGTGCGAGGGTTCGCGGCAGGTCGCGGCGCGCGTCGCGCGGGCCCGCGAGATTCAGCGCGCCCGCTACGACGCTCTCTCGTTGCCAAGGGTCGCCGCCAACGCCGCCGCGCCAGCGGCGGTGATCGAGCGCGCGGCGCGTCTCGACGCTGCGGGCACGGCGCTGATTCGGGACGCGTCGGAGCGCTTCGGCCTCACGGCGCGCGGGTTTCACAGGGTCTTGAAGCTTGCGCGCACCATCGCCGATCTCGACGGCGCTGAATCCGTCGGCCGACCGCATCTCGCGGAAGCGCTTTCCTATCGCGCGGGACTTGCGTTCGGGCGCCTTGCGGCCTGATATTGGCGCATGTCCTTAAGCCATATTGTGATTTTGGTCGCGGCGCAGCTCGTCATTCTGTTGCTGGCGGCGTCCATTTACATTGCTCTGCGCGGGCGTGGCCGCGAAAAGGTCGAGGCCGAGCTCGAATCGCTGCGCGATGAAATTTGGGAGTTGCGCGCCGCCGCCGCCGCTCGCGACAGGGCGGAAGCCGCCAGTCTTGCCAAGTCGCGCTTTCTCGCAGCGGTCAGCCACGAATTTCGCACGCCGCTCAACGGCGTCATGGGGCTGGCGCAGCTTCTCGCGATGACCAAGCTCACCGCCGAACAGGCGAGCTATGTCGAAGCGATCGGCGATTCGAGCCGTTCGCTCTCGCAGCTGATCGACGATATTCTGGATTTCTCCAAGATCGAAGCCGGCAAGTTCGAGCTGCGCCACGAAGCCTTTGCGCTCGCGCCCTTCGTCGAAAGCGTCGTCGAATTGCTGGCGCCGCGCGCGATGGCGAAAGGGCTGGAGCTTGCCAGCGTCATTTCGCCTGATACGCCGCGCGAAATCGTGGGTGATCCGGCGCGACTTCGACAGGTGCTCGTCAATCTCATCGGCAACGCGGTGAAATTTACCGAGCGGGGCGGCGTGGGCGTGCGCGTCGCGCGTGACGGCGCGCGGCTGCGCTTCGAGGTGCACGACTCCGGGCCGGGCGTGCCCGAGGCGGCGCGCGAGGCGATCTTCGAGGAATTCGAACAAGCCGATCCTTCGGAGAACCACCCGCAGGCGGGCACAGGGCTCGGTCTCGCCATCTCTCGCCGTCTCGTCGCCCGGATGGGCGGCGCGCTGGCGCTCGTCAATTCAACGGACATGGGCGCGGTTTTCGCCTTCACGCTGCCGGCCCCGCCAATCAGCGAAGAGCCCGCGCCGGCGCCGCTTTCCGGGCTTAAAACGCTGATCGTCGCGCACAGCATCTTTGAAGCGCCCTATCTTGCGGAGAGCTTGCGGTTCGCCGGGGCCGAAGCGGAGATCGTCGCGGCCGAGGACGCGACGTCCGCGCTGCAAAGGCGGGGCGAAAAACCTGTCGACGCCGTTATCGTCGACTGCGCGCTGGGCCCGCACATGACCGCGCAATTGGCGAAAGTCGCTCGCGACGCGCAGGCGGGAAGACTGTTTCTGCTCTTCTCGCCGATCGAACGGCGCGCCTTCGGCGAGGACGCCTTGTGCGACTTCGACGGCTGGCTGGTGAAGCCGGTGCGGATCGCCTCGCTGATCGCCCGGCTGTCGCCAGAGAGCGCCAAGGAGCCAGCGCCTGACGCCGACGCGCCGACGCAGGCGCTCGCCGGGGTGAACGCCCTCGTCGCCGAAGACAATGAGATCAACGCGCTTATTCTCATGCGTCACCTCGCGAAGCTTGGCGCGAAGGTGACTCGGGCGGAAAGCGGCGCGCTCGCGCTCGCACGGGCGCGCGAAGCGATCGAGGGCGTGGGCGAGCCATATGACGTGATCGTCATGGATCTTTTCATGCCCGATTTCGACGGACGCGAGGCGAGCCTTCGCATTCGTGAGGCCGAGGCGCGGGCAGGCGCGCCGCGCACGCCCATCTTGGTGCTGACGGCCAGCGCGCGCGAAGAAGACGAGCGCGCCGCCCGCGCCGCCGGAGTCGACGCGTTTCTCACCAAGCCGGTGGAATTCACGTCGCTGGCGGCGACGATCGAAGAGTTGAGATTGGCGCCGCGTCGCAGCAGCGCTTCCTCTTAGAGCAGGTTCCCAAAAAGAGCAGGTTCCCAAAAGTCTGACAGACCTTTGCGATGAGAACCTGCTCCAACATTTTGATTTTGAGCGATTCCTATCGATCACATGAGCCCATGTGATCGGAAAGCGCTTTAGCCGCCCTGCGGCGCGATGACGCCGAACCGTCCGGACTGATAGTCGGCGAAGGCCTGCCGCAACTCGTCCTGCGTATTCATCACGAACGGACCTTGTTGCGCCACGGGCTCGTCAATCGGTTCGCCGCTCATGACGATCAGCTTCACGTCATTGTTGGCTTCAAAGGCGATGTCGGCGCCTTCCTCGTCGAATACGACAACATCCGTCGCACGTGCGATCTTCTCGCCATTGACTTCGGCCGTTCCTTCGAGAATGGCGACCAGCGCCGTATGGCCTTCCGGCAGCGTGAATCGGGCGCTTTTTCCCGCGTCGATCCGCACATCCCAAAGATCGATCGGCGTCGCGGTTTGCGCCGGTCCGCGATGGCCGTCGAATTCGCCGGCGATGACGCGAACAAGGCCGGCGTCGCCGGGCAGATCGACGCGCGGAATGTCCTTGTCGAGGAGGGTCTGGTAGCGCGGCGGGCTCATCTTCTCGCGCGCCGGCAGATTGACCCAAAGCTGCACGACCTCGAACCGTCCGCCCGACCTGCCGAAGCTTTCGGAATGAAACTCCTCGTGAACGACGCCGGAAGCGGCGCGCATCCATTGCACGTCGCCGGGACCGATCAGTCCGCCGGCGCCGGTCGAGTCGCGGTGCGCCAGTTCGCCGTCGAGGACGATCGTCACCGTTTCGAAGCCGCGATGCGGATGGGCGCCGACGCCGCGGCGCTCGGGCGTCGGTGAAAAGTCAAACGGTCCCGCGTAGTCGAACAGCAAAAAGGGGCTCACCTGTGCGCCATGTTGGTGATGCGAAAACAGCGAGCGTACGGGAAAACCGTCGCCGACCCAGTGCATGGAGTCCGGGGCGGGGTAAACGTCGATAATTCTTCTCATGATCAAGGCTCCTTGCGGCCTATGTGGGCGGCGTCTCGCGAAATGCAAATCGGCGGTTCTTGACGGATTGGACCGCAAAATCCACAAGTCGCCGGACGCGGCGACGTCGGCAGGCAAGGACGGTTAGATGGACTGGGTCATCCTTTTTATCGGCAGCATCTGCGAAGTCGGCTGGCTCATCGGGATGAAATATGCGCAAGGGTTCACGCGGCTCTGGCCTTCGCTCATTATGGTGTTCTTCATGGCGGCGAGCGTCGGATGCCTGGGCATTGCGGTAAAGACGATTCCCGCCGGCACGGCCTATGCGGTGTGGACCGGCGCAAGCATCGCGGCGGCGACCTTGGTGGGCGTTTTTCTGTTCAACGAACCGACCACCGTGCTGCGGCTGGGATCAATTTGCCTCATTCTCTTGGGCATCATCGGCCTGCGGCTTGGCGGCGTGAACCTGAAATAGAAATCGCCCGGCGCTCCTGGCCAGAAGCGTCGGGCGAAAGAAGCGCGATCGAATCAAAAATAGCTTTCGAGCGTTCCGCGCCGCCGCACGTCGAGCGTCGCGCAGTGGAACGCGCCGCCGAACGCCGCATAGTGCAGGAAAGAACAGGGGATGGGTTCGTAGCCCCATTTCTCCATCTGCCGCATCATGTTGGTGTGATGCGGATCGACGATGACGCGCTTCTCGTCGATCGCCAGAATGTTCATGCTGAGCCATTTGCCGCACATCGAGGTGATTGCGAGAATGCGGTCGTTGATCGGATCCGGCTCCGGCGCGACGAGAATGTCCCATTTCTTCAAAATGTCCGGCAGCTCATCCGGATTGATATATTCCGGATTGATCAGCAGGCGCCCGGGCCCCAGCGGCAGAATCGTCGTGTCGATATGCATCGGATTGGGGCAGCGGCTCTTGATCTCGTGAATCCGATAGCCGTCGCCAAGATGGCGGCGCAGCCAGTCGATGCCCATCGCATTGGTGACATTAGAGCGCGTCACGAAAAGATCGCGGCCGCAGCGGAAGAAATCGGCGGCGTCGAACACCGGCTCGAATTCGGTGAGAATGTAGCGAATCTCTTCGCCCTTCTCCGGCAATTTGAAATTGGGATCAAAGAGTTCGTCGGTGAGCTGCGGCTTGGGCGCCGAGGTCCAGCGCGCGCCGCGTCGGAAATAATCCTTGAGGATCTCCCGATAGGAGTGCGTTTGATCACCAGCATTGAGTCGCGCGGGCAAGAGTTGCAGAAGCCGCGCGACGACCAGTGCGGCGTCGAGAACTTCGCCTTGTGATTGACCGCGTCGGGCCGAGTCACCTTGACGCCGAGCGACTCGAGCAAAGCGATAAAGCCGTCGAGCTCCTGCTGCGCCGGCTCGATCATGAATTTCGGAAAGCGGAAGCCCGCGGCGAGCGATTGGGCGCGCGCGGCCATGCCGGGGATGTTGCAGGTGACCACCGGATGATCGGAAGGAATCGTCGAGCCTTCGAGGCGACCGACGATGATCTCCTCCAGCGGATCCCACTCATTGTGGGAATTGACCGGACAGTCCGCGGCAATCGCGCTTTCTACAGATGCATGCACATTCATAATGCGCCCCGAATCGTTTCCAATTAAAGACATTTAGCGCCTTGCGCCTGTTCTTCAAACCCTGACATAAATGCCTTTATTTGTTGAGTTTAACGCTACGCCTTTCACGTCTTACTCTCTCTGTTCGATTTAAGCCCAAAGTCGCGGACTCGCCAAGAGGCGGAGCCGTAGGCGCTCTCAAGGCTTGTGCGGACTTGCGTTTCCCCCGGCATTGGGCAATAAACCGCGCTCTACAGAACCGCCCGGCCAGTGATGGGCTGCCGTGGCGGTTTTTTCGCTCGCGCGAACAAGCGTCGTTTGGACCAATCCCCTGCGGCGCGAACAACAGGGCTTAGCGCCCGGGAGAGCAAAATGCCCAAACTGAAGACGAAATCCGGCGCGAAAAAGCGCTTCAAGATCACCGGCACCGGGAAAGTGGTCTACGCCCAGCAGGGCAAGCGCCACGGGATGATCAAGCGGACGAACAAGCAGATCAGAAATCTGCGCGGCACGGCTGTCTTGTTCAAGACTGACGGCGACAACGTGAAGAAATACTTCCTGCCGAACGGCTGATCGCAAAGAGCGCACTTTTTCCGCAAAGGAGTTTCGTCATGGCTCGCGTCAAACGCGGCGTCACATCGCACGCCAAGCACAAGAAGACCCTCAAGGCCGCCAAAGGTTTCTATGGCCGCCGCAAGAATACGATCCGCGCCGCCAAGGCCGCCGTCGACCGCTCGATGCAATATGCGACGCGCGACCGTAAGGCGAAAAAGCGCGTGTTCCGCGCGTTGTGGATTCAGCGGCTCAACGCCGCGGTGCGCGAGCACGGGCTGACCTATTCGCGGTTCATCGACGGGCTCGCCAAGGGCGGGATCGAAGTCGACCGCAAGGTTTTGTCGGATCTCGCTATCCACCAGCCCGAAGCCTTCGCGGCGATCGTGGCGCAGGCCAAATCGGCGTTGCCGCAGGCCGCTTAAGACTTACATCGCGAACACATTCGAGCCTCCCGCGGCAGCGCGGGAGGCTTTTCGTTTTGGAATGTTCTGGATGCTTGGATTGGTATTGCGGGGCGATTTATCTCGCCCGGCCACGAATTTTGGGGGCGTCCGCCGCCGGCCGATTTGGCTCTGGAGGCATAGGCGGGCTCTGTAATTCGGCTGGCGGTGTCGGCCAGCGTGTTGGCCGATCCATGACGAACTGATTGATCGCGCAAATGAACGAACTGAACATGAAGCCCCCATGGCTCATGAGCACGTCGTCGTAGGCGCGCATGTTCCAGAACGGGTCGTTCGCGCGCGTGATCGGGAGCATTCCCGCGAGCCGGAAGCCGTGAGTCATCTCGACCGCTGGATGACCGCCACTGCCGCGAGGATTCGCAGGATCCGGGTCGAGCGGCAGGGCCAGCATCGCGCTCTCCCACTGAGTGCCATTCGTTTGCGCCCTTCGCGCCCGCGTCAGCCAGTCGTGGCTGACAGCGCAGTTTAGTGAGGGATCGGCGGGGATATCCTTGTAATCCGCCTGACTGGGCGGCGCCCAACGGATGCTGCGAATTTCATGCGTCGTGCCGAGCTGGCGGGCCGGCATGCGAAGAGTGTCGACGAGATTCACCGACGATCGCGGCGGATCGAGATGGCCGATCGTGCGCGAAGATTCGATATCCGTATTCTGGAAGGGAAGATCGCTCACGAATTCTCCAACCCTTTGCCAAAATCTCAGCGCTCGCTGATCTTGTCGGTTTTCGGGGAGGCTGAAGTTTTCGCAGGCGGCGCGCAAATCGCGTGCGACGCCGGCGATCATCGCGCCCAAAGGTCGGAGGTCGCCGCGAAAAAGCGGAAAAGCGAGATAGGTTGCGAGGTCGGATTTTATGCCAACTTTCTTTTTTCGATCGATATTCGCCACCGCTTGATCGAGCGCAAACGGCGTTCTCAGCGCCCCGCAGGCGCGCTCGTCGGGGTTCGGCGTCTCGTCATGGAAGATGAACTCCCCGGGTTTTTTTGCCTCTAGGAACTGCTTGTATCTCGCGCATATTTCGTCTGGCGAATTCACATCCTGACCGAGCAAGCTCAGTTTGTGACGCATGGCGATGGCGCAGTCTCCGGGCCGGATTCCTCCCGGGGGCCAGGAATAGGCCGAGGTGACTGAAATCACGACAGGACTCTGATGAGCGGGAAAAAAGCGGTGGCCCGCCATGAGGTCGCCTTCGCCCTCGAAGAAAGCGACTTTCTCCCAGACAGCGCGCTGAACATCCGTCCATTTGGAGGCTTCGGCGGCAGGGTTAATGAGAACCACGAGATCGCCGAGCGGGGGGTAAAAATAGGCGTTGGCGCCCGGATGATTATGCACCGCCTTGATCAAATGGTCTTTCAAAGCCGTGGCCAGCATGTTGCCGCCGAGGCTATGACCGATCACGATCATCTTGTTTGGATTGTCTCGTTGCTTTGCCTTCGTCCCGGGCTGTTTGTTGAGAACCTGCTCGATTTTTCTCAGCGCCATGAGGGCGTGCGGCGCAATATATTCGCTGACGGGTTTGCGGTCGAACAAGGTCAGCGTCACGACGCCGGAAGCGAGCGAATCGCCCCAGGAATTGATCCAGTTCTTCCAGCACAAGGGCTTTTCGCTGGGCAGAACGCCGTTTGAGCAATGTGCGGCGTCGCCATCTAAGAGCGCGCCGACTGTATTGCCCATAGCGATAAAGGGAAGATGCAGTCGCGTCTCGTTCAGGCGTGCGCCTCGCCAGCCGACGTACACCGCCGTCACCTCGCGCCCGCAATGCTCGCTTTCGCCAGCGACGCACCGGTCGCGAAGGTATCGCGCGACATGCGCCGCGTAAGCGCGAAGATCGGTGACATTGCCGTCTCCGATCGATGCGTCATGTCGCCAGCCGTGAACGAAGACGATGACGTAATTGCTGTGCTTGACGACATTCCCCAATTCATCGGCGTGGGTGCGCTTTTCAACTGATTTAAGATGCGCGTTGAGCGCCTCAAGCTGTGTGATCGGCTTCCATGAGCTGCGTTCGATATAGCTCACGCGATCGGTCAATTCGTTCATGGTGAACAGCTGATGAGCGTCCTTGATCAGCTCGAACGGCTCGCCATCCTCCTTAAATTCCAGAAAGGCCAATGTGTAGCCAAGCGCGTTCGATCGATTGTTGTCGTCAGTGCGAGGGACAGGAACTTCGTGACGCTGTATCGCGCATTGAAATCTCGTGTCCCAACGACCTGTCTCATCCTTGAGCGCCGCTTCGTTTTCGGCGTTGCCATAGGCTGCGAGAATATTCCATGCCGGCGACGCGTAGTTTCCGTTTTCGCCGATCCGCATGTTGCAATCGCGCGAGTCGGGATCAAGAACGCGATAGGGGTGGTCCTTCGGCGTGGAAATGGCCCAAGCGGTCACGAGAACCGTCAGAAAGGCCAAAAGCAAAAGACGCACGACAGTTATTGAGGCGCGCCAGATGAGATGAGCGGCGCGACGCAGACCAGCGAGGAGCTTGAAAGAAAGCGAACGCAGCGAGGCGGTCGTAGATGCAAGACGGGCGCTCATCAAAGCCCCCTTATGGTCAGGTGACTGCAAACGTCTAAACAATATATGCTTTTCCTTCAGGGCGTAAATTTTCGTGAATTTTTAGAGTTTGCCGACAACGCTGAAGACTGAGTCACTGGGAAGCTAGGACGAAGCATGGCCGACACATATGATCTCATCGTCATCGGCGGCGGGCCCGGCGGCTATGTCGCCGCGATCCGCGCCGCGCAGCTGGGTCTCAAGACCGCGGTCGTGGAGCGCGAACATCTCGGCGGCATTTGCCTGAACTGGGGCTGCATCCCCACAAAAGCGCTGCTGCGCTCCGCCGAGGTCTATCGCCTCGCTAGCGAGGGCGAGCGGTTCGGCGTTTCGCCAGGCGCCCTGAGCGCCGATGTCGCGCGCATTGTCGCGCATTCGCGCGAGGCGGCGACGCGGCTCAATGGCGGCGTGGCGTTTCTGCTCAAGAAGAACAAGATCGACGTGATTTGGGGCGAGGCGACGCTTGCCGGAAAGGGCGAGGTGCGCGTCGCCGCGCCGACCAAACCGCCCATGCTGCCGCAATCGCCTTCGCCGAAAACGAGGCTCGACCACGGCGTCTATCAGGCGAAACACATCATCATCGCGACCGGCGCGCGCCCGCGCGTTCTGCCGGGCCTCGAGCCCGACGGACGACTCGTCTGGACCTATTTCGAGGCGATGAAGCCGGAACGCTTTCCGAGATCGCTGCTCATCGTCGGCGCCGGCGCCATCGGCGTCGAATTCGCCTCCTTCTATCGGACGTTCGGCGTCGAAGTCATTCTCGTCGAAGCGTTGCCGCATATTCTTCCGAGCGAAGACGAAGAGATCGCCGCTCTGGCGCATCGATCGTTCAAGAAGCAGGGGATCGACATTCGCGTCGCGACGACGGTGACGGGCGTCGAGAAGAGGGCCGACAGCCTCGTCGTCACGCTGAAACCCGCAGATGGCGAGACGCAGACGCTCGACGTCGAGCGCGCGCTGTCGGCGATCGGCGTCGTCGCCAATGTCGAAAATCTTGGGTTGGAGGCGCTCGGCGTGGCGCTCGAGCGGGGCGTCATCAAGACCGACGGCCTGGGGCGCACCAATGTCGAAAGCGTTTACGCGATCGGCGACGTCGCCGGCGGCCCGATGCTTGCGCATAAGGCGGAGCATGAGGGCGTATCCTGCGTCGAGGCGATCGCCGGAGTGGATGCGCACGCGCTCGACAGATCGCGCATTCCAGGCTGCACCTATTGCCATCCGCAGGTCGCGTCCGTCGGCCTGACCGAGGCGAAGGCGAAAGAGCAGGGGCTCGACGTCAAGATCGGCCGCTTCCCCTATCTCGCCAATGGCAAGGCGATCGCGCTCGGCGAACTCGAAGGCGTCGTGAAAACGATCTTCGACGCCAAGAGCGGGCGGCTGCTCGGCGCGCATATTTTTGGGGTCGAAGCGACGGAACTGATTCAGGGCTTCGTCATCGCGATGAATCTCGAGACGACCGAAGAAGAGCTGATCCGCACGATCTTTCCGCATCCGACGCTGTCTGAGACGATGCATGAGAGCGTGCTCGCAGCCTACGGCCGTGCGATTCACGTGTGAGGCTGAAGCGGGGTGTCATTCCCGACGCGCGCTTTGCGCGCGATCGGGAATCCAGACTCATAAAAAATGTCTGTGATGTTGCTCTGGATCCCCGATCGCGCTTCGCGCGTCGGGGATGACAAGCGGAGGCAAATTGCTACGACGTGCGAGCGTCGGGTCCCAGCGCCTCAGCTTTGCAGCACATAGGTTCCGGGCGCGTCGCAGAGCGCTTCGGCCATCGCAGGCGGCGCGACCGGCGGGCCGGAACGGGCGGCCAGCCACGCGCTCCATTTCGGCCACCAGGATCCGTCCTTGACAGCCGCGATCTTCACCCATTCCGCGGGGTCGGCGTAATGCTCGCCGTCGACACGGCTCGTAAAGCGGTAATCGCCGCGCTTCTTCTCGGGCGCCGAGACGATGCCGGCGTTATGCCCGCCGCTCGTCAGCAGGAAGGTGATTTCCGTGTCGGCGAGCAGGTGGATCTTATAAACCGAACGCCAAGGCGCGACATGATCGCGCTCCGTGCCCACCGCGAAAATCGGCGCGCGAATGTCGCTGAGCGCGACGGCGTCGCCATTGACGCGCAGCCGGCCCTCGGCGAGATCGTTGTTGAGGAAGAGCCGCCGAAGATATTCCGAATGCATCTTGTAGGGCATGCGCGTGGCGTCGGCGTTCCAGGCCATCATGTCGGTCATCGGCTCGCGCTCGCCCATGAGATAGGATTTGAGCGCATAGGACCAGACAAGATCGTTGGAGCGCAGGAGTTGGAACGCGCCGGCCATTTCCTTGGAATCGAGAAAGCCGTGCTCCCACATCAGATCTTCGAGAAAGTCGAGCTGGCTTTCATTGACGAAGAGCGTCAGTTCTCCGGCTTCGGTGAAATCGGTTTGCGCGGCGAGCAGCGTTACGCTCTGCAAACGATCGTCGTTGTCGCGCGCCATGGCCGCCGCGGCGATAGCGAGCAGCGTTCCGCCCAGGCAATAGCCGGCGGCATGGATCTTCCGGTCCGGCATGAGCCGCGAGATCACGTCGAGCGCGGCCATCACGCCGAGTCTGCGATAGGCTTCCATGTCGAGATCGCGATCTTCGGCGCTCGGGTTGCGCCACGAGATCATGAACACTGTGAAGCCTTGCTCGGTTAAAAACCGCACGAGCGAATTATGCGGCGATAGATCGAGGATGTAATATTTCATGATCCAGGCGGGCGTGATGAGCACGGGCTCGGGCCGTACCGTCTCCGTCGCCGGCGCATATTGGATGAGCTCGATCAGCCGGTTGCGATAGATCACCTTGCCCGGCGTTACCGCGACGTTCTGACCGGGAACGAAGGCTTCGGCGCCGACAGGCCGCTTGCCGCCGGCGCGCCGCTCCATGTCTTCTAGAAAATTCTGCAGGCCATAGACAAGATTGACGCCGCCTGTCTCCAGCGTGCGTTGCAGCGCCTCTGGATTCGTCGCTAAGAAATTCGACGGCGAGAACATGTCGAGCAATTGCCGCGAGGCGAATTCAACGACGTTCTCATGCTGCTTGGTGACGCCGCGGATGCCCGTCGTGGCGTTGTGCCACCACTGCTGATTGAGCAGAAAACCTTGGTAGAGCAGGGCGTAAGGCCAGCTCCGCCATGCTTCGCCGGCAAATCTTTTATCCTGCGGCAGCGGGTCTATGCAGGGCGCGGCGTTCGGCTGCAGCGCGCAGCGCCAGGCGTAATTCGTGAAGCGCCAAGTTTTGCGCATCGCCTTTTCGGCAAGCTGCATCTGCTTTCCCGGCGCTGACGCAAGATGCGCCGCCCAGTCCCAATAGGCGCTCGCCATCGAGGCGGGCGAAAGGCCGCCGGTCAGATGGGCGACGCTCGCATGAAGCGAACGGTCGATGACATTGCTCAGGGCCGCATAGCCGTAAGGGTCTCTGTCAGCGGCGCGCTCCGCCGCCAGAAAGGCGCTGGGCCAGGCCTCGACGAAGGCTCTCGACGCGAGGCCCGGAAAGTCATGGGCAGGGGAGGGATGGCGATGGCTAGAAGATGCCTGCTCTGCGCGCGCAGGGTTCGGCTGCGCGGCATGGGGGTGCTTTGTCATCAAAGTCCTTTAACCGGAGGCGCTCGACTGGATTCTGATCTTATTTCGGGCAATGCTGCGCCGCAACATTATGTTTCCCGGACTTGGCTGGGAGGCGAGCGCTACCATGTCCTTGTGAAGGAATGCCGACCGTTTAGGAGACCCCCATGAGAGCCATCGCCGCCGCCTTATTGACTCTCGTCTCGAGCGCCGCGCTCGCCGCTCTTAAGCCCGGAGACGCCGCGCCCGACTTCAGTCTGGAGGCCGCGCAGGGCGGCAAGGAATTCTCCTTCTCGCTGCGTCAGGCGCTCGAGAAGGGTCCGGTCGTGCTGTATTTCTATCCGAAGTCGTTCACGAGCGTCTGCACCGTCGAGGCGCATGAATTTGCCGAGGCGACGGAGCAGTTCGCCGCCATGGGCGCGAGCGTCATCGGCGTATCGAGCGACAAGATCGCGACGCAGCGCGAATTCTCAACGAAAGAGTGCCGGGACAAATTTCCTGTCGGCGCCGATCCGGCCTTCAAGGTGATCAACGCCTATGACGCCGCCTTCAAGGTTCCGGTCGCGGGAGCGATGTTCGCAAACCGCATCTCTTATGTCATCGCGCCCGACGGGAAGATTCTCTCGGCGGTCGAGGATTCCGGCGCAACGAAGCACATTGAGAATGCGCTTGCCGTCGTGCGGCAGTGGCGCGACGCGCAGCGGAAATAAGCTGCGAGCAAGGGGCGATCTTCCGTATGCACAGGCCAGCTGCCCGACGCGCAAAAGCAGTGCGCATCCTGCGGCGGCCCGTCGTTCACCCCCTCTTGGGGCGAATGCGAATGATCACGTCGCAGCCGACGATTTCCGTCCCTTCCGGCGGCGCCGGCAACCGCGTGAATTCGACAGAGCCATCGGCGGCGTCGAACATGCGGCCCGTCGCTTCATCCATGAAATGGTGGTGCGGCGAGGTGCGGGTGTGGAAGTAGGTGCGGGGTCCCTGCACGGCGATCTCGCGCAACAGCCCGGCTCCGGCGAACTGGTTGAGCGTGTTGTAGACCGTGGAGAGAGACATTGTCAGACCGGCTTCGCGCGCTTCAGCGTGCAAAGCCTCGGCGCTCACATGTCGATCGCCATTGCCGAACAGCAATCGGCTCAGAGCGAGCCGCTGCACGGTTGGGCGAAGACCTGCGCCGCGCAGCCGCGCTTTGATTTCCGAGACCTTCGTTGCGCTCTCCGGGGATTGATCGCGCAGTTTTATCGAACGGTCGAAACTGGTAGTCGAAGGTTGATGAGTCATTCTTCGCGACAGGCGAGCATCACTCGCTCCCTATTCATACATTAAGCTTTTTTCAGTAGAGGGCAGCGCCCGCCCCCTGTCAAACGAAATGGCGGAAGGTGTAATATTTCCAAAGAAGCAGCAAAGGACTGGCTAATGATGCGGCGCCTTGAGCCAATACTCTGTGCAGGGATTGATCGACGTCGGATGCTCGGCGCGTCGGTGCGTGCAGTCGCCGCTCTCTGGCTTGTCGGAGGCCCCGCCAAGGCCGACACGTTCGAGGCGTTTTTGCAGGGCCTGTGGCCGTCGGCGCAGGCCGCGGGCGTCTCGCGCGAAACCTTCGACGCGGCGATCGCTGGACTTGCGCCGGACCCATCGGTCTCGGCGAAGCCGCGCGCACAGTCCGAGTTCACTATCTCGATTCCCGCATATCTCGCCAGCGCCGTGACGAATGGTCGCGTCGCGCGCGGCCGTGCGGTCGCCGCCGAACTCGCGGGGCCGCTCGGTCGGGCGCAGTCGCGCCACGGCGTTCCAAGCGAGATCGTCGTCGCGATTCTTGGCGTCGAAAGCAATTTCGGAACGGCGGCCGGCGGCTCTGACGCGCTGCGCGTCCTGGCGTCGCTTGCGTGGAAGGGGCATCGCGCCGAAACCTTCATCGAGGAATTTGTCGCCGCGCTCGTGATGCTGGAGAAGGGCTATGCGACGCGCGCGCAATTGCGCGGCTCCTGGGCCGGCGCCATGGGCCAACCGCAGTTCATGCCTTCCGCCTATCTCAAATATGCCGAAAGCGACGCGGGCGGCGGCGCGCCGGACATCTGGCGCTCGCACGGCGACGCCGTGGCCTCCATCGCCAATTTCCTGGCGAAATCCGGATGGGTCGCGGGAGCGCCAGCCGTCGTCGAAGTTCGACTGCCCGCGGGATTCGACTACGGCGCCTTTGATCTCGACTTCGCCCGCTGGCGGCAGCTCGGCGTGACGCGCGCCGATGGCGGCGCGCTTCCCGGCGGCGGCGCCGCAAGCCTTTATCTGCCGGCGGGCGCGAACGGCCCGGCCTTTCTGATCACCGACAATTTCGAAGTCATTCGGCAATACAATACGTCCGACGCCTATGCGATGTCGGTTGCGCTGCTCGCCGATCGCATCGCCGGGCGCGATATTCCGATCACGCCCTGGCCGAAGGTCGCGCCGCTGCCGACCGCCGACGTCAAGGCGATGCAGCAGCTGTTGACGGAGCGCGGCTTTTATCGCGGCACATTCGACGGCAAGCTCGGGCGCGCGAGCCGCAACGCCATCCACGCCTTTCAATTGAGCGAGGGCATACAGCCCGCCGACGGCTTTGCGACGAAAGACGTTCTGGCGCGGTTGCGCGGCCGGTAAGCCGACGCGAATCAGACGTCGAGATCGCGGTAGACGGAGACTTCCCTTTCGCGCGCGGTCCGCGCCGCATCGCCCGCGCGAAAGCCGCGCCAGACGTCGAACGCCATGACCAGGGTCGTGAACAGGCCGGAAATTTTCCCGACGATGAAGCTGAAGGGAAAAATGAGACGGTCCGGCGGAAGAATGAATTGCGCGCCAAGAAAGATAAGCGCTGCGTTGACGAAATAGGCTGGCCGGAACAGCGATTTTTCTTCCCAGGCGCTTTGCGCATAGCTGCGTGAATTCTTCTTCACCGTGCGGTTATAGGCCGGGTTGGGAAACATGCCCCAGAAGCGCCGTCTGGGCGGAAGCGCATTCGGCCCCGCGAGCAGCGCGCGATAGCTTTGACGCACCGAGGAATGCGCAAGCAGCGCGAGAATGATGTTGGCGATCACGAACGCGAATTTGAGCGTGAGGAACGAGAACGACAGTTGCGCGGCGAGGTCGACGAAAAACAAATGGGTGAATGCGTTCAGCATGAAGGCGGAGCGATGAAAGCTCGCGCGGTTGATGTCTTGAATCTTCTCGTCGACGAAAGTCGCGCCGGCCTTGGTCTCGGCGAGCTCCTTGAGAGTCAGCCGATCATAGTCGTCGGTTTTGAACCGCTTCGCGATCTCGCCAATCATTTCGAGCGGCGGCCCGCGCTTGATCTTGAAGGTCGCTTTGTTGAGGAAAGTTGAGACGCGCGCGAAAATATCTCGCGCCATGGCGTAACGCGACGTTACCGAACTGAGAAAATCGGGCTCTCCCGCCATTGCGCGCACCTAAACTGATTCTTTCGCTCTCATAATGTTATAGACGCAACTGGCGCTGGCGCCGACCCTGACCGCAGGTTGATCCTGTCCGGCCTCTTGCCATATTTAGGCCTATCCCGATCCTCGCGTCTTCGCTTGTCGGAGCCGCCCATTTTGGTCCCCGCCATGTTCAGCGCCCGTTCTTTCGCCCATTCGATCGCCGAAGCTCCCGCCGCGAAAACAGCGGAACGACTGCCGGAATGGAATCTCGCCGATCTTTATCCGGGCATCGATTCTCCCCAGGTCGCGTCCGATCTTGGCAAGGCCGCGCAGGAGGTTGCGCAATTCGGCAAGGATTATCGCGGCCGGCTAGAGTCGCTAGCTAAAGGCCCCGACGCCAGCGTCAAGCTTGGCGAGGCGGTGGCGCGATATGAAGCGCTGCAGGACTTGCTCGGGCGACTGATGTCCTTCGCCGGCCTGCTCTATAGCGGCGACACCACCGATCCCGCGCGCGCCAAATTCTATGGCGACGTGCAGGAGAAGGTCACCAACGCTTCGGCGCAGCTGCTGTTTTTTCAGCTTGAGCTCAATCGGATGGACGACGCCGCGCTAATGGCCGCGGCGAGCAAGGAGCCGCTCTCGCGCTGGAAGCCGTGGCTGGAAGACATCCGCAAGGAGAAGCCTTACGAACTCGAGGACAAGCTGGAAGAGCTGTTCCACGAAAAATACATCTCCGGCGCGGCCGCTTGGAATCGTCTTTTTGACGACACCATCGCCGGGCTGCGCTTCAAGGTCGCAGGCGAGGAGCTTGCGATCGAGCCCGTGCTCAATCTGATGCAGGATTCGCGCGAAGAGACCCGTCGGGAAGCGGCGCAGGCGATCGGCGTGACGCTCAAGAACAGTCTGCGCACCTTTTCGCTGATCACCAATACGTTGGCGAAGGACAAGGAAATTTCGGATCGCTGGCGCGGATTCCAGGATGTCGCCGATTCGCGCCACCTCTCCAACCGCGTCGAACGCGAGGTGGTCGAGGCGCTCGCGCAAGCGGTGGAGGCTGCGCATCCGCGCCTGTCGCATCGCTATTACAAGCTCAAGGCGAAATGGTTCGGCAAGGACGCGCTCGACTATTGGGATCGCAGTGCGCCGCTCCCGTCGACGCCGGCCAAGCGCTATTCCTGGCCGGAGGCGCGCGAAATCGTGCTCGAGGCGTACGACGGGTTTGCGCCGCGTATGGCGGAGATCGCCGGGCGCTTCTTTGAGAAGAACTGGATCGACGCGCCGGTGCGGCCGGGCAAGGCGCCGGGCGCCTTTTCACATCCGACCGTGCCTTCGGCGCATCCCTATGTGCTGCTGAATTTTCAAGGAAAGACGCGCGACGTGATGACGCTCGCGCATGAACTCGGCCATGGCGTGCATCAGGTGCTTGCGGCGCGACAGGGCGCCTTGATGGCGCCGACCCCGCTGACGCTCGCGGAGACGGCGTCCGTCTTCGGCGAAATGCTCACCTTCCGCGCGCTCATCGCGCAGGCGTCCGATAAGGCGCAAAAGCGGGCGCTGCTCGCCTCCAAGGTGGAGGACATGCTCAATACCGTGGTGCGGCAGATGGCGTTCTACGCCTTCGAGCGAAAGGTGCATAACGCGCGCCGCGAAGGCGAGCTGACCGCGGATCAGATCTGCGAATTATGGATGAGCGTGCAGGCCGAAAGCTTCGGCCCTTCAATCCGCCTGGGCCCCGGCTATGAGACCTTCTGGGCCTACATCCCGCATTTCATCCATTCGCCCTTCTACGTCTACGCCTATGCGTTCGGCGATTGCCTGGTGAATTCGCTCTACGGCGTTTATCAAAAAGCGCATGAAGGATTCGCCGAGCGCTATTTCGCTTTGCTCGAAGCGGGCGGCGCCAAGCCTTACGGCGAGCTTCTCAAGCCCTTCGGATTGGACGCGCGGGATCCCGCGTTCTGGAACATCGGCCTAGAAATGATCGAGGGTCTGATCGTGGAACTGGAGGCGATGGAGGACGCTTAGAGCGCTTCCCGGTCACATGGACTCATGTGATCGATAAGGAATCGCTCAAAATCAAAATGTTGGAGCAGGTTCTCATCGAAAAAGTCTGTCAACTTTTTCGGGGCTCTAATTGGCGCGATGACAACCCAACGCCAAACAAAAAACGCCGGCGTTGAGCCGGCGTTTGTGTTGGAAGAAGCTGTTGTCAGCGCTTAATTCTGGCCGCCCCTGATCACGATCTTTTCGCCGTCGCAGGCAGCTTCGCCAATAAACACGTTGTGGGCGCCCTCGACGGGCTTGCCGGTCCATACGCAATTCTTCTTGGAATCGGAGCGGTCCACGAGTTTAAGCGTGTAAACGCCGCCGGTGAGTTCGCCTTCAAGCTTGTAGGTCAGCATGGAGCCGTTATCGAGCTGCATTTCGCTCTTGCCCGAAACCTTGTCGCCTTCCGTCGCGACAGTCCAGGTGCCCTGAGCGCGCTTGATGCCCGCCTTATTGGCTTCGGTCACATTCCACTGCGCGGCAAAGGCCGAGGCGCTAAAGGCGACGGCGGCAAGGGCCGTCGTCAAAGCAAGCTTGATCATTTGTTGTGCTCCCATAAAGTGTTGTGATGAGCAGCATATCGGCCGCAGTCCAACTGGGGCTCGTGAAATGCGGCTATCAAGCCTTTTTGCGCCCGTGCGCTTTGGCGCGCGAACGACGGCGGAACATCGCGTGATATCACGCGAGATGTCAATTTATTTTCGCCCTAACTAACGTTAGGCGCTCGATGTAAGGGACGTCAAATGTTCGAAGTAAAAAACTGGCATAGCGTGGACGACTACATCGGCGCGGCGCTCATTTCCAAAGAAGAAGCGCAGGATGAAACGCTTGCGGCAAATGCGCGCGCTGGCCTTCCCGAGATCGACGTTTCGCCGCCGCAAGGCAAATTGCTGTATCTGCTCGCGTGCGCAATCGGCGCCAGACGCGTTCTCGAAATCGGGACGCTTGGAGGCTACTCGACGACCTGGCTGGCGCGGGCCGTGGGCGAGGGCGGCAAGGTCGTCACCTTCGAAGTCGATGCGCATCACGCCGAGGTCGCTTGCGCCAATATTGCCCGCGAAGGCATGAGCGCGCGCGTCGATCTGCGCGTCGGCCCCGCGCTCGAAATGTTGCCGCTGCTTGAATCAGAGCGCGCGCAACCCTTCGATCTTGCCTTCATCGACGCCGACAAGCCCAGCAACGCCGCCTATTTCGATTATGCGCTGAAGCTGTCGCGCCCCGGCGCGCTGATCATCGTCGACAATGTCATTCGGGAGGGCGCCGTCGCCGACGCATCGGCCACGGACAGCGGCGCGCTGGGAGCGCGCGCGCTGTTTGACGCCGTCGCCGCGGAGGGGCGGGTCGAAGCGACGGCGGTGCAAACCGTCGGCGCCAAGGGTTGGGATGGGTTTCTGATCGCGCGCGTCAAATAGGACGCCTCGTCAGCCCCCTTCAGACGCTCTGTCGAACGCCCGCTTGCCGCGCCGCTTGCGGGGCAAGGGCGCGCCGTCGGCTCCGAAGAAGGCGGCTTCGACCTGGTTGCCGCTGTCGTCATAGCGCCAGGAGATGCGCGCCGCGCCAAGATCCTTGCGGATCGTCGGCTTGCCCTCGGCGTTGAAGTAGGCCTCCTCGACCTGATTGCCCTTGGCGTCATAGAAGCGCGCCACCCTGGCTGCGCCCAGGCTTTTGCGCTTCATTGGCCGGCCGTCGGGATCGAAATAGGCCTCGACGACCTCCACCCGTCCGCGCGTCGGGGCTGGCGCCGCAATGGCTTCAGGCGCGATGCGGATGTCGCCGTCGCTCACCGCGGTCAGCTTCCCGTTCTGAGAGCAGCGCCGTTCTCCCGAGGCCGCGATGCGCGCCCTCTTCGCGAGGCGCGGCGCCAATTGAGTTTTCTGTTCCATGATCCCAAATCGCTGCGCGGTCCGATGGCTCGTCGCAACCGCCAGTCTGAGAACTGAGCGGCGCGTGCTCTCTGCGATGCACGCTGACAAACGACGGATACGCTGGTCTGACTCTCCCCCGCCGGCGGCATGCCGACATCGGGGCGTGACGCCGCATTCCTGCGGCAAGCGTCAGATCAGGACGGGAGGGGCGCGGGAGCCGAGCGGCGGTGTCGACGCCTCTGGAGGACGAGATGTCTCGTCAAAGGCCAGTCCGATCGTCGAATAGGACGCGGCCGGGGGCGTCTCGCCGATGAACGGCGAGGCGGCGGTCGCGCCGCCGAGCGATGCGCAATGCGCGACGCAACAGACGTCGCCGTGCCGCGCCGGACGTGCGGGAGTCGCGGGATCTCCGGAAAGCGGTCCGGAAACCTTGCTAAAGCAGATCGTGTTGGCGAAGAGGCCCGAACCGCGTCCGTTGAAGGAAACGCCGACAGCAAGGCCCTGCAAAACAAACAGATAGGCGACGAGCAGCGCGACTGCCGTCGAACCATACTGCGATGTTTTGACTTCGCTGCGCGTGCTCATAGCCCGTCGAAGCTATTCACTGATCTTGTCAAGGTCAATGGCGACGCCGCGCCCGGCGGCGATTAAGCGTTTGGCCCGCCCAGAGCGCTTCCCGATCGCATGGACTCATGTGATCGATAAGGAATCGCTCAAAATCAAAATGTTGGAGCAGGTTCTCATGAATAGTCTGTCAACTTCTTCGGAACCTGCTCTGCTCAGGGGTTCCAAGGCCCCTCGGCGTCCGACGCGCGCTCGAACGCCTTTTGCGCCTGGATGGCGTCGAACACCGCGCGGAGCGCTTCCTTGACGCCGGCGCGGCTTGCCGACGAAAGGAGCAGGGGCGCCGGATGGCGATCATGCGTCTCAGGCCCGGCGGAGGCGATCGCCCGCTTCAGCCGCTCCCGCTGCTTCTTGAGATGATCCGCGTCGACCGCGTCGATCTTTGAAAGCGCGACGATTTCGGGCTTCTCGGCGAGGCCGGCGCCATAGGCGGCGAGTTCGCCGCGGACGATCTTGTAATCCTTGCCGGCATGTTCGCCGGTCGCGTCGATAAGATGCAGCAGCGCCCGGCACCGCTCGACATGGCCGAGAAAGCGGTCGCCGAGGCCGTGGCCTTCATGCGCGCCCTCGATCAGGCCCGGAATGTCCGCCAGAACGAGTTCTCTGTCGTCGCTGCGCACGACGCCAAGTCCGGGATGCAGCGTCGTGAAGGGATAGTCGGCGATCTTGGGCTTCGCCGCCGTCACCGTCGCCAGAAATGTCGACTTGCCGGCGTTGGGCAGGCCGATCAGCCCCGCGTCGGCGATGAGTTTCAGCCGCAGGATGAGGGTGCGCTCCTGGCCCTCGAGGCCCGGATTGGCGCGCCGCGGCGCCCGATTGGTCGAGGTGGTGAAATGCGCGTTGCCGAAGCCGCCATTGCCGCCTTTGCAGATGACGACGCGCTGCCCGACCTCGGTCATGTCGGCGATGAGGGTTTCCCCATCCTCTTCGAAGATTTGCGTCCCGACCGGCACTTTCAGCACGGCGTCGGCGCCGCGCCCGCCGGCGCGGTTCTTGCCCATGCCGTGGCCGCCGGTCTTGGCCTTGAAGTGCTGCTGGTAGCGATAATCGATCAGCGTGTTGAGCCCGGCGACGCATTCCGCGACGACGTCGCCGCCGCGTCCGCCGTCGCCGCCGTCCGGTCCGCCGAATTCAATGAACTTCTCGCGCCGAAAGGAGACGGATCCGGCGCCGCCGTCGCCGGAGCGGACAAAAACGCGGGCCTGGTCGAGGAATTTCATCTGCCGCTCACGGTGAGAAGAATCGCGGCCGGCGCGCGCCGAACAGCGTATGCGCTTCGCCGCGCTTTAATTCGAAGAGCTCGACTTCCATTTCGCCGCCGCGCGCGGGCGCCGGCCGCATGCCGCGGCCGATCGTCCGGAAGCCGAGTTTCTCATGCACATGCAACGACGAGCGATTATCCGGCCGCGCGGCGGAGACGATCCGATCCAGCGACGTGATTCCGAAGGCGAGGTCGATGAGCGCCCGGGCCGCCTCGGTCGTATAGCCTTGCCCCCAATAGGGCTTGCCCAGCCAGAATCCGAGCGTCGCCGCGCCGCGGCGGTCCGCGCCATGCAAACTCACCAGCCCGATCGGCTCGTTGGGCCGGTTCTTCGGGGTGATGACGAGATGGAGGCCGCCGCCGGCGCCGTTCTCCGCGCGCACCGAGGCGATGAACGCGTCGGCGTCGTGCGGCGCGTAAGGGTGCGGGATGCTGGCCGTCATCAGCGCGACGTCGGGATCGCCGACATGCTGGCGAATCTCGTCGGCGTCAGCCGCGCGCGGCCAACGCAGCCATAGTCTTTCAGTCTCCAGCCGAAAAACGTCGTCGCGGGTAATTTCGGGAAACATTCATTGCTCCAAGCGACATCGGAAATAATTGCCTAAGAGCCTGAAAGGAGAGCGCTCCCCACTGGCCCTTCACGGCGCTTCCGGACATCTCGCCTGAAACGTTCCCGCCTGAATTCGCGAGAGTGGTAGTCGAGACGACGGTCCGCCGGAAGGCCGGCGGCGGGTCGTCCCCTACCGCCTTACTCGGCTGCTGCGGCGGGCGCCGGCGCCACCGATACGCTGGCGCGTCCGCCGCTGGACTTGAATTCGACGACCCCTTCGACGAGCGCAAAAAGCGTGTGGTCCTTGCCCATGCCGACATTGCGGCCCGGGCGCCACTTCGTGCCGCGTTGGCGCACGATAATATTGCCGCCGATGACGGATTCCCCGCCGAATTTCTTGACGCCGAGGCGCCGGCCCTCGGAATCGCGGCCGTTGCGCGACGAGCCGCCTGCCTTTTTGTGCGCCATGGTCTTGCTCCGATCTTCTATGCGGCGACTGGGGCCGCTTTATCCTACAGGTCCCGAGAGGGCGGTCAGCCCTCGATCGAGGTGATTCTCACAAGCGTCAGGTCCTGGCGATGACCGCGCTTGCGCTTTGAATTCTGCCGACGACGCTTTTTGAAGGCGATCGACTTGGGGCTGCGGGTCTGCTCGGCGATTTCGCCGGAGACTTTTACGCCCGCGAGCGTTGGGGCGCCGACCTTGGGGCTGTCGCCGCCCAGCATGAGCACTTCGTCGAAGGTGACGGCGTCGCCCGGCGCGCCGTCGAGCGCCATGACGGTGATCACATCCCCCGCGGCGACGCTATATTGCTTGCCGCCGGTTTTGATGACTGCGAACATCTTTTTTTCCTGTGTTCGTCCCGACTCTGGCGTCTTTGCCGGCCGGCTTCTTGGCAGTTAGTGGCTTCGCCTCGAGCTTGCGCCAGGCGCAAACGAAAAGCGCGGCGAAACCGCCGCGCCGAAGCGACGTTCATCTACCCTTCAAAGCCGGCGACTGTCAATATGTGGGGCGGAGGGGGGCAGGGCTCCGAATCCAGGTTAACGATGCGTCATCTCACCGCGTCATGGCCGCGCTTGTCGTGGCCATCCACGTGACGACACGAGGCAAATGAAAGGATATGAGCCGAACGTACCGTCTCCGCGCGAAGCGTTTCGCGGTTGACCGGCGTGGATGCCCGGCACAAGGCCGGGCATGACGGCTGAGAGTGAGCTGAAATTAACTCGAGTTCGAAGCCCTGGCGGAAGGGTGTTGGGTCAGTTTGAAATTTTAGCTTTGGGCAAAACAGAAACTTTTGGCTGGCAGGCGGGATCGCCGCTTCGCGCCATTTCCAGACTCTTGCCGGGTTCATAATGGGCCTTATGCGACTTTCAGTGACCCGTGAGTAATGTCGAGGCGCGAAGGGACTTAACCTCAACAGCTCATGTATACGTAAACGATACGTCTCCAAGTGTACGCTCCCCAGGGAAAACGCATGCGCCCAAGGCGTCTGTATAAGTATTTCAGCAACATGGAGCATGCCGAAAGCTTTTGTGACGGTTCGCTCCTGTTTCGGTCGTTAGCATATTTCCGCAATTATGAGGACAATAATATAAGAGAAGACAAAAATGAAGGAACGTCCGCCTATCGCCCAAACGACGGACTACTCGTAACGAATCAGACGCAAGGGACGCAATTCATTCTCAAGGGGCATTCGTTTGTATCTACAGTAAAGCGTGAGGAAATTTTTGTTTTTTGCCTAAGCGGTGTTTTCGAAAAATCCTTATTCAAAAGGTTTGATGCAGTGGCTTGCGTCGAGGTTCTCGATATTGGGGCGTTCTGCGCAAGGATCGAAGCCTCGTTGCCCCCTAAAGCGAGCTTTCCCGAGACTCGGACTCCAAGACGTAGGCGCATTGGGCATTGGGTTGAATATTACGATGAAACCGAAAGCTGCACCCCATGTTGGGCGCTACCAGAGCGGATCGCCACAGCCAAACTACGTTCGTACGCTTGGCAACGTGAGTTTCGACTTTTATTCAGCACTACCGATGCCTTCGAATTCGAGAAGGTCGCGCTCCGCCTCGTGCCAGATGGCCACCGAGAAGTCGTCAATACCGAGCAGAAACATCATTACGAATTGAAGGCAGGCAGTCTCCGAGATATCTGTTGTCTTTACGCATGCCCTCCCTAGCGACAGGCGGCGTGCCGACTCATGAATCCTGACACACGCAGTTGAGCCCATCACGAAAAATGGCGCAGCAGCGACAGGCCGGCGAGGAGGCCGGCGACCGCAAGGCCGACCGAGGCCACGACATAGAAGGTCGCCATCGCCAGTTCGCCGCGCTCGTACAGCAAAACCGTCTCGAGCGAGAACGCCGAAAAAGTGGTGAAGCCGCCAAGGATTCCGGTCGTGAGGAACAGGCGCCAGTTCTGGGACGCCTCGCCCTGGAAGGCGAAATAACCGACGATCACGCCCATCAGGAACGAGCCAAGCACGTTCACGGTCAGCGTCCCGAAGGGAAAACCGACCCCGATCAGTCGGGCAAGAAGAATGTTGACCCCGTGGCGCGCGGCCGCGGCCAGTCCCCCGCCAGCAAACACAATGAAGAAGCCCATGACGTCGTCCTTTCGAGCGAGCGGACGACAAACATGCTGCGGCAGGCGGCGTTTCAGACGCGCTCCTCCCGCAGGACGCGCGTCCCTTGCGGCAGGAGCCATCAGCCTCATCAGGCGGTTACCGGGAGCCCCATCCCGTGTGGGAGCGAGTGTAATCGGGCCGGCCCGAAAATGAAAGCGTTGCAGGCGCGGCTCTCGGTCACGCTAGTTGAAGCAGCCGCTGGCCTGCATCTGCGCGAGCCAGATCGCGCAGGCCGCCTTGGCGCTCTCGTAACGGCGGCGCGGGGAGCCGCCGCCGCCGCCACCGTAACCGCCGTAACCGCCAAATCCGCCGTAGCCGCCATCGCCGTCATAATCGCCGTCGTCGTCGCCGGGGTAGCCGCCTTGATAGCCACGGCGATAGCCTTGTCCGTATCCTTGTCCGTATCCTTGGCCGTAGCCCGGACCATAACCGCCATGCCCGCCGCGCCCGTACTGATGCTGGCGCATGCATGTGTTGTAGTTTTGAGCGATCGCGAGGCACAGCGGCGCATTGGCCGCCTGCGCGATCGGCGCAGAAAGAATGGTGAAGGCGCTAGCCGCGCCGATGAACGTCACGAGCCGCATGCGGCGTTTTCCTCGTTTGCGCCCCCCAGCGCTTAAGGCATTCTCGCGCGCGCCGGCTGAAACCAAGCTGAACAGCGCCTCAGCGCGCCGCGATCACCAGCCGGCGATGCGTCGGCATGACGAATCGCCCGCGCCAAAAGCGTAATGATCGCCGCAGGCGAAGGCCGTCGGCGGTTCGCCGGTCTGCTCGAAGATGTCGTAGCCCTGCTTCAGATTGCGCCAGAACTCGGTCCAGTGCTGATAATTGCCGCCCGCGCCGACGAAGGCGAGCCAGCTGCCGCCGGTTTCCCGAGCGATCGCCTGCTCCGTCAAGCGGAAGGGAAAAATATGCACCTGCACTTCGTGCTGGCCGGCGCGCATCGCCGCCTCGACGAAGGCGTAGATTTCCTCGATGCCGCGGTCGGTCATGGCGAAGCAGCCGACCGACTTGCACGCGCCATGCACCATGACGAGGCCGCCGGTCCGGCCGTTCTGGCGATCGAAGGCGTTCGGATAGCCGACGTTGAACGCGCGGTGATAATTCGAATGTGGATGCAGCTGCTTCGCCGAGACGCTGTAGAAGCCTTCCGGCGACTGGTAGTCGGCTTCCTTGAGCTTGGGCCCGAGCCTGCCGGACCATTTGCAGATCGGATAGGTTTTATAGAGCGAGAAGCGGCTGTTGCTCTTTCGAAGCCAAAGCTCGAGCTGTCCTTCCTGCTTGAAGATCCGCACGAAGACCTGATCCCCCATGCCGTAACGGATCGGGGCCTCCTGCTGAAACGCGTCCTCGGGCGCAGCCCGCAACGTCGGCTCGACGGCGCGCGCCACCTGGGTCGGCGGCGCCGACTCCTGCGCCGTGGGCGTCGCCTCAACCGCGGCTCTCGCCGACGGCTCCTGCGGCCGGGCCGGCGGCAGCGGCGCATTGGCGAGCGCCGGCGTCGTCGCCGGGACCTCGGCGGGCGCGGGCGGGGTCGCCTCGGCGGTTTGCGGCGGCTCGGCAGGAGCTGCCGCCGCCGTCTCTGCGAATTTGTCGGCAAGCTCGGCGAGATTTGCCGGTCGCGACGGGGGCAGCGGCGTCGGCTTTTCCACAATCTCCGGTCGCGCGGGCGGCGGCGCGGGCGGGAACGACACCGACCCTTCGAGCCCGTCGCCGCCCTGCGGCAGCGCCGCGACTTCGGCGGACGGCTCTTGCGGCGGCGGCGCGGCGACTGGCGGCGGAGCAGGGGGAAAGGCGCCGGGTTTTATCCGCAGGGCCATGCTGCGCAGGCCGGTCGGCAGCGCGCCGCTCCAGGCGCTGCGCACGGCGTCGCTCCGGACGGGAGAGCTGCTCGCAACGTCGGGCATATAGCGGAGGGCCGCGACTCCGCCGACGAGCGCGGCGAGGGCGAGCGCCGCCAGCGCCAAATGGGTCCGTCGCGGCGTCATGCGCCTATGCAAGCCTCTCACGGAGATTCTGAACTTCGAGCCTGGGCTGAGCAAGAACACCCGGAAAAAGGCGCTTTAGTGGCCTTCGAAGGCGACGAGCGTGCGCACCGGGACGCCGAGCGCCTGGAGCCTTTTCACGCCGGCGAGATCGGGCAGGTCGATGACGAAACAGGCGGCGACGACGTCCGCGCCGCCCTGGCGCAGAAGCTTCACCGCGCCCTCGGCGGTGCCGCCGGTGGCGATGAGATCGTCGACGAGAATCACCCGCTCGCCGGGGGTTACCGCGTCTTCATGCATCTCCATTTCGTCGACGCCATATTCGAGCTCATAGGCGACGGAGACGACGCGATGCGGCAGCTTGCCCTTCTTGCGGATCGGGATGAAGCCGGCCGCAAGCTGATGCGCCACCGCGCCCCCCAGGATGAAGCCGCGCGCCTCCATGCCGGCGACCTTGTCGATCTTGCCGCCGCACCACGGCTGCACGAGTTCGTCGACCGCCTTGCGGAACGCCTTGGCGTCGCCGAGCAGGGTGGTGATGTCGCGAAACAGGATTCCCTTCTTGGGATAGTCGGGAATGGTGCGAATGGCGGCGGCAAGCGGCATGAAACGGCCTTGCGATCGGCGGCGAGGTGGCCGCGTGGATGGACATGGCGAAACCGCCACAGCTGAGAGGAATACACGGATGGCGGGGCAGGGCGCAAATGGGGGGAGGTGGGCGTCTGCGCGGTTGCCTTTGCTAGGTGTCCAAGTTTTCCCAGTCCTCGCCTAGAACCCAGCACAGAATGGAAAGCTTCCCGTTGATCATTCCCCATTCAAAAATCTGTCCAAGGACCGAGGTTCTCTGCGCGCGCGTATCGGCGTTTCATTTGAGAAAGCCGCCTGTATCGGCAATGGCGGCGGCGTCTCGCGCGCCATGCAGCACGCGGACAATCACGATTTCGGATTCCGTGGGAAGATAATAGACGACGTAGCTGCCCTGTAAGGCGACTCGCAAATCGGGCGCGAGTTGATGGCGCTCAGCGCCCGAAAGCGGAAAATCCTGCAAGCGAGAAAATGTTGCGTGGAATTTGCCGAGTAAGCTCGTCGCCGTCGTATCAGAACTGTCGCTAGCAACATAAGCCCAGATTTCGGCAAGGTCGGCTTCCGCCGCGTCGGTCAGGCGGAGGTTGAGCGGTCGGCTAATAGCTTCCTCCCTCTGGCGATAATCTTCGCAGCGTCAAACTTCTTCACGCGGCCGGCGGCGAGGTCGGCGAGGCCTTTATCAATGTCGGCCTTCAAGGCCTCGAGTTCCTGAAGCTGCAAAGCGCGTTTCAGCTTCCAATCACGCAAAGCCGCGCGAACGACTTCGCTCGCCGATGCGTAATCGCCGCCGTCAACGGCGCTCTTGATGCTCGCCGCCATGTCGGTCGGCAGGGTGATGGTCAGTCGCTCGATGTCCGACATGCGCGGGTCTCCCAAAGGCGTCATACTTTATCATACTTATGACGCTTTGCGAGAGATGCCAGCCTACCCCCCATTCACCCTTCCCATCACCGCGTCGAGCTTCTTGAGCAGTTCCGGATCGCGCGCATCGTCGCCGTCGCTCAATGGGCCGTTCGCCGCCTTCTGGAAAACCCTTTCGGCTTCGGCGGCGCGCAGTTGCTTCGTCTGCGCATTAACGCTTTGGCCGCCCGTTGAAACCGCGCGCGTAACAGATCAGGGCCGGGTCGCTAAGAACCATGCAAAAGCTTGCGGGTGATTTTGCGCCGACCATGCACGACGCGAACAATGCTCACTATGTCGTCGCCGGCAGCGTGGCGATAGATCACGAGATAGGGGACGACCACCCCGACTCGGATGTGCGCCCCGAGCTTCGGCCGCGCTTCGTAACTGTCAGGATGCTCGGCAAGCCTGTCGTAAAGACTTTCAATGCGAAGGTTGTATTTTTCGGCGGCGCGATAGCCTGCCTCACGTGTGATGTCTGCGAGAATCTCCGCCGTATCCGCGTCGGCAAGTTCGGTAACGATAACGCGAGTCATCGCCCTTTAAGCGCGGCGAGACGGGCGGCGTTACGCGCCTTGTGCTCCTCAATCGAAATAATCTCGCCGCGTTCAAGCGCGGCCAGACCTTCCTCAACGAGGGGCTTTGCCCAAGCCAAATCGTCTTTTTCAAGTTCGCGCTCGACAATGCGCTCGTCGATGAGCTGACGGGCGGCCTCCTCGATCGAGGGAAAATCGCCGGTCGCGACATGCGCTTGAAGCCAAGCTTCTTGGTCGGGGGTGAGGGTGATCGCCATAAGCTTCTATATCATAAAAGCCTACCCCCCAAGCACCCTCCCCATCACCGCGTCGAGCTTCTTGAGCAACTCCGGATCGCGCGCGTCGGGGGCGGTGACGATGGCGTTGTCGAGCGCGCGGTCGGAGCCGATCGGGCAGGGCTCGTGTTCGCGCGGAAAATCGGTCAGAACCCGCGCCAGCAAGCGCGCGACGGTCGCCGAATTCTTCTGAACGACCGCGATCACCGAGGCGATGTCGACATTGTCGTGCTCGGGATGCCAGCAATCGAAATCCGTCACCATGGCGACGGTGGCGTAGGAGATTTCGGCCTCGCGCGCGAGCTTGGCTTCCGGCATCGCCGTCATGCCGATCACGTCATAGCCCGCGGCCTTATAGGTGAGCGATTCGGCGTAGGACGAAAACTGCGGGCCTTCCATGCAGACGTAGGTTCCGCCGGCGACATGATCGATGTTCTCGTCTTTCGCCGCGGCGCCGATGCGCGCGGACAGCAGCGGCGCGATCGGATGCGCCATCGACACATGCGCGACGCAGCCGTCGCCAAAGAAGGAGGATCGCCGCGCGAAGGTGCGATCGACGAATTGATCGATCAGCACGAAGAGACCCGGAAAAAGCTCCGATCTGAACGAGCCGCAGGCCGAGACCGAAATCAGATCGGTGACGCCGGCGCGCTTCAGCGCGTCGATGTTCGCGCGATAGTTGATGGTCGAGGGCGAGAGCCGATGGCCGCGCCCGTGCCGCGGCAAAAAGACCGCCTGGGTCGCGCCGAGTTCGCCAAAGACGAGTTCGTCGGAAGGCTCGCCCCAGGGCGTCACGACCCGCTCGCGGCGAATGTTGGCGAGCCCCGGCAGATCATAAACGCCTGACCCGCCGATTATTCCGACGACCGCTTTGGTCATGAATATGCCTCCCTCGAGAGCTGTTGCTTGGCCGGGTTTTAGGCCGGCGCCAAAAATCGCGGCAATGTGACAGGGTTGCGCCCCCAAAATGCCTGTGTTAGGGGACGCTCGCCTTGGAGCTGGGGCGCAGCGGCCCTCGTTCCTTTTCCTACAGCATCCGTCGTTTGAGGCTAACCGCTTTATCGTCGCGACCGTGCAACTTGCACTGCGAGCGGCGTCTCCAAACGACGTAGATTGACGAGCGAACCAAGTGGCTCAAGACGGGGATTCCTTATCGGGCGTTGCGGGTCGCTACGCCTCCGCACTCTATGATTTGGCGACGGAAAATCACGCCGCCGATGACGTCGCCGCGGCGCTCGATCGATTCAAGACTCTGCTGGACGGCAGCGCCGATCTCAAGCGCATGGTCAAAAGCCCGGTGTTCTCCGCCAAGGAGCAGCTTGACGCGCTCGAGCCGGTTCTCAACAAGGGCCAGATCACCGGCATCGCCGCCAATTTCATCCGTCTCGTCGCCGCCAAGCGACGTCTCTTCGTCATCTCCGACATGATCGCCGCCTATCGCCGCCTGCACGACAAGGCGAAGGGCCTGGTGCGCGCCGACGTGACGATCGCGGCGGCGCTGAAGCCGGATCATGAAGCCGCGCTGCGCGAGACGCTCGCCGGCGTCACCGGCGGCAAGACCATCGATCTCAAGGTGACGACGGATCCGTCGATCATCGGCGGTCTGATCGTCAAAATCGGTTCACGCATGGTCGACGCCTCCGTGCGCACCAAGCTCAACTCAATCCGCACACGCATGAAAGAGGTCGGCTGATGGATATCCGCGCCGCAGAAATTTCCGCGATCCTCAAAAAGGAGATCGCCAACTTTGGCGCCGAGGCCGAAGTCACCGAGGTCGGCCAGGTTCTGTCCGTCGGCGACGGCATCGCGCGCGTCTATGGACTCGACAATGTGCAGGCCGGCGAGACCGTCGAATTCCAGGACGGCACCAAGGGCATGGCGCTCAATCTCGAAACCGACAATGTCGGCATCGTGATTTTCGGCGACGACCGCCACATTAAGGAAGGCCAGACGGTCAAGCGCACCGGCGCCATCGTCGAGGTTCCCGTCGGCAAGGAGCTGCTGGGCCGCGTCGTCGACGCGCTCGGCAATCCGATCGACGGCAAGGGGCCGATCAAGGCGACGCAGCGCTCACGCGTCGACGTCAAGGCGCCCGGCATCATTCCGCGCAAATCCGTGCATGAGCCGATGGCGACGGGCCTGAAGGCCGTCGACGCGCTGATCCCGATCGGCCGCGGCCAGCGCGAACTGATCATCGGCGACCGCCAGACCGGCAAGACCGCCATCGCGCTCGACACGATCCTCAATCAGAAGTCCCTGAACGACGGCGACGACGAGAAGTCGAAGCTCTACTGCGTCTATGTCGCCATCGGCCAGAAGCGCTCGACCGTGGCGCAATTCGTCAAGGTGCTCGAAGAGCGCGGCGCGCTCGAATATTCGATCATCGTCGCCGCGACGGCCTCCGATCCGGCGCCGATGCAGTTCCTCGCGCCCTTCTCCGGCTGCGCGATGGGCGAATATTTCCGCGACAACGGCATGCACGCCGTGATCATTTATGACGATCTGTCCAAACAGGCCGTCGCCTACCGCCAGATGTCGCTGCTGCTGCGCCGTCCGCCGGGCCGCGAAGCCTATCCGGGCGACGTCTTCTATCTGCATTCGCGCCTGCTCGAGCGCGCGGCGAAGCTTTCCGACGATCGCGGCGCCGGGTCGCTCACCGCGCTGCCGGTCATCGAGACGCAGGCGAACGACGTGTCGGCCTATATTCCGACGAACGTCATCTCGATCACCGACGGCCAGATCTTCCTTGAGACCGATCTCTTCTACCAGGGCATTCGTCCTGCGGTGAACGTCGGCCTTTCGGTGTCGCGCGTCGGCTCGTCGGCGCAGACCAAGGCGACCAAGAAGGTCGCCGGCAAGATCAAGGGCGAACTGGCGCAGTATCGCGAAATGGCCGCCTTCGCCCAGTTCGGCTCGGATCTCGACGCGGTGACGCAGCGCCTCTTGAATCGCGGCGCGCGCCTCACCGAACTCTTGAAGCAGCCGCAGTTCTCGCCCTTGAAGATGGAAGAGCAGACCTGCGTGATCTACGCCGGCGTCAACGGCTATCTCGATCCGCTGCCGGTCAATCGCGTGCGCGCGTTCGAAGACGGCTTGCTCGCGCTGCTGCGTTCGCAGCACAGCGACATTCTCGAGAGCATCCGCACGACGAAGGATCTCACCGACGAGACCGCGGCGAAACTCAAGAGCGTCGTCGAGAGCTTCGCGAAGAGCTTCGCTTAAGGCGCGCCCGGCCATATGGACGTTGGTGAAACGAGACAGGCAAAAACGATATGCCCTCGCTAAAGGATCTTCGAAACCGCATCTCCTCCGTCAAGGCGACGCAGAAGATCACCAAGGCCATGCAGATGGTCGCCGCCGCGAAATTGCGCCGCGCCCAGTCGGCGGCGGAGGCGGCGCGTCCTTATGCCGAGCGCATGGAGTCGGTGCTGGCCAATCTCGCGTCCAGCGTGACGGCGGGCGGACCTCCGCTCTTGGCCGGCAATGGCAAGGACGATACGCATCTCCTCGTCGTCGCCACCGCCGAGCGCGGCCTTTGCGGCGCCTTCAATTCCTCCATCGTGCGTCTCGCCCGCGAGCACATCGCGCGGCTTCAGGATCAGGGCAAGACCGTCAAGATCCTCTGCGTCGGCAAGAAGGGTTTCGAGCAGCTCCGCCGCCAATATGAGCGCCACATCATCGAGGTCATCGAGCTGCGCGGCGTCAAGCAGATGGGCTTCGACACCGCCGATGAAATCGGCAAGAAGATCATCCGCATGTTCGAAGAGGGCGACTTCGACGTCGCGACGCTGTTCTTCTCACGCTTCAAATCGGTGATCGCTCAAATTCCGACCGCGCAGCAGCTCATCCCGGCGCAAATTCCCTCGAACGAAAATGCGGCGCCTGTCGAAGGTCCGCAGGCGTCTTATGAATATGAGCCGGGACAGGACGAAATTCTCTCGACGCTGCTGCCGCGCAACATCTCCGTGCAGGTGTTTCGCGCGCTGCTCGAGAACGCCGCCTCCGAACAAGGCGCCCGCATGAGCGCGATGGACAATGCGACGCGCAACGCCGGCGACATGATCAAGAAGCAGACGACGATCTACAACAGGTCGCGTCAGGCGATGATCACCAAGGAGCTCATCGAAATCATCTCGGGCGCCGAGGCGCTCTGAGGCATTTTAGGACGAGGACCAAACATGGCCGCCAATAAGCCCAGCGGGCGCATCACCCAAGTCATCGGCGCCGTCGTTGACGTGCAGTTCGACGGGAATTTGCCTGAGATTCTGAACGCCCTCGAGACGACGAACCAAGGCAATCGCCTCGTTCTCGAAGTCGCGCAGCATTTGGGCGAAAACTCCGTTCGCACCATCGCCATGGATTCGTCCGAAGGCCTGGTGCGCGGTCAGGAAGTCACCGACACCGGCGCGCCGATTTCGGTTCCGGTCGGCGACGAGACGCTTGGGCGCATCATCAACGTCATCGGCGAGCCGGTCGACGAGGCGGGTCCGATGCTGACGAAATCGCGCCGCGCGATTCACCAGCCGGCGCCTTCCTACGCCGAGCAGGCGACGGAAGCGCAGATTCTCGAGACCGGCATCAAGGTCGTCGATCTGCTCGCGCCTTACGCCAAGGGCGGCAAGATCGGCCTGTTCGGCGGCGCGGGCGTCGGCAAGACCGTGCTGATCATGGAGCTGATCAACAACATCGCCAAGGCGCATGGCGGCTATTCCGTCTTCGCCGGCGTCGGCGAGCGCACCCGCGAAGGCAACGACCTCTATCACGAGATGATCGAGGGCGGCGTCAACAAGAAGGGCGGCGGCGAAGGCTCCAAATGCGCGCTGGTCTACGGCCAGATGAACGAGCCGCCGGGCGCGCGCATGCGCGTCGCGCTGTCGGGCCTCACCGTCGCCGAAGATTTCCGCGACCGCGGCATGGACGTGCTGTTCTTCGTCGACAACATCTTCCGCTTCACCCAGGCGGGGTCGGAAGTCTCGGCGCTCCTCGGCCGCATCCCCTCGGCGGTGGGCTATCAGCCGACGCTCGCCACCGACATGGGCGCACTGCAGGAGCGCATCACCACGACGACCAAGGGCTCGATCACTTCGGTGCAGGCGATTTACGTCCCGGCCGACGATTTGACCGATCCGGCGCCCGCGACCTCCTTCGCGCATTTGGACGCCACGACCGTGCTGTCGCGTTCGATCGCCGAGAAGGGCATCTATCCGGCGGTCGATCCGCTCGATTCCACTTCGCGCATGCTGTCGCCGGCGATCGTCGGCGAGGAGCACTACGACATCGCGCGCAGGGTGCAGTCGACTCTGCAGCGCTATAAGTCGCTGCAGGACATCATCGCCATTCTCGGCATGGACGAGCTGTCCGAGGAGGACAAGCTCGTCGTCGCCCGCGCCCGCAAGATCGAGCGCTTCCTGTCGCAGCCCTTCCACGTCGCCGAAGTCTTCACCGGTTCGCCCGGCAAGCTCGTCGCGCTCGCCGACACGATCAAGGGCTTCAAGGGCCTTGTCGACGGCGAATACGACCATCTGCCCGAGGCCGCCTTCTACATGGTGGGTTCCATCGAAGAGGCGGTCGAAAAGGCCGCCAAGCTCGCCAAGGAAGCGGCGTAACTTTTAAAAGCGTCTTGGCCGGAGATGTTTCGGCCAAGGTCGCTGATCAGTTTTCGTGGATGGCCGGATCAAGCCCGGCCATGACGGGCTGGACGCAACGCGCCGTCGGAGAACATCATGGCCGCATTCCACTTCGAACTCGTCTCTCCCGAGAAGCATCTCTTCTCCGGCGAAGTCGAGTCGGTCGTCGCGCCCGGCGCCGACGGCCAGTTCACCGTGCTCAAGGACCATGCCCCGGTGATGACCACGCTGAAGGCCGGCGTGGTGACCGTTTCCGGCGGCGAAGGGAAGGTCGAGAAGCTGTTCGTGCGCGGGGGATTCGCCGACGTCAACGCGTCCGGCTTCACCATTCTCGCCGAACAGGCGATTCCGCTTTCCGAGATCGATGTCGCCAAGGTCGACGCCGACATTCGCAACGCGCGCGAAGACATATCCGACGCCAAGTCTGACGACGCGCGCCTCGCCGCGTCCGACAAGCTCGCGCAATTGCAGGAACTGCGCGCGGCGATCGGCGGCTGATCAGACCGCGCAGAGAAAGCCACACATCCTCTCTACAGCGTTTGCCGAGCCTTTCCGCGTCATGCCCGCGCTTGTCGCGGGCATCCGCGCGGCGCCGCTCCGCAAAGTTTCAGCGCTTGCGCTGCTTCTTGGCGTGGATGGCCGGGACAGGCCCGGCCATGACGGCTGAGTGATTGCGCAACGACGTTAGAGCCTGCTTCCACGCGAGTGTCTCTTCGTCGCCATCCGCTTCCTCTCTGCGTCATGCCCGCGCTTGTCGCGGGCATCCGCGCGGCGCCGCTCCGCAAAGTTTCAGCGCTTGCGCTGCTTCTCGGCGTGGATGGCCGGGACAAGCCCGGCCATGACGGCTGAGTGGGCCTAGAGAGACGTCCAGCGTCTCGCGTTCAATCCCACTTGCCCGCCACCGTTTGGTTGCGAGGCGCTTCCTCACCGCATCATGCCAGCGCTTGTCGGATCCGCGCGGCGCTCTCACGCGGAACTGCTCAAACGCGGCGTGAACTATGTCTCATTCACGCCTTCAGACGTCGGCTCCTCGAGCTCCGCTTCAATCATGTCGCCGTGCCGCTCCGCCGGCGCGAGCTCGGATCGTGATTGCGCAATCTCGCGAATCGCCTCTCCGATTTCCGGATTGCGCTTGGTCAGCGTCTGCAGATCATAGGCGTCGAGGATGAGAAGCTTCGTTGGCGCGGTCGCCCGCACGTCGGCGGTGCGTGACGTTTTGTGCAGCACGGCGATCTCGCCGAAGAACTGCCCTTCGCCGAGCTTGACGTTTTCATGCGCCAGCTCGACTTCAACCTCGCCCTCGGCGATGAAATACATCGAATGCGCGGAATCGCCCTTGCTAGCGCATGATCTCGGCGATCCCGGCCGCATCGAGGCCCCGAAACAGCGGCACGCTGGCGACCATCGTCCAGGTGACGACGAATTCGCGGCGGTGAATTTCTTCGGCGAAGGCGGTGGCGAGAATGCCGACCGGCAGGCCCAGCAGCAGAAAGCCCGTCACCATGGCGAAGGAGGCGATAAGCTTGCCCGCCAGCGTGAGCGGAATGACTTCGCCATAGCCGACGGTCGTAACCGTTTCAATCGCCCACCACATCGCGTCCGGAATCGTGCCGAATTTTTCGGGCTGCGCCTCATGTTCGGCGATATGCATCGCGGTCGAAAAGAACAGCACTGCGCCAAACAGAATGATCAGCCAGGCGAGCAGCGCCTTGCGCTCGGCCTCGATCACCGCCAGCAAGGTGCGGATGCCGGGAGAATAGCGCGCGAATTTGAAAAAGCGCAGCAGGCGCAGCATCAAAAAGACGCGCAGATCCGCCGAGAAGTAGAAGGAGAGATAGAAGGGCAGGAAAGCGGCGAGGTCGATCAGCGCCCAGCCAGATCCGATGAAGGCGAGCCGCGCCGCCGTCGGCGAGCGGCGCGCGTAGAGCGCATGTTCGGGGGCGCACCAGACGCGCAAGACATATTCGAGCGTGAAGGCGGCGACGGCGACATATTCAATGAGGTTGAATATGTCCGCATAGTTGTCGCTGTATTCCGGCACCGATTCGAAGATCACCGAAACCACCGACAGCAGGACGAGCCCAATCAGCCCGCGATGGACCACGCGCGCGACCCGGTCGTGGCTGCCGCCGTCCAGGACGACATGGACACGCCGCCGCAACAAAGCCAGACCGCGCCGCCGGTCCGGCTCGTTCATGGCGCGTCCGCTTTTCCGCGCAACGCGTCCTCCACGGAGGCGAGCGCCTGATCGATGGCGGCGGCGTTGGGGCCGCCCGCCTGCGCAAGGTCGGGGCGGCCGCCGCCGCCTTTGCCGCCGAGCATAACGCTCGCGACGCGCACGAAATCCACGGCGCTGTATTTCTCGGTGAGATCGTCGGTGACGCCGACGACAATGCCGGCCTTGCCGTCGGGCGAGGCGCTAGCGATCGCGACGACGCCCGAGCCGATCGCCTTTTTGGCGTCGTCGACCATCGACTTCAAATCCTTGGCCTCGATGCCTTCGACCGCCCGCGCGAGAAGCTTCACGCCGCCGACGTCGCGCGGCTTCTCGGCGCCGCCGTCGACAGCGCTTCCGCCCATCGCCAGCTTGCGTTTGGCGTCCGAAAGTTCGCGCTCAAGCCGCTTGCGTTCGTCGAGAAGAGCGACAAGCCGCGCCGGCGCGTCTTCGACCGGGGCGCGCATCAGCGCCGCCATGTCGCGCAGCGCGCGCGACTGCGCGACGAGCTGGCTACGCGCGCCCTCGGCGGTGCGCGCCTCGATGCGGCGCACGCCGGACGCCACCGCGCCCTCCCCGACGATGGCGACGAGGCCGATGTCGCCGGTGCGGGCGACATGCGTGCCGCCGCACAGCTCGACGGAGAAGGGATGCGCGGCGCCGGGACTCACCGGGCCCATCGAGACGACGCGCACTTCGTCGCCGTATTTCTCGCCAAAGAGCGCGCGCGCGCCGGAGCGGATGGCGTCGTCCTGAGCCATCACCCGCGTCTCGACCGGCGCATTGTCCTGAACGATCTCGTTGGCGAGCGTCTCGACGCGCGCCAGCTCCTCATCGGTGAGCGGCTTGGGATGGGTGAAGTCGAAGCGCAGCCGATCCGGCGCAACGAGCGACCCCCTTTGCGCCACATGCTCGCCGAGCACCTGCCGCAGCGCCTCATGCAGAATATGCGTGGCCGAATGGTTGGCGCGCGACTGGGTGCGGCGCTCGTGGTCGACGTCGAGCTCGAGCGCGAGGCCGGGCGTGATCTCGCCCTCTTCGACGACGCCCTCGTGAATGATGAGGTCGCCGAGCTTCTTGACGGTGTTTTCGACGTGAAAGCGCACGCCGCGGGCGCGCATCACGCCGACGTCGCCGACCTGTCCGCCCGACTCGCCATAGAAGGGGGTTTGATTGAGGATCAGCGCCCCCCGCGCGCCTTCCTTCAGCGAAAACGCCTCGCCGCCGTCATGAATAATGGCGGTGACGACGCCCTCGCTTCTTTCGGTTTCATAGCCGAGGAATTCGGTCGCGCCGAGACGCTCCTTCAGCGCGAACCAGAGCGCTTCAGTCGCCGTTTCGCCGGAGCCGGACCAGGCCTTGCGCGCGTCGGCCCGCTGGCGCTCCATCGCGGCGTTGAAGATTTCCTTGTCGACGCCGATGCCGCGCGGACGCAAGGCGTCCTCGGTGAGATCGAGCGGAAAGCCGTAGGTGTCGTAGAGTTTGAACGCCGTTTCGCCGGAAAGCTTGTCGCCTTGGCCGAGCGCCGCCGTCTCTTCATCGAGGATCGCGAGGCCGCGCGCCAACGTGGCGCGAAAGCGCGTCTCTTCGGAAAGCAGCGTGTCGGCGATGAGCGACTGCGCGCGCACGAGCTCCGGATAGGCCTGGCCCATCTCGGCGACGAGCGTCGGCGCCAGCTTCCACATCAGCGGCTCTTTCGCGCCGAGAAGCTGGGCGTGGCGCATGGCGCGGCGCATGATCCGGCGCAGCACATAGCCGCGGCCTTCATTCGACGGCGTGACGCCGTCGGCGACGAGGAAGGAGGAGGCGCGCAGATGGTCGGCGATGACGCGATGGCTCGCGCCCTGCGGGCCGTCGACCGCCGCGCCGGTGAAATCGGCGACCGCGCCGGTCAGCGCGCGGAAGAGATCGATGTCGTAGTTGGAGGTCACGCCCTGCATCAGCGCGGCGATGCGCTCCAACCCCATGCCGGTGTCGATCGAGGGGCGCGGAAGCGGCGCGCGTTGCCCTGGCGCCACCTGCTCATATTGCATGAAGACGAGGTTCCAGAACTCCAGGAATCTGTCGCCGTCCTCGTCCGGGCTGCCGGGCGGACCGCCTTTGAGCGCCTCGCCCTGGTCGTAGAAGATCTCCGAGCAGGGGCCGCAGGGCCCAGTGTCGCCCATGCTCCAGAAATTGTCAGAACTGGCGATGCGGATGATGCGGCCGTCGTCAAAGCCGGCGATCTTTTTCCACAGATCATAGGCCTCGTCGTCGTCGTGATAGACGGTGACGAGCAGCCGATCGACGTTGAGCCCGAATTCGCGCGTGATGAGGTTCCAGGCGAGTTCGATCGCGCCTTCCTTGAAATAGTCGCCGAAGGAGAAATTGCCGAGCATTTCAAAGAAGGTGTGGTGGCGCGCGGTGTAGCCGACATTGTCGAGGTCGTTATGCTTGCCGCCGGCGCGCACGCATTTTTGCGCCGAGGCGGCGCGCGCATAGGCGCGTTTTTCGACGCCGGTGAAGACATTCTTGAATTGCACCATGCCGGCGTTGGTGAACATCAACGTCGGATCATTGTGCGGCACGAGCGAGGATGAGGCGACTTTCTCGTGCCCCTTGTGCGCGAAATAGTCGAGGAAGGCGGTTCGGATCTGGTTGACGCCACTCATGCGGTCACGGCTCGCGAATGCGCTCCCGTCGCCGAAGCGGCTTCTGCGCCGATGCGGGAGACGCGTTTAAACAATAACCTGGAGCGGCTTTTCGTTTCAACGAAACAGGCGACGGCCCGAGGTTGCGGCGAAGGCTGCGGCAGGCGGCGCCGTCGCGCGCTTCGTCCTGCGCGATATGACAGTTTCGGGGGGAAACGGCAATGGCGAGGGGGCCGCCAGGCCCCTTCGCCAGTTCCAAATCACCAGCGCGCGCAGCGCCTCAAGTGCGATTACGTACGACGCGTAGGGTGGCTTAGGCCTCTCCGGCCTCGTTTTCATCCGGCGCGTCGAGAATACGCTCGGCGATCAGCCCGGCGTTCTCGCGGATCGCCTGTTCGATGCGCTGCGCGGCCTCGGGGTTTTGCTTCAAAAAGCTCTTGGCGTTCTCGCGGCCCTGGCCGAGCCTCTGGCTGTCGTAGGAGAACCAGGCGCCCGACTTCTCGACGACGCCGGCCTTGACGCCAAGATCAACCAATTCGCCGAATTTGGAGACGCCCTCGCCATACATGATGTCGAATTCGACCTGTTTGAACGGCGGCGCCACCTTGTTCTTGACCACTTTGACGCGGGTCTGGTTGCCGGTCGTCTCGTCGCGGTCCTTGATCGCGCCGATGCGGCGGATGTCGAGCCGCACCGAGGCGTAGAATTTCAGCGCATTGCCGCCGGTCGTCGTCTCGGGCGAGCCGTACATCACGCCGATCTTCATGCGGATCTGATTGATGAAGATGACGAGCGTGTTGGAGCGGGCGATCGAGGCGGTGAGCTTGCGCAGCGCCTGGCTCATCAGCCGCGCCTGCAGGCCGGGCTGCACGTCGCCCATCTCGCCCTCGATTTCCGCGCGGGGCGTCAGCGCCGCGACCGAATCGATGACGAGCACGTCGACGGCGCTCGAGCGCACCAGCGTGTCGGTGATCTCAAGCGCCTGCTCGCCGGTGTCGGGCTGCGAAATCAGGAGATCTTCGAGATTGACCCCGAGCTTGCGGGCGTAGATGGGGTCAAGCGCATGTTCCGCGTCGACGAAGGCGCAGACGCCGCCCAATTTCTGCGCCTCGGCGATGACATGCAGGGTGAGGGTGGTCTTGCCCGAGGATTCCGGCCCGTAAATCTCGACGACGCGGCCGCGCGGCAGGCCGCCGACGCCGAGCGCGATGTCGAGGCCCAGCGAGCCTGTGGAGATCGTCTCGATCTCGACGGCTTTCTGGTTCTTGCCGAGCCGCATGATCGAGCCTTTGCCGAAGGCGCGCTCGATCTGCGACAGAGCGGCGTCGAGCGCCTTGGTCTTGTCCACGGACGTCCCTTCCACGAGGCGGAGATTGGCTTGGCTCACGGCTGAAATTCCTTCTGACACGGTTGGCTAGGCGCGGCAATGCGGCTGCGAGGGGCGGGGCCAAACGCGCCAAGGCGAGAAGGGGGACGGCGCGCTTGACCCTGACCTCCAGTGTGCACGATTTGTTCTTTTTGCCAAGTTCTTTTTTTGTTCAACGAGTGGAGCGGACATAATTATTTGTCCTGGGCGGACATCGCTATTTGTCCATCAAAACCCGTATCTGATGTAAAAACAGGCAACTAGATCGCGGAACATTGGCGAACCTATTGGCCAACCTCGCGCGTGACCGCTCAATTGATCAAAACAAGGAGAAACAAGGAATTATGCAATTTGGATTGGCCAACCTTTATCTCGTCAGGGAGTATTGGCCAACTTATTGGCCAATCTTTTTCTCCAAATCCGAAATTCGGTTCGGGGGGCGGAGCCCGGCATCTTTTAGTAGCGAGTCTTCTCGAAAGCGAGCGTATTCCTTGCTCAGCTTCCCGGCTAAAATAGACGAAACAATAGCCTTATGACTTCCATCTTTTACCGGATCGGCGAGTATTTCCAATATATTCCCTTTTTCGTCGACTCTGATCCTGTCAAGGAGATCGCCAAACACTGTTAGTATAGCATCGTGTAAATCCCAATGAGACAATTCAAGTGAGTTCGACACAATATAATGGCGTTCCAAGCCGAGCGCTTCACTTGCGGCCAAAAATACGCTTACTGGAAAACGCGTAGCCCCTGTCAAATAATTCTGAAGCGTGCGATAGGGTATATTAATTTGTTCTGCCAGAGTCCGGACGGAAATCTTTTTCTTTTTCATCAACGCGCGCAAGCCGTCGATTATGGATTGATCGTGGAGAGGCGTTGACATGCACATACACCTAGTGCAAATAGTTAATCATGTTGCACCAACATACTGTAACTCTCAAAACGGTTGCCGTTGGTTCGGGTGACCTTTACGTCGCGGTTCGCGCCGCTCTAACGGCACGGCGATCAAGCCTGTCCGCTTGGTGTAGAGCCGAAGGCATTAATAGGCAAACGGCCGAGAAGGCCCTTAAAGGGGAACGCCACAGTCGGAAAGCAATTGAAATCCGACAACGCCTCATCTCAGAGCTGTTCGAGGCGCAGGCGAAGTGAAGAATTGGGTTACGATAGCTGAAGTCGCAGCGTCTCTAAGCCTCAGTCGGCAGGCAGTTGAAAAGGCTTGTTTAAGAGGGAAAGAAGGCAAGTCTTGGCGTGGGGCTCGACTCGTCGTCAGGACAGTTAGCGGTCGCGGCGGGAAGGCTGGAGTCCAATATCAAGTTCGCGTCGACTCCCTTCCAATCGACGTTCGAGAGCGTTTGAAGGCCCATTTGAACGCCCCTTCAACACCCGTTTCGCCGCGAACCTTCGCAACCCACTTCGATGCGGTCCTGGAGTGGTTTTCCCGCTTTGTCGAGGGAGTCGAAGCGACGAAGGAGGGCACCGTCGCCCGCGCGAATGTCCTTCGCGCATGGAGCGAAAAGAAGCTGCCCGACGTCAAGGGCTCGGGCACATTTCGGTGCTACAGCATGCGCACGCTCAATCGCTTCCTCGCAGATTATCAACGCAACGGCGTCAGAGCATTAGGTCGCGCCAAGCGCAATGATCACAGGACGAAACGCACGATCGTCACCGCGAAATTCGATGCCTGGGCGCGCGACGTCGGGTTAGAGAATTTGGCGGCCATCGAGGAAGCTCTGAAAGCTCGCATTCGGGGCTGGCACAAGGCGTGGGAAAGCATTTCCGCAATCCGCCTGGACGCCGCACGTCACCTTGAGAAACTCGTCAGGGAGCGCGGTTTCGAGCCGCCGAACGGCGTTTGCGACATCCCTCTCCATATCGTCAAGGCGGAGTGCGAATATCGGACCGTCGCCAAACTCAAGAAAGACCGGAAAGCATGGCAGGATAGCGCGCCCGCCATCCGTCGCACGATCGACGGACTGGCGCCGATGGATGTCATCGTCGGCGACGTGCATCCTCTCGATTTCCTGTTGCCCGAGGTCGACGGTTTTCAGCGCTACGCCAAGGCGATCTGTTGGCTCGACGTTGCGACGAAGCGCCTGTGGATGACGGTTGTCTTTCTTCCCAAGGGCATAGGCATTCGCAACGCGCATGTCATCGCCAGCTTCATGGAGATGGCGTCTGCTTGGGGACTGCCGAAAACGCTCTATCTCGATAATGGATCGGAATATAACTTTGCCGAGTTTATCCCCGACGCCATGAAGCTCGCGGGCAATGACGGGGAACGCGTTCTCATACACGCAAAACCGTATAACGCACGCGCCAAGGCGATTGAAGGCGTCTTCGCGATCTTGCGCCACTACTTCGCAAAATTGCCAGGCTACATCGGCGGCGACAGGATGAAATCCAAAGTCGCCAACGTCGGGAAGGCGCCCGTCGACACCGGCGGCACATTCGAGCAATTCCGAGAGGTCTGCGGCGCGATCGTTACTCAATATCACGCGTTGCCGCAACGCGGGCAATTGAAAGGTCTTTCGCCCACAGAAGCCTACAACCGCGCGGTCAGGGGCGGTTGGCATATGACGGAAGTCGACCCGGACGCCTTCTTCACTGCCTTTTCAACGCGCGAGGCGCGCGTCATCAAGAACGGCTATATCGCCGTCGGGGGACGCTTTTGGACATGCAGCGAGCTGCGCGAGCGCATCAGCGATCGGGTGACTGTGCTCATTCCAAAATTCGAGCAATGGGACCGCCTACCGCTCGAAGACGAGCGCGGCAACCTCATAGGCTTCGCTGAAGAAGCGGTAGAATATAGATATCTCGACCCAGCCGGCGCGCGCGCAAGCGAGAAACAACAGCGCGAACGCGTCGCAGCGGTTCGCAGGCTCGATAGGTCAGCGCCAGATATCGACGTTGTCGGCGAAGTTTTGGCGCTCGCAAACACTGCTCCCAAGATGCTTCCAGCGCCGATTGGCGCGCGCGTGACGGCCTCCGACTCTGCGCGCGCGATCGCGCGTGGGGTGAAGGAAAATCCCAAGGTTAAGCGCGCCCGCGAGGACGCCGTGCGCGAGATGGAGGCGGCATTCGACGAAGACTTCATCCGCCGCATTCAGGGAGCCAAACAGCAATGAGCGACTATTTTTTTGTCGAAACGACGATCACGCGCGGCGTGCGCGCGAGTGTCGAATACGCCCTACAGAGCAAGACCGCCGTCGTTATCAAAGGCAAGGCGGGGCAGGGCAAGACGGTCACCTTGTTGCGCGAAATCGACGGGCGCCGCCCGTTTGCTCGAGGAATATATTGGCGCGCCAATGTCAGCGACGCGACGCCACGCGCGGCGCTTTGTTCGCTCGCTGACATTCTCGGTGACCACTATGGCTCGCATTTCAGCAATACGAGTTCCTGCAAGGCGGCTTTCGAAGCGATCGAAGAATTTCTCACCGCGTGGCAAGCCATGGGCGATTTCCTCGTCGTCGACGAGGCGCACAAGATCGACCTTTCTGTTTTGCAGGAAGTCTCAGATTTTCCCTACCGGCACGGTCTGCCCGTCGTCTTCTGCGGCAATGACAAGCTCTTGAAGCGATCGCGCGCCAAAGCCGGCAATCTTGATCAAATTGAGAGCCGTTGTGGGCGGCAATTTATCGTCGGCGAAGCCTCGGAAGAAGATCATAAGGCCATTGCGGTCGCCTATGGGGTCGTCGGACAAGAAGCTTTGCAAGCCTGCATCCAGTTCGCCGCCAAGCAGTCGATTCGCGAGCTTGTCGAAATGCTGTCCGCTGCGCGCGCCGGGTCAGCCGGAAGCGATATCGGCTCAAATGAAATCCGCGAAGCCGCCGCCTTTCTCAAGAAGAAGCGTGGCCTGCGAATGCTCTCTCGAGATGACGACGATTTGTGAAGCGCGCTCGTATGGCCGCGTGAGAGCCCCGAAAGCGAACGGAGCAGCGGAATAGCGGAATGTTGAACGCAAAGCAGCTAAGGCTCGTTCAGATCGTCAAGCGACAACTCGCCCTCGACGAGGAAACCTATCGACATCTCTTGCGTGAGGCGGCCGGCGTCGAGAGCGCGAAAGACCTCGACAATGTGGGATTGAACGCGTTTGTCAGGGAGGCGAAGCGGCTTGGGTTCAGGCACACGTCCGCGACCAGCTTCGGCGCGCGGCGAGGGATGGCGACACCAAAGCAGGTCGCGGTGATCCGCAAGCTTTGGGAGGAATGGTCGACGATCGACGGTTCCGAAAAAGCGCTCAACGCCTGGATCGAACGTTCCTACGGTGTTTCGGCGCTCCGCTTTCTTTCGTTGGATGCGGCCGGAAAGGCGATCAACGGTCTTCGCGCCATGATCCGGCGCAAGGCTGAAACAGCTGACCAGTCCTCAGATCGGAGTGCTTGATGACGCAAGGACCGATTTTCACACGCGAAGAGCTTCTTTCGCTCAGCAAGGAAAGGCTCGTCGATATCATCGGCCCGCAAAGCGTGACCATAAGCGCAATTCGAGAAATCAACAATGAAGCGGTGACCGTAGGGCTGCGACTTATGTCGGCGGATGTTCGAGACGATCACGCATATAGCCAAGTTCCACTTAGAGCACGGCGTCGCTTTCGAAGCGATGTGCAGGCAGAAATCCAGTCGTCAAGCACGAAGCAATAGTTGAGCGGGAAATCGCCGCGCAGGAAATAGTCGCAGTCTTTGCAACTTTTTTCGGCGGAAGAGATCAAGTCGCAAGCTTTGCGACTTGGAAGGCGCGAGACGGGCGCTGCTACGCCCGCCTCGCATGATCGTAAACCACGACAGACAGGTGAAGTCCATGAGCAGCATACGATCGATGAGAGATTACGACGAACGCACTCAACATCTCAAGCATCTATGGCATGAGACGGTTATCAAGAGGTTGCTCGACAATGCCGAACATCTTGAGGGCAGAGTGGGCGCGCTTCGCCACGACATGAAATTGGAGAACCTCGACGTCCGCCACGCCTACGCCAGAACATTTGAGTTCGACAAAATCCTTGCGGACATACGACGGCTGCTTTTGGAGACGGAGATTTTCCAGGACAAGGAAATATTTCTCGAAGGGTTTTTGAAGGAAGCGGCCGAAGCCGAACGATTGGCGGCGGCGATACGACGAACCAGGCCGCGGAAGGCTGGCGGACGCGCCGCAAAGCCGCAAAAGCCCGCACGAAAGAAGCTCACAAAAGCGCGCGCTTCGGCGTGACGCGCCTGGATAACGCGTTTTCTCACCCAAACAGAAAGTCTTTCAATATGAGCGAACTGACATGCCACGCCAGGGAGGCGTTGAACGATATCGGCCATCTCGGCGACATTCTAGATGCGCTGGACTGCATCCCGGGGGATAAAGCCGACTCTGAATATCTTCTGCGCGGCGCGGCGGCGATCGGCCGCCGCATCGTCGGCCTTTCGATTGAGGCGTCCGAGCAATTCGAGCTGTCCGCCAATGCGCGCTGCGCGCGAGAGGCGCTATCCGATCTTCGCGGCTTTGGCGAGATCATCGCCGCGCTCGACTCGGTTCCTGCGTCGAAGAACGTCTCCGGGACGCTGCTCTGCGCATCGGCGGCGCTCGGCCGCTGCATCGCCAGCATGGCGATTGAAGCCGAGGGCGCGCCGCGGGCGGGAGCCGACGTGGTCGAAGCCTTGTTGGCGGCTGCGGATATCCTTGACGCCGCTGAGAATGGCGCGGCGCCGGACACGCGAGGGCCGATCTATGCGGCCTTTCTCAAGGCGTTTCGCACCGTCGAGCATGGCGGCGTGCGATTGGACGGGCGTTTTTGGAGCTGCGCGGCGATGCAGCCGCTTCACGGCGAACGGGTCGCAGTTTTCATCCCGAAAGTCGGACATCTGACCCGCCTCATGATCCTCGACCTCGACGGCGGCTTGATCGGGGTGGCGAAGCCGGAGCCAGCCGGCGCTTCGGAGGCGATGACGGCGAAGGCCTCCCAGCCGGAAAAAGCTAGGCCAGCATCGGCCGATTGACGCCGCGCTCCGCCGGCCGACGCGGAGCTTCGCCGTCGCGCCGGCCGGCCAGGGTCTTAGTCAGAACCTTCATGGCGCGCCAGCTCCTCAAAGACGACGGAAGCTACGATCGCGCGGCGATCGTGCGGCGCGCCAATCATGGGCTGCGACTGGCGCGACGCATCGGCCTGGAATGGGTCTGCGCTCATTGCCTCGCCTATGTGTGGGACAGGCGCGGGCGCTGCGCGCCGAGTTCCTTGGCCGTTCGCTCGCGCCTGTCCGGCGCAAGGCTGCGCGCCTCAAGACGCCCCTCCGGCGAAAATCCCTTACGAAAGCCGAGTCGGCCGGGGGATCGCGAATAGAGAATTAAGGGGCGTGACGGGGAGGACGCCAGTTCCCTCCGCGGGCGCATTGCCCGGCCTGCTCGATTTTGCGCCGTCACGACCGCCGAATATAGCGTCCAAGCGATTCCTACAACGCGCGAGCGCGATCTTCGCAGAAACGGCCCTCTGGCGCGCCAGTCCAGAAATCCGCTGTCTTGGGCCCATACGCCTTCGAAAAACGCGCCCTTGGCGTTCAATGGTGCTTTAACGGCGATTTTATCTGGTGGCATGGGGAGTTGGTTGCCGAGTCCCGAACTGGAGGCAGCGTTCTCCAATTTTGGTAGGCGTGACGGGGAGGACGCTGGCCCCCTCCGCGGGCGTATTGCCCTGCCACACGATTTTGCGCCCTCACGAGGCCTGACTATAGTCCTCGGGCGGCCGTCTTCAACGCGTGGCGTTTTCCCGTCAATTTGAATTTCCGCTCTTGACCCAAAGCGGCCCTTGGGGGGTGCGAATGGGGTGATGATCCTTCTCAAGCTTGCGGTCGAAATCTGGGGTTCAACAGACCCGCACGCTCTGCAAGATGGTCCGCGGTGAAAGGAAAAAAAGTAATCCTTTGATCATCGCTGATGGCTATCACCGAATCTGCGCTGCTACAGCTGTGACGAAAGTGCAGCTATCTCCTGTCGAATAGCGACGAGTGGGTAAGTCCTGACGCCGACCATCGATAGAGGATTACGACGGTGCTGTGCGACGCGGCCATTGCAATTGACGGCCGCGCCACCTGTTGCCCTCAGAGTTTCGACTTGCTCTGAAATGCTGAGAGCATCGTCTACCTCTTTGGTGTCGGACGAGGAAGGGAGCACGAGCGCCTGCATAAGAACCGACCCCTCGCACCTCGAAGCCCTCAAAGTGGGCTCGAATATTAGGCCCTCCTGGCCGCCCGGCGCCTGAAAGGGCGAAATCTGACCCAATGTAGCATCTAGCGGATTCTGCCCCGAGTTTGCAGGGTTCCAGGGACAGGTCTACGAGCGGAGGTTTCTTTGCCCAAAGTGCGCGCTTTTGTAGCTGAGGACGATGCTCTCATCCTGCTCAGCCTGGAGATGATGCTGGAGGCCTATGACGTCGAGATCGTAGGCTCCGCGGCAAGCGTTGGCGAGGCCGAAGAAATCGCTGCCTCAATCACCGCTGACATCGCAATACTGGACGTAAACCTCGATAACAAAATGGTCTTTCCGGCTGCCGATGTTTTTGTCGCCCGCGGGATTCCCGTCATTTTCACAACCGGCTACACGAGCGGCGAACGTGTTCCCGACCGATTCGTAAGCACAGCGTGGGCGACGAAGCCCTATAAAGCGCAAGTTTTAATGGACTTGATTAAGAAAGCGATCGCGGGGACGGCTTGAAGAGCGCCGAACGCGTTTGGGACTGTCGCGACGTTGCGCCTTGGCGCCCCCCAAGCGGCGGGCGAAATAATTAAGCCTCATCCGAGCGCTTCGCGCGACCGCTAACCGCCGATCGGGGCGAAGGTCCCCTCCGCTCGAACTCCCTTACTTCTTGGCCCCCAGCAATGACTGGACCGTGTCGAGGACATCATGGAAGCTGGCTGGTTTGCGCAGCAATGAAAAGGCCCCGGAAATTGCTCCGCTCACCGCGATGGCCGTGTCGTCCTTGGCGAAGCCTGTGAGCAACACGGCTGGGAGCCCGGGGCGACGTTCCTGGGCGGCGCGGATGAGAGCGATGCCGTCCATGCCTGGCATGGAAAGATCGGTGACGATGGCATCCACTTCCTCCCCCGCAGCGAGCAGAGACAACGCATCGGTCGCGTTCGCGGCGGTCACCACGCCGATGCCCTCGGATTCCAAATTCTCGGCGAGGGTCTCACGCACCAAATCCTCATCGTCGACCACCAGCACCCGGGCGCTTTTCGCAGTGGGACGGGGTATCGATGCTGCGTCCTCCGCATTCTGCGATGGCGCCGCGTCGGTAGCCCCGTGAAAGTCAGCCGCGGGCAACCACAACGTCACTGTTGTGCCCTTGCCTGGAGTACTATCGACTGCAAGAGTCCCGCCGGACTGCGAAGCGAAGCCCACCGCCATGGCGAGACCAAGTCCGGTTCCCGCGCCCTGCGGCTTGGTGGTGAAAAAGGGATCGCATGCACGGGCGAGCGTAGCCCCATCCATGCCCGTGCCGTTGTCGGCGACCGTAAGCCGAACATAGCGCCCTGGCGCAACCCCGTGAGCGTGCTCGAGACCTTCCGAGGATACGACCTCCGACCCCGCGGAAAACAAAAGCTGCCCGCCGTCCGTCATCGCGTCGCGAGCGTTGGCGGCAAGATTGACGAGAACCGTTTCAAGTTGCGCTTTGTCCGCGCGAAATAGCAAATTCGGTTCAGAACTTAAGTTGACTTCGATGTTGGCTCCAAGGGTCGGCGTCAGGATCTCTCGAAGCCCAGTAAATAAGCTTGCCACATCCAACGTTTCGGTGCGCAAGTCGCTACGGCGCCCGAACGCGAGTAGACGGCCTGTGATGGCCGCGCCTCGCTCCACTGCCTTGAGCGCGAGACCTGCGAGGCGCCGAGCGCTCACTGCATCGTCGGCGCGGCGGTCAATGATGGAGAGCGCCCCCCCGACCGCCTGAAGGATATTGTTGAAGTCGTGAGCGATGCCGCCGGCGAGCTTGCCGAGCGCCTCCACTTTTTGCGCTTGAATAAGCAGGGCCTGCGTCTTCTCGCGCTCGCGCACTTCTTCCGCGAGGCGGACGTAAGCGGCACGCAGAGCTTCGGTGCGGTCTGCGATCCTGGTCTCTAGCGAGGCGTTCACCGCCGCCAAATGCGCCGCGGCCTGCTCCCGCTCCAAGAGATAGTCCCGGACCAAATACTGTCTTTGGCGGTCACGCAGCGCGGCTTGCACCGCGCTCCCCAATGCGGCCGCGCCAAGGGGCCGTTCGAGCAGCACTGCATTTATCGTATCAGACCATTCAGGCACCCGTGACCCCTGCGCGAGGTCACCTCGTGGCGTGGCCAGCACGACAAAGGGAAAATTGGCCCAGGGCGGCTGCGTTCCAAGCCAGCGTAGCAGCACGCCGACGTCGTCATTGTCCAGGGATTCTTCCGTCACTAGGGCGGCTTCGGCGCCCCCGACCGCTTCCCGCACCAGCTCCGCAACGTCGGCGCAGATATGGCAGGACACTTGGTCTCTGGCGAGTATCCGGACCGCCAGTTCAGCATCGCGGCCGCGAGACGCCAAAATGAGGACACGGCCATCCACTGCCGTTACACCGGAGTATCAGTCTCGGACCCCGACAGCGTGTCTATCAGGGTGTTGGCAGCTCCACGAAACACGGGCGCGCCGGCCAGGACATTCTCGAAATCCTGCAGGACGGGACCGATTGTCAGGCAGTTGGGCGGACCTAAGGTGAATTCGCGAATGGTGGACTCATGCTTTGCGGTGCGGGTCTTCACAATGGACAGGCACCGGCGCACTTGCCCTGCGGCCTCGAAATAGCGCGTAAGGAGCAGGGTGTCGCAAAGATAGCTCAGGTCAATCTGACTATGTACCGCACCGGTCAGGCCATGCTGGCCAAGGACGAGCAGCGTCACCACGCCAGAGCGGCTCAGGAAACCGAGCAGGTCGTGCAACTGCAGCATCAAATACTGCTCGTTGGGCATGGCGTGATAATACCCGTTAAGGCTGTCGATCAAGATCATCCGCGCGCCGTCGACATCGACCGCGCGGCGAATATCGTGGGAGAACTTGCCGGGGGACAGCTCGCTCGCATCGAATTCGTGCAGTCGCAGCCGCCCGGACTTCAAATGTGGCGATAGGTCCATGCCCAGCCCGGCGGAGCGCGCGCGCAACGCGCTGCGCTGTTCATCGAAAATGAACGCCGCGGCCGACTCGCCGCGCTCTAGCGCCGTGAGCATGCAGCGGGTAGCAGTGGAAGTCTTGCCCGTTCCAGTCGGCCCCATGATCAGCGTGCTGGCCCCGGCAACCAGACCGCCTCCCAGTAACGAATCCAGTGCGGCAACCCCGGTGCTGACGGTGATGGATTCGGTCTCGACATTGTTTTGGAAGATGGTGACACGCGGATAGACGACGAGGCCACCGGTAAGGATCGCGTAATCATGGGCGCCGCGGTGAAAGGCGATGCCGCGCATTTTCACCACATTCAGAACAAGTCGCTCTGCCCCGTAGGTATTCAAGCTGCCCCGCTCTAGCGCGATCACGCCGTGGACGAGGGTTTGTATTTGCAAATCATCCGGGCGAGCCGTCTTGTCGTCAAGCATCAAGACGACGCAGCCCAAGCGGGTAAAGAGCCGGCGCAGCGCGAAGAACTGCCAACGGTAGCGCAGCGGCGTCTGGGCGAGCATGCGCACCTCGGAGAGGTTATCGATGACGAGTCGATCCGGCTTCTCCTCTTTGATCCGTTCCAGAATCCGCTCGGTGGTCTCGCCAAGTTCGAATTCGGCGGGGTGGAGCAGAGTCTGCTCTTCTTCCTCGCCACGGAAGGTGCTCAACTCGACCACTGAGATGGCGTCGAGCGACCAACCGTGAGAGGCCGCCGAGGCGCGCAACTCATCTTCAGTCTCCGAAAGCGTGACAAACATGCAGCGCTCGCCCCGCCGCTGCCCCTCCAATAAGAATTGTAGCCCGAGGGTAGTTTTACCGCTTCCGGGAAGGCCCTCGACAAGGTAGAGCCGCTGGCGGGTTAGGCCCCCGACAAGAATATCATCGAGGCCCGGGATGCCAGTTGACGCCCGGTCACCGCTGCCCCCCACCGCTCGGATCGTGTCCTCGCTATCGGTCAAGTCCGTGCCTCCATTTCTTCGTTAAATAGAACGGGGGGAACGCGGAACCATTGGAAAACTAGCCCCAGGATGCGTTCAAGCCCTGCGCGGCCCGGCTGAGTCTTTTACCCAACGCTTCAGACTGTCGGTACAACCGCCTAGCCAGCGCGGAGCTGAGCCTGCCTCCGCTTCGAACCGCCCACACCCTTCGGCGTCTAAAAGGCCACGCTCAACCGACATCTTCCATCGGAAGCTTAGCCAAAGACCGTCCTGATGCAAATGCCGCCCGTGAAAAGTCCGCTTCTGGCGCGAAGCAGACGTCGCGGATGGCAGCTCCTGACCCCAAGCGGTGATTGACAACAGCTACGATGATCGGCTCGACTGTGCCCAATTCGACAGCTTGTAAATGAATGACCGAATTTCAGTGAAACCGAAGCGACCGTATCTCTTCCTTTTTGACAGCTGTGCAGTGGGCGTGAAGGAGCCCGCGCTGAAGACATTTACAGGCGCTCTCCTTGAAGCGATATCTACCGCTGATCCCCACGGCAGAACGGTGGCGGAATTACGCGGTGGCCTTCAGCTTTTGTCAGAACTCACCACACAAATTCGAGCGGTATATTCAGAGCCAAGGCAATCTGGTCACACTAAGACCCACGATATGGCCCTGTTCCGATTATTGTTATGGGACATGTCGGAAGCGTTGAGCGAGGGGCTTGGCAGTCCGGATTCACGCGCAATCCTGGATGTCTTGCGAATGCGACGAGAAGAATGCCTCGCTCTATCTGATGTGCCCGATCCTGTTCGTGAGGGTTGTGACGCGGCCCTGAAAGGGTACCCTGGTTACATCGGCTCCTGCCCAATTGATCAAGGCAATCCAATCCAGAGATACGCCTTTTATGACGGTTTGATGCACCTCGCTTTTATTAGCGATGGAGCGGTGATCCAACAGCGCACCATCGAAGGGGACGAAGATTGGGAGCTCGAGGGGGCGCGAAACTTCAAGCCGAATGGCCTGAAGTGGGTGGACCACAGCTATGGGCAACCGTCTGAACCTTTCAGGCTTGAAAGGAGTTCATTGTCGATGCGAGGTGCGCTTTCCGTAGATCGACTACGGCGGAAAACCCAAACAAGAGTTGAAGGTCGGCTCTTCCGAGCACTTTGCGACGCATCGTGGACCGACCACGCAGGACAGACTTATAGGTTTTCAACCGCTGAGACCGCCAAAGACATCCTGCAGGCTGTTCTCCCCGACGGAAAATTCACAGATTATCTGTTCAATCGGGAACATAAGGAGGGAGGCGCAAAGGCGAGTTTTATTCTGGACGAACTCGGCTTCGAGCCTGATGACTGGCGTTATCTTGCCGCGCAATTCTATGATGGTCTCCTCCTTTCCGAACCACGAGACCTTGTCATTCAACGCTGGAAGGATGGTTACGGCGCGCGGTTTAACGTGTATGTGGACGTCAGATCACGTGCCGGCAAGCGCGGCACCATGTGCACGGGTTGGATGCTCGAGCCGCAGAAGTTGCGGCGTCTCGTTACGGCATTTCCGGACCACTGCGAAGACGGAGTTGTTCGGCCGCCGACTCCGCCTGTATTGGTTCCTGATCAGGCCGAAGGCGATAGTTGGTGGGCAAATCTTTTTCTACTCGCTGATGAGCATGGGCGCGCAGCCCATAATGCCACTCTGCCGACACCAATGCTGTTGGAAGACTATGGCATAATTGAAGAAGGCGAATGTGGTTCGGCCAGCGTATGGATCGCAGATAGCCGCAGGGGGTTTGCCCGTTGGCTAATAAAAACAGGCCGTGGCGGCCGCGGATATAAGGGTGGGGCGGCCATCTACTGCAATCTTCCATCGCAGTCGATGGAGCGCGCCAGAGCGTATGCAGATGCCTTCGCGCGCGTGTTAGCGCTGAACGGCGTGCCGTCGCGAGTCGAGACGTACTATACTTAGAACATTGACGCCGTGTTATCAGCGGCATCGCTAGCGCGGATATAGCTACGCTCGCGACGCACTGAGGCAAATAAACTAAACTTCTCGTTCGCCGGCCATTGACCAAAATCCGCTCTCAGCGCAAAGCGGAAATTCAAACTGACCCACTCCCCATTTTTCGCCCAAGCCCTTCCGCGCACCCTGCTCCTTGATCGGCGGCAGAGGGTCGGGTGAAATTCTTCACCCTATGAAATCGTTCACCCTTTCAGCACTGTCGGCGCGCCTAGGCGTTCGCTTCGCGCTTGTCGGAAGGAGGGCGGTAACCCGTCGCTCTCGCTTAGGCGGCGAGACGACATACGCATGTCCGAAGACTATTCCTTCCTTCCGCCCCTTCAAGCCGAGATCGCAACTGTTATCGGGCTTTATGCGACCATGAAACTCGCGGCCGAATGGGGCGGGTGCGAGATATACATTCCGGCGCGCGCGCCGAATGACCATTGGCTCGTGCAGTCGATCGGGCGTGAGGCGGCGGACGGCCTGTGCGCCTATTTTGCTGCGCATATCGAAGGCGATGGGCGGCGCGCCCATCATGGTGTGAAAATCACGTTGCCGCTGGGGCAAAGCGGCACACGTGACGGAGCACGTCGTCGAGCAATCGAACTGCTAGACAAGGGCGCGAGCCTGAAGGAAGCTGCGCGCGGCTCCGGGCTGCATCAGCGAACCATCCAAAACATCCGCGCCAAATTGCGCAATGAACGAGCTGGTGCCTCTACGGCGCTCGCCAGAAAATCTTCGTAGCCAGCGGTCCAGCGCATCCCGCCTATTCTCGTGACGAGAGGAGGAAAGGTTTCACCATGTGAAACCTTTCACACTGAAGCGAGCGATCGAACGTCGGAGCTATTTTTCCTCGTCGACGCGTGCCGAAGAAGAGTTACGCAGGAATGCGAAGCGCCCGTGCCGAAGCCGACGAAAAAGCGCGAAGCCCAAAAGCTCCCTGGAAGACTGCAAGCCATCGCCGATGCGGTGGGCATAGATGCGGCAATCGCGATTGCGCGCGAGTTCGGCGGTCGGCGGCTGTATCTCCCCGCTTTGAAGACGCTTCGTCGGCGCCGCCAACATCCATTAGTTGTTCTGCTTGGGGGCGAATGCGCCTTGAAAGTCGTCGAAACGATCGGCGGCTTCGGCGAATATTTCGACGTTCCGACAGCGAGAAACGAGCTGATTTACCTAAAGCTGAGAGACGGCTTGTCGCAGGGACTAAGCACTTCGGAGCTTGCGAAACAGACTGGCATTTGTCGCCGCGCAGTCCTCTACCGGCTTGCCGCCATGAGAGTGGCCGACAAGGACGCCGCGAGGACGTCAAGGGGTGCAAGGACGGGCCGCAAAAGGACGCATCACGATGATGTATGATCTAATCGAGGACAACTCCATGCTTTCCATCTCGGCCCCGCTGCCCAAAGCCGGCGCGGAGCCGCCGACGTGGATTACGATTTTCCCTCAGCTGGGGCGCATCGCAACTCGCGACGGGAGAAGTTACGACGTGGACGCTCAGGCGCTTATCGAGCGCTTTGAAGCCGACGGCCTAGACATTCCGATCGACATAAATCACTCGACGCCTAGAGCCGCCAGCACCGGGGAGCGCGCGGACGCCGTCGGTTGGATTACCGAGCTGAGCGTCAAGAATGGCGCGCTTCAGGGCAAAGTCGATTGGCTGGACGAAGGCAGGGAGGTCTTACGCAAGCGAACGCATCGCTTCGTTTCCCCCGATTTTTTCCATACGCCTGAAGGAAAGACGAAGTGGTTGCGCGCCGTTGCGCTTGTCACGGCGCCCGCGCTCGCGAACCAGCGCGCGCTCGCTGCCGCGCAAACGACGCACGGCGCTTCGCTTGCCGCCAAGATGGAAGACATCATTTATGCAATGATCGCGACGCCAATGCCGCGGACGAAGCCTTTGCCCGAATGGGTTGTCGTCTTTGCCGCCCTGGGCTTCGTCGAGACGCAAACGGAGGATATCTTCTACATCGATGGAAAGGCGATCTGCGACGCATTCACGGCGGCGCGGCGCAGCGACGATCATGATTACCGCGTTTTTCCTGTATGCATTGAACATCGGCCGGATATTCAAATCGACAATGGCGAAGACGTTACGTCGGCGCCGATCGGCGAGATTGTCGATCTGCAAATCAACAAAGGCCGGCTGGAGGCGAAAATCGATTGGCAGCCTGAAGCATTGCAAATCGTAAACAGAATGGGGCTGACCAGCGTGTCGCCGACCTTCTTCAGCGATCAGGGCGGAAAGGTAAGGCGCCTCAAGTCGATCTCTCTTGTTCGACGTCCCATGCCCTTGCTTAGATCGCGGGCCGTCGGAAATGACGCGGAGCCGGAGGAGCGCGGCTATCAACCCAAGGCGGTAGGAAATTCGAGCGACACTCGGCTCTCCGCGGTTTCTGACTTGTTGAATTATCGCGTGAAGCAATTATCCAGCATCGGTCGAGTGAAGCGGGACGAGCTCTTTCTCTTGGAGATATGGCGAACTGAAAGAGATTTGCTCGCTGCCGGGATTACACCCGACGCGTCGTATATCCGGAGTTCCGCCGCTGAAAGTGTCGACAAACACGCCAATTATGTGCTTGGCAAACTCTTTCCTGAAGGCGGCGTGAGGCTCGAAGGCGCGCCGGCCACAGCGCGCTCGGCCCCGCGCGCAAGCGTTTCCCTCCCGGTGACACGGGCGAATCAGTTGAGCGCACAATCGACGAAGCGCCCCGAGGATTGGAGCGGTCTCGAACTGGCGGCTGAGTTCCGAAAGGAGATGACGCAGGCGAGCGCCGCCGGGCTTTCGACCGATGTCTGCTCCGTGCAACATCGCGTCATGTCCCGGTTGGGATTGGAGTGGGACTCGGAGAATGGCAGGCTAGTGGCGAGCGCGGCCGGACCGCAGGCGACGCAGCGTCCCGAAAATTGGAGCGCTCTCGAACTGGCGGCCGAGTTTAGAAAGGACATGGCGCAAGCAAGCGCCGCCGGGCTCCCGACCGATGTCTGCTCCGTGCAACATCGCGTCATGTCCCGGTTGGGATTGGAGTGGGACTCGGAGAACGGCAGGCTGGTGGCGAGCGCGGCCGGACCGCAGGCGACGAAGCGTCCCGAAGATTGGAGCGCTCTCGAACTGGCGGATGAGTTCGCAAAGGAGAGGGCGCAGGCGAGCGCCGCCGGGCTCCCGACCGATGTCTGCTCCGTGCAACATCGCGTCATGTCCCGGTTGGGAATTGAACGGGACTCGGAGAACGGCAGGCTTGTGGCGAGCGCCGCCGGACCGCAGGCGATGCAGCGCCCCGAGGATTGGAGCGCTCTCGAACTGGCGGCTGAGTTCGCAAAGGAGAGGGCGCAGGCGAGCGCCGCCGGGCTCCCGACGGATGTCTGCTCCGTGCAACATCGCGTCATGTCCCGGCTGGGAATTGAGTGGGACTCGGAGAACGGCAGGCTGGTGGCGTCGAAGTGACAACGCCCTGGATGACATCGGCTGAACGCGACTCCGGGCGCGCTTCCGAGAGGCTTTGAAGAGGCTTTTGAGGTGACTAAAACGACGGGAAAAGGCGCTCTTCCGCTTGGCGCGGCGACCGTGGGCGATGTCGCCATGGTGACCATCCCTCTCGCGGAATACGAGGAGCTGCTGACGGCCCGCCGTCGCTGCGGCGAGCCTCAAGCGACCGCTTCCGTCCCTCTATTCCGGCGTCCATGGTGGGAAATCGATACGGAAGTAGCTGATTTTGTTAGATCGACCTTTGGGAAAATGCCTCTCGGGAACATGCCGGCAGCCGTGGCGGACCGATTTTCGCTGGAGCGGACACCCTCGAAATCGGGGATTTTTCGATACATGAATGTATTGAGAGGGCGGCCGGCCGATACGCCAAAGAAGAAAAGCCGACCCGCGCCGATGCGGCCAAACCCACATTCGAAGGCCAAATTCCCGCCTACGGCCGGTTGATCTCACCTAATCCCGGTCAAATAGCGATGTCGATACCACGAGGAGGGCTATCGTTCTCCTTAGCCACGTTGGGCATGAGCGAAGATTTTGCGCTGCACCGACCGCGACAATTGAATTGCGTGCTCCGCTATTGTAAATGTTTGTAAATTCCTTTCTCGGATCTCCCTGTGCAGCTCCAACCCTCAGATCCAGATATCCAAACCATTGTCGGTCGCATTCGGAGCAACGACTTAGATTTGCAGCCCGACTTCCAACGGGGAGAAGTTTGGCCTCTCGCCAAGAAGAAACGTTTGATCGACAGTATTCTTCGCGGTTGGCATATACCTCCAATTCACGTCGTGGTTGACAAGGTCGGGCGGCAAGTGGTGCTGGACGGTCAACAGAGACTCGTTTCGATAAGAGACTTCGTGAACGGCGAGTTCGGAATAGAGGGTTCCATCGAACCCTTAGAGCCGGCGATTCAGAGGCTAGACGGACGGCGGTATGAAACGCTTCCGTCCGAGGTGCGCCGAGCCTTCGATCAGTTTACAATACGTGTTTTTAGGCTAACAGATTATAGCCCAGAAGAACCTGGCGAGCTATTCTTTCGGCTTAATCAGATGACATATTTGACGGCTGCCGAACAAAGAAATGCTTTCTTTGGACCTGTTAGACAACAGGTAAAAGATCTGGTTCAACAACTTCAACTCCAAGAGGATGAAGACCTTATTGGTTTTTCAAATCGGCGAATGGCTTACGATGACGTGATTGCAAAAGTTCTCTGTACCTTTGAAGCCGGTACATTAGCAAAGAAGTTAACCGCTGGAGATATCTCAAATAGATTTCGGAAGGCCGATCCGTTTCGAGCTGACCATTTCGCCATTGCGGGACGAGCCATCGCGCTGCTGAATTCCTTACTTCGAGATGCCGATTCGAAGGCCCGATTTAACAAAGCAACCCTTTTTACTTGGCTTGTATTCCTATCCTATTTCGCAAGACAGATGCCAGACGTAAATCTTGCCCCGTTCATGGACTACTTCAACAAGCAGCGTGAAGGCACCACGCAAGGCGTCCTTGAAAACGCTGTCTTGGAACTACCTATACCTAATACTTATGAATTACGACTAATGATGATATATATAGACCGGTCAAGCTCGCGAGTATCCGATGTTTCATCCGTAATACTGCGTGATTTCATTGTTTGGGTTCTTTTTTTCATATATTCTGGAGACAATTTTCCTCGTGATCTATTAAGTATCCAAAAGTACCATATTCTTGTGAATAGCCGTGACACTATTTTTAAACAATCTCAAGTCTTTTCGGAGGCGGGAGTCGAACGCAACATTGATTTCGAAGTGTGGGGCTCATTGAGGTGAGATCCGCAGAAGCAGCCGATTACTGGCGTGCGATTGCGAAGTCGCCAGGCAGACCCAATGAGCTTCGCAGTTTGAGCTACAAGAAACTCGCCGGTCTCCTCGACGGGGAAATCCCATTTTCCTCACCCATAACAGCGGTATGCGGATTGAGTGGTGCCGGAAAATCGGCGTTACTGCGAGCGATCTGGGCAGCGCTTGACTGGAGCGCTGCATCGAGACGTCTTGAAGTGAGAAACAGGCTTTCTGGCGCCGAACTGAAGGCGATTGTTAATGTCGATGGCACCGAGGCGATAAGCTCAATAAAGATTGATAACGAGGACCTCCATACAGATCCTGCCGCGCCAATCGAAGTGCTGCATTTTGATCCTTCAATTATCGCCGCGTCGCTTCAGCAAAGATTTTGCTCACTGCAAGGGCTGCCCCAACTATTGGACGCTTACCAACCCATAGAATTGACCACGGATGAGGTTAGGACAATAGGGTTTGTATCGAAAAAGAATTACCAGTCAATTCGGATCTTCGAGATTGACGAGTTCGAAGGCGAAGAGGTGCTTCCTTTCGTTCAGGTCAAGGATGATCAGTTCGAATACGATAGTCGTACTATGAGTTTAGGGGAGATATCAATCCTTCTCTGTTTTTGGACGCTTCGTCGGGCGCAAGCGAAAGCAATCTTTTTGGCTGAAGAGCCCGAGACATACATTTCTCCAAAATCGCAAGAAGCGCTGATGGACTATTTTGCAAGTGTCTGTGTCCGCAAGCAGCTGTTTATAATATTTACAACTCATTCTCCTCAAATGGTCGCGCGGCTCAACGAAGACCAGGTGCGGTTTTTCTACAGAACCCGAGAGGGTTCTCGGTTGGCATCCCTGGATCAGGATCTGACCATGAGGAGACTGGTTGGCTTAGAAGTACCCACTGATGTCTGTGTACCAGTTGAAGATAGAGCCGCTCGAGAGTTTGCACGACTCTTAGTTGCTCGTGCAGACCACTCTCTGAGCATTAGGATTGATATAGTCGATGTGGGGGGACATAGCGAAATTACAAAGCTTCGCAAACTCGTTCCGAAATCCCTAAGATCCTTCGTTTTGGTTGGCGTCTACGATGGCGATATGAGGAGAAGTATCGAAACCGGCGAAAATGAGTGGCCCATGATTTTCTTGCCAGGAACAATCCCTATCGAACAAAGTTTTCAAAACTTAAGTCGAACGCACACGAGAGTATTTGCCGATAAATCCGGCCGTACAGCTCACGATTTTGAGGTAGCACTTGCTGAATTGGACGGCAGCGATCACCACGACTGGTTAGAAAATTTGGCTCGTTCTCTTCACCTTAGTTATGAGCAACTAATGATGGCTGGGTTTGAGTGTTGGTATTCATTAGAGGATAATAAAAATCAAGCCAAGATTTTTGTTGATGAGCTAAAGGTGGCCATTGAGGGGCCTGAATAGGGGCGCACTTCCTCCCTTTCGCGAGCGGGCGCCGTGGCTCGGCGGCGATCTGCAGACGTTGCGCAACATCATCGTCGGCGGGCCGCCGGAGCTTGTCGGCGGCGAGCGGCTGCTGCTCGCCATGCCGGACGGCGACCGTCTCGCGGCGCGGCTCGATCGGCCGGCCACAGACAGCGGCGCGCCGCTCATCGTTCTGGCGCATGGGCTCGCGGGGTCCGAGACCAGCCGGCATGGAATCGCCACGGCGCGTTATCTCGTCGGCGCGGGTTGGCCGGTGCTGCGCCTCAATCTGCGCGGCTCTCAACCCTCGCGCGCCACCTCGGGCGGGCGCTACCACGCCGGCAAGACCGATGATCTCGCCGCGGCGCTGCGCGCTCTCCCTGCCGACCTCGCGCGTCACGGCATCGTGCTCATCGGCAATTCGCTCGGCGGCAATCTCGTGCTGAAATTCATCGGCGAGGGCGGCCATGGGATGCCGGTTCTCGCCGCCGTCGCCGTGTCGACGCCGATCGACCTCGCCGCGTCCTGCGCCCGCCTGATGGCGCTGCGCAATTTCGTCTATCATCGCTACATGCTCAATGAGATGAAACGCGAAGCGCTGGCGCCGAGCGCCGCGCTCACCACCGCCGAGCGCGCTGCGATCGCCGGCGCCCGCACGCTGTACGAATTCGACGATCGCTTCGTCGCGCCGCATTTCGGCTATCGGGGCGCGCCGGACTATTATGAATCCAACGCCGCGAAGAATTTCCTCGCCGGCGCCACGCTGCCGACGCTGATCCTGCACGCGCTGGACGATCCCTGGGTGCCGGCGGAAAGTTATGCGGCGATCGACTGGTCGACTCTGCCGATGATCGAGACGGCGTTGACGCAGGGCGGGGGACACATGGGCTTCCATGGCGTCGGCAGCCTGACGCCCTGGCATGATCGCGCAACGGCGCATTGGCTGAGGCAAAAAGGTCTCGGCCCGCAACGCATGTTCGAGACGAAATGAGGCCGCCGCAATGAATGCACGCCAGACGATGGTGTTCGGCGACAACGCCGACGACTATCGCGCCTTTCGTCCGCATTATCCCGACGCGCTTTTCAACTGGCTCGCGAGCGCAGGCGGCGCTCGGACTGTCGCGCCATTTCACCCGCGTGCTCGCGACGGACCCCGATCCCCGGCAGCTGGCGCTCGCGCCAAAGGAGCCCAATGTCGACTATCGTCTGGCGCGCGCGGAAGATGATCTCGGCCTGCGCGGCGAGGTCGATCTCATCGCCTGCGCCTGTTCGATCCACTGGTTCGACCTGCCGAAATTTTACGCAAACGCGCGGCGCGCCTTGCGCCCCGAGGGGATCATCGCGGCATGGACCTATGACTGGCCGCGAACGCATGTCGAGCCGCTCGATTCGATCCTGCGCAGGCTGAAGGACGATATTCTCGGCCCCTTCTGGGCGGAGAATTCGGCGCTCTATTTCAATCGCTACGAGACCCTGCCGTTTCCGTTCAAGGAAATCGACTGCCCGCGGTTTCAGACGCCCATCGCGCGCTCAAAAAGCGATCTCGTGAGCTTTCTCAAGACCTGGTCCGCGGTCGAGAAATACAGATTGCAGTATGGGCGCGATCCGCTGGCGCTCGTTGATCGCGAGTTGGAGGAGGCCTGGCGCGCGCATCCTCCGGATCTGCCGCTGTGCGTCCCGCTTTACATGCGCAGCGGGGTTAACACACCGTAAACTTAAGAATTGGCGAGCGCTATCCTATGTGTCGCCCGTAGCTTTCCCTAATTTTGCCCGTTTTTTGGCGACGATGAAGAGTCGTCGCGTTGAGCCAATGCCGTATCTCCCAAGGGGACCGTTCAGCAAAGGACAGCAATATGCTTGAGGCCGGCAAAATTTATAAAGTCACGACGCTTGTGAATTGCGAAGGCGCCTGGGACGAAGAGATCGATCTGTGGACCGTCACAGCGGTCGAAGGCACCCGCGCCAAGCTCAGTCATGAGAACCGCGAAAACAGGATCGTCGACACGGCGTCCTGGAACTTCGTCAAAGCCGAAGCGGTCGAATAGGTTTCGATTCGTCAGCTGTCGGGGGACGGCGTCGTCCCCGCGATCGAAGCATCGCCATCGCGCTTTGGTGGGCGCCGGGGCGCCGCTATTTGCACTTCATCAGCCGGACGTCCTTCGTTAAGCCGGATTCGCTGCATAAGCCGAAATGCCTGTCGGCGTCGTCGTTGTTCGGACAGCCGCCGCCGGATTGTTTGTCATAGGCGGCGAAATAATAACTGTCGAAGTTCTGCTGGCGCGTTTTCCACGTGCTGAAATAATCAATTTCCGACTCGATGTTCATGTCCTTCATGCCGGCGTTGTTGCCACAGCTCGGCCAGCCTTCCTCGGTGACGACGACCGGCTTGGTGGTTTTGCTCGCTAAATTGGTGACAGTGGCCTGAATGTCGTTTGCGACGCTCCTGCCGTTGACCTTCTCGGGCGAGCCGCCCCAGAACGGATAGATATTCGCGCCGATGACGGGGACGCTCTGCAACACCTTTTGGGGGTCACTGGCGACGAGGCGAATCCAATCCGGCGCGCGTTGCGCCGTCGTCACCACAACCTTGTTGTTGGTCTTACTCCTGAGCGTGGCCATGTCGGCCACGATTCGCTGTTGCATCGCCGGCTGCGGATTGCCTTGCCAATCGAACATGTCTTCATTGCCGACGACGAATGCGATGACGGTTCCGGGGTAGCGGAAATTAGCGTCGACGGCGGCGAAGACGCCGAGCATCAGGCGCATGTTTCTTGCCGACGCCAACTCAGCGATGCTCACGCATTGCTGCCCGTTGATCGTGCAATAGGTCGAGTAGAATGTTTTGACGCGCGAAAAGCCCAGCGTCCTGATCTGGGTGAGATCGTCGGCGACGACCTTCTTCATCGTCGCGACGTCATTTGCCTTCTGCGCCGCCAGGTATGCCCCGCTGTGCGCAGGGTCGTAATTTATGCCGTTGTCGGCGGCATAGGCGTGGGACGACGCGAAGATATACGCCGCAAGTGCGGCTCCAAACCAAGCCTTCATAAACTCCTCCAAAGACTATGTGAAACTGCTATTGAGCTTAACTTAGTCCGAGCTTTTAAAAACGTGGTAGCCGTGACAAATCCACTTTTCCACCACTTTTTGGAGAGTGGGTCCAACAAAGAGCGCAGCGCTTCGTCTTTGCCTGCTTGAGTGAAGCGGCCATCAAAGGGCTCATGCGCGCGAATTGCCCGAGGGGATTTCAATGTCGCAATTCACCGTCAACGCCGCACGCATCGATCCCTACAAAAATTTCAAGTTCCGATTGAAGTGGGACGGACGCTATGTCGCGGGCGTCTCGCTCGTCGGGCCGTTGCGGCGCACGACTGAAGTTATTGAATATCGGGAGGGCGGCAGCCCGTCATTGGCGCGCAAGCTGCCGGGCGTGACGACCTTCGCGCCGATCGTCGTCGAACGCGGCGTCTCGCATGATCTTGAATTCGAGCGCTGGGTGAACAAGGTCTGGAGTCTTGACGGCGCGGCGGGCGTTGAATCTTCGCTCAAGGATTTCCGCAAGGACGTCGTCCTCGAACTTCTCAACGAAGCAGGCCAGGTGGCGATCGCCTATGTCATCCGCCGCTGTTGGCCGTCTTGCTTCGAGGCGCTGCCGACGCTCGACGCCAATGGCTCCGCTGTCGCCATTCAGCGGCTCGTGCTCGAAAACGAAGGCTGGGAGCGCGACCTTTCCGTCGCGGAGCCCGTCGAGCCGTCCTACGAGTGAGTTTCTGCAGACGGTCGTTGTAGCTCGGCGGCGCCAGCCGCGCTATGAAGGAGCGAGTCGGCGTCGACGCCGCGCGCATCGGGAGGCGGGGATGTATAAGAAAATTCTGGTGGCGGTGGAGATCGGCGAGGACGAGATCACGCAGACCGCGCTCGACGCGGCGGTGGCGCTCGCAAAAGTGGAGCATGAGGCTCAGCTTCGGCTCATCAATGTTCAGCCGCTCGTTCCGGTGGCCTTCATCGACTACATTCCCCCCAATTTCGACGAAGAGATGCGCGAGGCGACCGAAAAGGACCTCGCAGTGCTGCGTGGCAAGATCGCCTATCCGGCGGATCGCGTCTCCTCGATCGTGCGCTTCGGCGCCGTCTACCCGGAAGTGCTGGCCGAAGCCGAGGAATGGGGCGCCGACCTTGTCGTGGTCGGTTCGCATCGTCCGACGATGGCGACCTATCTCTTGGGCTCCAACGCCAAGACCATCGTTCGCCACGCCAAATGTTCGGTGCTTATCGTGCGCAAATAGGGCGCGGTGACAGGCGCCGGGCGCGCGGCTAGACTTCGATGATGTTCCGATTCGCGCCCTGGGCGATCACGACTTGCCTCTTGCTCGCCGCGGGCGCCGCCGCGGCGAAAGCGCCTGTCGACGCTCAATTGCTGAAGCGCGGCCGGGCGATCGCGCAAGAAAATTGCGGCCGCTGCCATGCGGTCGGCCCGCGCGGCGTCAGCGCCAATCCCAGGTCGCCGACGTTTCGCGGTCTCGCGCGAAAATATCCGCTGCACAATCTCGAAGAGGCGCTCGCCGAGGGCATTGTCGTCGGACATGAGGGCGTCGAGATGCCGCAGTTCCGACTCAGCGCCGCGCAGATCGAAGCGCTGCTCGTCTATCTCAACTCCATTCAGAGATAGACCTGCGCGACCGCTGGCGCGGGAATGAGTCGCGATGGTTGAACTCCCTATCGACACGCTCTACGCGGGGTGCCCGCGCGAGATCGCCCCAGGCCGCAAAAGCGCGATCCGCAAGGAGCCGCTTGAGCCGCCCTGGCGCATCGAGGCGGAAGGGCTCGTCGGCGATCGGCAGGCGGATCGGCGTTATCATGGCGGCGCCGAGAAAGCGCTGCACCATTATCCGCGCGAGCATTACGACGCCTGGCGCGCGGATGTGCCGGAACTTGCGCAAGAATGGCGTCCCGCCGCCTTTGGCGAGAACATCTCGACGCTCGGGCTCACCGAAACTGAGGCCTGCGTCGGCGACGTCTTCGCGCTCGGCGGCGCGCGCCTGCAGGTGAGCCAGGGACGACAGCCCTGCCTGACCCTCAATTTTCGTTTTGGCCGGCGCGACATGGCGCGGCGCACGCAGGAGACGATGCGCTGCGGCTGGTACTACCGCGTTCTCGAAACGGGCGCGGCGCAGCCCGGCGACTTGCTGCGGCTCATGGAGAGGCCGCGACCGGATTGGCCGCTCGCCCGGCTTTTCGCCTTGCTCTACCTGCGCCCGCGCGCCTTCGACGAACTCACTGAGATGGCCGCGCTGCCGGAGCTCGCGGAAAGCTGGCGGGCGCTCGCGCGCCGGCGAATCGAAAGCGGCAAGGTCGAAGACTGGAGGCGGCGGCTCGGAGGATAGCTTTCGCGGACAAGCGTAAGGCGCTTTGGCGACAAAGTCATTTGCGCCGGGCGGCGCCATAGGCGACGTTGACGCTGCGGCCGACGCGTGCTGGACGCTGCACATACTTTGTAGGCAAGCGATGAAAGACTTGGACAGGAAGCAACACCCGGCGGTGCGTCGATTGCTGGATCTGATGGATCCGATCGGCTACCTGCTCACCGAACTCTTCCACCTTCTGGGACTGTTCGCGATCGGCGGCGCGACGGTCTGGGCGGCGGCGAAAGCGTTTCTCGAAATGGCGACGAAGGGTCACGCTTCGATCGAAGATTTGTTGCTGCTCTTTATCTATCTCGAAATCGGCTCGATGGTCGGCATCTATTTCCGCACCAACCACATGCCGGTGCGCTTTCTCCTCTATGTCGGCATCACGGCGCTCACCCGCCACATGATCGGCTATGTGCAGACGGAATCGCTCCCGGACGTCGGCATACTGATCCTCGCGGGCGCGACGCTCATTCTCTCCCTCGCCGTCCTCACGATCCGCTACGCCTCGGCGCGATTTCCCTCCAAGGCGTCGGACGGCATGGACGGCTGACCGCGCCGGTGAGGCGCGCTCCCGCCGTAGCGGCGGAAGCGCGGGAGACGGTGGTTATTTCTTCATTTGCGAGAGCGCATCGGCGCAATCGGGCGAGACTTCGCCCTTATGCGCCTGAAAACAGGCGAGGACCCGCCCGCCGCCGGGCATGACGCCGCTGCACAGCCTCGAATAATCGGCCTTGCATCTTAACTTCACATCGTCGGGAATATCGCTTGCCGCCATGGCCTGTACGGGCGCGACGCTGGCGAAGACGGCGATCAACAACAGGCTTAGGGAATGGCGCATGTAATTTTTCCTGGGTTAGTTTTGAGACGAGGGCGAGAAGACGATTGTGACCCGCCCGCCTCGATCAAGGCAAGCGGCGCGCGGCCGGGTAGCAGGACTGATTAACAACGCGTCGTCTCACCGCGTCATGGCCGCGCTTGTCGCGGCCATCCACGCGACGACACGCGGCAAATGTGAGAACATGAGCCGAACATGCCGTGTTCGCGCGACGCGTCTCGCGATGTCCCGGCGTGGATGCCCGGCACAAGGCCGGGCATGACGGCTGAAGTGAGCTGAAATCAACCCCAGTTCGAAGGGATCATACAGAAATTCTAGCGCAACTTTGCGCGCTCGCCCCCTCTGGTTTATGACCAGTTCGTAACCTTAGAGGATAGAATGTCCGCGATCCCCGATTTCACGCAGATCCCCTTTGCGCCCGTCGCGCCCGAGCAGGAGCCAAAGCCCCGCCGCTGGCTGACGCCCGAAGGGATCGAGGTGAAGAACGCCTATGGCCCGCAGGATATCGAGGGCCTCGCCTTCATCGACGGCTATCCCGGCGTCGCGCCTTACGTGCGCGGACCCTATCCGACGATGTATGTCGCCCAGCCCTGGACGATCCGCCAGTATGCGGGTTTCTCCACGGCCGAGGACTCAAACGCCTTCTACCGGCGCAACCTCGCCGCCGGACAGAAGGGCCTCTCCGTCGCCTTCGATCTCGCGACCCATCGCGGCTATGATTCCGATCATCCGCGCGTCTCGGGCGACGTCGGCATGGCGGGCGTCGCGATCGACTCGATCTATGACATGCGTACGCTGTTCGACGGCATTCCGCTCGATCAGATGTCGGTGTCGATGACCATGAACGGCGCGGTGCTGCCCGTTCTCGCGCTCTTCATCGTCGCGGCGGAAGAGCAGGGCGTGCCGGCCGAAAAGCTGACGGGCACGATCCAGAACGATATCCTCAAAGAATTCATGGTGCGCAACACCTACATCTATCCGCCCGACCCTTCGATGCGCATCGTGTCGGATATTTTCGCTTATACCTCCAAGCATATGCCGAAGTTCAATTCGATTTCGATCTCCGGCTATCACATGCAGGAGGCCGGCGCCTCGGCCGATCTCGAGTTGGGCTACACGCTCGCCGACGGCGTCGAATATGTGCGCGCCGGCGTCGCGGCCGGCCTCGACATCGACGCCTTCGCGCCCCGCCTCTCATTCTTCTTCGCCATCGGCATGAATTTCTTCATGGAGGTCGCGAAGCTGCGCGCCGCGCGCCTGCTCTGGGCGCGGCTGATGAAGGATTTGGGCGCCAAGTCCGAGAAGAGCATGACGCTGCGCACGCACTGCCAGACCTCCGGTTGGTCGCTGACGGCGCAGGATGTTTACGTCAACGCCATCCGCACCTGCGTCGAGGCGATGGCGGCGACTCAAGGCCATACGCAGTCGTTGCACACCAATGCGCTCGACGAGGCGCTCGCTCTGCCGACCGACTTCTCCGCCCGCATCGCGCGCAACACGCAGATCGTGCTGCAGGAGGAGAGCGGCACGACGCGGATCATCGATCCCTGGGGCGGCTCTTATTATGTCGAACGCCTGACCGCGGAGCTCGCCAAGGGGGCCTGGAAGCATATCGAGGAAATCGAGACGCTGGGCGGCATGGCGAAGGCAATCGCCGCGGGCGTGCCCAAGCAGCGCATCGAAGAGGCGGCGGCGAAGACGCAAGCGCGCATCGACAGCGGAACGCAGGTCGTCGTCGGCGTGAACAAATATCAGCCGGTGAACGACGCCAAGCCTAATGTGCTCAAGGTCGACAACGCCGCCGTGCGCGCCGCGCAGCTCGATAAGCTCAAGCGGCTGCGTGAAGAGCGCGATGAAGCGAAGACGCAAGCAGCGCTCGACGCGCTGACCGACGGCGCCACATCGGGCGCCAATCTTCTCGATCTCGCGGTCAAGGCGGCGCGGGCGAAGGCCAGCGTCGGCGAGATCTCTTTCGCGCTCGAAAAAGTGTTTTCGCGCCATCAGCCGAAAGCCAATGTCATCTCCGGCGTCTATGCGAAGGAAGCCGGCAAGGAGAGCGTTCATCTTGGCCGCGTCATCGGCATGACGCGCGACTTTGAAGAGAACGTCGGGCGCAAGCCCCGTATCCTCGTCGCCAAGATGGGTCAGGACGGCCATGATCGCGGCCAGAAGGTCATCGCCTCGGCCTTCGCCGACATGGGCTTCGACGTCGTCATCGGCGATCTCTTCGCGACGCCCGACGAAGTCGCCAGGAAAGCGGCGGAAGCTGACGTGCATATCGTCGGCGTTTCGACGATGACCGCCGGCCATCTGACTCTGACGCCGGAACTGCGCGACGCGCTCAAGCGCGCCGGGCGCGGCGACATCATGATGGTCGTCGGCGGCGTCATCCCGCCCGACGATTTCCAGGCGTTGTATGATTCCGGCGCGGCGGCGATCTTCCCGCCCGGCACCAATATTCCGCTGGCGGCGGAGAAGTTGCTGTACGAGTTGAATATCCGTCTCGGCTTTGCGCAGCGCGAAGTGGCGAAAGCGGGATAGGCGAAAAAAACTGCTTCAACAGAATGGTCGGACCGAAGGTTTGATTCGCGCGATTAAATCCGATCGCGACGCCATTGCCGTCTAGGGAAATGCTTCGTAGTCCTCGTCGTGATCCAATGGCGAAGAGGCAGTTTTTCGGCTGTCACTACTTCAATTTTTGGAAAGATGACGAATTGCCTCTAAAATATCGCCTTCACCTATGATTCGGAGGCTACGATGCCAATCAAACGTTCTCTACAGCGACGTCAGATTTCTGATCTTGAATTGATTAAGCTCGCGCACACGGATGCGAGAGCCAAGCTGGCATTGGACAGCTTTTACGAATTGTCTAAGAGGGGCAAAAGGCCGGAAATCTGGTTCTCCGAGCTGAACGGGTACGACGTATTCGATAGTGTGGAGCGTGCAAGCTTATTGGCGCGAGGCCACAAAAGCTGGCATGGATGGACAAACTCACACTTATGAGTGCCACGGCATGGCGTCGAGCGCCATGGCACTACACGTTCCCTCATCGACAAGGGGAACGACCACGACTACGCGTGAGACGGACCCGAACCAATTCACAGTCGCCTTCTCGCCCAAACAATGGTGCCTCAGTATCGCCGATCTTAAAAAAGGTCGCGCCTTTGATTATCGACAGCCCACCCGAGTTAGGCAGGCGGGATATTCATCGGAGCATCTACGAGTGCATGCTGCAAACGCCTGAGAATTGTTAACAAAATAACCGCAGCTGTTTTGGCAACTGCGTGACACGTTCTTGCAAGTGTCAATGCCATACTGCGTGCATTCCGCACTTGCTGAAATTGGAATCGTTAGCACGACTAGAATGGCTATAACTCTCTTCATCATCTCCTCCCAATTTGGCGCCAAATATTGAATGAGAACCCGCCGAAAGGCGAAAATCTCGCGAGCAATAGCAACGCATAAGCATTCAAAACAGTTGCACAGGCAAGCGAAAGTTGCAGACCGAACACAACGCCTATCACAGCTGGAAAGGTAGACCTAACCGCTTGAGGCCACGATTTGCCTCTTCCTTTATATTATTGCCGGCTTGCCCAGCTCGTTCAATTTCTCTTCCGATGTTGTTTATGATGCGGATCCCGTCGTTGTTTGGACCCGGGCCGTTTCGGAGGTCGGTAATGATTGTATTGAATGCATTTATTACTGCTCCGTTCCGATTTAGAAGCCGGTCCGTGTCAACGCCCAGTTGCCGTAAATACTGCACTATCGTGTTATTTTGGCCAAAGCAGCCATTTTCGCCTCCGACTCCATTGTTCCAGCATTTATCAATCTCAGCCGCCGTCAATCTTCCTCCTGTGCAAGCTGCAAACGCGTATGGCTGGCCTCCAGTGGTTGCCGCGCATTCTGCCGCGACTTGTACTTCTGCATTGGCGCCAAGCGCACCTGATCCATAGCACCCTGCGAAACCCCAAAAGGAAGCGTTCATGCCGGCTTGGCGCTGCAAACATTGAGCAGCACGGGCTACATTAGGGTCATTACTTTCTGCAAAGTAGCATGTAGGATATTGCTGCCAGTCGTTTCGATGCTGTTGGTAGCAGCTATAGATATCATCTACCGCCTTCCGTTCGGCTTGTCCCATTCCAATTTTTACGACACAAAGGCCGAAAGCAGTCTCATCACCTTTATTCTCTTGATAACAGTCGTATGCGGCTATTTGATCTTTTGACAGCATGTTTCTATTTAGACAGTCCACAAAATTTTCGTGATCAGCACCATATTGCGCTATACACTCTTTAGCAGTGTTTTCAGATGCCATGAGCGGGGGCAAATATACATTGCCGTGTCTCACAAATTGATCTGGAATGCGTCTGTGGTTATCGCCGTAGATTACGCCATATTGACCAGGCAATGGTATCTGAATGTTGAACTGAGGAGCCTGGTAATGGACCTGGAACTGGCATTGGCCGATTGGAACCCAACCGCCTGGCTGGATTCGAATGACCTGGCCCTGCCAATTGATAAACTCTTGAGCGGGCATCCCGGGCAGTTGCCAACCTATAAAAACAATACCCGTGGGATCACGGGAACCGGTAAATTGCCATCCTTGAAGTTGGTGTTGGAAGAGGAATGTGCCGTTGTTCAGATCGTAGACAAGAAACGGTCCTCCGTGGCTTTGACATTGCCCCACAGCGACTTGAGCCTGCGCAGAAGTCGTTTGACCAACATGCAACGCGGCCCAAAGTGTAAGCACTAAAAAATACCTCATCGCTCTCTCCAAATCAATTCATCTTAAACGGATGCAATTCGCATCGGAATGAGGCCAATGGAGTTATACTAATACAATTTAGTACGAGCGCCAATTTTTGCGAACGATCGGATATTAAATGTCCTTCCGACATAGGCAATGCCTAGTAGGGCGGGCGCGGCGGGGATCTTCCCGCCCGGCACCAATATTCCGCTGGCGGCGGAGAAGTTGCTGTACGAGCTGAATATCCGTCTGGGCTTCGCGCAGCGCGAAGTGGCGAAGGCGGAGTAGCTGACAGGTTCACTACCCCCTCCCTGTCCCTCCCCCGCTAAAGCGGGAGAGGGGACGCTCACGACGATTTCGCATCATCCTGCTTGACGAGCGCAATCCGCTCCCTCTCCCGCGAGCATAGCGAAGCGGGGGAGGGTTGTTGGGGAGGGGGCGATAGCAGCGCTACAAAAAAGCGTTATCTAAATTGCGCGAAGTCGGGAGAAGCACGATGGACGAAGACGCATTCAATATGGCGGTGCGGAAGTTTCTCAAGGAGGTGGGCGTCACCTCGCAGCGCGAGATCGAGCGCATCGTGCGCGAGCACAAGGACGATCACGGCCGCTTGAAGCTGCGCATGACGCTGACGGCCGAAGGCACGCCACTCAATCATGTCGTTGAAAGCGAGATCGACGTTCGCTGACGCGGTCAGATTGTCGGCGCCTCGACGAAGCGGGCGGCCTCGTCGATCTTTGCAGCGCGCGCGCGAATTTGCTGCTTTTCAGATTCGAGGGTCAGTTTCGCCTCGGCGCGCGCCAGGGCGTCCGCGGACTGGCGGAGCGCGGCCTTGCCGAAGGTCGTCGCGTCATCGCGCGTCAGACCAAGCAGAATTTTCTGCAGCCAGATCTGCACTTCGACGATGGCGGCGCCGTCGCGCGCGATAGGGCGAAAGAAATCCTCGAACATGTCGCCGACGTCGAGCGGCGGCAAATAAATGTTCGCGAAATTCACTTCCGCCTCGCTGCGGGTCTCCCACAGAGCGAGAAGGCGCGCGCCGCGCGTCAGCACGTCGATCGCGGTGCCGGGGTCGTTGATCGCCGGTGAGAGGGCGCGCGATGCGATTTCGCCAAGCACGATGAGCCCGAAGCGCGGATCCTGCTCGAAGGTTCGATTTTCGCCGATAGAGAAGACGCCTCGCAGAGTTTCCGTCAGCTCCTTGAGCCGCTCTTGTTCGATATCAGGACAGGCCACGCAACACAGGGGCTTGGTGCGATGTGCAAAGGAGCCAGGGTTCACCTGAATCCACAAGGTCGCGCCTGCTTCTTCCGCAGCATCCTGCGCGGCCTCGAGGTCCATGTGCACGACATAGCCCGGCCGCACGGCATGAATCGGCGTCGCGTCCTCGGGTGGCGGCGCGGCCAGCGGCTTGCATCCGAGATATGGCGATTCGAGCCGTTCCTTCAGCGCTTCGGCGGTGGCCTTCTCCACCCGCGGCAGAAGGTCCGAAATGCGGCCGAATTCACGCAATAGATCAACCCAGCGAATGAAATTCCAGAACATCAGCGCGATCACGACAAGCGTGACGAAGAACAGCAGGAGCCGTCCGGCGCCGCCGTAGATGCCCATATTGAGCGTGACGATTCCGACAAGGCTGAAGACGAAGGCGCCGAGAAAGGTCGCGATGACCTTTTGAGAGGTCTTCTCTTCAAGCAGAAGCTGCGTTGTGCGTGGCGTCGCGCTCGATGCGGCGCTGGCGATTGCGGTCGCCATAATGCCCAGCGAGAAGGTCGACACCGCCAGCATGGAGGAGGCCAATATGGTCAGCACGCTTTCGAGTGCGTCGGCCCCGAGCTCCCGGTCGATCCACTCCGGCACATAGGCGCGCAACAGAAAGGCGGCGAAGGCCGTGGCGCAGGCGACGATCGCATAAAGCGTGACCCGCACCCATAATTGCTGGAAGAAATGGGACAGCCGCCAGGCCCACTTGCGTTGCATGTCCTTTTCCCTCTTAAGCGGCGGATCGCAGCTCAAGACGGGAAATAGCGCTCGCCAGCCGCCGAGCCACAGCGAGCCCTTTTAAGCTTGTTAAGGGAGCAGAGAATTCGCCAGCTCCGGCTGGAGCCCGAATGCAACCGCGCATCGCGCGGCTGCACTTTCTTTAAGATCCAGGCGTCAACTTAACCAAGTAGGGCCGGAAGCCGCTACCAGCACGTGCAGCCGCCGCTGTAGCCATAGGCAGGGGCGGCCGCGCCATAGTAGCCGGGGGTAGCCGCGCCATAATAGCCAGGATTGGAAGAGCCCCAATAGCCGGCGCCGCCGTACGGGTAACTCGTTGCCGCCCCGAGCGCCAGGCCGGTGGCCAAGCCCGCGGCGCCCAAGCCCAATCCGAGACCATATCCGCCGCGACCGTAATAGCCACGGTTCCACCCGAAACCGCCACGGTTCCATCCGCCGCCGCCCCAAGCCTGGCGGCCCCATCCGCCGCCTCCACCCCAGCGGCTCCACGCGGAGGCCGGAGTGGCGACCGACAACGCGCCAACGAGCATGGTTGCGGCGAGCGCTGTCGTAAGAAGCTTGCGTGAGTTTTTCATTCCAAAATCTCCAGGTCCTCGTGTGAGGAGCCCCCCGAGCACGCCTAACGCGACACCAGTACTGTTGTTCCGGGCGCGAGGGTGAGACGGGGAGCTTTGTCCTGCAGAGTCCGAGGCTTTCGGCGACCTCTGTTAGCGCTCGAGCGTGGAATATCCATGAGTTCCGTCGCGCTCAATCAAACGCTTGCTGCTTGTGCGGGAGGCCTCGGCGCGTCGGCGACAAGATGAATGAACGCGCAGACTCGATCGACCCGAGAAGGCGCACGTTGCGTGAGCGAGCGGTGAGAGAAGGGCGCGGATTTGAAACGATCGCAAAAAGCGCCGGACCGACGATGTGCGAGGTTTCTCTATGCTATGGAAGTTTTGGCGAGAGAGACGGGACTTGAACCCGCGACCTCCGGCGTGACAGGCCGGCGCTCTAACCAACTGAGCTACTCCCCCGCGAGCGCGCGCACGCGAGAGGCGCCAGATAGCGCAGCCGCATCTTGAGGTCAAGGAACTTCGCTTGAAGGGTCGCGGCGAGTTCAACTCAAGCGTCGGGATACGCCGTCCAAGCGAGGCCCTCGGGCTGCGCCAGCATCCCCCGCGTCTTTGTCTTCCTTTGCCTTTCCTTTGCGCCTGCATTAAGCCTCGCGCCATATAAGGAGACAGATGTTGGACGACGATATGCGCAGGCGGCGCATCCGGGTGCGCGCCTGGCGGCGAGGCTTGCGCGAGATGGACATCCTCATGGGACGCTTCGTCGACGCCCGCGTCGAGACGCTTCCCGCGCAGGCGCTTGACGAACTCGAGACTCTGCTCGACCTGCCCGACGCCGCAGTGTTCCAGTGGCTCTCGGGGGCTGAACAGCCGCCGGCCGAGCGAGATACGCCGCTTCTGCGGCAGATCATCGCCTTCCACCAACACGACGGGCCGATCCATTGAGCGCTGCCGCGACAAAGCTCAAGAAAGCGGCGGCGGGACTTCAAGCCGCGCGTTCCGGCCTCGTCAAAGGCGAAAGACTGATTTTCGCCCACGCGCCGGACGGCTTCGACGCTTTCGTCAGCGCCGATCTGGCGCGCGCGCTCGCGCGCGAGGCGGAGGGACAAGCCGCGGTCTTCGTGCATGTCGCGCGCGACGGCGCGCGGTCGGCGGCCTTTCGCACCGCCCTGCGTTTCGCCAATCCCGACGTCGAAATCCTCGATATTCCGGGATGGGACTGCCAGCCCTACGATCGCGTGTCGCCGCACGCCGGCGTCGTGGCGCGGCGCATGACGGCGCTTTCGCGTCTCACGCGCGCAAAATCCTCATCCGAACGTCCGCGCGTCGTCACGACGACCGTCGACTGCCTGTTGCAGCGCGTTCCGCCGCAGAGGATGGTCGCTGCGGAAAGCTTCGCCGCCGCGCCCGGCAATGTCGTGAAGCTCGACGAATTGGCGCTTTGGCTCGAGTCGAACGGCTATCTGCGCGCCAGCACGGTGCGAGAGACCGGCGAATACGCGCAGCGCGGCGGCATTGTCGATCTTTATCCGCCGGGGCTGCCGGCTCCGATCCGTCTCGATTTCTTTGGCGAAACGCTCGAATCGATCCGCTCGTTCGACCCCGATACGCAACGCGCCACGGGGCAGCTCCGTTCGCTCGACCTGACGCCGATGAGCGAATTGCGGCTGACGAGCGAGACGATGCGCCGCTTCCGGCAGTCCTACGCCGCGCGCTTTGGCGGGCAGACGCGCGGCGACGCGCTTTATGAGGCGGTCAGCGAAGGCCGGCGCTTCCACGGCATGGAGCATTGGCTGCCGCTCTTCTACGAGCGGATGGATACGCTCTTCGACTATCTGGGCGAGGCGCCTATCGTACTCGATCCGCTTGTCGAGGATGCGGCGGCGGAGCGCGTCAAGCAGATCGAGGATTATTACGACGCGCGCAAACATGCGCATGATCTTGATCCCGCCGCCTCAAACTATAAGCCGCTCGAGCCACGCGCGCTCTATCTGTCGCTGGAGGAATGGCGCGCGGCCATCGAGCTGCGCGCGGCGGCGCAATTCTCTCCCTTCGCGGCGCATGAGGGCGAGAAAGTCATTGATTGCGGCGCGCGGCCCGGCCGCGACTTTGCGCCCGAGCGCAACACGCCCGACGTCAATGTCTTCCAGGCGGCCGCGGACCACGTCGAGGCGCTGCGCGACGCAGGGAGAACCGTCATCGTCACCGGCTGGTCCGAGGGCTCCTGCGAGCGGCTCGGCCATGTGCTCGCGGAACACGGCTTGCCCGACTTGCCGCGTGTCGCGTCGCTTCCGCAGGCGTTGTCGAAGGCGGTCTCCATAGCCGTTCTCGGGATCGAACACGGCTTCGAGACGGATGCCTACGCGGTTCTGGGCGAGCAGGACATTCTTGGCGATCGCTTCGTTCGTCGCCGCCGTAAACGCAAACCCAACGAAAATCTTCTCGGCGAAGTCGCCGCGCTCGCGGCCGGCGATCTCGTCGTGCATGTCGATCACGGCATCGGCCGTTTCATCGGCCTCGAAACGATTTCGGCCGCCGGCGCGCCCCATGATTGCCTCGAGCTCCACTACGCTGGCGGCGACAAGCTCTATCTGCCGGTCGAAAACATCGAACTCTTGACGCGCTATGGCGGCGAGGACGCCGAAGCGCAGCTCGATCGGCTCGGCGGCGCCGGCTGGCAGTCGCGCAAGTCGCGGATGAAGAATCGCATCCGCGAAATGGCGAAAGGGCTCATCGAGATCGCGGCGCAGCGGCAGCTACGCGAGGCGCCGAAACTCGCCCCGCCGGAAGGACTCTACGACGAATTCTGCGCGCGCTTTCCTTATGACGAAACCGAGGATCAACTCGCCGCCATCGATGTCACGCTCGATGATCTCGCCGCCGGCCGGCCAATGGATCGGCTCGTTTGCGGCGACGTTGGTTTTGGCAAGACCGAGGTCGCGCTGCGCGCCGCCTTCTGCGCCGCCATCAATGGCAAGCAGGTGGCGGTCGTCGCGCCGACCACCTTGCTTGCGCGCCAGCACTACAAGACCTTCAGCGAGCGCTTTGCAGGCCTGCCGGTGCGCATCGGACGATTGTCGCGGATGGTCGGCGCCGCGGAAACGCGCGAGACGAAGAAAGACCTCGCCGAGGGCCGCATCGAGATTTTAATCGGCACGCATGCCGTGCTCGGCAAGACGGTGAGCTTCAAGGATCTTGGACTCGTCATCATCGACGAGGAGCAGCATTTCGGCGTCGGCCATAAGGAGCGGCTGAAGGAGTTGCGCGCCGAGGTGCATGTTCTCACGCTCTCGGCGACGCCGATCCCGCGCACGCTGCAGCTCGCGATGACAGGCGTGCGCGAGCTTTCGATCATCGCCACGCCGCCGGTCGACCGGCTGGCGGTGCGCAGCTTCGTCTCGCCCTTCGATTCGCTCATCGTGCGCGAAGCGCTGCTGCGCGAGCGCTATCGCGGCGGCCAGGCTTTCTTCGTCTGTCCGCGCATCGAGGACCTCGAGGAGGCCGCGGCGTTTCTGCGCGAAAACGTGCCTGAGTCGAAATTCGTCCTGGCGCATGGGCAGATGAGCGCGAGCGAACTCGAAGACAAGATGTCGGCGTTCTGCGACGGCAAATTCGACATTCTGCTGTCAACGACGATCGTCGAGTCGGGCCTGGACATCCCACGCGCCAATACGCTGATCGTCTGGCGCGCCGATATGTTCGGCCTCGCGCAGCTCTATCAGCTGCGGGGCCGCGTCGGGCGCGCCAAATTGCGCGCTTATGCGCTGTTCACGACGCCCGCAACCCGCGCGATCACGCCGCAGGCGCAAAAGCGTCTGGACGTGCTGCAGTCGCTCGATACGCTGGGCGCAGGCTTCCAACTCGCCAGTCACGATCTCGACATTCGCGGCGCCGGCAATCTGCTTGGCGACGAGCAGTCGGGACATATCAGGGAGGTCGGCTACGAGCTTTATCAGCAGATGCTCGCCGACGCGATCACGCTGTTGAAAGCTGGAATCGAGGAGCCGCAGGAGGAAGCCTGGTCGCCGACGATCGCGATCGGCGCGCCGGTGACGATACCGGAAGATTACGTCGCCGACCTCACGTTGCGCCTGCAGCTCTATCGCCGTCTGTCGACGCTCGAAACGGATCAAGACATCGAAGCGTTCGCCGCCGAGATGATCGACCGTTTCGGCCCGATCCCGCCGGAGGTGGAACAGTTGCTCGAGATCGTCGCGATCAAGGCGCTTTGCCGTCGCGCCCACGTCGAAAAGATCGACGCAGGCCCCAAGGGCGTCATTGTGGCGTTCCGCGAAGACAAATTCGCCAATCCGGCCGGGCTCGTGCGTTATGTCGCGGAGCACGGGAAAAGCGCCAAGGTGCGCCCCGACATGCGCGTGGTGTTCATCCGCGAATTCGAGAACACGAAACAGCGCCTCGCCGGCACGCGCCGAATTCTGCGCGCGCTCGTCGAGATCGCGGAGAAGAAAGCCGCGTGAGTTTCTGCGCCGCAACCCAGCGGCGGCATTTCGCTTGTGCGAAGAAAAGCAAGTTGGCGCGACGAATTTGCGACATCGAGCCTCGCCCGCGTTGCGCAACCGCGGTGGCCGACTGAAAGATCGGCGATGGGCTTGCGTCTATCCGTTTTTGCGTCGCGGGATTTGTTCGAAAAAAGCAAAGTTCGCTTGCGAAATTTCATGCACCTGCGTGACGATTCGCCCATCGCCTCACGGCTTGATCTGTGACAAAGTTGCAGACGTTCAACGGTGCCTGATGCTCGGTTAGGCGCTCAACATGCGTGAAACTCCACCAATGATTCGTCGCGCCAGCGACGACAGGAGCGATCGCGACAAACATTTCAAGGGAGGGCGCCATGACGACGCGAAAACAAGCCTCGCGGGGAAAATTGCTTGCGGCGAGCGCCGCCGCCTTGCTTCTCGCAGCTGGAGTCTCGGTGGCGCAGGCGCAGCAGGCCGGCGCCGAACATGGCGCCATGGATCATGGCAAGATGGACCATGGCAAGATGGACCACGGCGGCGCCCCAGCGCAATGGGCGGACCCTGGCAAGGCGCAATCCGGCGGCGCTGAGTCCGGCAAGGCCGAAGAGAAGAGCGAAGCGGGCAAGGCCGACGAAGGTCATGCGGGCCATCACGGCGGCATGTCCGGCATGGACCATGGCGGCGGTCAGAGCGGCGGCATGGGCGGCATGGGCGGCATGGGCGGGATGTCTGGCATGAGCCACGGCGGCGGCAAGGACGGCGGCAAGGACGGCGCCGGCGCGAGCGGCGCCGGCATGAGCGGGATGTCGCATTCCGGCGGCGGGATGATGAACAAAATGGTCTGCGGCTTCGCCGAACATGTCGAAGGGCGGCTCGCCTATCTCAAGGCCGAGTTGAAACTCACGGCGACGCAAACCGGCGCCTGGAGCGCCTTCGACGAGGCGTGGCGCGCCGCCGCGCAAAAGGCGAAGCAAAAATGCGACGCCGCCGACATGCGCATGGATCATTCCAAGCCGGAAGTGTTGAATAAGCTCACGATGATGGAGAACCATATGGTCGACCATCTCGAGGTCGTGCGCGCGCAGAAGGCTGCGATCGAATCGCTCTTCACCGGTTTGAGCGATGAGCAAAAGAAGACCGCAAATGAGACCCTGAGCGGCATCATGAAGGTCGGCATGTCCATGGGCGACATGATGGGCGGCGGCATGATGGGCGGCATGTCGCATTCCGGCGGCGGCATGAGTGGCATGCAGCATTAGTCCACGCAACATCGCTCCCGGCGAGCCGAAGGCCCGACCGGGAGCGCATTTAGACGAATTGCTTTTCAGATCTATTGCGCTTCACGGACGCCGCGCGTCTTGAGCCGCTCTACTCCACCGAGAACTCGCGCATCATGCCTCCGTCCTCATGTTCGAGGTTGTGGCAGTGATACATGAATCGCCCTTTGAAATCGCCGAACGGCTTAATGATCCGCAGGCGCTCGCCCGGCGTGACGAGCACAGTGTCCTTTAGGCCGCTGTCGATGAGGCCGTCACGGATCGAGGCGTAGGCGTCCTCGTCGCCCTCGAAGCGGCGCTCGATAACCTCGAATTGCTGCCCGTGCAGATGGATAGGATGCGCCATCGACATCATTCCCATCATGCCCATGCCGCCCATGCCCCCCATGCCCATGCCGCCCATGCGGCCGCGCATCATGCCGCCGCCCATCATGCCCATGCCGCCGTGCTCATGGAAAATTTCGATGAGCTGCGTCGTGTCGACGGGAATGCGTTCGCGCGGCTGGATGTCGTCGTGGCCATAGGGGCGACCGTTGAGAAACATCGCCATGCGCGCCATGGTGATGGCGATCGGAATGGGATCGTCCAAATTGGCGATCTCGTCCTTGCGAAAACGCCGTATCGTCGAGAGCTTTTCCGGTAGTTTCCACGAGTCGTTTGAAGCTTTCGTCACCCGCGCCGTAAACAGGGGGAATTCTTCCCCCATGGCGAGATCGCTTCCCATCATGCGTTGCGCCATCGGCGGAATAAGACCGTAGAATTCTCCGCTCAGCATCGTCAGCTTCGAGCCTTGTGGACGTCCGCTGAAATCGACGATGAGATCGACGCGCTCGGCGGGCGCGAGCATCACATAGGGCCGCGTCTCCGCCTTCTCCAGCAGTCCGCCGTCAACGCCGATCACGGTCAGCGGAGTTCGGTCGTCCCAGCACAGCTTATAGATGCGCGCATTCGAGCCGTTCAGAAGCCGCAGGCGATAGGCGCGGCTCGCAACGTCGAGCGTGAAGTCGCTTCGTCCATTGACGAGCACGCGGTCGCCATAAAAACCGAACATGCTCGTATGCATGTCGCCGCCATAGGCGAGCTGATTGTCGCCGTCGAACGAGCGATCCTGAATGACGAGCGGAATTTCGAATTCGCCGGACGGCAGTCCGAGCGCGCGCTCTTCCTCGTCCTCAACGATGATGGCGCCCGCCAGGCCGCGATAGACTTGCGTCGCTGTCTTCTCGTGCGTATGCGGATGATAGAAATACATGCCGGCGCGATTGCGGATCTCGAATTCATAGACGTAAGTTTCGCCCGGATCAATCGCCGCCGCCGGATGGCCGTCCATCAGCATCGGCACATGCAGGCCGTGCCAATGTGTGATGGTTTCCTCCGGCAATTCGTTGCGAAGCCGGATGCGAACCTTTTGTCCCTTTTTGAAACGCAGGAGGGGACCGAGGTAAGCGTCAGGCAGGGCCGTCAGCGCATCAGGCGGACCTTTGATCAGATTGCCGACGTAGCGCCACACCCGCGTGGCCCTGCCCGTCAAGATCGACGTTTCGTCACGCTTGCAGATTAATTCGAGTTCAACGTCCGGCGTGAAGGCGTCGGACGCCCGGTTCGGCGCAATCCGGCGCATCGCATGACCCTGGCCCAAGGCCGGAGCGCCGATCGTCGCCGCTGCGCCCGCGCCGATGAGAAATCCTCGGCGTGACAAGGGCCTAAAGCGTTTCATGCATCCCCCAGAGCGGCGTTCGAGCGCCACTTAAATTAGATATCTCTTATATATGCGGTCTCGGGCGCATTGATAACTGCGGCAAAAGGCGTCATGTTTTTGCGGGGGCGCGTTTTTGCCCAAAGGCGGCTATAATTTTAAAGTGACGCCCCCCGATCACCGACACAGTTCGATTATGCAAGCAGCGGCGGCCCTGGAGCGCGGCTTTCCATCGCAATGAACGACAGCAGCGGACAACGCGCCTTTAGCGCGACCCTGGCCGTGGACGCCCTTCGGCGGCGCCGCGCGCTCTTGGTGCGCCCGCGCTTCCTCATATTTCTCCTGCTGTGCCTGCTGGCGCATCTCTGCGTCCTGGCGTTCCTGCTCTTGGAAGACTGGCGCTCCGCCCGCGAAGCGCCGCGGATCGTCGAGGAAACTCCCGTCGAGGTGATCACCGAACCGCCCGCGCCGAAGCAGGAAGAGCCTCCTGCGCCCGAGCAAGAGAAGCCGCCGGAGCAGCAAAAACAGCAGCAGAAGCCGCCGCCGCCTCCGCCGCCGCTGGAAGAGGAAAAGCCGGCTTTCGACGCCCCCGAGGCCGAGAGCAAGACCAAGTCCGACGTCAACGCGCCGGAGGAGAAGGACGTCAAGACGCCGAAGAACGCGGAGGAGAAAGACGCGCCCAAGGACGACAAGCCTCAGGGCATGAAGGACGCCGAGGACGAAGACGGAAAGGCGAAGGCGCCGGAAGAGACCAAAGACACGCCGCTCGAGGACAAGAGCGACGCCGAGATCATCGAGCAGGCCGCGCCCGAAAAGAAGCCGCAGGAAAAGCCCGACCCGAACGAAAAGGGGTCGGTGAAGAAAGGCGAGGCCAACTCCATCGCCGATCAGCTCGCGGCGCTCGCGCCGATACCCGACTACAAGCTTGCTGCGCCGCGCAAGTTCTCGCCGGTCGGCGGCGGCCACGCGAAGACGACCTATCTGACGATCCTCTACGGCCTCATCATGCCGCATATGCGTATTCCGCCACGCGTGCGCGGGAGCGGCGCGATCGGCAGGGGCGCGGTTGTGTTCTACATCGACGAGCTGGGCAATCTCACCCATCAGGCGGTGCAGCAGGCGAGCGGCGCGCCCGATCTCGACGCCGCCGCTCTCGCGGCCGTGCGCCGCGCCGCGCCGTTCCCAGCGCCGCCGCGCGGCCTGCCGCACTCGATGATCTTCAGCTACGCGACGAAATAGTCGGGATTCCGGTCAGGCTTTCGCCTGTTCACGCCAACCACTCAGCTCAATTATGCCTTAGATCAGCGCAATCGCCGAGACGAGCCGCCCATAGTCGGGCTCGCGGCGATGGACGCTGCGGCGGTAGCTGAAGCAGCGCGCTTCATCCGCATAAGTGTCGACGCCGAGGTCTTCGAAAGAGGCGACGTCCAGCGCCTCGACGCGCGAGGCGATGAAGCCTGGCAGATCGAAGGTCGCATGGCCTTCGCGCGCCGTCGGCGTAAAAAAGCGCGAAAAGGACTCGTGCGCTTCCCGAAACTGATCGATGAATTCCGGCCCGACTTCATAACTCGTCGCGCCGATCGCCGGGCCGAGCGCGATATGGATGTCGGCGCGGCGCGCGCCATGCGCCTCCATCTCTCTGACGGTCGCTTCGATGACGCCGCCGAGCGCGCCCTTCCAGCCGGCGTGGCAGGCGCCGATGACGGCCGCCTTCGCGTCGGCGAAAAGCAACATGCCGCAGTCGGCGCCGGTGACGCCGAGCGCGAGCGAGACTTCCGCCGTCACCATGCCGTCGCACCGCGGCCGCGCGTCAGCGCTCCACGGTTCGCGCACCGGGCGCGCCTCCGCGGAATGGATCTGGAACGGCACCAGCAGGCGCTCGGCCTCGACTCCGAGACGCGCCGCCATCCGGGCGCGATTCTCTTCGACATGCGGCGGCGCGTCGCGCGAGCCGACGCCGCCATTGAGCGAGGCATAGACGCCTTCGGACACGCCGCCGTCGCGGGTGAAAAAGGCGTGGCGCAGGCCGGGCAGGCTGAGGTTTTGCGCGGTCAGCGCAGGCGTTTCGAACGTCATCGCGTCGATGTTACACGAAAAATCCCGGCAGGTCGGGCATGTCGGGATGGGTCACCGCCATCACCTTGAACAGTCCGCCCATCTGATGGCGCGCATCATCGACGCCGGCGAGACGTTCGAAGGCGTCGATGATCGCCTGCGCCTGTTCGGGCGTCGCCTTTTTCGACAAGGTCTCGGCGCGGCGTTCGATGCCAAGCCGCAGCAGAAATTGCGCTTGCGTGACCGGGCCCATCACCTTGGCGCCGCGCGCGCGGGCGGCGCGCGCCAGAGCCGCGAAATCGACGTGCGCGGTCAGGTCCGCTTCGCCGGGGGTAGCGAGCGGATCGACATAGGCGTGGCGCGACACCGCCTGCAGACTTTCGCCAAGCGACGTCTGCTCATAGCCATAGTCAATGAGCAGCAGCGCGCCGCCGTCGGCGACGAGCCGCGCGGCGATGTCGCCGATGAGCTTTTGGCTTGCGGCGCTGACTTCTATGATCGATCCGTCGCGCGCCGGAACATTGAGCGTCGGCTCGATCTGATCGGACAGTCCGAAGGCGAGTTCGCCTTGAGCGTCGAGCCCGACAAGTTGTTCGCGCCAGCCGCCGGCGGTCTTGACGAAGTGCCTGACGGGCAGGGCGTCGAAAAACTCATTGGCGAGGATGAAGGCCGGACCGGGCGGCGTTTCCGCAAAATCCAAATGCCACTGGATCGGCTTTGCGGCCCTGGCCAGCGTCTGGCGTTGCGTCTCGCGCAGAACCGGACTGGTTTCGACGAGATGCACGCTGACGGCGGAAAAGAAGTTGGGCGCGATCGGCGTCACCCGCAGCACGTCCGACATCAGCGTGCCGCGGCCGGGTCCGAGTTCGACAAGCCTTGCCTCAGTCGGCGCTCCCGCGGCGCGCCAGGCCTCGGTGACCCAGACGCCGAGCAATTCGCCGAACATCTGGCTGATCTCCGGCGCGGTGACGAAATCGCCGCCCGCGCCGAATGGATCGCGCGTCATGTAATAGCCGTAGCGCGGATGCGTCAGACAGAGCGACATGAATCGCTCGAGCGTCATCGGACCGTCATGAGCGATTGTCTCGACGATCTCTCTCTTTAAGGCGCTCATGCCGTCGCGCTCCTTGGGCGCAGCGCGAACAGGATCGCCGCGGCGCCAATCAAAACAAGCGGCGTCGAAAGGACCATGCCCATGGTCAATCCATTGGGCAGCGCTTCCTGCACCGGGTCGGGTTCACGAAAAAACTCGCAGAAAATGCGCGCCAGTCCGTAGCCGACGCCAAAAAGGCCGGTGGCGAGACCAGGGTGTTTGAGCGCGCCGTGGCGCGCGGCGAGCCACAACAGCAGGCCCAGCGCCACGCCTTCAAGTCCCGCCTCATAAAGCTGGCTGGGATGGCGCGGAATGTCGCCCGCGCCGGGAAAGACCATCGCCCAGGGAACGTCGGTTTCGCGCCCCCACATCTCGGGCTTGATGAAATTGGCGAGGCGGCCGAAGAAGAGTCCGATCGGCGCCACCACCGCGCAAATGTCGCTCACGGTGAGCAGCGGCACGCCGCTGCGGCGCGCGTAAAGGACCATGCCGATGGTCGCGCCGATCAGGCCGCCGTGAAAGGCCATGCCGCCCTTCCATGTCTGGAAAATTTCCAATGGGTGCGCGAGGTAAAAGCCCGGATCGTAGATCAGCACATGTCCGAGGCGACCGCCGATGACGACGCCGAAGGCGACGAAGACGAGAAGATCATCAAGAGACTCTCGGCTTGGTCGCGGTTGGCCGCGCCTCCAGAGCGCGTCGTTTGCGGCGAGCGCGCGCAAGCCGAGCCAGCCGAAGATGAAGCTGCCGATATAAGCGAGCGCATACCACCGCAGCGGCACGGGCCCGATGTTGACGGCGACAGGATCGATCACTGGAAAGGGAAGCACAAAAATCGGCATCAACCAGGTCCGGGCGCGGGCGCGCGTTTCAAACCTCCACGCCCAGCCCGTCTTTTACCTGTCGGCCCTGTGGATGTCATGTCCTCTAAAGGTGAAGTCGGGAAAACCCGACTGCGGGCGGCTCTCAGGATAAGGGGCCTCAGCTCCGCATTTTTGCATGTTCGATGAAGCAGCCCTCATGCTGAGGAGGTCGCGAAGCGACCGTCTCGAAGCACGAGGGCTGTGATGCCGAATGTAATTACGCCGCCAATTTCTGCGGCATGAACCGCCCGTAGAATGTTTCGTCCTTCGCCGCCATGTCGCGCAGCAGTTGCGGCGGCTCGAAACGCTTGCCGTATGTCGCGGCGAGCTTGTCGCAGAGCGCAACGAAGGCCTTTGCGCCCATGCCGTCGATGTAGGAGATGACGCCGCCGGTGAAGGGCGCGAAGCCGAAGCCGAGAATGGAGCCGACGTCCGCCTCGCGCGGATCGGTGACGACGCCCTCCGCCATGGCGCGGGCCGCCTCTACCGCCTGCGTGACGAGAAAGCGCTGCTTCATTTCGGTGACGTCGAGCGTATCGGGGTCGATCTCATTCTGCGCCAGGGCCGAGAGACCGGGCCAGAGGCTTTTCGTTCCATTGGCGTGATAGTCGTAGAAGCCCTTGCCATTCTTGCGGCCGAAGCGGCTGTTTTCCTCGACCATGAAGCGCAGCACGCGTTCTTGCGCGGGATCGACGGAGCCTGCGCCGAGGTCCTTCTTCGTCGCCTGCAGGATTTTCCACCCGAGATCGAGCGCGACTTCGTCATTGAGCGACAATGGCCCGACCGGCATGCCGGCCATGCGGGCGACATTCTCGATCATCGCCGGCGGCACGCCGTCAACGAGCATGATCTGCCCTTCGCGAACATAATTGAGCACGCAGCGATTGGCGAAGAAGCCGCGCGAGTCGTTGACGACGATCGGCGTCTTCTTGATGATGCGGACGAAGTCGAGCGCCGTCGCCAGCGCGCGATTGCTCGTTTTCTCGCCCAGGATCACTTCGACGAGCAGCATCTTCTCGACGGGCGAGAAGAAATGGATGCCGATGAAGTTCTCGGGCTTTTGCGTGGTTTCCGCAAGCGAGGTGATGGGCAGCGTCGAGGTGTTCGAGGCGAAGATCACGTCGGCGCCCACAACTTCCTGCGCGCGCTTCGTCACGTCCGCCTTGACCGCGCGGTCCTCGAATACGGCTTCGAGCACGAGATCGCAGCCTTTGAGCGCCGCATAATCGGCGGTGGCGACGACGCGCGCCATCAGCGCATCCTTGTCGGCGGCGCTGGCGCGGCCTTTGCTGACGGAGCTCGAGATGAGCTTGTCGATCGTCGCTACGCCCTTGTCGGCGCTTTCCTGATCGCGATCGACCAGAACGACGTCGAGGCCGTTCAGCGCGCTGATATAGCCGACGCCCGCGCCCATGAAGCCCGCGCCGATAATGCCGATCTTCTTGAGATTGGTGGGGCCGACGTCCTTGGGCCGATGCGCGCCCTTGTCCAATTCGTTCTTCGAGAGAAACAGCGAGCGGATCATCGCCGCCGCCTCCTTCGAGCGCAGAATATGCGCGAACCAGCGCGATTCGACGGTCAGCGCCTGGTCCATCGGCAATTGCAGCCCTTCATAGACGGCGTGCAGAATGGCCTTGGCGGCGGGATAATTGTCGTAGGTCTCGCGGCGATAGATGGCGTTGGCGGCGGGCCAGATCATCATGCCCGTGGGCGAGAACACCCTGCCGGACGGAGTCTTGAACTCCTTGGCGTCCCACGGCGCCTGCGCCTTGCCGCCGTTGACGATAAAGGCGCGGGCGCGCTCGACGATCTCGGACTTTGGCGCGATTTCATGCACGAGCTTGGCGCCGAGCGCGGCTCTCGGCTTGATCTGATCGCCCTTGAACAGGAATTGCAGCGCGTCGCCGGTCTGCATGATGCGTGACACGCGCTGCGTGCCGCCGGCGCCCGGAAAGAGCCCGACCTTGATTTCCGGCAGCCCGACCTTTGTCTTCTCGTCATCGGCCATCACGCGATAATGGCAGGCGAGCGCAAGTTCGAAGGCGCCGCCAAGGCAGACGCCGTGAATGGCGACGGCGAAAGGTTTTCCGCAGGTTTCCAGCTTGCGGTAGAGCAGCGACAATCGGCGCGAAAACTCGAAGAAATGCTTGTTCGCCGCGTCTTCGCCTTGCTCCTTGAGCGCCCTGGCGTATTGCGCGGCGCCATGCTGCAGCATGGAAAGATCGGCGCCGCCGGAAAAGGCGGTCTTGCCTGACGCGATCACGCAGCCTTTGACGTCGGGCTCCGGCGTGATGACGTTCATCGTGCGCTCGGGCATGTCCCAGGTCGCCAGCGCGACGCCGTCGGCGCCGGTCTCGAAGCGGAAATTGACGAGGTTCATTATTTCGCCTCCGATAAGCTTTCAGCTGTTTTGAACCTCGTCCTTCGAGACGCCCGCTGCGCGGGCTCCTCAGGATGAGGTTCAAAAAGTTTCCTCACCCTGAGGAGCTCGCGTCTCGAAGGGCGAGGAAACGTTGCATCCTCACACCCGCTCCTCATTCTCGCCGCGCCTATGCCGGCGCCGATGCAGCGTGCGACGAATTCAACAGTATCAGGACTCTACAACCAGCTGAAGACCGGCGCGTTCGGCGGCGCGAACAAGATCGGCGTCCAGCGACGCGAGCGGCAGGTTTCGTCGCATGGCAAGTTCGAGATAGGCCGCGTCATATGACGTCAGGCGGTAAGCGACCGCCAATCGATGCACATCGGTGAATGCGCGGGCGGCGCCTTCCTCATCGGCGATGATCCTCAAGGATTGAAGCTCGACGAGAATCTCTTCAGCTTTCGAAGCGGCGAGCGATCCTTTGATTTGCGCACGGGCGATGACCGCGCTCGCTTCGTAAAACCATAGAGTCGGCACAAAGGCCGTCGTTCCCGCCGCGATCATTCGCAAAATCCCGTCGGCGTAAGGATGAGCTTCCGTCTCGAAACACCAGCGCATGGCGATCGAGTTGTCGAGAACAAAGCTCATCCGCGCCCATGTTCGATCATGCTTTTGATGCTCTCGCCCTGCGGCAGCTTCGCGCCGCGCCGCAGCTCCAGTATCCGTGCGGCGGCCTTGGCGGGCCGGTCGGCGTCTTCTTGCGCGCAAAGGTCTCGGCGCGTCTCCCAAAGCGCGACGGCTTCCGTCACCAAATCGCCTGGGCTGCGTCCTGAACGCGCCGCCAAAGCGGCGATATGGGCTTCTTGCTGAGGCGTGAGAGTTATGCTCATAAGTGCAGCCTATCACGGTTCGCAGACGCTCACACCCGCTCCACAATCGTCGCCGTGCCCATGCCGGCGCCGATGCAGAGCGTCACGAGCGCGGTGGATTTTCCCGTGCGCTCCAATTCGTCGATCGCGATGCCCATCAGCATGGCGCCCGTCGCGCCGAGCGGGTGGCCCATCGCGATCGCGCCGCCATTGACGTTGACCTTCGCCGGGTCGAGGTCGAAGGCTTCCAGATAGCGCAGCACCACAGCCGCGAAGGCCTCGTTCAGTCATGCCGGCGCGATGCAGCACTTTTTTCGTCACGTCGACAGGGCCGGTCAGCATCAGCGCCGGGTCTGAGCCGATATTGGCGTAGGCGCGAATCTTCGCGCGAGGTTTCATGCCGAGCTTCTCGCCCGCTTCTTTCGAACCGACGAGCACCGCCGCGGCGCCGTCGACGATGCCCGAGGAATTGCCGGCATGATGGACGTAATTCAATTTCTCGACTTCGGGATGCGCCTGAATCGCCACCGCGTCGAACCCGCCCTGTTCTGCGTAAAAGGCGAAGGATGGCTTTAGCGCCGCGAGCGACTGCATGTCGGTTCCCGGCCGCATATGTTCGTCGCGGTCGAGCAGGGTGATGCCGTTGACGTCCTTCACCGGCACGATCGAATGTTTGAAGCGGCCTTCTTCCCAGGCCTTCGCCGCGCGCTTTTGCGATTCAACCGCGTAGGCGTCGACGTCGTCGCGCGAGAAGCCGTATTTTGTCGCGATGAGATCCGCCGACACGCCCTGCGGCATGAAATAGGAGGGAATGGCGATCGTCGGATCGACGGGCCAGGCGCCGCCCGACGCGCCGATGCCGACACGGCTCATGCTCTCGACGCCGCCGCCGATCGCAAGATCATGCTGGCCGGACATGATCTCGCCGGCGGCGAAGTTCACCGAGTCCAATCCCGAGGCGCAGAAGCGGTTGATCTGCACGCCGGGCACTTTGTAGGAATAGCCCGATGAAATCGCCGCGGCGCGGGCGATGTCGCCGCCGGCTTCCCCAACCGGATCGACGCAGCCGAGGATCACGTCGTCGATCTCGGGGCCTTCGAGCTTGTTGCGTTCCCTGACCGCTTGCAGCGCCGTGACGGCGAGGCCGAGCGAAGAGACCTCATGCAGCGAGCCGTCGGGCTTCCCGCGACCGCGCGGGGTGCGAACGGCGTCGTAGATGAAAGCGTCGGGCATATCGTCTCCTATAACGGCAGTCGGCGGTCGGGCTTCGGCAGTAGGACATGACCATTGCCGACTGCCGAAATCCAACTGCCCCTAAAACATCTCCTCGGGGAGCGACATCATCGTGTCGGCGCCGGTTGAAATGCGCGTCAGGCGCAGGCTCGTTTCGGGCAGCATGCGCTCCATGTAGAAGCGCGCGGTGAGAAGCTTGGCGTCCATGCGCGCCGCTTCATGAGGCTCGCGCGCCTTCTTCTCTATCGCCGCCTGCGCGATCTTCACCCAGATCACGCCGAGCGCGACGCGGCCGAAGAGATGCATATAGTCGTATGAAGCGGCGCCGGCGTTGTCGGGCTTGGCCATGGCGTTCTGCATCAGCCACATCGTCGCCTTTTGCAGATCGTCGAGCGCCGCCTTCACCGGCGTCGCGAAAGGCTTCATCGCGTCGTCGTCGGCGAGCGGGTTCAAGAACTCCGCCGTGTCCTTGAAATAAGCCATGATCGCCCGGCCGCCGTCGCGCGGCAGCTTGCGGCCGACGAGGTCGAGCGCCTGGATGCCATTGGCGCCCTCGTAGATCATGCAGATGCGCGCATCGCGCACGAACTGCTCCATGCCCCATTCGCGAATATAGCCGTGTCCGCCGAGCACCTGCTGGGCCTTGACGGTGTTTTCGAAGCCGACGTCGGTGAGCACGCCCTTGAGCACGGGCGTGAGCAAGCCGAGGCGGTCTTCCGCCGCCTGGCGCGAGGCGGCGTCGTCGGAACGATGCGCGATGTCGCTGTCGAGCGCCGCCGACAGCGCGAAGCCGCGCGCCGCTTCGTTGAAGGCCTTCATCTCGAGCAGCATCCGCCGCACGTCCGGATGCACGATGATCGGGTCGGCTGGCTTTCCGGGGTCTTTCGGACCGGAGAGCGCGCGGCCCTGCAGACGCTCCTTGGCGTATTGCGCCGCGTTTTGGTAAGCGACCTCGGATTGGGCGAGGCCTTGCATGGCCACGCCGAGCCGCGCCTCGTTCATCATCACGAACATGGCGTTCAGTCCGCGATTGGCTTCGCCGACGAGAAAGCCTTGCGCGCCGTCGTAATTCATCACGCAGGTGGCGTTGCCGTGAATGCCCATCTTTTCTTCGATGGAGCCGCAGCTGACGCCGTTGCGCGCACCAAGCGCGCCGTCGCCGTCGACCAGGAACTTCGGCACGACGAAGAGCGAAATTCCTTTCACGCCGGCGGGCGCGCCATCGATGCGCGCGAGCACGAGATGCACGATGTTTTCGGTCAGATCGTGCTCGCCGGCGGAGATGAAGATTTTTTGCCCGGTGATCGAATAGGAGCCGTCGCCGCGCGGCGACGCCTTGGTCGTCAGCAGGCCGAGATCGGTGCCGCATTGCGGCTCGGTCAGATTCATCGTGCCTGACCAGCGGCCTTCCGCCATCTTCGGCACATAAAGCTTCTTCTGCGCGTCGTCGCCATGGCGCAGCAGAGCGGCGAGCGCGCCCTGGGTCAGACCCGGATACATGGCGAAGGACATGTTCGCTGAAGAGGCGAACTCGTTCATCGCCATCGACAGCGTATAGGGCAGGCCCTGTCCGCCATATTCCTCGGGCACCGCGAGGCTGATCCAGCCGCCTTGAGCGAAAGCGTCATGCGCCGCCTTGAAGCCCGGCGGGGTGGAGACGGAGGCGTCGTCGTGACGCTTGCAGCCCTTTTCGTCGCCAATCTGGTTGAGCGGCGCGAGCGCCTCCTCGCAGATCTTTCCCCCCTCCAGGAGGATTTGCGACAGGACGTCCGGCGTGACGTCCGCGAAGCCTGGCAGATTGCCGAAACGTTGAAAATTCAAGACATCATTTAGCAGGAAGAGGGTGTCGTCTACAGGCGCCTTGTAGCTCGGCATCAACGCCTCCTTGCAAGCCGGCGCTTGGGGCCGAGCCGTCACGCCGCGATTCTCTCGGGCTGCGTCATAGGTAGAGAGGCGCCGGCGCGGGCGCAAGCGAGCCGCGGTGTGACAATCGTGAACGCGACGGCGCTTTGGAGCCGTTTCTTAACGGCTTCTTTACTGCGATCGACGGAAAGTCACGGCGGTCGGCGGCCCGCGCCGACAGTAGCGCGCGATTCGCGTGTTCCACCGCGTTTTTGTCCCAATTTCCACGGGTCGGTCCCGCCGGACAGCCACATGACCAAGGCGAAATTTCCTGATCAGGGTCGTCCGAATTCCGAGTCGCCCGAAGATAAGCGCGAGGCCGGACATCGGGAGGAAAATCTTCCCAACGCGGGAGAGCCACGCGACGAGAACCGTGGCGTCGACGAAGACTCCATCTGGCGGTCGATCGCCGCGCTCTCCAAAAGCCGTATCGAGAGCCAGCTCGGCGAGCAGCCCTCCGCGAATTCGCGGCCGATTCGCAACGCGCTGGCGGAGCTCGAAGCGCGGCTCGCGCGGCTGTCGGGCGAACATCGCGGCGCCGACGTCGAGAAGACGCTGCGCGGCCTCGATCAGCATCTCGCCGAAATTGCAGGACGCCTGGACGAAAATGCGGCGCGCGGGCGCGCAGCGAAGCCAGCGGTGAGGTCGGGCGCCTCCGACGGATCGCGGAACGCCACCTCCCCGGACGGTGGGCGCGAGGCGCGCAGCGCGGATGCGGCCGCCCGGCCAATTCTGGAAGCGTTCGCAAAAATCGCGCAGCGCCCACGCGCGCTCGACGACGTTCTCAGCGGATCTGAGAACGCGTCCGGATCGCGCTTTGAGGCGCTGCAGCGCTCGATCGACTCGGTCACGCAGGGTTTAGACAGCTTTCGCGAGGACGCCGCCGAGCGCGGCGACCAGCAGCTTGTGATGATGCGACAAATCGAAAACGTCCGTCGCGAACTCCAGGATATGGCGCAAGCCATCGGCGAACTTGCGCCGCGCGCATCCGTCGCCGCGATCGAAACGGCGATGGGCGATCTCCGCCAGGGCATCGAGTCGCAACGCGGCCGCGGCGTTCCGGACGAGATGCTCGCGCCTGCCGAAAGAATGATCGGCGAATTGCGCGCCGTGATCGAAGATCTCGATCCGACTCCCATTGTGCGCAACTTGCGCGCCGACGTCGAAACGATCGGCATCAGGCTGGAGAAACTGCAGACGGGAGACGTTGCGAACGCTTCGGCCGTGCGCGACCTCGCGCGCGATACGCACGAAATCAAGGAACAGCTGGCGGCGCTTATGTCGCGCCCGCTGCCGCTTGAGAAGATCGAAACGCGCATCATCGACGTCACGCAGCGAGTCGACGCGCTGGCGCTTTCACGTGGCGCGTCCGGCGCGGATCTCGGCGAAGTGGTCAAGGCGATCCGCTCCATCGTCGCCGCCGAAACCGGGAAGGGGCTGGAGACCTTCAACAAGCGGCTGGAGCGGCTTGCGCGCAAGCTTGACGTCGTCGTCGAACAAACGGCGGCGGCGCGATTCGATGAAATCGGCGAGCGCATCGAAGAACTCGGCAAGACGCTGACTCAGCGCATCGATCGCGGCGCCGCCAATATGGCCCCCCTCGAAGCGCTCATCACAACGCTCGCCAAAAAAATCGATACGGCGCTGGACGGCGACAGTCACGCCTCGGCGTTCGAGGAGATCGGCCGCAGGTTCGATCGGTTCGAGTCCCGCGTCGTGGACAGCGCGCCGACGGCATCGCTCGCGCGCATCGAGACCATGCTTGCCGAGCAGAACGCCGAACGTCAGTTCGCCGATCTCGCCCAGCGCATCGATGAGCTTCGACAGACGATCGCCGCGCGGCTGGAAAGCCCCTCGGGCGTCGGCGATTCCGAACATTTCGCCGCGCTCGAGAATTTGGTGCGCGGCCTCGACAGAAAAATGGACGCCGCGTTCGCCGCCGATGCGCGGGACCTCGATCTTCAGGCTGTCGAACGTCAGCTCGCGCAGCTCTCGTTCAAGATCGACCGGCTCGACGATCCCTTCTCAGCGCCGAGATTTGGCGAACAGAACGCTCGGCTCGACGACATCGTCGAGCGCCTCGACCGCATGCACGCCGCATTCGCGCAGCGGGTCGAAGACGGCGCGTGCGTCGAGAAGCGTGAGGGCGAGTTGGCGGCTCTCGTCGGGGCGCTCGCCGACCGCATGAAGCAGACGGCTGATCCCACGGCCGATGGCGGCGCGCTCAAATCGCTTGAAACTCAGATCGGCGCCCTGGCGCAGCGGCTCGAACGGATCGACGCGGGAAGCGGCGCGCCCATCGGCTTTGAGTCGAAGATCAACGATTTTTTCGTGCGTCTGGAGGACACGCGGTCCGCAACGACGCAGGCGGCTGAGGCGGCGGTTCGCCGGGCCGCCACGGAGGTTCTCCGCGATGCGGCTGGCGCTCAGCCGGCGGCCGTGCGCCTCGCTGTGCAGCGCGAATTGAACGACATCCTCAAGACGCAAGATGCGAGCGGCCAGCGCACGAATGAGACGCTGACGGCGGTCCATCAAACGCTCGAGCGCGTCGTCAAACGTCTCGGCGTGTTTGATGACGCATTGACCGAGAACCGCGGCGTCGCGCGGCGCTCGCCCGATGCGGAACTCGGCGTTGAACTTTGCGGCGATGATACGCGCGAGCGCGTCGGCGCGCCGACCGCCGCCGACGCCCAAGACGCGGTAAGCGAAGCCTTGGCGCCGGTCGATCCGATGGAGTTCCTGCTGCCGGTCGGCGATGGGGTCGCCGAACGGCGCGAGCCTTTCATGGCGCCGGGAGGACCGGAGGCCGATCAGGCCGCACATCGTAGCTCGGTTCAGTCGGACTTCATCGCCGCCGCGCGCCGCGCCGCGCAAACGCCTGCGGCTGAGGGCGACGCTCAGTCGGCCGAAGCGGCGCGCCACGTGGGACAGGCTCAGGAAAAGCCGCAGGGCGCGGCCGTGGTCAAATTCAACGCCCTCATTCAGGACCGCAAGCGTCCGCTGCTCTTAGGCATTGGCGCGGTCATGCTGCTGATCGGCGCCTATCAGATCGCGCGCATGGAGGGGCAGGGAGGCCTTACGCTTGGGCCGTCGCTCAGACAGCAGGAGGCGAAAGCGCCAGCCAAGGCGGTTCGGCCGGCGTTGTCGCCGGAAAAGCGGCTAGCCTCTAACAGCGCCTCGTCGCCGGTCGCCCAACGCCCGACCAAACTTCCCTCGGACACGGCGCCGGCGGCGCCCGTCGAACGACCCATCGCCGCGCAGCGGAACATCGATCCGACCCCCACGGGAACGATCGAGGCGCCGCCGCTGTCGCCGAGCGACGCCTTGGCGACGATCGAGCGCCTCGCCGTCGAGGGCAATCCGGCCGCCCAGTATGAAATGGGCGCCCGTCTTGTCGAGGGACGCGGCGCCGCGCGCGACGCCAAGGCGGCCGCGCATTGGTTCGAAAAAGCTGCTGAAATGGGTCTGGCGCTCGCCCAGTACCGGCTTGGTTCGATGTATGAGAGGGGCGTTGGGGTCGCGCGCGACTACGCCCGCGCCAGGCTGTGGTACGAGCGCGCGGCCGAGTCCGGCAACGCCCGCGCCATGCATAATGTCGCCGTGCTTCTCGCCGAGGGCGGCGACGGCAAACCGGATTACGCCGCCGCGGCGGCGTGGTTCCATCGGGCGGCCGAATACGGCATCCGTGACAGCCAGTTCAATCTTGGCATCCTCTACGCCCGCGGCCTCGGCATCAGCCGCGATCTGCAGCAATCCTACGTGTGGTTTTCCGCCGCAGCCGACCAGGGCGACGACGACGCGGCCAAAAAGCGCGACGAAATCGGCGCCCGGCTGGATTCCAAGGAGCTTGCCGCGGCCAAGGCGCTGGCCGCTGCGTTCCGCGCCAAAATTCCGACCTCGGAGGCGAATGACGCGCCGGCGCTCCGGACGGGCGGCGGCGGCGAGGGCGCGCGGGAGCAGACCCCGGTGAAGCCGGCGCCGAAGTCGCCTTCCGGCAAGCCGCGGGTCTCGCAGCTCTGAAGCTTCGCCAGGCGGGGCGTTAACGATTCGTCTACGGGATCGCTCCTATTGTCCCATCGAGCGAGCTTGCCGGCGCAGCGCGTGCGGACAGTGGCTCGCCCGTCTTGGGAGAGTACGATGCGTAGAACTATTGCGACGCTTTCGGCGGCTTTGGCTCTCGGCGCCGTGGCCCTGGCGCCGATCGCGCCAGCGCGCGCCGATTCAGCCGGCCCGGCCATTGCGGCGGGCATTGGCGGGTTTGCGCTTGGCGCCATCACCGGCGGGGCGCTCGCCAGTTCCGCGCCGCCCGTCGTCTATGCACCTGGACCCGTTTATGTCGCGCCGCCCGTGTGCTGGGTCGAGCGCCGTCCCGTCTTCGACGAATATGGCGAGGTGATCGGCTCCCGCCCGCGCCGCGTCTGCGAGTGACGCGGTCTTTTCACGACCGATGCGGCTCATGAAAAAGCCGCGTCCTTGCGCTAGAATTCGCTCAATGAACGCGAATCATCTTCTGGCGGCGCTTGCTGCTCTTTTGTTTGCGGTCGCGCCCGCGCGCGCCGAATGGTCGAGCTGCCTCTCCAGCCTGCGCTCGGCGGCGGCCGGCGCCGGCGTCGGCCAGCAGACGATCGCGTCGGCGACGAATGGGCTCACCCCCAACGACGCCGTCAGCTTCATGGACAAGCAGCCGGAGTTTACGACGCCCGTCTGGGACTATGTCGCCGGGCTCGTCGACGAGGAGCGCGTCGACGAAGGGCGCGTGATGCTGCATCAGCATGCCCGCGCGCTGCACGCGGCGGAAAGCCGCTACGGCGTGGACGCTCCGACCATCGTCGCCGTGTGGGGCGTCGAATCCGATTTCGGCAAGAGCTTCGGCAAGCGCCCGGTGGTGCAGAGCCTCGCGACGCTCGCCTGCGAAGCGCCGCGCCGCAACGACTATTGGCGCAAGGAATTCATCGCCGCGCTCAAAATCCTCGACCACGGCGATATCGCGCCGGAGGAGTTCTACGGCTCCTGGGCGGGCGCCTTCGGCCACACGCAATTCATGCCGTCGACCTTTCTCGGCATGGCGGTCGATCTCGACGGCGACGGGCGGCGCAATATCGCCAGCTCGGCGGCCGACTCGCTCGGCTCGACGGCGAATTATCTGCGCAAGAGCGGCTGGCGCGCCGGCATGCCCTGGGGCTTCGAAGTGCGTCTGCCGGAATCCTATTCCGGACCCTCCGGACGCAAGGGCCGCCAATCGATGGGCTTCTGGCAGTCGCGCGGCGTGACGCGCCTCGACGGCGGCGGCCTCGGCGAGGGAACTGCGGCGCTGCTGCTGCCAGCGGGGCGGAACGGACCCGCGTTCCTGGTGACGAAAAATTTCGACGCGGTCTACGCCTATAACGCCTCCGAATCTTACGCGCTGGCGATCTGCGTCCTGTCCGACAGGCTGCGCGGACGGCCAGGCATTCAAACGCCATGGCCGACCGACGATCCGGGCCTCTCGCGCGCCGAGCGCCGCGAATTGCAAGCGCTTCTGACCCGCAGCGGCTATGACGTCGGCGACTCCGATGGTGTGATCGGCACGAAAACCAAGGAGGCGATCGCCGACTTCCAGTCGCGAGCCGGCTTGCAGCGCAATGGCCGCGCCGGCCTAAAGGTTCTTAACGCCTTGCGCGGACGATAGCGCCGGCGACGTCTCCACGTTGAAGTCGGGCTCGGCGTCCGTTTCATTGACCAATTTCAGGTCGTCGGCGATCCAGGCCTTCGTCAGCTCCCAAACGACGGCGAGCACGACCGGTCCTGCAAACAGGCCGGCGATGCCATGCGCGAGAACGCCGCCGATCACGCCCACGAAAATCACCGGTATCGGCGTCGACAGCCCATGCGCGAAAATGAACGGCTTCAGCACATTGTCCACGTAATTGACGCTGAGCATGCAGACCGTCAGCGCCAGCGCCGGCCCGGTCGCTAACGTCGTCCACCCCCAGAAGATGACGGGCGCGACGACGAGCAACGGCCCGATCTGAATAATGCCGAGGACGAGGATGGCGAGAGTCAAAAGGCTCGCGCCCGGCACGTCGGCGAGATACATGCCGGCGCCGCCAACGACGGCCTGCAAGAGCGACAGGCCCATGACGCCGCGAGAAACCGCGTTGATCGTCGCGCCGGCGAGATCGACGAATTTCTCGCCGCTCGAAGGATCGATCCGCCGCGACAGCGCGCGCGCCCCTGCGAGCATTTGCGGCGCGGCGGCGAGAATGAAGCCCATGAGCAGGACAGAGACCAAAAATTTGAGCGTGCCTGCGCCGGCGCTCTTCGCCATGTCGAGCAAAAATTCCCCGGCGGGCTTCAGCTGCGGCAAAACTTGGGTGAAGGCGCTGCGCAGATTCGTCGAGGCCAGCAGCCAGAAGGAATAGAGCTGCTCGCCGATGAACGGCCAATCCTTGATCGACGGCGGCGGCGGCGGGACGGCGATATCGCCGGTTTCAATGCCCGCCATCACCGCCTTGATGGGGTCGATGGCGCCGACGGCCATCCAGGTGACGGGCCCGATGATCAGCACGAGGCCGGCGATCGTCATCAAAATGGCGGCGGCGATCGGCCGGCCGCCCAATATTTCGGCCACAATGCGAAAGATCGGATAGAGCGCCACGGCGAGCACGACGCTCCACAGAATAATCGCCGCGAAAGGCAGGACGATGATGAAGGTCCAGTAGATCAGCGCGCCGATCGCGAACAGCCGGATCGCCAGTTCGATGACCAGCGCGTTGAAGCGGCGGTCGGAGCCGTTGAGGCCATTGGTCGGATCGGTCACCGGCGTTCTCTCGTCGCGATTTTGCATCGCAATAGAGTGAAGACTTGGCGGGCGTCTGACAAGAGGAGCAGTTTGCGCGTTATCGGGCGGGTCGGTTCCGGGCGAACCGCAGCTCGCCGAGCGCCAGCCGGAGTCCTGCGGGTTCAAACGGCCCTAATAGTCGCCGCTTCCAACCAAAGGATGGATGCCGCCGACGCCGCCGCGATCGGCGTTCTGCCGATTGCGCTTGCCGGTTTTTGTCCCCTGATCCGATTTCGAGGCCGAAACGGATTTGCCGGTGGATTTCGAGGATGCCGCGGAGGCGGGCGGCGCAGCAATTGCGCAAGCGAGAATCAAAGCAAGAATGTAACGCATGGGGTTACTCCCTGGGCCAGGAGGTCCATCGACCAGGGATCGACCAGGCCCCAGCCATTAGTTAGCACAATTCGCCGCGCAGGCGAGCGAGTCGGGCGCGAACCCGCAACGCTTCGACAAGCCTTGCGCATTCTGCGATAGACTGTCCGCTCCACATCGAAAGATTCGAGCCGCATGACCATCCGCCTCCACCAGGGCGATCTCCCCGAGGGGATCGGCGCTGGCGCCATTGTCGCGATCGACACCGAGACTCTGGGCCTAAATCCGCATCGTGACCGTCTGTGCCTGGCGCAGCTCTCCTTCGGCGACGGGGACGCCGAGCTTGTCCAGTTCGGGCGCGGTCAGACGCGCGCGCCCAATCTCGAGCGCCTGCTCGCCGATCCGGCCATTCTGAAGCTGTTTCACTTCGCCCGTTTCGACATCGGCATATTGGCCAAGACCTTCGGCTTCGTTCCGGCGCCGGTCTATTGCACCAAGATCGCCTCCAAGCTCGCTCGCACCTATACGGACCGGCATGGCCTCAAGGATCTTGTGCGCGAGCTTCTTGGCGTCGAGATTTCGAAGCAGCAGCAGTCGTCGGACTGGGGCGCCCCGATTCTTTCCGAGGCGCAGCAGTCCTATGCGGCGTCGGACGTCCTCTATCTGCATCAGCTCAAGGACAAGCTCGACGCCATGCTGGTCCGTGAGGGCCGCGCCGAACTGGCGCAGGCCTGTTTCGACTTTCTTCCCGCCCGCGCCCGGCTCGACCTCGCCGGCTGGCCGGAAACGGATATTTTTGCCCATGAGTAAGGCTATGGCGAGCGAGGCTTTGGCTTTGCCTCGAATTCGCCACCTGCACGCCTCATGATCACGTCATGACCGACGTCTTGCCGGCGCCCAGCGCCCGCGATCGCCTGGGCGGCCTTGTTGCGCCGCGCCAGAGCGCCTTTCCGGAGGCGCTGCGCCACACGACGCGCGTTGCGCACTTGCGCCGCTGGATCCTTTGGGGGGCTGGCGGCGTCGTTGGAATCGTCGGCCTCGGCCTGCTGATCAGCTCGCTGCGCTTTCTGCCGGCCGATCTGAGCCTGGCGCGTGTCGCGCTCAAGGGATCGCGCATCGTCATCGAGAGCCCCAAGCTTGTCGGCTATCGCAAGGACGGGCGTCCCTACGAGGTGCGCGCGCTCGTGGGCACGCAGGATCTGGCGAAGCCTGACGTCTTCGAACTCGAGCAGCTCGAGGTGCGGGTCGAGAACTCCAAGGACAATTCCATCGTCCTGTCGGCGGCGAAGGGCGTCTACAACAGGAAAGCCGATCGGGCCGATATGAGCGGCGGGGTCAACATCCACGAAGACAACAACTTCGACATGCGGCTCGAGTCGGCGGTCATGAATTTCAAGGATAGCGTGATGACGTCCGACAAGCCCGTGCTCTTGAAAATCGACGGCGGCGAGGTCGCCGCGCAGTCCGTCGAATTTTCGCAAAAGGACCGTCACGCGTCCTTCGCGGGCGGCGTCCATTCGGTGCTATACGGGGAGGGCGATACGCCCCCGCAAAGTTCGGGCGCCGCGCCCAAGGACTAAATGCGCCGCCACCCTTTCGTTCTTCTCCTTGCTGCGCTCGTCGCCGCGACGCCGGCAGGCGCCGCAGGCCGCTCGGGCGGCATTCTGCCTGGCGCCTCCGCCAAGGATCCGCTCAACATCGACGCGGGCAAGCTCGATTATTTCGAGAAGGAGCAGAAGCTCATCTACTCCGGCAGCGTCATCGTCACGAACGGGCCCTCGACGCTCAAGGCCTCGCGCCTCATCATTTTTCTTGAGGGAAAGGGCGGCGGACAACCCGCCGCGACGACCAACGACCGCGTCAAACATATCGACGCCGAAGGTCCGGTGACGCTGGTTTCAAAGGACCAGATCGGCACGGGCGATCGGGGCAGCTACGACAAGGCCGAGAACAAGGTTTATCTCATCGGCAACGTCACGCTCACCCAGGCCGAGAACATCGTGAAGGGCGACAAGCTCGTCTATGACGTGGCGACTGGCATGGCGACCGTGCAGGGCGGCGCGACGCAGGGGGGGCGGGTACGCAGCACCTTCACCCCGAAAAACCAATAAGTCTTTTAAGACTTAGTGGGAGGCGGACGTCACCAGCTCGTCGAGCATCCGCTTGCGCTTCGCTTCGTAGTAGTAGCCGCCGGCGTAGAGCCTGATCGCCCGGCCTTCATCGCCGCCGCTGACCTTATAGGCGTTGGCGAGATACGGCACCGCGAACGCAAGATTGGTGTCGGCGTCGAGAAGACCGCTCGCCGGGCCCTGATAGCCCATGTGCCGCGCCGTGTCGTGGCGGATCTGCATCAACCCCCAATAGGGTCCGTGCCGGGCGCTGGGATTGTAATTGCTCTCGCGGCGGATCGAGCGATGAATGAGCGATTCCGGAATGTCATAGACGCGGGCGTAATGGGAGATGCGCGCGTGCAGCGCGTCCTGGCCGGTAAGCTCGGTCGCCTTGGCGGCCTCTTCATAGGCGGCGGGGGCTGACGCGACGGGCGACTCCTGCGGCGCGCAGCCCGCGAGCGGCAGAGCGCCGATGGCGAACAAGGCAGCGGCCCGGCGGAATAATCTCATCTAAATTTCCCTCATTGGCCGCCCAGGGCCCAGCAGGGAAATGCGCCACGCGCAGATGGCGAATTCGTGGCGGCCACGCTTCGGAGGCGTTGATTTCTGTGGGCGGCCGACTACCTGGCCAAGGCTCCTGACAAGCGCTCCTGACATGCGCTCCTGAGATGAGGCGGACGATGGCGCAAAGGCAGCCGAAAAGCCCTCCGGCGTCAAAAAGTTCAAAGACGGCGACCAACTACTGGTCGGGCGAGGTCACGAGCCACAGCAACGCGCTCGATCTCGATGCGGGGGTATTCACATGGGACGACCCCGTGAAGATCGCCCGCTCCCTGAAGCGGTCGGCGGAGGCGAGCGAGCGGCGCAAAGCGGACCCGTTCCGTTCCGCCATGTCGATGCTGACCTTCTACGTCAACAGGGCCGGCAAGGATTTGCCCAAGGCGCGCCGACAGGTGCTGGAGCAGGCGAAGGACGAATTGCGAAAGGCGTTTGGGCGCACGCCGCATTGAGCGCCCCCGCAGATTGACGGCTCGATTGAGCGGGTATTACTCTTCTTGAGCGAGTATTACCCTTTGGCGTCATGAGCACAAAAGTCACCATAAAGGGCCAGGTCACCTTGCCAAAGGCTGTGCGCGAAGCGGCCGGCATCCGGCCCGGCGACCGCGTCAGTGTGCGGGCAAGGCCGGAGGGCGGTGTGCTGGTGGAGCGAAGTGATGCAGCTCAGGCGGACCCCGCGCCGCTGAAGGCGGCGAGGAGCAAGATTGAGCGGGCGCTCGCCGCGCTGGATCGCAAGGGCGTGAAATTTCGAACGACGACTGACGAGTGGATGCGTCTCCTGCGGGGCGACGATTGACGCTTGTCGACACCAATATCTTCATCGACCTGCTGACGCGTAATGCCGATTGGTTTGAAGCGTCGCAGCAGGCGCTCGAACGAAGAATGTCGCTTGGACCGATCTTGATCGTCGATGCCGTCTTTGCGGAACTGGCGACCGGCTTTACGGCCGAAGCCGATTGTTCCGACTTTTTAGGCGCGCTCGGGGCGGAACATTCCGCGATGTCGCGTCAAGCCCTTTGGCGCGCCGGGCAGGCGTTTCGCGACTATCGAATACGCGGCGGCGCCAAGACGAATGTACTGACAGATTTCTTTATCGGCGCGCAGGCGGAAACTCTCGGCGCTCCCCTGCTGACCAGAGACGTTGCGCGTTATCGGACGTATTTTCCGGAGGTCTCGGTTATAGCGCCCGGCTGAGAACGGAGCAGGCTATTCAGGCAAGCGAACTTGAACTGAGAAGCTGCGGGGTATGAAAGCAGACCGCTATAGTGCATCAGCTCCTCACCGCGCGAACTTCTTATATTTCAGCCGGTGCGGAATGACGCTGTCGATCCCGAGGCGCCGTTTCTTGTCTTCCTCGTAATCGGCGAAGTTGCCCTCGAACCATTCGACATGGCTGTCGCCTTCATAGGCGAGAATATGCGTCGCGATGCGGTCCAGGAAAAAGCGGTCATGCGAGATGATGACGGCGCAGCCGGCGAAATCGACGAGCGCCTCCTCGAGCGCGCGCAGCGTGTCGACGTCGAGGTCGTTGGTCGGCTCGTCGAGCAGCAGCACATTGGCGCCGCTCTTCAGCATCTTGGCGAGATGCACGCGGTTGCGCTCGCCGCCTGAAAGCTGCCCGACCTTCTTCTGCTGATCGGCGCCCTTGAAATTGAAGGCCGAGCAATAGGCGCGGCTGTTGATCTCGCGCTTGCCGAGATAGATCACCTCATTGCCGTCCGAGATTTCCTCCCAGACGGACTTATTGGCGTGCAGCGCGTCGCGCGACTGGTCGACATAGCCGAGTTGCACGCTGTCGCCGATCTCGATCGTCCCTTTGTCGGGCTTCTCTTGTCCGGTGATCATGCGAAACAGCGTCGTCTTGCCGGCGCCGTTCGGCCCGATGACCCCGACGATGCCGCCGGGCGGCAATTTGAAGGAGAGATCGTCGATCAGAAGCGTGTCGCCATAGCCTTTCGACAGATGGTCGAAATCGATGACATTGTCGCCGAGGCGCTCGGCCACCGGAATGACGATCTGCGCGGTCGTCGGCGCCTTGTCGTTCTGCTTGGCGACGAGTTCCTCATAGCGCTGAATGCGGGCCTTGCTTTTCGCCTGCCGCGCCTTCGGCGAAGCGGCGATCCACTCGCTCTCGGCTTCAAGCGCGCGTTGGCGCGCCTTGTCCTCGGAAGATTCCTGAGAGAGTCGCTTCTGCTTCTGCTTCAGCCAGCTGGTGTAATTGCCCTCGTAGGGGATGCCGCGACCGCGATCGAGCTCCAATATCCAACCGGTGACATTGTCCAAAAAATAGCGGTCGTGGGTGACGATGAGGATCGCGCCGGGATACTGGCGCAGATGTCCTTCGAGCCAGTTGACGGTTTCAGCGTCGAGATGGTTCGTCGGTTCGTCGAGGAGCAGCATTTCCGGCTGTTCGAGCAGCAGCTTGCACAGCGCCACGCGGCGCCGCTCGCCGCCCGAAAGCTTGGTGACGTCAGCGTCGTCCGGCGGACAGCCGAGCGCGTCCATCGCCTGGTCGACCTGGCTGTCCAAGTCCCAGAGACCTTTAGCCTCGATTTCGTCCTGGAGCTTTGTCATCTCGTCGGCGGTCTCGTCGGAATAATTCATGGCGAGATCGTTGTAGCGATCGAGAATGGCCTTCTTCTCCGCGACGCCGAGCATGACATTGCCGCGCACGTCGAGCGTCGGGTCGAGCTGCGGCTCCTGCGGCAGATAGCCGACCCGCGCGCCCTCGGCGACGAAGCCCTCGCCAGAATATTCCTTGTCGGCGCCCGCCATAATGCGCAGCAGCGTCGATTTGCCGGAGCCGTTGACGCCGAGAACGCCGATCTTCGCGTCGGGATAAAAGGAGAGATTGATGTTCTCCAAGACCTTCTTGCCGCCCGGATAGGTCTTGCTGAGGCCCTGCATGTGATAGATGAACTGCCGCGCCATATCGCCTCGCAAAGAGAGATTGCGCTGTCTTTAGAGCATTTTCACTCCGGGAGGGAAGCCGTCTGGGGCCTCGACGAGGCAGAAAAATGCCCCCGACGACTGGTCGGGGGCATTTGTCCCGCAGGTGTCCCGCAGGCGCTGCGCTCAGCTTCGCATAAAGCTCAGAACCGTGGCGCTAATGGTGCTGCCCGTGAGCACAATGACGATCGCCGCCAATCCTGCGAGCGCCTGAATGCCCGCTGAGCCCGACGCCATTTCGCTCGCGAGCATCTCGGCGCCGACATGTTGCGACTGTCCGATCGCGGTCTCCATCTGAGCGGAGGCGCGTCGCAGCACATAGAGGCGCCATACGGCGTTGCTGCTCAGCAACAGAGCGGTGCCGTAGCTGATCGCGGCGACCGGGGTCAGTATTGCCGCACTGATTCCAAGGAGCGACAGAACGCCCAGCACAATACCGGCAGCGCCGACGAGGAAGACGAGCGCGAGACTATTGCCGCCCATCTGCTCGGCGGAAGCGGTTCGAACGCCGCCGGGAAACACGACCTGCATATATTCCGACAGCATAGCTCCGCCTTGAATTAACAAAGCGACGCCAAACACGATCGTCGCGATTGCGACCATCATGGGGGGCGCTATTCCAACTAAACCGCAAATCACGAGGACGATGGTGGCGACTCCGCCGATAGCGTCAATGAGGCCGCCGTAAGCGACCGCATTGTCATGCGATGCGATATCTCGGGTAATGGACATGTGGGACACTCCAGCCGCTAGCCCCCGGACCGATAGCTAGCGGCGCTTACGCAACGGGCAAGCCTAGCATTCGGCGGCGGATTGCCTTTTGGCGTCCGCGCGCTCTAGAAGCGGAAACGAAGCAACCGGGCGAGCGTTGATGAATGTTCTTCTGATCGGATCTGGCGGTCGCGAGCATGCGATCGCCAATGCGCTAACAAAAAGCCCGCTGCTGACGCGGCTCTATATCGCCCCAGGCAATCCGGGGACGGCTCGCGTGGGAGATAACGTCGATCTCGACGTCGCCAACCACCCCGCCGTGATCGACTTTTGTCGCGATGCGGGAATTGCGCTCGTTATTGTCGGACCCGAGCAGCCGCTGATCGGCGGTCTCGTCGACGAACTGGAGAAGCGCGGGATCCTCGCCTTCGGGCCAACTCAGGCGGCGGCTGAGCTTGAAGGGTCCAAGGGTTTTACAAAGGATTTGTGTCGCGACTACGGGATTCCGACCGCGAGCTATGCGCGATTTGCTGCGCTTGAGCCGGCGCTAAACTATCTGCGTGAGCAGGGCGCGCCGATCGTCGTCAAGGCGGACGGGCTCGCCGCCGGCAAGGGCGTCGTCGTGGCTCGGACGCTCGAGGAAGCGGAACGCGCCGTGCAGGCGATGTTCGCGGGCGCTTTCGGCCTCTCGGGCGCGGAGGTCGTCATCGAGGAATGTCTCGAAGGCGAAGAGGCGTCGTTCTTTGCGATTTGCGACGGGGTTCGCGCGCTTCCGTTCGCGGCCGCCCAGGATCATAAGCGGGTCGGCGACGGCGACACGGGACCAAACACGGGCGGCATGGGCGCCTATTCGCCGGCTTCCGTCGTGACGCCCGAAATCGAAGCGCGCGTTATGGCCGAGATCATCGAGCCGACGATGCGCGCGATGCGCGACAAAGGCGCGCCCTTCAAGGGCGTGCTCTACGCCGGACTCATGCTGACACAAGAGGGGCCAAAGCTCATCGAATATAATTGCCGATTCGGCGATCCGGAGGCGCAAGTCATTCTGCCCCGTCTCGAGGGCGATCTTCTGGAGCTGATGCTTGCCGCCGCGCGGGGCGCATTGCCTCAGCAGCGACTGCGGTTTTCGCCGCTGGCGGCGCTGACGGTGGTGCTGGCGGCGAAAAACTATCCGGGACCGCCGATGACCGGATCGGAAATCCGCAACGTCGAATGCGCCGAAGCCGTCGAGGGCGTCGCCATCACCCACGCCGGCACGCGCGAGGAAGGCGGACGCCTGCTCGCCGCCGGGGGTCGCGTGCTGAATGTCACGGCGTTAGGCGAAAGCGTCGCCGAGGCCCAGGCGCGCGCTTATGCGGCGGTCGACCTCATCGATTGGCCGGGCGGGTTTTGCCGCCGCGACATCGGCTGGCGGGAAGTCGCGCGCGAACGAAAGGCCTCCTGAGCTGGGCGCGCATGGGTGGCCCGGCGAAGGCGCGGCCCGCTACATCACATAGATTTTGTCCGGCAGTTCGTCGCCGCTGGCGCCGGGCGGCGCATGCCGCGCCAGGAGGCGCGCGCATTCCTCTATCGCCGCGACAAAGCCGTCCGAGAGCCGTTCTCGTTGCAAGTCTCGAAGCAGCAAATCGAGAGCGGCCTGCCATTCATCATTACTGATTTTTGCGGCGATGGCGTCGTCCGCGACGATGCGCGCGTAACGCTCGGCGAATGAAACGAATATGAGCACGCCCGTGCGCGCCTTGGTGGCGGAGACGCCGCGCGAGAAAAATTGCTCAATCGCCTCGCGCGCGGCGCGGGCGCGTTTCACGGCGCGCGGCGTCAAGAAAAAGCGCACCGGTCCCCATGAAACGACGAGCGTCGCAGCGATAAAGATGGCGATCTGCGCCGCAAAAATCTCACGAGGCGAAAGTTCGGTGAAAAGCATCATGGGCCAAGGCGACGCTAGCGCGATAAATGCGCCCCAGAGCGGCGGCACGAAGGCGTAATCGGAAGAGCGACGCGCCAGCACGCAGACGATCTCGCCGGAGGTTTTTTCTTCGGCCCGACGAATAGCCTCCGCGATGCGCTCGAAGTCGTCCGCCGTGAGCTGCATCACCAATCCCCCGAAGCGCCGCCGCCGCCGGACGAGCCGCCGCCGCCGGAAAAGCCGCCGCCGTCTCCGAAACCGCCTCCCCCTTTCCACCCGCCGCTAGAATCCCCCCAGAAGCCGCCGCTCGGGGGCAATACGATGAAAGGGGGGCCGCCGCGCCTGTCGCGCCGGTAGCTCGTTGGCCGGCCGCCGCGCGCGCTACGCGCCATCCAGACCACGATGAACAGAAACAGGGCGAAAAAAATGAGCGGCGAAAGCTCATCGAAGGTCGTCGACTGCGGCCCCCGCGCGCGTTTCGTCCATTCGGCGGAATCGCCGGAGAGCACCTCGATGATCCCCTCGACGCCGCGTTCGATCCCCGCGCCGTAGTCCCGCGCTTTGAAACGCGGCGCCACCGCGCTCGTCAAAATGATCTTCGACAGCGCGTCGGTGAGCGTTCCTTCCAGGCCGTAGCCGACTTCGATGCGCATTTTGCGCTCGTTCGGCGCGACCAGAAACAGAACGCCATTGTTCTTTTTTGCTTCGCCGAGCTTCCAAGCGCGAAACAGGCCGTTGGCGTAGGTTTCGACGTCCAGGCCGTCCAGCGAATTGACAGATGCGACAACGAGCTGAATGCCGGATTTATCCTCGAGATCCCTCAGCTTTGTCTCGATCGCGCTTTTCGTGGACGGCGGAATGACATCGGCTTGGTCAACCACCCGACCAGCGAGCAGCGGATAGTTCACCGCCGCGAAGGCCAGCGACGCGACAAGAAAGAAGAGCGGCGTAAGCCAGCGCGCGGCCCCGCGCATCACTATTTGCCTTCGCAGCGGGCGCAGCGCCCGGCGATTTCCACGACGCGCGTGCGGGCGCTGAAATGCGCCGCTCCGACGAGTGCCGCGAGCTCGCGGGCAAATCCTGGCGACGTCGCCTCTTTCACCTCGCCGCATTGCTCGCAAATGATGAAGACGACGGGCTCCTCGGCCTCATGCGCGTGGCCGCAGACGATATAGGCGTTTTTTGACGCGAGCCGATGCGCGAGGCCGTTGTCCATGAGATAGCCGAGCGCGCGATAGACGGAGACGGGCGCGGGGCGCTTGCCCTCTTCGTCGGCCATGAGGTCGATCATCTCATAAGCGCCGACCGGGCGGTTCGCTTGCGTGAGAATGTCGAGCGCACGGCGGCGCGCCGGCGTCAGACCGGCGACCTTGGACCGTGTGGGATTTTTTGTCGAACGGCTGCTCATTGCGCCAATTTAGGGGGCTCCGACGTAAAAAACGAGGCTTTAGCGTTTGGCGCAGGCCGCGGCGAATTTCTTGAATTTCTCCGCTGCGTTGGCAAGGGGCGCCGATCGCTTTGTTCCGCCAACGTCGATGTCGAGCGTTTCCCCGCCGGCCATAGCCGCGAAGATCGGTTCTTTCGCCGTCAGGCTCCCTTCGAAGCTCGGCACGCCCGCTTCTTCATTGGGCACGAGCTTGCCGGCGACCTTCGCCGTCTTTTCGCCGACGGAAAGGATCGCCGTCGTCTTGCCTCCCGCTTTAAGCTTGGCGCTGGTTTCGGCGATCCAGATTTTGACCAGGCCGCTGCCTGGCGTGCAGGTGAAGCTCCCAAGGCTGTCGTCGCTCTCCGGCACCCCATAGCCAAGATAGATGCTGTCGGCGTTTTTGTCCTCCAGTCCGCCGAGCGTCCAGACGCGCTGGTCGGTTTGCGCGCAGAGACCCGATAGCCCCAGAAAAGAAAGCATGCCCGCAAGGGCGAATGTTCGTTGCACGCTGTTTCTCCTTCGCGGACGTGGGCCGCGTCGCGCCGCCTTGCGCTCGGGCCCGCGGCGCCTATAGTCCGCGCGCAAATCGCCTCCCGCCGAGCCAGAGCCAAAATGACCCGCCAGAAAAAAGAAATCAAACGCGTCGTCCTCGCCTATTCCGGGGGGCTCGACACCTCGATCATTCTGAAATGGCTGCAGACGACCTATGGCGCGGAAGTCATCACCTTCACCGCCGATCTCGGTCAGGGCGAGGAGCTCGAGCCCGCGCGCGAGAAGGCGCTGCTTCTGGGCGTCAAGCCTGAAAACATCTTCATCGAAGATCTGCGCGAAGAATTCGTGCGCGATTACGTCTTCCCGATGTTCCGCGCTAACGCCCAATATGAGGGGCTTTATCTGCTTGGCACCTCGATCGCCCGCCCGCTCATCGCCAAGAAGCAGATCGAGATCGCGCGCAAAATGGGCGCCGACGCGGTCTGCCATGGCGCGACCGGCAAGGGCAACGACCAGGTGCGGTTCGAACTCGGCTATTACGCGCTCGAGCCCGATATCATCGTGATCGCGCCGTGGCGCGAATGGGACTTCGTCTCGCGCGCCGATCTCATCGCCTTCGCCGAAAAGAACCAGATCCCGATCGCGAAAGACAAGCGCGGCGAAGCGCCGTTCTCGACCGACGCCAATCTTCTGCACACGTCTTCGGAGGGGAAGGTGCTCGAAGATCCGACCAACGAGACGCCCGATTACGTCTATTCGCGCACCGGCAATCCCGAAGATGCGCCCGATAAGCCGCAATATGTCACGATCGATTTCGAGAAAGGCGACGCGTCGGCCGTGGACGGTGTCAAGCTTTCGCCGGCGGCGCTTCTCGCCAAGCTCAATGATCTGGGGCGTCTTCACGGGATCGGCCGGCTCGATCTCGTCGAAAACCGCTTCGTCGGCATGAAATCGCGCGGCATGTATGAGACGCCCGGCGGCGCGATTCTGCTCGTCGCGCATCGCGGAATCGAAAGCCTGACGCTCGACCGCGGCGCCGCGCATCTGAAAGACGAGCTGATGCCGCGCTACGCCGAACTGATCTATAACGGATTCTGGTTCGCGCCGGAGCGCGAGATGCTGCAGGCCGCGATCGACAAAAGCCAGGAGCATGTCACGGGCCGCGTGCGCATCAAGCTCTACAAGGGCTCGGCGACGCTCGTCGGTCGCGAAAGCCCCTGGTCTCTTTACGATCAGGACCTTGTCACTTTCGAAGAAGGCGGAACCTACGACCAGCGCGACGCGGAAGGCTTCATCAAGCTCAACGCGCTGCGGCTGCGCACGCTGGCCAAGCGCGCCGCGCGGGGGGCGAAGCAATAACGGACCGCGCGGATGATTTTTTCGCGGAACGCTTGACGCCTCCCGCTCCCGCGCAGCGGGGGAGGGTAAGGGAGGGGGAATATATTCGAGCCGAGCGCGAACCGCATCGCCCCCTCTCCAACTCTCCTCCGCTGCGCGGGAGAGAGAACGATTGCGTGGCGGAGAAACGCTTGCCGCTGGATCAAGACGCAGCTGCGCGAATGCGCGCGCCGCTACGCACGCTTACTTCGCTTGTCGATCTGGTTGACGCGCGCCTCATGAACGAGGTCAACGGTCTCGATCAGGTGGCGCAGCGCTACAGCATCGCCGTCACGCCGGAGATCGTGGCGCTGATCGACCCCGACGATCCGAATGATCCGATTGCGCGGCAATTTATCCCCGATCTTCGCGAGGCCGCGACAAGTCCGCAGGAACTTTCCGATCCGATCGGCGACGACGCGCATTCGCCGCTGCCGGGGCTTGTGCATCGCTATCCCGACCGCGTGCTCTTGAAGCTTTTGTCCGTCTGTCCGGTCTACTGCCGTTTTTGTTTCCGGCGCGAGACGGTGGGGCGCGGCAAAGGCGATCTGCTGCCCGAGCGTCACGTCGGCGCGGCGCTCGATTATATCGCCGCCCATGCTCAGATTTTCGAAGTGATCCTCACCGGCGGCGATCCCTTGATGCTGTCGGCGCGTCGCCTCGGCGCCGTGTCGCGCCGGCTTGCCGAGATTACGCATGTGCGGCTGTTACGCATCCATACGCGCGCGCCGACGGTCGCGCCCGATCTCGTGACGAGCGATCGGCTTGCCGTGCTTCGCGAAAGCGGCAAGACGCTGTTCGTCGCCTTGCATGTCAACCATGCGCGCGAATTGACGGAGCCGGCGCGCGCGGCGATCGCTCAGTTGCGCGAGGCCGGCGCAGTGCTTCTCTCCCAGACCGTGCTGCTCAAGGGCGTCAATGACAACGTCGACGTCTTGGAGCGGCTGATGCGCGATTTGGCAGGTCTGGGCATTCGGCCCTATTATCTGCACCATCCAGATCTCGCGCCGGGGACCGCGCATTTTCGGCTCAGCCTCGCGGCGGGCAGGCGAATCTACGCAGAGCTGTCGCGCCGCGTGACCAGCGTTGCGTTGCCGGCCTATGTGCTCGACATTCCCGGCGGCTTCGGCAAGGCGCGGGTCGCCGAGGGCGCCGCCGCGCCGGACGGGCAGGGGGGATGGACCGTGGTCGACCGGAACGGCGACAAGCGGTCTTACCGTGACGAACTCGAACCGCCGCAAGATTGACCTTTCGTCCGCGTGCTCGAAACCGATTTGATCGGCTCGCTCCATTTAAGGAACGCATGTGCGCATACTGACGCTCCTGATCGCCATCCTGATTGCGACGCTCGCCGCCCCCGGACTGCGCGCCGACGAAGCGCCGGCTTCGATCGAACAGTTCAACGCGCGTCTTGATCGCGCGCGCGCCACGCTGGACGAAGTGCAGAAGGCGCTTGAGCAGCCCGAGCTTTCCGACGCCGCGCTGCGCAGTCTGCGCGCGCGTATCGAACCCTTGCCGCACGAACTGGAAGAAACGATCGAAAAGCTGACGCCGCGTCTCGCCGCGATCGATGCGCGGTTGAAGGAGCTTGCGCCCGCCGCCGCAAAACCCCAGGAGCCGCCAAAAGAGGCTCCCAAAGCGCCCGAGACGCCGACGGAGTCCAAGCCCCAGGCCAAACCTGCTGTAAAGAACAGCGTCGCGAAGCCGCCGCCGGCGAGAGGACCGCCGGTCCCCGCGCCCGAAGCGACGCCGAACGGGCCCGAATCCGCCGACGCGGCCGCGCGCGTCAGCGCTGACGCCGAACTCCAAGAGCAGCGTCGTCTTTACGACGCGGTTGATGCGACTCTCAAACGCGCGCGCGCCATGTTGCTCGAGACGCGGCAGGTCGCCGTAACGATTGTCGCGCGCCAGCGCGGGCTCTTTGCGAAGAATCTCTTTCTGCGCACGGATGGTCTATTCTCGCCTTCGCTGTGGCGCGCCGCGCTCGACGGCGCGCCCGCCGTGATCAGCGATTCTATGACCTTTCTTTCCGACCGAACGGCGAATGTCGTCGATCGCGTCAACGGCGGCCGACGCGCGCAGTTTTTCGCCGTGCTTTTTGCGATCGCAGCGAGCCTCGCCCTGGCGCTCTTCATGGCGCGGCGCGTCGTCCGTCGTTCGGCGGACGAGTCCGCTCCGACGCCTTTGCGCAAGGCGGCCGCGGCCGGATGGACGGCGCTGGTCATCGTGGCTGCGCCGGTCGCGGCGGTCGGCGCGTTAAGCCTCGCCTTTGACGCCTACGATCTTATCGACGCCGCGCTCGAACCGATCTGGCGACGCTTTGTCGAGGGCGTGGCGCGAATCGCCTTCGCCTACGCCATCGCGCGCGCGGTTCTTGCTCCCGCGCATCCGAACTGGCGTCTGATTGATCCCGGCGATCGGCTTGACTCTTTCCGCGGCGCGTTTCCTGGAGCAGTTGGAAGAGTCCGTGCAGGGGGGGCTTCCTATCGTGATCGTGACGCGCGGCCTCGGCGTTATGATCGTCGCGGCGCTCATCGCGATCGCCCTGTTCAGTCTGCCAAGCCGAGTTGAAGTCGAGGAGGGCGCCGCTGTCGCCTCCCCCGAGGGTCGCGACTGGATGAGCGCCGCGCGTTTCTTCGGCGCGCTTATCGTGCTCGTGCTGGTGGGGGCGTGCGCGGCAGGCTACGTCACTTTCGCTAATTTCGTCATCCTGCAGATCGGCTGGACGGCGGCGGTCATCGCCATTCTTTATGTCGTCGTGACGCTTTCGCGCGGCGGCATCGAGGTGGCGCTTGCGCCGACGAGTTTCCTCGGTCGCAAAATGATCACCGGTCTTGGCGTGCGCCGCGAGCAGCTCGCGCCGTTCGCCGTGCTGCTTTCCGGCATTGTCACGCTGCTCTGTTTCCTTGCGGCGGCGTTGGTGGCGCTTGCGCCGCTCGGCTACGAGTCCGGCGATTTCCTCGGCAATATTCGCTCGGCGTTCGTTTCCTTCAAGATCGGCGACGTCACGATCTCTCCTTCGGGCGCGCTCGTGGCGATGCTGCTCTTCGCCGCGGCGCTTGCCGCGACGCAGGGGCTGCGGCGCTGGCTTGACACGCGCTTTCTGCCGCTCACCCGGCTCGATCTCGGTCTGCGCAACTCCATCAGCGCGACCCTTGGCTACGCCGGCTTCATTTTCGCGGCGGCGCTCGCACTGGTCGGCATCGGCTTTGGCCTGCAATCGATCGTCAACAATTTCGTCTCCGGCCTCATCCTGCTGTGGGAGCGCGCCATTCGCGTCGGCGACTGGGTCGTGGTCGGCGACGAGCAGGGCTATGTCAAACGCATCAATGTCCGCTCCACCGAGATTGAGACCTTCGATCGCGCGACGATGATCGTGCCGAATTCGAATCTCGTCGCAGGCGTGGTGAAGAACTGGCTGCGTGGCGACAAGGTCGGCCGCATCAAGATCGCCATTTCGCCGCATGTCGGCGTCGATCCGGAAAGAATGCGCGACATTCTTCTTGCGGCGGCGCGTGCGCAGGAAAGCGTTTTGCGGATACCCGCGCCGCAGGTGATGTTCCTCGGCATGGAGGCGAACACCTTCAAATTCGAGCTTTGGTGCTACGTCGAGGATGTCGAGCAGTCCGCGCGCGTGCGCAGCGACCTGCACTTCGATCCGCCGCCGCCGCCGACAATCGTCAACATTCCCGAACTCGACAAGCTGGCCGCAGCGGCCGTCGCGAGCGCGCTGGCGATCGAAGCCAATCTGGCGGGCGGCAAGAGCGAAGATGAGCAGACCGAACGGTCCGACGACTCTAAGGAGGACGCCGCCACGCCGGACGAGGCGCAAGCGAAGTAAATCCTCGCCATTCATTGTTTCTCAAAGAATGAGGCGCGAGATGCGCTTGATGTTTCCGTCGCCTCTTCCTCGCATCGCCATTCTCCTGGCGCTCGGCGCGCTTGCCGGCTGCAACGCCGCGCAAGAGCCTGCGCCTCGGGCGGCCGGGGCGGAGCCGCCGATGTATCGTTCTCTGGCGGCTGCCGGCGCGCGCGTCGATCCGGTGACGGCGCGCGACATGATCTCGCTTTATCGACGCAACAGCGGGCTTGGCGATCTGACGCTTGATGACGGGCTGCAGCGCGTCGCGGAGACGCAGGCGCGGGATATGGCGCAAAGCGGGGATCTTGCAGCGCGCGGCGAACTCGGCGACCGCCTCAACGGCGCGGGCGTTCAAACGCCGGCGGCCGTGGAGAACGTATCGGCGGGCTATCGCACGCTGGCGGAAGCTTTTTCCGGCTGGCGTGATTCGGCGCCGCATAATGCGCGCATGCTGGATAAACGCGTGAAGCGAATGGGCATCGCGACGGCTTACGCGGCTGGCGCGAAATATAAGGTCTATTGGGCGCTCGTTCTTGCCGACTGAGGTCAGGCGCGGACCCGGCGCCTGCGCTTGCCGCCGCCCGGCGGCGCGCCGCAGGATTCCGGAGCGGGCGTCTCCTGCGGATTGACGAGGGCGTCCTCCATCCGTACATAGCGCACGCCGAGAAAGAATAGAATCTGCGCGTCGCGCTGCTGCACGTCGTTGCGTATCAACGCCCCCCTCGTGCGCGGCTGGAAGGCGATGACCTTCCCCATGGCGATTTCTCCAAGCTCGTTCCGCCGACGATGAATCAGCCGTCCTTAACGATTAGGAATTGGCGAGGGTTAATGCTCCGTCAACGACCGGATGTTAAATTTTCTGCCAGTTGCGTATGGGTTCGAGTGGTGAAGTGATGGGCGCCGATAGGGAACAGCGTCGGATGGTCGACGCTTCGCTGCTTCGAGCGGTCGTCGATCAGTTTGTCGAGCGATCGATGCATCCGACGGCCGACATCCGGCAGTTCGAGCAGCTCGCGCTCGGGCTCATCGACATTGTCGATGCTGAAACAGTGGCCCGCGCGGCGCTGCCGCTCTGCTTCCATCCCGAAACGCCTGCCTCGATTTTCGCGCGTCTTTTCGATAAGGGCGGCGCAGCGGCCGCGCTTGCCTTTCAATTCGCGCCCAAGCTCGCGCCGCGGGACATGATCGCCACCGCCGAGCAGGGGCCGGCGCAATTCGCGGCGGCCGTCGCCCGCCGACGCGGGCTCGATCGGGAGACGATGCTGGCTCTTGCCTCGCGTCGCGAGGGCGAGGTGCTGCGGGCGCTCGCCGGCAATCTCGCCGCGCATTTTGATTCGGCGTCGAGGCGCGCGCTGGTCATGGCGGCGCGCGATGATCTGACGCTCGCGCGCATGTTGCTCGATCGCGACGACCTGGATCTCGATCCAGAACCGCTTTTCCTTGCGGCGAACCGGCTCGAGCGCACGGCGATCGTGCTCAACGCCTGTCGCCAAATATTGGCGAGTGGCGGGACCGAAGCGCCGTTTCGCGCCGACGGCGCTTGCGTCGAGAAACTGGAAGCCGCGGCGCAACGCCATGATCGCAACGCGTTGGCCGCTCTCCTCTCCGAGGCGCTCGAGTGCCGAAAGGAACGGGCGCGCGCGCTCGTCGTCGATCATCTTGGGGAGGCGCTCGCTCTGGCGCTCAACGCGATCGGCGTCCCGCTCGAATCGGCGACGCGCATTCTTCTTTGCGCCGAGCCGGGAGTCGCCGATGACGCCGAGGTCGTGCGGGCGTTGCTCGGCGTAATGCGCTCGACGCCGCAGCGGGCGGCGTCGCGCATCGTGGGCGCCATGACCGGCGCGGCGCGATCGGAGCGCGAAAATTCACGCCGTGCGGCGCGAGAAGATCCGGGCGCGCTGACGCGCCGCCGCGCCGCGCCGCAGCAGTCATTGACGCGGCCATCGCGCAAACTCGATCAATCCGCTTAGCGCTAGGCGGCGAGGTCGACGAAGACGCGACCGTCTGGATCCTCGATTTCGACGATCCAAAGGTCCGGGTCGAACATGATCTCGCGCTTGAGCCTCTGCTCGGCCTCCGCCGGATCGAGCCAGTCGCCTGCATGGACGCGCGCGAACAGCCGATCGACTCCCTCCGGCGGTTCTTCGCTCTGCGGGGCAGGGCCATAGACGGCGGCGCGCCCGTCAAGCCGATCAAGCTTGACGAAGATCGCGCCGGCTTCAGCCGCGCCGCGCCGGCGCAGCATGGCGACCGCGCCTTGCACCTCAGCCCGGCGGATCAGCGCGGAAACGAATATGTCGGACCTCAGTCGCATGGGCGCAAACTAGCGCTTGAGCGGCGGGATTGTCGAACGCCGCGACTCAAGGGAGCGGCAGGCGGGAGCGCGCCGCGAGCTGCTGCAGCACTTTCGGCGTGATCCGGCCCTTGACCGGCAGGCCGGCGTCGCCCTCGAACTTCTCCAAGGCGTGGCGCGTCGCGCCGCTGAGAACGCCGTCGGAGCGCACAACGTAGCCGAGCTTCAGGAGCGCGCGCTGCGCATAAAGAACGTTTTTATCGACAGGCGCAGACTTGTCGGCGCTGGCCGTCTTGTCGGCGCTGGGCGTCTTGTCGGCTTTGTTGGCCTTGTCGGCGCTTGCCTTAAGCGGCGGATCGCCGACGATCAGCAGGCCGATCGCGTCCCGCTTCTTGTCCGCGGCGTGCGGCGCATCCGCTTTCGCCGGCGCGCTTTTCCCCGAGTCGGGGCTTTTGGCGACGTCAAGCCTTTCGATCTTGCTGGCGATGAGGTCTTTCGGTGCTGCGCGCGCGGGGACATTCGCGTCTCGCTCGGTGCGGCTTTCAACTGCGGGCGGGCGCGCCGGCCGCGTTGGCGCGCCCAGGACCGCGTTCGAAGGCTGAACCGAGAAGAGCGGCGCCGGATGTCTTCCGTCCTGTAGCAGCAGCGCGTTCATGGGCACGCCGATCGCCGCCACGGCGGCGATGCCGAGGATGAGCGTGACGCCGATTGGCTTCGCGCCGAATATGCGCGCAAAGATTGAGCGACGACCATTGCGCCGTGTGTCGCGCGGCGGGGCGCGATCGGTGGGGGAAGCCTGAAAGCGAGAGGCATAGAGCGAGGCGTCACGCAATTTTCTTCACCGTTGCTGGTTCTGCGCCGCCGACCGCGGCCATGCTTAACGGCGCGCCAAGTCGCGCGATCGTTTCGATTCTTGCCGGATCGCCGGTTGCGCCGCGGTTACGGCAGTCGAGCGGCAGGCGCACGCAAACCGCCGTGCCGGCCCGTGGTCCGCTTTCGATGCTGATCGAACCCCCGTGCAGACCCACGAGTCCCCGCACCACGGAAAGACCGAGCCCCGTCCCCTCTTGCCCGCGTTCAAGCGATGGGCGCACCTGAAAAAAGGGATCGCCGAGCCGCGCGAGATCGCCTGCGGCGATGCCCACGCCATCATCCGTGACCGTGACGACGATTTGATTTCCTTCGGCCTGAAGCAACAGCTTGACCGTGCCGCCGCGCGGCGTGAATTTCACTGCGTTAGAGAGCAGATTGATCAGGATCTGCCTGCAGCCGCGCTTGTCGGCGACGATCTCGGCAAGGCTTTCGGCAGGGCTTTCGGCATATTCGCGCGCGAGCGTCACGCCGGACTGATCGGCCTTCAGCTGCATCATATCGCAGCACTGATCGGCGAGCGTCGACAGGGCGAAGGACTCAGCGGCGATTTCCATCGCGCCCGATTCGATCTTGGACATGTCCAGGATGGAGTTGACGATCTCGAGCAGATGGTGGCCGGAGTCGCTGATGATTGACGCATATTCCCGCTGTTTGGCGGGTTCGGAAGGCGCAATCTCGTCGGTCGCCAACATTTGGGAGAAGCCGATGATGGCGTTGAGCGGCGTGCGCAGCTCATGGCTGACATTGGCGAGAAGGCGCACATTGCTGGTTGCCGCGCGCTCGGCCGCCGCGTGAGCCGCCGCAAGCGCGATATCGGCTTCGAGCGTGGCATGTACGTCTCGCAGGGCGCAGACGACCGCCTCCGCTGCGCATTCCTCGTCATTTGATTGAGCGCGGCGCATGCGCGCCTCGAAAAAGTTGAAAACGGGCGCGACGAATTCGCTGGAAGCATTGCTTGCAACGCCAACCTGAACGCGAACGGCTGCGGTCGCCACCGCCTTGCCGTCGACGGCGTCGGAGACCGCCTTGAGGAAGCTTGGCCGGTCGGCGACGTGAATGCGCTGGAAGAATTCGCGGCCGATCAGATCGCGCTTGAGATCAAAGACGTGGCGCCCGCCCCCCAGGACCGCTGTGACGACGCCGGCGCGATCGAGGTGCAGCAGGATGTCGCCAATGGCGCCTGTCAGGAGCATGAGGTCGCGGTCGTTGCGCGCTTCGGCGCGGGCGCGGGCCTGCTCAACCCGGACAGCGCCGAAGACGAGAGCGGCGATATAGAGAAACAGCGGCGCTCCGAGAAGCATGGCCGTCGTTGCATGTTCGCTCAGCGTGTCGTGCGGCGCCCGCAGATTGAGACCGGCTGTCAGCGCGAGGGCGGCGATGGCGACCACCTCTATGACGATGACCGCGCCGACGTCGGGCGTCAGGGCAGCCTCTATGAGCGCAACGAGCAGCAGCGCGATTGAAAAGGCATCGTAGTCCGGCGTCAGCGCGTGGATGGCCGTCGCCATCGCCAGCCAGCCGCCGATCGAGAGGCTCCGCGCAAGGCGCAAATCGCCCGCGCGGGACAACACGATGACCGAGGCGAGAGGGCTCTGCGCAAGCAGGAAAAGGACGCAGTCGCTTGTCGTCGGCGCGCCATGGAAGAATAGAAACAGTGGCGCCGAGAGCAGGACGCAGGCGGCGACGACGAGCCGAGCAGTGATGAACGCCCGATGACGCGCCTCTTCCACCGGTCGTCCGGCGACCCGCTCATGCAAGGCGGCGTCCACGCAAGACGGGTAGTGGCTGTCGTCGGCAATGCTACTCAAGGCGTACGCTCCTTATCGGCAACAGCGATAGCAGGGCGTCCTTAAGCAGCCGCTAAGCCGATGCGAAAGCTTCAACAGCTACTCGGCGACGCGTCGACATGGTTTGCAGTTTATTGCCGTGACTTCAGGGAAAAATCGAAGGCGAGTTTACGAAGGCTCAACCCCGCCGCGCCATCACTTACAAGAAAACCGCTTTCGCTGATGGAGACGAGTTTGGTTTTTCTCGCCAAATGCGCGATTTGCATTCTTCTCGTCTGCGTCGCCCTGCAATGGCGCGCTGATCACGCGCCCGTTGCGCCGAAAAGCGCAGCCGTCCGCGCTTCATCGCCGCAGCACGCGGCTGGCTTCGTACAGGTCGCTATCGAGAAAGCGTCCGAGCTGATTCACGCCGGCGGAGACGCGCTCGCCGGCGCCGCGCGCGATAAATGTCTGGCGGCGCCGCGCGACTGCCTCTCGGCGGCGCAGCGCGTGCAGTCCGCCGCCGGTCGCGCGCAGTAACAGAAAATCCACGAGGGCGCAGTGTGCAATAGCTGCGCCGCTGCGCCGGTTTTGCAGAATCAGTTTTTTGACACTAAACATGGTCGCGCTTGGCGCGCGATTTTGAGGCCGAACCGCCACCGAGGTCATTCCGTTTTTGCTCGCGCGCGACCCGTTCGCACATCGCGAGCCATCCTCTCCCTAAAGGAGGCGGCCATGTCCGAAGAAACTTCATCGCAACCCGAAGATACGGTTTCCCGCTCCGAACTGACCAGTCTGCAGGAGCAGATCAAAGCGACGCGCATGGAGCGCGACCGGCAGATTTTCGAGAAGTCCGAGATCGTCGCGAAGGCGAACGCCTACGCCAAGGAGCGCGACGATGTTCGCGACAGCCTGGCGGCGATGACCGCGGAGCGCGACCGCCTCGCCGCGGAGAACGCCGGGGCGTCGACGAAAGCGCTTGAGACGTCCCGGCAGCTCGAAGCCGCCAATCGCCGGGCCGACGAGGCTGCGGCTGAGGTCGTGCGGCTGCGCCACGCGATCGCCACCGCGCCCTCATCCGATCCCGCCGTCGTGCTGTGGAGCCTCATCTCAGAAAAGACCAGGGATGGGGTCGCCTGGGTAAGAGGCAAGATTCCCGCCGACAGCGCGGCTTTGCCCTGGTTCGACAAGACAGTCTCGCTCGTAACCCAGGTCGGCTGCATGGCCGTGCGGGCGACGGACGCCTTTATCCGCTGGGCCGTGCCCAAAGCCATTGAGCTTTTTAACAAGGGCAAGGCGGAGCTCGAGGCGCGGATGGAGAAGAAGTAGCCTTCCAGAAGGCTCAGGCGGCCCCTAAGCCGCCCGGCTAGGAATGAAATGGCGCTGGGCGCGGGCTGACGCGCCCTTTCATTCCTTGGCGGGCGCTGCTATCCCCGCGCACATGACCGCCCACAAGATCGAAAACATCCGCAATTTCTCGATTGTCGCGCATATCGACCACGGCAAATCGACCCTGGCCGACCGGCTCATTCAGGAGACGGGGACGGTCGCCGCGCGCGACATGGTCGAGCAGGTGCTCGATTCGATGGATATCGAGCGCGAGCGCGGCATCACGATCAAGGCGCAGACGGTGCGCCTCAACTACAAGGCCAAGGACGGCAAGGATTACGTCCTCAATCTGATGGACACGCCGGGCCACGTCGACTTCGCCTATGAGGTGTCCCGCTCGCTGAAGGCCTGCGAAGGCTCGCTGCTTGTCGTCGACGCCTCTCAGGGCGTCGAAGCGCAGACGCTCGCCAATGTCTATCAGGCCATCGACGCCGGCCATGAGATCGTTCCCGTCCTCAACAAGATCGATCTGCCGGCGGCCGAGCCCGACCGCATCAAGGAGCAGATCGAGGAGGTCATCGGTCTCGACGCCTCGGGCGCGGTGCTCATTTCGGCCAAGACCGGCATCGGCATTCCCGACGTGCTGGAAGCGATCGTCACGCGCCTGCCGCCGCCAAATGGCGACGAAAAGGCCCCTCTGAAGGCGCTGCTCGTCGACAGCTGGTATGATGCTTATCTCGGCGTCGTCGTGCTGGTGCGAATCTTCGATGGAACCCTGAAGAAGGGCCAGAAGATAAAGATGATGGCGGCCGACGCCCATTACGAAGTGGACAAGATCGGCGTCTTTCGTCCCAAAATGCAGGATGTCGCGGCGCTTGGTCCCGGCGAAGTCGGCTTCATCACGGCGCAGATCAAGCAGGTGGCGGATACGCGCGTCGGCGACACGATCACCGACGACAAGAAGCCGACCGCCGAGGCGCTGCCGGGTTTCAAGCCGGCGCAGCCCGTGGTGTTCTGCGGACTGTTCCCCGTGGACGCCGCCGACTTCGAGGATTTGCGCGCGGCGATCGGCAAGCTGCGCCTCAACGACGCCAGCTTCTCTTATGAGATGGAGACGTCAGCGGCGCTCGGCTTCGGATTCCGCTGCGGTTTTCTGGGCCTGCTGCATCTCGAAATCATTCAGGAGCGGCTGCAGCGCGAATTCGATCTCGATCTCATCGCGACGGCGCCGTCGGTCATCTACAAGATCAGTATGACCAACGGCGACGAGATCAAGCTGCACAACCCCGCCGACATGCCGGATGTCGTGAAGATCGAAGAGATCAACGAGCCCTGGATCCGGGCGACGATCCTGACGCCCGACGACTATCTCGGCTCGGTGCTGAAACTCTGTCAGGACCGGCGCGGCGTGCAGGTCGATCTCAACTATGTCGGCAAGCGCGCCATGGCGGTCTACGATCTGCCGCTCAACGAAGTGGTGTTTGATTTCTATGACCGGCTGAAGTCGATCTCGAAGGGTTATGCGTCCTTCGATTATCAAATCACCGACTATCGCGCCGGCGATCTCGTGAAGCTCAGCATTCTCGTCAACGCCGAGCCGGTCGACGCACTGTCAATGCTCGTCCATCGCACCCGCGCTGACTCGCGCGGCCGGCAGATGTGCGAGAAATTAAAGGAACTCATTCCGCCGCATATGTTCCAGGTGCCGATTCAGGCGGCGATCGGCGGCAAGATCATCGCGCGCGAAACGGTGCGCGCCTTCCGCAAAGACGTGACCGCGAAATGTTACGGCGGCGACGTTAGCCGCAAGCGCAAGCTCCTGGAGAAGCAGAAGGAAGGCAAGAAGAAGATGCGCCAGTTCGGCCGCGTCGAGATTCCGCAGGAGGCGTTCATCGCCGCGCTGAAGATGGAGGAGTGAGCACCAGGACCTCCCCGCGGCGGCGAGCGGCCGAACAAGTAGCGGAACCATCTGTCGCCTTTGGTCGAAATCGCCGACCCTGCTATATGACGTTCTATGCTGAAGACCCTCGCCTATCCCCTCGTCATCGAGCGCCACGAGACCGACGGCGGCTACCTCGCCTATTTTCCGTCCTTGCCCGGTTGCCAGACCTGGGGCGAGACTTACGAAGCCGCTGTGCAAAACGCCGAGGAGGCTCTGGCGGTCTATATCGAGACGCTGACGGCCAATGGTGATCCCATTCCCGAGCCGGCTCCGATCGAGGGAATCGTCGCTCTCGGCGTCATGGTCCGCGCCGACGTCGCGGCCTGAGGCCGAATGCCGCCCCGGCTACCCAATGTCACCGCGAAGGAGCTTGTCCGCGCTTTGGAAAAGGCGGGATTTGTGCTTCAGCGCCAAAAAGGCAGCCACGCCACCTTTCGCCATCCCGAAACGAAACGCACGACGGTCGTGCCTCTCCACAGCGGCGACGTGAAGCGGCCGCTTCTGAAAATGATCCTTCTGCAGGCCGGGCTGACGGAAGAAGAACTCTTGAAGCTGTTGTGAAGGCCTTGCGTGAGTACGTATTCACGTACATATTTCACTCATGCGCACAACCTCTTACAGCGACCTTCGCAAAAACCTCGCCGCCACGCTCGATCGCGTCACAGAAGACCACGAGCCCGTCGTCATCACCCGCGACAAGGGCAAGCCTGCTGCCGTGTTGATCTCGCTCGAAGACTTCGCCTCTTATGAGGAGACGAGCTATCTGCTGCAGAGTCCGCGCAATGCAGAGCGCCTGCGCGCAGCCATCCTGGAGCTCGACGCGGGGCGTGGAAAAGAGCGCAAGCTCGTTGAATGAAGCTCGTCTTCTCCGAACAGGCTTGGGCCGATTATCTCTATTGGCAAGGCCAAGATAAAAAGACACTCGAACGCATTAACATGCTCATCAAAGATTGTAGTCGCACGCCCTTCGAAGGGCTTGGCAAGCCGGAACCCTTACGTGGCGACTTACGCGGCTGGTGGTCACGCCGCATCGATCGCGAGCATCGCCTCGTTTATCGCGTCGAAGACGGCGCCTTGCTGATTGCTCAGTGCCGCTATCATTACTGACGTCTTACTCCCTTGCCAGCGCGATCATCACGGCGCCGACGAGCATCACCGCCGCGCCAAGCAGCCGGCCGCTCGACTCCTCCTTCAGCACACGTCCGCTCGCGAGCACGGTGAAGAGCGCCGACAATCGCTTGATGGCGATCACGTAAGGGGTGAACAGCACGGTTAGCGCCCACATCTGCAAAGTGTTGCCGAAGGCCATCGCCGAACCCGCGCCGATGGCGTAACGCAAATCGAACGCGCTTGGCGCGGCGCGCCGCGCGGCTAGCCAGTAGAGCAGGGCGCAAAAGGCGATGACGATCGTCACCGCCGCGATCCAGATCAGCGGCGTCGACGCCCTGACGCCGAGCTTGTCGATATTGGCGGTGATGCTCCAAATCACGGCGGTGCCGATCATCATGCGCGCGCCTTTGTCGCGCGCGAAGACATGGAAGTTGAAGCGGCGTCCGCTTTCCTGGTCGGCGTCGAGCAAGCCGACGCCGAGCACGGTGAACAGCACGCCGAAGACGCCCATCGGCGGCGCGTGCTCGCCGGTCATGATCGGCGAGGTGAACAGCATCAGCACGGGTGTCAGCAGCACCAGCGGCGCGACCAGCGACGCGTCGGACAGTCGAAAGGCGCGGATGTACAGCACATAGGCGACGACGTTGAGCGCGCCCGACCAGGCGAGGAGACTCCAGAATTCGGGCCTCGTGAGCGACGCAAGCGTCTCGCGCGGCGCGCTGAGCAGGCCCGGATAGTAGACGAGGCAAGCAAGGCTCAGCAGGCCCGCGCCCGCGCACCATTGCGCGGCGAGAATGGCGCGATCGTCGGCCGTCCGCGTCGCGGCCTTGGTGCCGAGATCGGTGACGGATTGGCAGACGGCGGTGACGAGCGAGGCGAAGAGAGCGAGAAGCGCGAGATCCATGGCGCGCTATAGCGCATGATCAGCGAGAGTGGGAACTGGCGTTGCCTGAGATATTGAGCTTGCGCGCGGCAAACCCTCTCCCAAGGGGAGAGGGTCGGCCCGGAGGGCCGGGGTGAGGGGAAAGAGTCTCAGGTTTTTTTCCGCTTTAGACGAACGGCGTCGTAACCCCTCACCCGGCCGCTTCGCGTCCACCCTCTCCCGATGGGAGAGGGTTGCGCGCCTCGTCTTGAAAGAGAAGCGCGCGTCGCCTCACCCGCCGGGCTTCGCCGCGGTCACCAGCGTATCGACGCCGTCGCGGAATTCGACGGCGACCGGCGCGAAGCCCGCGGCGCGCAACTGCTCGAGCGCCGGCTCGAAAGGCATAATGTGCAGAGGCGATTCGTCGCTCAAGAGATGCACGATCCAGTCTTCGAGCAGATCGAGTCGGTTCATCTCAATGAAAATCTTGAACCATCCCCGCACGACGGCTTGCGTATCGGCAAGATGCGCCGCCGGGTCGTCCATCGCGTAGCGGTCGCCGTTGACGAAAATGCCGCCCGGCTTCAGGACGCGGAAAATCTCACAAACCACGGCCTTACGGTAGTCGTCAGGGAAGTTATGGATCGCGTAATTCGAAATGACGACATCCATGTGCGCATCGGGCAGCGCGCGGAGCGCCGTCAGCGCATCGGCTTCGATAAATTCGACGCGGCCCGCCGAGGCGTAGTCGGCGAGATTGGTTCGCGCCTGATCCAGCATTTCGCCGGCGCTGTCGATTGCGGTGAGCTTCAGGTCGTCCCGCGCCGAGAGCGCCGCCAGCGTGCTGATCCCCGTTCCGCAGCCGATCTCGAAGCCTTCGATCGGCCCGGCGTCGGAACGCCATTCGGCGATTCGATCGCCGATCTTTTTGGCGAGCGTGGCGGCGTTTGGACACATCAGCCGCAGCACGTCATATTCGGCCGCCAAGGGCCCAGTGAACGGATTCTCTTGAAGCGCGGACATGCGGCTTTTTTTCATATCGCGACAGGCCTCGCAAGGGCGGCTTTTCTTGAGGGCGGCTTTTCTTGCGGGGGCCGCCATGTTAGCGAAACTCCAGCATATCCAGTGAGAAAGCTATGACGCAGGCATTACGCAGCGAGCCGCCGGCAGGCGGCGCAGACGCGACGCTGAGCGACGCGTTTGTTGCGCTCGGGCGCGCCGCGCGGGCGGCGGCGCGGGCGGCAGCGCTCGCCTCGACCGACGCCAAGAACAAGGCGTTGCGCACAGCGGCCGGCGAAATTCGCCGGCAGAGCAGCGCCATACTCGCCGCCAACGCGCTCGACGTCGCTGACGCCAAGGCGCGCGGAACGGCGGCGTCTTTCCTCGATCGGCTGACGCTCGATCCCACACGCGTCGAGGCGATCGCCCGTGGACTGGAGGAGATCGCCGATCTGCCGGATCCTGTCGGCCGCGTTCTGGCGAGTTTCGATCGCCCGAACGGCCTGAAGATCGAGCGCGTCTCGACGCCGCTTGGCGTCATCGGCGTGATCTATGAAAGCCGGCCCAATGTCACCGCCGACGCCGGCGGCCTGTGTCTGAAGGCCGGCAACGCCGCGATTCTCCGCGGCGGCTCCGAAAGCCTGCGCTCGTCGGCCGCCATTCACGCCTGCCTTGTCGCGGGGCTGAAAGCCGCAGAGCTTCCCGAAGCGGCGATCTCGCTTGTCGCGACGGCGGATCGCGCCGCCGTTGGCGCGATGCTCGCGGGCCTCGAGGGCAATATCGACGTGATCGTGCCGCGCGGCGGCAAGAGTCTCGTCGCCCGCGTGCAGCATGAGGCGCGCGTGCCGGTTTTCGCGCATCTTGAAGGCATCGTGCATGTCTTCGTGCATAAGGACGCCGATCTCGACATGGCGAGGCGCGTGCTGCTGAACGCCAAGATGCGGCGCACCGGCATCTGCGGCGCTGCGGAAACGCTGCTCGTCGACAGGGCCTGCGCCGCGACCCACCTTCAGCCGCTCGTCTCGATGCTGATCGATTCAGGCTGCGAAGTGCGCGGCGACGCAGCGACCCAAGCCGCCGACGCGCGCGTGAATCCGGCGCGCGAAGACGACTGGCGCGCCGAATATCTCGACGCCATCATCGCGGCGCGTGTCGTCGATGGGTTAGCGGGCGCAATCGATCACATCGAAACTTACGGCTCGCACCACACCGACTGCATCATCACGCGCGACGCCGATGCGGCGCAGCGCTTCATGAACGAGGTTGATTCCGCGATCGTGCTGCACAACGCCTCGACGCAATTCGCCGACGGCGGCGAATTCGGTTTTGGCGCCGAGATCGGCATCGCCACGGGCCGCATGCATGCGCGCGGACCCGTCGGCGTCGAGCAGCTGACCTCGTTCAAATATCGCGTCTATGGCGACGGCCAGGTGCGGGGGTGAGTGGTATTTTTTCGTGTAGGGTCGGCCAGGGATGTCATTCCCGGCAGGCTGAAGGCCTGATCGGGAATCCAGAGCCGATCCACGAATGCTGGCCTTGCTCTGGATTCCCGATCACTTCGCTATCGCGAAGCGTCGGGAATGACATCCTCGCTGTTCAACTGGATATGGCATGACGCAGCCCTTGCCGCGTCTTCCGCCACACGCGCCAGGCATGCGCATCGGTCTCTTCGGCGGCTCTTTCGATCCGCCGCATGAGGGCCATGCGCTTGTCTCGCGCGTCGCGCTGACGCGCTTGAAGCTCGATCGGCTGTGGTGGATCGTCTCACCCGGCAATCCGCTCAAGGACGCGCGCGAACTGCCGTCGATTGCGGCGCGAATAGCGGCGGCGAAAAAGATCCTGCGCGATCCGCGGGTCGCCTTCACCGGATTCGAAGCAGAGATCGGCGCGCGCTACACCTGCGACACGCTCGATTATCTTCGCCTCCATTGTCCCGGCGTGCGCTTCGTGTGGATCATGGGCGCCGACAATCTGCTGCAGTTTCATCGCTGGCGACGATGGAAAGAGATTGCGCAAGGCATGCCCATCGCCGTCATCGATCGGCCGGGCGCGACGCTCAAAGCCGCCAACGCCAAGGCGGCGGTCTATTTCAAGAGCGCAAGGATTCCCGAGAGCGAGGCTGGTGTGCTCGCTGTGACGCCGCCCCCAGCGATCGTCTATTTGCACGGGCCAAGAATCGAGCGCTCTTCGACCGAATTGCGCGCCGGAGCGCGTTGATAAACGCGCTCCGTTTCTTGGATTGCATTGTCACGCCGAACCGGCATCCGCTGCTTGGGCGGAAACGCTGCCGCTATTTGCGCTCGAAGAGCGGCAATATCCAGCGCTTATAGGCCCAGAAGCTCAGAGGAATGCCGACGAAGATCGCGACCCACATCAGCGCCGAATTGTCCGTGCTGTGCTCGTAAAAGCCGCCGCCTTCGGTCACGGACTGCGTATAGGGATTGCGCACAAAGAGCGTAATGGCGAATGAGCCGATGATGATCAGCGCGGTCGCGATGTAAAGGCTGCGCGGAATGACGAACTTCGGCAGCTGCGGCTGCGTCGGCGCAATTTCGGGCCTGGGCGGCGGGGTTTCTTGCGGCTTGCCCTCGTCGTGGGGTTCTTCGGTCATGGGGTTTCTCTCCGATAATCGTCCTTGGCCCAATATAGGGCTGCTCTAGGTCGCCGCGCCATAGACGTCATAGGCCTCCGAGCGTTCAATTTTCGCCGTGACGATGTCGCCCGCGCGCAGCGGGCGCCGCGATGCGACAAAGGCCGCGCCGTCGATCTGCGGCGCGTCGGCCTTGGTGCGGCCCTTGGCAAGCGCGCCGGAGGGTCCGCCGCCCGGCTCGTCGATGATGACTGAAAGGCGCTTGCCGATCTTGCGCTTCATCAGCCGCGCGCTGATCGCCTGCTGCTTCTCCATGAAGCGCTTCCAGCGCGTCTCCTTCACGTCCTCGGGGACGGCGGGCAACCCCAGCGCCTCGGCCGGCGCGCCGGCGACAGGCTCATATTTGAAGGCGCCGGCGCGGTCGATCGCGGCCTCCTCCAGCCAATCGAGAAGATATTCGAAATCCGCGTCAGTCTCGCCGGGAAAGCCGACGATGAACGTCGATCGCAGCGCGAGGTCGGGACACGCCTCGCGCCAGGCTCGAATGCGCGCCAGAGTCTTTTCATCGTTTCCTGGGCGTTTCATGGCCTTCAGCACATTCGGCGCGGCATGCTGAAAAGGAATGTCGAGATAGGGAAGAATTTTCCCTTCCGCCATTAAGGCGATGACCTCATCGACATGAGGATAGGGATAGACGTAGTGCAGGCGGACCCAAAGGCCGAGATCGCCTAGTTCGCGCGCCAGGTCGAGAAAGCGCGCGCGCACGCTACGGTCGCCGAACATGCTCTCGGCGTAGCGAATGTCGCGGCCGTAGGCGCTCGTGTCCTGTGAAATGACGAGCAACTCCTTGACGCCGGCGCGCGCCAGCTTTTCCGCTTCGCGCAGCACGTCGGCGGCCGGCCGCGAGACGAGCGGCCCGCGCAGATGCGGGATGATGCAGAAGGAGCAGCTGTTGTCGCAGCCTTCGGAGATTTTGAGATAGGCGTAGTGGCGCGGCGTGAGCTTCACGCCCTGTTCGGGGAGAAGATCGACAAAGGGGTCATGCGCGGGCGCGGCGGCCCGATGCACCGCGTCGACGACGCTCTCATATTGCTGCGGGCCGGTGATCGCCAGCACTTGCGGGAAGCGTTCGGCGATCGCTTCGGGCTCGGCGCCCATGCAGCCGGTGACGATCACCTTGCCGTTTTCGTTCAGCGCGGCGCCGATCGCTTCGAGCGACTCCGCCTTGGCGCTGTCGAGGAAGCCGCATGTGTTGACGATGACGACGTCGGCCCCGGCGTGGGTGCGAGTCAGCTCGTAGCCTTCGGCGCGCAGCCGCGTGATGATCCGTTCGCTATCGACGAGGGCCTTCGGACAGCCGAGCGAGACGAAGGAGACGCGCGGGGCGGCGCTCGGCGGCCTCTGTTGTTCCTGCATGGCGCCCCTTGCCACGCGGCGGCCGACTTTGCAATCGCGGGCTCGGCGTTACGCCGTCAGCGCGCCAATGAGAGCGAAGAGCGCGGCGGCGGCAAAGATGATAGCGTGGACCATAAACGCAACTCCGACGAGCCCCGAATTGGTCTAGTTGCGCGCGCTTTAAGAAAGCGTTGACGGCCTCGTTTTGGGACAGTCTTCCCGCGCAGGCGTAAAAAAGCCAACAAGTCGGTGACGATGATAGCCCTCGCCGGAGTCAAAAAGAAAAATTTGCGCTCGGCCTGAGCGGCTCTTAATGAAGAGCGCCACGCTCACGAGCTTCAGCCACGCCGTCTCAGAAGGAAGCGCCACGTCTTGACGAATTCCATTGTTCTCGGAACCGGGTCTTATGCGCCCCAGCGCGTCATCTCCAATGCCGACCTCGAGAAAATCGTCAGGACGAACAATGAGTGGATCGTCAGCCGCACCGGCATCAAAGAGCGCCGAGTGGCCGCAGATCATGAGGCTACATCCGATCTGGCGGCGGCCGCCGGGCGCGAGGCGCTGCAGTTCGCTGGCGTAAAGCCCGATGACGTCGACATGATCATCGTGTGCACGGTGACAGGCGACACGCCGACGCCGTCCTGCGCGTCATTTGTTCAGGCGCAGCTCGGTGCGAGAAACGCCTTCGCCTTTGACGTCGGGGCCGCCTGCGCCGGTTCGCTTTACGGGTTGTCGATCGCCGACCAGTTTATCAGAAGCGGCAAGGTCAAGCGCGCGCTGGTGATCGGCGCCGAGACCCTCAGTCGCTTCGTCGATTGGACAAATCGCGAGACCTGCGTGCTGTTTGGCGACGCCGCCGGCGCGATCTTGCTGGGCGCCAGCGAAGAGGAAGGGCGGGGCGTGCTCGCCGCCAGCCTGCGCACCGACGGCTCGATGACAGGCATTCTCGGCATCTATGGCGGCGGCAGCCGCCGCCCGCCTTCCGCAGAAATGCTCGAAGACAAGGCCGGCAAAATCAAGATGCGCGGGCGCGAGGTCTATAAGGTGGCGACGCGCCTGCTGCCTGAAGTGGTCGGCGAAACGCTCGAAGCCGCCGGTCTGACCGCGGCCGACGTCGATCACGTGATCGCCCACCAGGCCAACAAGCGCATCATCGAGTCCGCAATGCAGAATCTCGGCGTTCCGTTCGAGAAATGCTGGATCAACATTGACCGCTACGGCAATACGTCGAGCGCCTCGATGCCGATCACGCTCGATGAGGCGAATCGCGCCGGAAAGCTGAAAAAGGGCGACGTCATCGCGATGATGGCGATCGGCGCGGGAATGACCTGGGGCGGCGCAGTGCTGCGCTGGTAGGCGTTACCTTTCGCAGCCGTCCACACTCCAAGCTCCGCTGACGTCCAGGCTTGACCCGCGCTTTTTCCGCCTTGCCCAATCAGTCTACTCATGCTAGTGAGTTTATAGACTATTGGAGAGGCGCCACCATGAGCGAGAATTTTCAGAAGGGTCTGGGACTTGGGATTTTGGGGGGCTTGGTTGCCCTCACGATGCTGGCGAGCGCGCATTCTCAGGCGGGCCAGACGTTCCTGAACGTCTCCTATGACCCGACGCGCGGACTGGAAAGCCAGGACCGGCGAAACGATCGAACTTCTGGCGTCGCATGGCGGCTCAGGCGCGCAGGCGCGCGCGGTGATCGAGGGGCTGAACGCCGATGTCGTAACGCTGGCGCTCGCCGCCGACATTGACGCGATCGCCAGCAAGAGCGGCAAGATTCCGGTCGATTGGCAAAAGCGCCGACCGAATAACTCGTCGCCCTATACGTCGACGATCGTGTTTCTTGTCCGCAAGGGCAATCCGAAAGCCGTCAAGGATTGGGACGATCTGGCGAAGCCCGGCGTCGCGGTGATCACGCCCAACCCGAAGACGTCCGGCGGCGCGCGCTGGAATTATCTTGCGGCCTGGGGCTACGGGCTGAAGAAATTCGGCGGCGACGAAGCCAAGACCAAGGATTTTGTCAAGGCGATCTACAAGAACGCCCCGGTCATGGACACGGGCGCGCGAGGCTCGACGATCACCTTCGCCCAGCGCGGCATCGGCGACGTGCTCCTCGCATGGGAGAACGAAGCCTTCCTTGCGCTGAAGGAATTCGGCGCTGACAAGTTCGAGATCGTGACGCCGCCCCAGTCCATTCTGGCGGAGCCGCCGGTCGCCGTCGTTGACGCCAACGCCGACGCCAAAGGCAACAGGCAGCTCGCGGAAGCCTATCTCGACTTTCTCTATTCGCCGGCGGCGCAGGCGATCATCGCACGCAATTTCTATCGTCCCGTTCATCCCGAATATGCGGCGAAGGACGACGTCAAGAAATTCGCCAAGATCGAATTCATCACCGTCGATAAAAGTTTCGGCGGCTGGGCGGTGGCGCAAAAGAAGCATTTCGCCGACGGCGGCATTTTCGACGACATCCAGAAACAAGAGCTGACAAGGTGACCTCCCCGAGCCTTGTCGGCAAAAACGCTCGGCGCTTCGCGGCGCCGAGCGTCATTCCAGGCTTCGGCCTAACCTTCGGCTATACGCTGATCTATCTTGGCGTGATCGTCCTCTTTCCGCTCGCCACGCTCATCTGGTGGTCGTCGGGACTGGGATTTTCCGGGCTCTACGCGATCGCCTCGGAGCCGCGCGTCGCCGCGTCGCTGCGCACGACGTTCTTCATCTCCTTCGCGGCTGCGGTCGTCGATCTTTTCTTTGGCCTCATCGTCGCCTGGGTGCTCACCCGGTACGATTTTCCCGGCCGTCGACTGCTCGACGCGTTCGTCGATCTGCCCTTCGCGCTGCCGACGGCTGTGGCCGGCATTTCGCTTGCGGCGCTGTATTCGCCGAATGGCTGGTTCGGCGCGCCGCTTGCCGACTACGACATCAAAATCGCCTTCACCCGCTGGGGCATTCTGGTCGCGCTCATTTTCATCGGACTGCCGTTCGTCGTGCGCACCGTGCAGCCGATTATTTCCGAGCTCGAAGCGGAACTGGAGGAAGCCTCCGCCACTCTCGGCGCGGGCAGGCTGCAAACCGTCATCCGTGTGATGCTGCCGCCCCTGGCGCCGGCGCTGCTCACCGGCTTCGCGCTCGCCTTCGCCAGATCCATTGGCGAATATGGCTCGGTGATCTTCATCGCCGGCAATATCGCTTACGTCTCCGAGATCGCGCCGCTGCTCATCGTCGTGAAGCTTGAACAATATGATGTCCCGGGCGCGACCGGAATCGCGACGATCATGCTGGCGATCTCTTTCGCCGCGCTGCTGCTCATCAATCTGGTCCAAGCATGGAGCAGGAGATTCGGCCATGTCTGACATGTCTGAGATGTCTGAGATCGCGGTCGCGTCCAGCGGCCGCGGCGTCAAATTCCGGCCGGTCACGCAGGATTCGTCGTTCGCGCGCTATACGCTCATTGCGACGGCCGTGCTGTTTCTCGCTCTTTTCCTTTTTGCGCCGCTGGCGATCGTCTTCGTTGAAGCCTTCAGCAAAGGGATCGGACACTTTCTTACGGCGTTCGACGATCCAGACGCGCGCGCCGCGATCCGTCTGACGCTTCTTGTCGCCGCGATCGCCGTGCCGGCGAATCTTGTGTTCGGACTCGCGGCGTCCTGGTCGATCGCCAAATTTTCCTTTCCCGGCAAGAGCGTTCTGATCACGCTGATCGATCTTCCGTTCTCCGTCTCGCCGGTCGTCGCCGGCCTCGTCTATGTGCTGGTGTTCGGGGGCCAGGGCCTCTTCGGTCCTTGGCTCGCCGCTCACGGCGTGCAGATCATCTTTGCCGTGCCCGGCATCGTGCTGGCGACCATCTTTGTCACCTTTCCCTTCGTTGCGCGCGAACTCATTCCTTTGATGGAGGAGCAGGGCAAGATCGAGGAGGAAGCGGCGCTCACGCTCGGCGCCTCCGGCTTCAAGACTTTTCTCACCGTGACGCTGCCCAACATTAAATGGGGCCTGCTGTACGGCGTGCTGCTGTGTAACGCCCGCGCCATGGGCGAGTTCGGCGCCGTTTCGGTCGTATCCGGCCACATACGCGGCTTGACCAATACAATTCCGCTTCAGGTGGAGATACTCTACAATGAATACAATAATGTCGCCGCTTTCGCGCTCGCGGTTCTTCTTGCAGGCTTGGCGCTCGTCACACTTGGGCTCAAGACCTTCCTCGAGTGGCGTCACGCCGACGCGCTCTTTGGACGCGCTCGCCGCCACTGAGGGAAGTAAGCGCGGAACTTCCATTCGCATCGAGGGAGTCGAGCAGGATTTCGGCGCCTTTCCGGCCTTGCGCGACGTTAGCCTTCACATTCAGCCGGGCGAACTCGTCGCGCTGCTTGGACCCTCGGGCTCCGGCAAGACGACGTTGCTGCGGGTGATCGCGGGCCTCAATTCTCCCGATCGTGGCCGGATCCTCTTCGACGGCGAGAACGCGACCAATCTCCCCGTGCAGGACCGCCATGTCGGCATGGTGTTTCAGAACTATGCGCTCTTCAAACATATGACCGTCGCCGACAATATCGGCTACGGTCTGAGAGTTCGCCCCAGACGCACGCGTCCCTCGCGGGCGGCGATCAAGGCGCGCGTCACGGAGCTTCTGCAGTTCGTGCAGCTCGACGGACTCGGCGGCCGCTATCCCGCGCAGCTCTCCGGCGGCCAGCGTCAGCGCGTCGCGCTTGCGCGCGCGCTCGCCATCGAACCGCGCGTGCTGCTGCTCGACGAGCCTTTCGGCGCGCTTGACGCGCGCGTGCGCAAGGATTTACGCCGCTGGCTGCGCGACATCCATAAGCAGACGGGATTGACGACGGTTTTCGTTACGCATGATCAGGATGAGGCGATGGAGCTCGCCGATCGCGTCGTCGTGCTCAACGAAGGCCGCATCGAACAGATTGGGACGCCTGAAGAGCTTTACGACCGCCCGGCTTCGCCGTTCGTCATCTCCTTCGTCGGCGAAGCGGTCGCGTTGCCTGTCACCATCTCCGACGGCCATGTGACGTTCGGCGGCCGCGAATTGCATATCGATACGCATGGCTTGCGCAGCGGGCCGGCGAGGGTCTTCTTCCGCCCGGCCGATATCGCCGTCGCGGCTGAAGGAAGCGGCGATCTCGAAGGACGCGTCGAGAGCCTGCGACGCACGCCTGCCGGCGTTCGCGCCACCATCGCCATCGACGGCTACGATCAAACGCTCGAAATCGACTCGCCGCTCGAACGTTCGGCTTCGCTCGGCGGCCGCGTCCCGCTGTCGCTGGCGAAAGCCCGCATCTTTCCGGCGGACGAGAACGGCGACTATGTCAACGCCGGAGACGGCATTTGAGCGCGGCGCCTGCTGACGGGATCGACGAAAGGCGCGCGACAAACGACTGGAATTCGGCGCTCTATCTGAAATTCGAAGCGGAGCGCACGCGCGCCGCCCGCGACCTGCTTGCGCACGTGCCTTATTGCGACACGCAACGGGTTTATGACCTCGGATGCGGACCCGGAAACAGCACACAGCTCCTCGCGATGAGCTTTCCCGGCGCCGACATCATCGGGATCGACAAATCCGACAACATGCTATCGGTCGCCCGCGCGCGCACGCCCACGGCGACTTTTATCAAGGAGGACATCGCGCATTGGCGCCCGTCGGAGCCCGCCGATCTCATCTTCGCCAATGCGGCGCTGCATTTCCTCCCCGACCATCGCGGGTTGATGACAAGGCTTTTGAGTTATTTGCGGCCCGGCGGACGTCTTGCGGTCCAGATGCCGAACAACACGCATGAGCTTTCGCACGCGGCGATGCGCATGGTCGCGGCGGATGGCCCCTGGGCGCCGCGTCTGCTTCCAGTCGCCAAGTCGATCATGGTGCTCGGTCCGCTCGAGGAATATTACAATCTGCTCGCGCCGCTCTGCAGCACGATCGATATTTGGCAGACGGTCTATGTCCACCCGCTCGACGGCCCTGACGGCCCTGACGGCGTGGTCGAGTGGTTCGAAGGATCGGGCCTTCGTCCCTTCCTCGACTTGCTCGATGCAAATGAGCGCGTCGAATTTTTAGCGCGATACAGAGGGAGGCTTGCACAGGCCTATCCGCGGCAACCGGACGGCAAAGTTCTTCTGCGGTATCCGCGCCTCTTCTTCGCCCTGCAGAAATAGGGCGGTGGGCGAGGTCTCTGCTCGCTATGGCGGCGCCCAATCTCTCAAACTGTGACATTACCGCAACGCTTTCGCTCGATGTGCAGAGTGGTCTACTAAATCGATAGACAAAAAGCAAAGGTTTCGCTTTACTGCCTCTTGCGGCGTGGACGGAAAATGGTCGCAGAAGGGCAACCTCTGCGGCCCAGAGAGAGTGGCTGGAATGTCAAAGCGAAAATTAAACGCGCGGGCTGCATTGTTGCGTTTACTGTGGCGATTTCACAACAGCGCAAGTCGAAAATCGAGTTGATTAAAACATGAGCTTAACAGATCGATCGTAACGGCATATCCGATATGTACACGGTTTACATATCGGTCCGTCGATCAGAGCGCCAACCGGAGTCCGGGTTAAGCGATACGGGACAAAAGTCGATGTCGACAAGCAAGAATAGAAAGAAGTTAAGATTAGCCGCGTTTGGCGCCGTTGTCGGCGCTGCCCTTAGCGTTCCCGAAATAGCGGGCGCCGAAGACAAAGCACCCTCGAAGGAAATTGCGGGAAATGGGGGTCAGTCGGATGACGGCGCAAAAGCGGCCGCGCCGGAAAAAAAGTCAGTGAAGACGAAGACCGATGGCAAGAGTGTCGCTGCTGGTCCCGGGGCGCCGCCGCCGCCGCTGGTGAAGAAGAGCTACTATGTGCCGACGCGCGGCTATCGTTTGGAGCCGCAGCCCGACATTCCGCCATATGTGCGCAATCTGGCGAAGACCTACAAGGAATTCGAAGGCATCGACTGGTTGAACGTCGGTCTGGATACCCGCGCTCGCTTTGAATACCGCAAGGACGACTATCGGCCCTGGACGAACACGACGACGAATCCGTGGACGTCGCAAAGACGAAATTTCCCCAACTCGCTTTGGCTGTCGCGAACGCGCGCCTATGTAGGCGTCCAAAATATCTTGGATCCGTTTCGCTTCGTGGTGGAATTTCAAGACTCACGCGCCTACAACAGCCTCTATCAATTGCAGGGACAAGAGATCAATCAGACCGATCTCATTCAGGCGTTCGGAGAACTCTATTTCAAGGACGCGCTTGGAAAAGACGATCGTGGCAACGATCGGCCAATTAGCATTCGCGCTGGCCGCTTTCATTTGGAGTTGCTCGACAGGCGTCTGATCGCAAACAACGAGTTCCGCAACACGACCAATAATTTTGAAGGCTTTCGCCTCAGATTGGGCAAGAAGGACAACGACTGGGATATCGACAGCTTCTTGATGCGACCGGTGGTTCGCTACCCCTACGAGTTCGATCGGCCCGAATGGGGGAACTGGGTCTATGGCACGGTGTTTAGCATTCGTCGCTGGTCGGAATATGCGACGATCCAGCCGTATTTCCTGGGCCGCAAGCAATATGCCGATGTGCTCAATACGTCTAATGCGTTGAGGGTTCACAGGAACACCTATGCGCCAGGCCTGCGCGTCTATGGGGTGCTCGGAGACTTTGATTACGACGTCGACGTCAACAAACAAATGGGCGAGACGGGCGAATTTCGCGGGTTCGGCACTGTTCAAAACGCCATTCAAACGACGGTCCAGCACGACGCCATCGCCTATTCGGTCGAGCTCGGCTACACCTTCTCGGACCATCCGTGGAAGCCGCGCATCAGCGCCGACTACATCTACGGGACCGGCAACAAGAGCCCCTTCGACAGCGTCAGTCAGAACTTCGACATTTTCTACGGCTTCAATCAGCCGTTTTCGCGCAACGACTACATCGCATGGAACAACATCAGAGACCCCAAGATTCGGCTGGAATTTACGCCGCTCAAAAATCTCCAGATCGACACGTCCTTCAGCGCCTATTGGCTGGCGAGCGCCGCCGCCGCTTGGGATCGCGCCAATCTTTTTGCGCCGCTCGGCAACAGAGGCACGTTCATCGGCACGGAATATGATCTGCGCATCCGCTACAAACTGAATGCGTTCATCAATCTGACCGCGAGCTATTCGCGTTTCTGGCCAGGGTCGTTCACGTCAAGCTTCGCGCCGCCGGTCGCGCTGCAGCCATTCTTCCCGCAATCGTTCCCCGGGCAGACGACAACAACGAATGGACTGACCGCGCGCCCGACCGACTTCTTCTATCTGGAAGTCTCAGCAAATGCCTTTGGCGACGGCAATCCGATCACCAAGCCGCCGGGATCGGATTTCCTAGCTCTCTTCTCGCCTGAGGGGCCTCCCCCGCGGCCTGCGCCGCCGCCAAGCTGGTCTGACGTCTACGTCGGCCTCAATGGCGGCGGGGCTTGGTCGAGCCCGCGGTCGATCGTTCAGCCCTGGCCCTTCGGCGCCGCCGCCGCGAGTCCAGCCGTGGCTGTCAGCGCGACGCCGATCGACCAGACGAACCATCTCGCCGGCTTCATCGGCGGTTTCCAGATTGGCGCCAATTGGAGGTTTTCGGGCAACACCGACACGAGATGGCAAGCGACCCTCGCGCAGGGGGGCGGCAATAGCTTCGCCACTTATGCGCAGCGCACCGCGACGCTCAACTATCTTGGAACGATCCGCGGGCGTCTGGGCTACCTCGTCACGCCGACGCTTGCCGTTTACGGCACGGGCGGCATGGCCTATGGCGGCGTAACTTCGAACGCCGCGATCTTCACCCGCCGCATCGGCGGGACGAACCAGACGCTCGTCAATCCCGTCTATCAGGATAGCTTGATCGGCTGGACGGCGGGCGGCGGCGCTGAATGGATGTTCACGCCCGAGTGGAGCGTCAAGGTCGATTATCTTCGCTACGATCTCGGCGCGGCTCAAGGGTTCAATTTCGCGGCGCAGACGAACGGCTTTTACGCCTATGGCGCGTCAAGCTCGACGCGCTTCAATGGCAACCTCATCCATGCCGGCGTCAACCGACACTTCGATCTCATCAGCATCGCAGAAGCAAAATAGGCTCAAGCTGGAGTGCGACGCTGCGTCAGTTAAGGCAGCGTCAGCTCAGCTCTGTCGGGCGCTTCCGAGGGCGCTTCAGTCGCGCTCTCGCCGTCTCGATGGGTAGGATCGACCCGCGTCCAAAAATGAAAATCGCTCCCGCGCTCTCGATCGTACGCGCAGTGATTTTGTTCCCTCCTAGGAACATTTCTCAAGTTCCAGAGTTTTCCTTCGGCCGTGACAGGCCTGTATGCCGCCGCGCGCCGGCATGGCTGCGTCGCTCGCAGCCAATAGAAGCGCAAGCCGAGCAGGTTGCTCCCGGTGCAGACTTTCCGTCGCCAGGTCTTTTGGTGAAAGGATTGACCGATGGCTCCAGACCCCAATCCAGTTCCCAAAGGAAAAGAGCGGCCTCCATCCACGATCGAAGAGCTTGACGTGCTCTGGCTTACGGCGGGACTGAGTTGCGACGGCGACTCGGTCTCAATCACCGCCGCGAGCGAACCGAGCATAGAGGACGTCATCCTCGGAGCGATCCCCGGCCTGCCGAAGGTGCGCTTGCACAATGCAGTCCTCTCCTACGAAGTGGGCGATGACTTTATGAAGGCCTTCCATCGAGGCGCGCGGGGCGAACTCGAAAACTTCGTCCTTGTGGTCGAAGGCTCCATCCCGAACGAGAAGCTGAGCGGCGATGGGTATTGGGCGGCGATTGGGACGGATGCGGCGACCGGACAGCCGATTAAAACCACCGAATGGATCGACCGCTTGGCTCCAAAGGCGCTTGCCGTAATCGGCGCCGGCACCTGCGCCACATACGGCGGCATTCATGCAATGAAGGGCAATCCTACGGGCTGCATGGGCCTTCAGGACTATCTTGGCGCCGAGTGGAAATCGAAGGCCGGTCTGCCAATCGTCAATGTCCCGGGCTGTCCTGTCCAGCCAGACAATTTCATGGAGACATTCCTCTACCTGCTGCGCCAACTCGCCGGTCTGGCGCCAATGATTCCCGTCGACAGACTTGGCCGCCCGCGCTGGCTGTTTGGTCCCACCGTTCATGAGGGATGTGACCGCGCCGCTTACTACGAAGAGGCCGATTTCGCGCAAGAATATGGCTCGCGGAAGTGCCTGGTGAAGATCGGCTGCTGGGGCCCGGTCGTTCAATGCAACGTGCCCAAGCGCGGCTGGATCGCGGGTCTGGGAGGGTGCCCCAATGTCGGCGGCATCTGCATCGGCTGCACCATGCCGGGCTTTCCCGACAAGTTCATGCCGTTCATGGACGAACCGCCCGGCGCCCGCATTTCATCGGTTCTGATTAAGCCTTACGGCGTGCTGATCCGCAATCTGCGGAAAATCACCAATCACACGCTCAACAAGGAGCCGAAGTGGCGCAACAGGGAGCCGACCTACACCACGGGTTATGAGCCAGATCGGCCGAACAAGACTCATCCACTCTAGTTAAGGATCGCGACCATGGTCGACCTTGCAACCCGTCCTTCGGCGCCTCCGAGCCCCAATAAAGCGTCGCCCAATCTCGTCGAGATGAATTGGGATCCGATTACCCGAATCGTCGGAAGTCTCGGAATTTTTACAAAGATTGATTTCGAGAATCGGCGAGTCGCCGAATGTCACAGCACGTCGTCGATCTTTCGTGGCTACAGCATTTTCATGAAGGGCAAAGATCCCCGCGATTCCCACTTCATCACCAGTCGCATTTGCGGAATCTGCGGCGACAATCACGCGACGTGTTCGGTCTATGCGCAGAATATGGCCTATGGCGTCAAGCCGCCGCCGCTCGCCGACTGGATCATCAATCTCGGCGAAGCCGCGGAATATATGTTCGACCACAACATCTTTCAGGACAATCTCGTCGGGGTCGATTTCTGCGAGCAGATGGTCAAGGAAACCAATCCAAGCGTCTGGGTAAAGGCGCAACGCACGACCGCTCGAAACTCGGACGCTCATGGCTATCGAACGATCGCCGACATCATGACCGCGCTCAATCCATTTTCCGGCGAATTCTACCGTGAGACATTGATTGTCAGCCGCTACACGCGTGAGATGTTCAGCCTGATGGAGGGGCGCCATGTGCATCCCTCCACTCTTTATCCGGGCGGCGTCGGCACCGTGCCGTCGAACCAGCTCTTCACCGAATATCTGACGCGACTCGTGCGCTACGCCGAGTTCATGAAAAAATGCGTGCCGCTGCACGATGATCTGTTCGACTTTTTTTATGAAGCGCTGCCGGGTTACGAGGAGGTTGGACGCAGAAGAATTCTACTCGGATGCTGGGGCGCGTTTCAGGATCCAAACCATTGCGACTACAATTATAAGCATATGACCGACTGGGGTCGCAAAATGTTCGTCACTCCAGGCGTTGTCGTCGACGGCAAGCTTGTCACGACCGACCTCGTCGACATCAATCTGCAGATTCGCATCCTGCGTGGTCAGTCCTATTACGAAGACTGGGACAATTGCGAAACCTTCGTCAAGACGGACCCGCTGGGCAATCCGGTCGATCAGAAGCATCCGTGGAATCAGACGACCATCCCGCGGCCGCAGAAGCGCGACTTCGACAAGAACTATTCCTGGGTCATGTGTCCGCGCTGGCTAGACAAGAGCAGCGGAGATCATCTGCCGCTCGACACCGGCGGAGGCGCCTTCGCGCGCCTGTTCTCGACGGCGCTGGCAGGGCTCGTCGACATGAACGGCTATGTCAAAGCGACGGGCGACAGCGTGAAGATCAATCTCCCGAAGACGGCGCTCAAACCTGCGGTGGAGTTTGAATGGAAGGTCCCAAAGTGGAGCAACGCGATCGAACGCGATCGGGCGCGCACCTATTTTCAAGCCTATTGCGCCGCGGCGGCATATTACTTTTTGGAGCAGGCCTTCACAGAGATTCAGGCGGGCCGCACAAAGACGTTTACGCCATTCGAAGTGCCGGGCGAGGCGATCGGCTGTGGCTTCCATGAAGCGGTGCGCGGCGTGCTGTCACACCATCTCGTCATAAGAGACAAGAAAATCGCCAATTACCATCCCTATCCGCCGACGCCGTGGAACGCGACGCCGCGAGACGATTTCGGAACGCCGGGCCCCTACGAGGACGCGGTCCAGAACACGCCGATCTTCGAAGAGAATGGTCCGGACAAGTTTAAGGGCATCGACATCATGCGCGCGGTGCGCAGTTTCGATCCCTGTCTGCCATGCGGCGTTCACATGTATGTGGGCGGCGGCAAGACCGTTAAGACCACGCATTCGCCCATGTTCGGCGCGTCGCGAAAGCAGCAGCCATGAGTGGAGAGGCGCGCGGGACGGAGACGCTGGAGCAGTCTCTGGCCCGGCTAGAGAAGCTAATGGCCGCGCTTGAAGAGATCGCGGACGGGACGGGGCGGGAGGCGGCGCGCGAGTTGCTGGCGCTCCTGCTCGATTTGCACGCCCGTTCGCTGGCGCGGCTCAGTGCGATCATTGCGGCATCGGACAATGGCGCCGCCTTACTCGAGAAGATCGTCGAGGATCGGGACCTTCGGGCAATATTGCTCCTCCACGGGCTACATCCGCAGAGCGTGGAGAATCGTCTACTGGATGTCATCGCGCGCATGCAGCCGCAGTGGAGCGCACGCGGCCTCCATGTGAGCCTCGTGAGCGCGAGTAAAGCCTTTGCAATGGTTCAGTTGCAAAGGAATGGCGTTGCTGAGCCTACCGACCAGTTGCGGCTGGAGATCGAGAACGCTCTCACCGACGCGGCGCCCGACCTCGACGATATTTTGATCGAAATGGACATGACAGCCCTTTACACCGAGACCGCCGCCTAGAAAGTAAAGAGGCGCGAGAGCATGGAAAGAATAGAATCGGGGAATTGGGCGTCGCGACTGCGGCGCTTCGTGAGCGCGACGGAAGAAGAGCATTGCGAATTCTGCTCGAAGGCCATCGCTTCCCGGCACGCGCATTTGGTGGAGCGCGCGACGCGAAAATTCTTTTGCGCTTGTCCCCAATGTGCGTTCCTCTTGGGCGGGAGTGAGCGGTTTGCCGCCTTGCGGGCGCGCGCTGATGCGCTTGACGATTTCAATCTGAGCGACGACGATTGGCAGGGCTTTCGTATTCCGATTGATCTCGCCTTCGTGTTCCACAGCACGCCGGCGCAGGGGCCCGTGGCGATCTATCCAGGTCCGGCCGGAGCGATCGAGTCTCCCTTTGCCGCCGACGGCTGGTCGCGACTAATCGCGGCCAATGCGATGCTGGCCGACCTTGATCCGGACGTTGAGGCGTTGCTCGTCAATCGAATGAATGGCGCACGGGAATACTATCTCGTTTCGATTGATCGCTGCTATGCGCTCGTCGGGCTGATCCGAAGGCATTGGCGGGGATTGTCTGGCGGCGCAGAGGTCTGGGAGGCTGTTCGCGACTATTTTACGAACCTGCGGGACGACGTCGAGACGAAGGACAGGGTTCATGGTTGATCTCGACTTTCGCATCGAAGACGTCAAAGTCGAGAAATATTCGGCCGCGCCGCTGCTGCTGTTTGCGCTGCATGTCGTAAACAAGACGCCGGATCTGCCCATTCTCAACGTGATGTTGAACTGCCAAATTCGCATCGATCCTGCGCGGCGGCGCTATGACGGCGATGAGCATGATCGGCTTTCCGATCTCTTCGGTCACCCGTCGCGCTGGGGCGAGACGATGCGGAGTTTCCTTTGGACGCATGCGAGCGTTTCCGTTCCCGCCGTCGACGCTGAGCGCATCGTCGATCTGCCGGCGCCTTGCAGCTATGACTTCAACATTGCAGCGACCAAATATTTTCATGGTTTGGAGCAGGGCGACGTTCCGCTCAACTTTCTGTTCAGCGGTTCTATTTTCTACCGCGACAGCGAAGGCAGGTTGCAGATCGAGCAAGTCGCCTGGAGCAAGGAATGCACGTATCGCCTGCCCTTGAGCGTATGGCGCGCGATGATGGAGCACTACTATCCGCAGAGCATGTGGCTCTGCCTGCATCGCGACGCTTTTGAGGAGCTGGACCGTTACCGGCGCCGGCAAGGACTTCCGACATTTGAACGCGCCTTGCAGGCGCTACTCGAAGCGAACGCAGCGGAGGCGACATGAAACTCGACTCCGTCAGAGCGATCGCCAACGCGGTTCTTTACGAGGGCTATATCCTTTATCCCTATCGGCCATCGTCGATAAAAAATCGTCAGCGCTGGACGTTCGGCGGCGTCTTTCCGAAGGCGTTCGATCGGCAGGGCGACGCCTCGCGCATGGAGACGCAGGTTCTCTTGCGGGGCGGAGAGCAGGCGGCGTTCAACGTCCATTTTCGATTCCTGCAGGTCATGACGCGCGAGGTCGGACAGCTGGCGACGCCGGCGCAAGAGCTTCCGGACGAAGGCGAACCGGCGCTCACGCGCGTTCCGAGCCTTCATGTCGACGATCGGGAGTTGCTGGCCTGGGAGGAGGCGATCGAACGGGAGATCGGCTTAGGGCCGCTGCGGCCCGCCGATGTTCAAGGCGCCGCCAGCGTGACGCCGTTTTGCTTCAAAGGCGCGCGCGAATTCGAGCCAGTCCGAGATCGGAGCGGTCGCATCGTCGCCGCTCTCATTCGCACGTCTCAAACGATCCAAGGCGTGGTCGAAGCGAAGGCGCAGAAGCTGTCGCCTGATGTGTGGAAGCTGACGATTGCGATCGAGAACGTCACGCCGCTTGCCGGCGCGGTTCGTGAGGAACGCGCAGCGGCGCAACTTCGCGCTTTCGCCTCGACGCATGCGATCCTCACCGTTGAAGATGGCGCATTCATTTCGTTGCTAGATCCTCCGGACGATCTGCGTGAGGCTGCCGGGGAGTGCCGAAATGTCGGCGCCTTTCCTGTGCTGGTTGGCGGTCAGGACAATAACGCCATGCTCGCTTCGCCGATCATCCTCTATGATCATCCGGCGATCGCGCCCGAAAGTCCTGGCGACCTCTTCGACGGCACTGAGATCGATGAAATCCTGACGCTTCGTATTCTCGCGATGACCGACGCCGAGAAACGCGAGATGGCGTCCGTCGACGCCCGTGCGCGCGCGCTTCTGGAGCGCACGCATGCATTGACCGCCGAAGACATGGCGCGGCTCCATGGCGTCATGCGCGATCACCCCTCTCAGGCCAGCCAGATTGAACCGCCGCCGACGGGCAGGGATCAAGAGAAGCTTCGCCTCGTCTCGCTGCTGGAGAGCGGACGCAGTCTATGCGTCGGCGCCCGCGTGCGACTACGCCCAAAATCGGGCGGCGACATCATGGATATCGCGCTCAAAGACAAGATCGCCGTCGTCGAGGCGATCGAGCGCGATTTCGAGGACAGGATCCATGTCGCGGTGACGTTGATCGACGATCCGGGCCGGGATCTCGGCGCGGCGGGCTTTCCCGGACATCGTTTCTTTTTCAGCCAGGAGGAGATCGAGCCGATTGCTGTGGGAGACGGACCATGACCTCGATCCTCGTCGCCTGCGTGGGCAACATCTTTAACGGCGATGACGCCTTCGGAGTAGAGGTGGCGCGCAGGCTATCACAGGCCAAGCTGCCGGACGGCGCGCGAGTGATTGATTTCGGCATTCGCGGGATCGATCTCACTTACGCGCTGATGGACGGCTATGACGCCGTTATTCTCGTCGATGCGGCGCAGCGGGGGGAAGCGCCGGGCGTCGTCTCGGTCGTGGAGCCGGATCCGGTTGAGATAGAGAATCCGGCACGGGAGGATCTGTCTCTTTCGCCGCATGAGCTCGATCCCGCGAAAGTTCTTCGTCTGGCGTCGGCGCTCGGCGGAAATTGCCGCCGCGTCCTGCTGGTCGCCTGCGAGCCGTTGACCTTCGGCGGCGACGAAGGCGTCATGGAGCTGAGCGAGCCTGTCGCGGCGGCGGTCGGCGTCGCTGCGGAGACCGTCGAAGAGCTGATTGAGGAGATGATGGCGGCGTAACATAACGCGATCGCGCTCGCGCCGCGCATCCGGTAAATGGAGAAATGTCATGAGCGGATGGGAGATTACAGGCATCGTCCTGGGGCTTATCATCCTCGGACTGCTGATCATGAATGCGAAGGACCTCTATCGCTATATCAAGATCAGCAACATGTGAGGCCGACAGCGATCATGAGTTTTGCGGCGGTAGAGCCATCGCAGGCGCTCGAATTTCGGGTGCGCGGGCGTGTGCAGGGGGTCGGCTTTCGTCCGGCTGTCTGGCGCATGGCGCGTGAATTGGGGCTTGCCGGCGAGGTGCTCAATGACGGCGAGGGCGTACTATTGCGCGTCAGCGGCGACCCGTCGCGCGTCGCTGCGCTGCTTCGACGAATCGAACGAGACCCGCCGCCGCTCGCGCATATCGACAGCATCGAAAGGCTGCGCTACAGCGGCGAACTGCCACAGGAGTTCCGAATCGCCGAAAGCATCGGCGGACCCGCACGCACCCAGGTCGCGCCGGATGCGGCGCTCTGCGGCGCATGCGCGGCGGAGCTGCGCGATCCAAACGAACGCCGCTATCGCTATCCATTCACCAACTGCACCCATTGCGGACCGCGCCTCAGCATTGTGACGGCCATTCCTTACGACCGCGCGACGACCACGATGGCGCCATTCGAGCTGTGTGCGGCCTGTGAGGCGGAATATCGCAATCCGATCGATCGCCGTTTTCACGCTGAAGCGGTGGCCTGCCCGTCCTGCGGGCCGACTGCGTCGCTCGTTGCGTTAGGCCAAGCGGAAGCGCCGCGCGACGGCGGCGCCGATGCGGTCGAAATTGCAGCGCGTCTTATCGCGCAAGGCGAGATCATCGCGGTCAAGGGACTGGGCGGCTATCATCTCGCATGCGATGCAACCAACCTTGCAGCCGTCTCGCGCCTGCGGCGATTGAAGCGTCGTGACGCAAAGCCCTTCGCGCTGATGGCGCGCGATCTGGCCGTCATTCGGCGCTACTGCGCACTCGACGCCGTCGAGGAGCGCGCGCTCACGAGCGTTGAAGCGCCGATCGTGCTGTTGCGTGCGACTGGTCCTGACCGCCTGCCCGAGGCCGTCGCGCCCGGACTCGACACGCTCGGCTTTATGTTGCCGACGACGCCGCTGCATTTGCTGTTGATGGAGCGGTTCGAACATCCGCTGGTCATGACGAGCGGCAATATCTCGGACGAACCCGCCGTCGTCGATGACGCGGCGGCGTGCCGACAGCTTGCCGAAATCGCCTCCTTCGCATTGACGCATAATCGCGCCATCGCCAATCGCGTTGACGACTCGGTTGTGCGAGTTATGAACGGGCGGCCGAGGGTTCTTCGCCGCGCCCGCGGCTACGCGCCTGCGCCGCTGCGGTTGCCGGGCGGCTTCGAGAAGGCGCCCGACCTGTTGGCGATGGGCGGGGAGCTGAAGGCGACCTTCTGCCTGGTCAAGGACGGTCAGGCGATCTTGTCGCAGCATCAGGGCGATCTCGAGAACGCGGCGACGTTGGACGACTATAAAAAGAATCTGGCGCTCTTTCGGAGCCTGTTTGATCATGCGCCGTCGGCGATCGTCGTCGACCGGCATCCTGAATATCTGTCGTCGAAACTCGGACGCGCAGAGGCCGACACACGGGCCTTGCCGCTGATTGACGTTCAACACCATCACGCACATGTCGCCGCCTGCCTTGCTGAGAACGGCCGGCCGCTCCATGCGCCGCCAGCGCTCGGGATCGTGCTCGACGGATTGGGCTTTGGCGATGACGGGGCGATATGGGGCGGAGAGTTCCTGCTCGCCGACTATCTTGGCTATGAGCGGCTGGCGCGGTTGAAGCCGGTCGCCATGCCCGGCGGCGCTCAGGCGGTGCGCGAACCGTGGCGCAATCTTTATGCGCATCTTAGGGCCGCAAGCGCGTTCGAAGCGACGCCTTCTGCGCCGGGCGATTGGCGCGCCCTGGAGGGCAAACCGCTTGCGACGATCGACCGGATGATCGCCCAAGGCCTCAATTCGCCATTAGCCTCCTCTTGCGGACGGCTCTTCGATGCGGTCGCCGCCGCGATCGGCGTTTGCGCCGACCGTCAGGCCTACGAAGGCGAAGCCGGGGCGCGACTTGAGGCTCTCGCGGCCGCGGCGCCAAACGAGACGCGCGGCTATGCGCTGAGGATTTCCGAGTCCGAGCTCATCGACATCGACGCGGCGCCGATGTGGCGCACAATTCTCGAGGATCTGCGGCAGGGCGTTTCGGCGCAGACCATTGCGCGCCGTTTTCACCTCGGTCTGGCGCAGTCAATCACTGAAGTCGCCGTGCGGCTGGCGGCTGCGCGACGATTTGAAACGGTGGCGCTATCGGGCGGCTGCTTTCAAAATCGCCTGCTTTTCGAAAACGTCTACGAGGGTTTGTACGAGGCTGGCTTCACGGTGCTCACACATGCTGACGCGCCCGCCAATGATGGCGGGCTCTCGCTGGGTCAGGCCGCCATCGGCGCCGCGCATCTGATGAGAACCGACATGACAAGAGATGGAAAGGACGGCGCATGTGCCTCGGCATCCCCGGCTGCATCGTTAGCATAGACAATGCCGACGATCTCGTCGCGACCGTTGACGTGAGCGGGGTGCGTCGTCAGATCAACATCAGCTGCATCGTGGATGAAGCGCATCCTGTGGAGTCCTGCGTCGGCGACTGGGTTCTCGTCCATGTCGGTTTCGCGATGAGCAGGATCAACGCGGCGGAGGCGGCGGAGACGCTCAGATTGCTTCAAGAGCTTGGCGAACTCCAAGCCGAACTTGAGACGATGCAAACGCTCACCGACGCAGTCGCGGCGGAGGAATAGGATCATGACCAGCAAGAGCGCATTGGAGGTCCTTTATCCGTTCCTGCATGGCAAGGAGCAGGATCCCGCCGCCGTCGATGCTGGGTTGCTACATTCGATTGAAGAGAAAGCGCGCGAGTCGCGCGAGACCAGCACGAGATTTTTCGGCGAGCAGGCGCCCGTCCTGCTCGACGCGGCGAAGGCGCTTGCGGGCGTATATCGGCGCGGCGGCCGGATGTTCACCATGGGCAACGGCGGATCGAGCTGCGACGCTTCGCATGTGGCCGTCGAGTTCCTCCATCCGATCACCGCGGGCCGGCCGGCGCTCGCAGCGATCAATCTCACCGCCGACGTGGCGATGACGTCCGCGGTCGGCAATGACATCGGCTTCGAGCACATTTTCGTGCGCCAGATCATCGCTCATGGCCGGGCGGGAGACGGGCTTATCGGCCTCTCCACCAGCGGCAATTCGGCAAATCTGATCGCCGCCTTCGTGAAGGCGAGGGAGATGGGTCTGACGACCATTGGCTTTAGCGGCGGCGACGGCGGCAGGATGGCGTCCGGGATCTGCGATCATTGCCTTGTCGTGCCCACGACGTCAGTCCACCGCATCCAGGAGTGTCACGTCGCCGCCTATCACATACTCTGGGATCTCGTACACACGCTGCTCGCCGACGACCGCGGCTCGGCCATAAGCAAGGACGTCGCGGCATGAGATATGTCGACGAATTTCGCGATCGTACGAAGGCCGATGTTCTGGTCAAGGATATCCGGCGCTTGCTTGCGCGAATCGGGCGCGATGAACGTCGCCCGCTGCAGATCATGGAAGTCTGCGGAGGGCACACGCATTCGATCTTCCGTTACGGCGTCGAAGGGATGCTGCCGAAGTCCATCGAACTGGTGCATGGACCGGGCTGTCCTGTTTGCGTGCTGCCGATGGGACGCGTCGACGATTGCGTCGCCATCGCCGAGCGCGCGGAGGTGATCTTCACCACCTTCGGCGACGCTATGCGCGTGCCGGGCTCACGCAAGAGCCTGCTGCAAGCGAAGGCCGACGGCTGTGACGTGCGCATGGTCTATTCGCCGATGGATGCGCTGGCGCTCGCGCGTAAGAATCCCGCGCGCGAGGTCGTGTTCTTCGGCATCGGCTTCGAGACCACCATGCCGTCGACGGCGTTGACCGTGCTGCACGCGGAGCGCGAAGGCATCAAAAACTTTTCGATCTTCTGCAATCACATCACCATCGTTCCGACGATCAAGGCGATCCTCGACAGTCCGGACCTGCGCCTCGATGGATTTCTGGGACCGGGCCATGTCTCGATGGTGATCGGCGATGCGCCTTATGAGTTTATCGCGCGCTACTACAAAAAGCCGATGGTGATCGCCGGATTCGAGCCTCTCGACATTTTGCAGTCGCTCTGGATGTTGCTGAAGCAGATCGACGAAGGACGCTGCGAGATTGAAAATCAATATGCGCGCGTTGCTCCAGCAGGGGGCAACGCCGTCGCGCTGCAGGCGGTCGCGCAGGTCTATGAACTGCGCGAATTTTTCGAATGGCGCGGGCTCGGCTCGATCGATCACTCGGGCGTCAAAGTGCGCGACGCCTATGGGGGCTTTGACGCCGAGCTCAAATTTGCGGTGCCCAATGCAAAAATCGCCGATCCCAAATCCTGCCAGTGCGGTGAGGTGCTCAAAGGCGTCATCAAGCCTTGGCAGTGCAAAGTGTTCGGCCGCGCCTGCTCGCCGGAGACGCCGCTCGGCGCGCTGATGGTGTCGTCCGAGGGCGCTTGCGCGGCCTATTACCAGTATGGCGGCATAAAGCGGGGACGCGACGAAGCGGAGGCGAGCGTCGCATGAACATGGTCTCCTTCCCACCCCGGCGTTCGCGCGGCACGGTGCATGTGCCGACCGTCACGCTTGCGCATGGCGGCGGCGGCAAGGCGATGAAGGATTTGGTCGATGACGTGTTCGTCGAAGCCTTCGACAACCCACTGCTGGCGCCGCTCGACGATCAGGCGCGGATCGATCTTCTGGACCTCGCCCAATATGGCGACCGACTGGCCTTCACGACCGACTCCTTCGTTGTCGATCCACTCGTGTTCCCCGGCGGCGACATCGGCAAGCTTGCAGTCTGCGGCACGGTGAACGATCTCGCCGTTGGCGGCGCGCTCCCGCTCTATCTTTCCTGCGCCGTCATCATCGAAGAGGGCGTTTCGATCGATTTTCTGCGGCAGATCGCAAGGTCCATGGCGGCGACAGCGCAGGAAGCCGGTGTGAAGATCGTCACCGGCGACACCAAGGTCGTGAACAAGGGCGCCTGCGACCAGATGTTCATCACCACGACCGGCGTTGGCGTCGTCGCCGCCGGCGTCGAGCTTGGCGCGCATCGCGCAAGGCTGGGCGATGCAGTGCTCGTCAACGGGCTGCTCGGCGATCACGGCGCGGCCATTCTTGGGGCGCGCGGCGACATGGCGTTGCAGTCGCCGATCGAGAGCGACTGCGCCCCGCTGCAGGGCCTTATCGCAAGCTTGCTCAATGCGGCGCCGAACACGCGGTTCATGCGCGATCCGACGCGCGGCGGCGTGGCGACCGTTCTCAATGAAATCGCTGAAGCCGCTCAGGTCGCCATCGAAATTGACGAGGCCGCCACGCCGCTGCGCGACGAGGTGCGCGGCTTTTGTGAAATTCTCGGACTCGATCCACTCTATCTGGCCAATGAAGGCAAGATCGTCGCGATCGTGCCGCCCGACGAAGCGGAACGGGCGCTCGAGGCCATGCGAGCGCATCCGCTGGGCCGACAGGCGGCGGTCATCGGTAGTGTCGTCGCGGGCGAACCGGGCCGCGTCACCATGCGCACGATTTTCGGCGGCCGGCGCATCGTCGACATGCTGGTCGGCGAGCAACTGCCGCGCATCTGCTAAAGGAGCCGACGTGCACGAACTCTCTATCGTTTGCAGCATCGTCGAATTGGCGTCGCAGGCCGCGCAAGGGCGCAGCGTGCGCCGCGTGACGATTGAGATCGGCACATTGTCGGGCGTCGAGCCGGACGCTGTGGCCTTCTGCTTTCCGGAAGTCGCCCGAGGCACGCCGGTTGAAGACGCGACGCTGGATATTCGTGAAGTCGAAGCGAAGGCGCGCTGCGACGTCTGCGGCGGGGAATTTCCCACGCCCGACATGCTCTCGGCGTGTCCTTGCGGATCGCGGCAGTTCCAGCGCTTGCGCGGCGAAGAGCTGAACATCAAAAGCATCGAAGTCGAGGAGGCTGCATAATGTGCACGAGCTGCGGCTGCCAGGGGCAGGGGACCACGATGACCAATCTGCAGACCGGCGCACGCGCTGAGATCGCGGCGGGGTCGGAGCAAGACGGCGCGGCCCATTCACATGGGGACCATGACCACGGTCATTTTCACGGCGCGCATCATCACGCAGATGATGAGCATCATCATGAGCATGATCATCATGCGCACGGGCATGGCCATGCGCACGGGCACGACCACAACGCGCATGCGCATGATCATGGACATCACGATCACGCGCACGAGGAGTCCCACCGGCGTCTCGAACTTGAAACGCGCATTCTCGCGAAGAACGACGCGATCGCCGCCAAGTGCCGGGCATGGCTCGCGGGTCGCGAAATTGTGGCGCTCAATCTCGTCAGCTCGCCCGGCGCCGGAAAGACGACGCTGCTGGAGCGCGCCATCGCGGATCTTTCGGGCGAACTGCCGCTATTCGTCATTGAGGGCGATCAGGCGACGTCGAATGACGGCGAACGCATTCGCGCGGCGGGCGCGCCGGTGGTTCAGGTCAACACCGGGACCGGCTGCCATCTCGACGCGGAAATGATCGCGCGCGCGCTTTCAGAACTCAAGCCGAGCGTGGGGTCGCTCCTGTTCATCGAAAATGTCGGCAATCTCGTCTGTCCGGCGCTGTTCGACCTCGGCGAACACGCCAAGGCGGTCATCTTTTCGACGACCGAAGGCGAAGACAAGCCGCTCAAATATCCGCATATGTTCAGCGCCGCGAAGCTCGTCATCTTCAACAAGATCGACCTTCTGCCGCATCTTGATTTTTCGATGGAGCGGGCGAGGGAGAATATTCTCCGCGTCAATCCGGATGTTGAGATCGTCGAAGTCTCCGCCAAGACCGGCGCGGGCATGCAGCAGCTCTACGACTGGATTCGCGCGCAACGTAACGCTGCCGGACAGTTGGGCCTCATCTGACGCCCGATGCGAGAAAAACGTACTACTTCGGCCGCGGAAATTCAGACCCTGCCTTTGTTAAAGCTCGTCGCTCATAGTCAGAATAGGTCTCTCCTTTTCGAAGCTTGTATGGCCTTTCTTCCGTTATGATGACATCGGATTTCTTATCCGTCCTCAAGTTCAAAAAGCCGAGCCTAAAGTGAGGAAGGTCGGGAAATCCGCTTGTTTCCTGGCAGCCCGCTGCTGAATTCTGCTTTCTCCAATCCGCTGCCCGGTATAAGTCAACATCAACGTGGTGATTCATTCTGTCGAAGTTTGCCGGCGGATGCAGCATAAAAGGCCTTACTGGCAATTCGCTATCTATGACGACTCTCATCTGAAATGCATAATACCTTACGTTGCACTCTGGACGATCCGGGTCTGGTTCCTTCGACGTTTGTATGGTGCGAACGCTTTTTTTAACGCAATACTTGGTGTTTTCTCCGACAATAATGTGAGCCAAGTCCTTCGAATTCGATGCGTCCCTGACCAAGAGGGCGTTGGTTTCCAGTGTGAACTTGATGTCGGCATATTTCGTCGATCTTGCCGGCGTAACGCCCGGCGGCGCAGAAAACCGGTTGAGGATATTGTAGTCCGAACTGCACTCGTAAGAGTCGGGATCATCGCCCCTATAATTCTCCGTGGCGCCGGCCGAAGCGGCGCTTGCGACAAGCATTGCGGAAAAAACAAGCGCGCCGAGGATCCGCCGCGTGGCCGCCACGAAACATGAATTGCGCGAACCCGTATCCGCCACGTCGAAAATGAAAAAAAATCTCAAGACAAAACCTTCGCGCAAATTGGCCGCTTCACGGGGCAGGCGTCACATCCGCCGGTCAGCAGAGTAACAACTCCGCTTCGGATAACAATGAAGCGGCGCTCGCGTCATTGAGGGTGGGAAGCCTTGGAAATCGGCAAAGGAGTTCTTCCTAAATCGCTGCTTCTTTGACGTCGACGCTGACATCCAAATCTTGATCGCCGGCGCCGATAATCACGCCGTCGATCGGCGAAACATCCGCATAGTCGCGTCCGATGGCGATGGCGATATGGTCGTTGCCAACGACGATAGCGTTCGTCGGATCAAGGTCGAAGAAGCCAAATTCCGGCCCGCACCACACGGACACCCACGCATGGGTCGAGTCGGCGCCTTCCAGCCGCGCCTGACCTGGGGCTGCGTAAGTTCGAAGATAGCCGCTGACATAGGAGGCCGCCAATCCGAGACCGCGTAAAGCCGCGATCATGATATGCGCGAAATCCTGGCAGACGCCGCGACGGCGTTCGAACGCCTGGGCGATCGGCGTCGCGATATGCGTCGCATCTGGATCGTAGGCGAAGTCGGCGTGGATGCGCTGCGTTAGTTCGATTGCGCCTTCGAGAATGGGTCGACCCGGCGAAAAGCTTTTGCGCGCATAATGCGTCGCCGCGTCGAACAGCGGCGCAAAGCGGCTTGCATAAATGTAATGGGCGGGAGAGGAGGCTGCGAGCGAGTCGGACGCGTAAGCGGCGTTCCTGACGATTTCCCATGCCGGCGTAAGCGCCGGCGCGGGCGGCGGCGCCCGTTCGACCGCGACGCGCGCCGCAAGAGCGATCTGCAGCCTCGTGTGGGGCTTGAGAATGCGCGCTTCGCAAATTCGGTTCCCTTGAAAGTCAATCCTTTCATTGATGAATTCGGCCGACGGCGAGAGTTCGATGTGGCTGGACAGCAGTGTCTGGCCGCGATCATTGCGGGGGATCAGGCGCATGGCGCAGCGCGCCGAGGCGACCGGCGCGTCATATTTGTAGATCGTGCGATGGGCGATATCGTAGATCACGCGATCCGCGACGGCTGAGAGTTTGCGGCGCCATCGGCGCCATGCGTGAAGTAGCGCTCGGCGATTTTGTCGGCGAGAGACATCAGGCGTTGCTCAAACGCAAGAATGATCGCGGCGTCCAGGCGGCGCGCATCTTCCGACTCGAGCTCGGCGCGCAGCTTGACGGAGAGTCGCCGCGGCGGCTCCATGACTCCATCGTCGCGCAGAGTCGGCAGCGTCGCGAGATGTTCGTCGATACGCATCGCCTGGAAGAGGACCGATCGCGGATTGAACGGATCGAGCATGGCCATGTCGAGGACCGGCGCCAGAGCGGCGCCGGCGATGTAGCGGGAGCGATAGGTGATCTGCGAATCGAGCAGATCGAGCAGAGCGTCCAGCGTCTCGACCGTCGCGTCGTCGCCGGCGAACTGTCGGGCAAAGCGGCACGTCCCGATGGCGCGTTCGATTCTCCGCCCAAGATCGATAAAACTCCAACCGGCGACGCGGTTGAAATTTTCGTCGATCAGTCCGGACAAAGCCGCCAGCGTATGGAGCGATCGCTCCACAATTTCCAGCGCCTCGGGCTCGGTTATCGCGGCGGCGCCGGCGCGCGTCAGACGCGTTTCGATGCGTCCGATGAGTTGCCAGACATCTTGGGACAAGCGCTCGCGCACGATCGACGCCGCGCGCCTCGCATTGCGCACGACCGACAACGCGGAACCGTAATCGTCGGCGCCGGCTGCCGCGGACCATGCAATCTGCGTCGGGTCCATGTCCGGCGCGTCTTCGGGGGCGGCGCCCCAGGCGATCAGCAGTCGCGCAAGCCGTTCGATTGACTGGCGCCCTTGAAGATCGATGTGCTGAAGTTCGCCCAGCCGCGCCCCGAGCGACCGCACGACGCGCAACGTCGCTTCGGCGCGCTCGAGATAGCGTCCCATCCAGAAAAGATTATCGGCGGCGCGGCTCGGCAGATTGCCGAGCGCGCGCACGATCGGCGGATCCTCGTCGGACGGCAGCAGCGTCGACCATTCGATCGGATGGCTCGTCAACACCCAGACGTCGCTCGATCGCGCGCCGGCGTCCATCGACACGGCGCGCGCATTAAGCCGGTTGGAGACTCGGCAGAATCCGCCGGGCATCACCGTCCAACCGTCAGCCGTCGCGGCGGCGAACACGCGCAAGGCGAAAGGTCTCGGCGTCAGCCTGCCGTCGGACCAGGCGGGCGTCGTGGAGAGCTTGACCTGTTCCTGAGCGACATAGTCGACGCCGCGCTGATTTATGGCGTCGATCAGACGCGCGCGCGCCTCGCTGGCGAGCGCATGACCGAGCGCCTCACGACATTCGCCAAATCCCGGGAGCCTGTCGCTGAACGCCCCGCTGATCGCATAGTCGCTCAAGGCATTGACAACCTGGTTGCGTTCGCTTTCGCGTCCGCACCACCACGTCGCGACATTGGGAAGTTTGAGACTCTCGCCGAGCACGCGTTCAGACAGCTCCGGCAGAAAGCTCAACAGCGCGCGCGATTCTATAAGACCGGCGCCGGGCATATTCGCGACGACAACGGCGCCGCGACGGATGGCCTCGAACATCCCGGCGACGCCCAGACGCGACGCGGCGTTCTGCTCCAGCGGGTCGCACCAGTCAGCGTCGACGCGACGCCAAATCGCATCGGCGCGCTTCAAGCCGGCGATGGTGCGCACATGCAGCTTGCCATCGCTCATCACGAGATCTTCGCCTTCGACCAGCGTAAGGCCGAGATAGCGGGCGAGGTTCACCTGTTCGGAATAGGTCTCGCTCCAAGGTCCAGGCGTCAGCAGGCAGATGCGCGGATCAACGCGTTGCGCGGCGCCTGAAATGCTCGCACGGAATTCTCGGAAAAACGGCGCGAGGCGCTCGACGTTCATGTCTCGATAGAGACTTGGCAGCGCGCGCGACAGGATCATCCGATTTTCTAAGGCGTAACCAGCTCCCGAAGGCGCCTGCGCGCGATCGCCGAGCACCCGCCAGGCGCCATCGGGCCCGCGCCCGATATCGGCGGCGTAAAAGCGCAGCCAGCGTCCGCCGGGCGGCGCGACTCCGCACATGGGTCGAATGAAGTCAGGCGATCCCGTGATGGCTGCGGCCGGCAAGGCGCCCTCAGCGACAAGCCGCGCCTTGCCGTAAACGTCATGCAGGATCTGATCGAGAAGTTCGGCGCGCTGTGCAACGCCGGCCGCAATATCGCGCCATTCTGATTCCGGGATCAGAAGCGGCAAACGCCCTAACGGCCAACTGCGCTCCTTGGTTTCTCCGTGGACCCGGTAGGAAATTCCCATGTCGTCGATGCGGCGGCCGGCTGCGGCGAAGCGTTGCTCGAGGCCGGTATCGCCGAACGCGGCGAGCGATTCGAGAAATTGGAGCCAGTGCGCGCGCGGACATCCATCTGGGTCGAGAAGCTCATCCGGCGCGTCGCCGCTCAGCGCATATCCGGCGATCCAGGCGGCAACGCGCTGCGACGCCTTGTCCGATTCAATCGGGCGCTCAGCGGACAATGCTCCTCCGAAGATCCAGCGTCAGCGGAAACTCTTGGCCTGGCTCCTCGCGCGGCGGATCGACAGGCCCGGGCGTGTGCCCATGATCCTCAAATCGCGCCAAACGCCGCGCTTCGGCTTCGTTACTGTTGACGGGGAAGGCGTCATAATTGCGGCCTCCAGGGTGCGTCGCGTGATACACGCAGCCGCCCAGCGAACGCCTGCTCCAGCAGTCGATCACGTCAAAGGTCAAGGGCGCATGGACCGGCAGCGTCGGATGCAGGCCGGAGGGCGGCTGCCAGGCCTTGAAGCGAACGCCCGCCACCGCCTCACCGGAAACGCCAGTGCTGGTCATCGGGACACGGCGTCCGTTGCAGGCGATCATGTGTCGGCCGGGAACGAGGCCCTTCGCTTTGACCTGCAGGCGCTCAAGCGATGAATCGACGTAGCGCACCGTGGCTCCGTTCGCGCCTTCCTCGCCCATCACGTGCCAGGGTTCGAGCGCGCCGCGGATCTCCAGATGAACGCCGCCGTGCTCGACGCTTCCAGCGAGCGGAAAGCGGAATTCCCGCTGCGCCTCGAACCATTCCGGCTCGAAGGCGTAGCCGGCGCGACGCAGATCATCGATAACGCCGAGGAAGTCCTGCCAGACGAAATGCGGCAGCATGAATTTATCGTGCAGCGCCGTTCCCCAGCGCACCAGATCGCCGTGCTGCGGCTCCCGCCAGAACCAGGCGACGAGCGCGCGCAGCAACAGCTGCTGCGCCAGACTCATGCGGGCGTCGGGAGGCATTTCGAACGCGCGGAATTCGACGAGCCCGAGACGCCCGGTCGGTCCGTCGGGCGAATAGAGCTTGTCGATGCAGATTTCGGCGCGATGGGTGTTGCCGCCGACATCAACCAGCAGATTGCGGAACAACCGATCGACGAGCCACGGCGGCACATAGCCTTCGCCGGGAGACGGCACCTGCGCCAGTGCGATCTCCAGCTCATACAGCGAGTCGTGCCGCGCCTCGTCGACGCGCGGCGACTGGCTGGTGGGGCCGATGAACAGTCCGGAGAACAGATAGGATAATGAGGGATGCCGCTGCCAATAAAGCACAAGGCTCTTCAATAGGTCGGGGCGGCGCAGGAAGGGCGAGTCGGCCGGCGTTTTGCCCCCAAGCACGACATGGTTGCCGCCGCCCGAGCCGATCTGCCGGCCGTCGATCATGAATTTGGCCGTCGTCAACCGCGCCTGCCGCGCGTCCTCATAGAGCGCGGTCGTCGTTTCGACGGCCTCCGGCCATGTGGCGGCCGGGTGAATATTGACCTCGATGACGCCAGGATCAGGCGTCACCTTGATCACTTCGAGGCGCGGGTCGTCGGGCGGCGGATAGCCTTCGATGTAGAGCGGCAGCCCGGTCGCTTTGGCGCTCTCTTCCACCGCCTCGAGCAGTTCGAGATAATCCTCGAGCGTTTCGACGGGCGGCATGAACACGCAGAGATTGCCGTCTCGTGGTTCGATGGTGAAGGCGGTGCGCACGGCGCCTTCGACAATGGACTGTTCGTGCACGTCTTGGCGGGCGTGCCCCCCGGACGTCGCCCCGCCGCCTTGAAGACGGCGAAAATGTCCGGGTTCCGGCAGCGGCTCGCGGGGCGCGAAGGGATCCTGCGGATAGATGAACGGATATTCGCCTTCGGGGAGCTTGGGCAACGATGCGACGGGAAGCCGCAGTCCGATAGGCGAATCGCCCGGCGCCAAGAACAGCTTTCCTCGTCGCAGCGTCCACTTTTCGGAGGTCCAGCGCGACTGGGATTCGGCGCGCGCGTTCCAGCGCTGAATCGGCAGGACGAAACCGGTCGGCTTGCTCAGGCCGCGCTCGAACACCCGCATCATGCGTGAGCGTTCCTCCGCATCGTCGATCTTGGGATCGGAGGGATCGACATTGATCGGGAGTACGCTCTCCTTGACCATCCAATGCGCGGGATCTTCGTAGGCCGGCAAAGCATGTTCGGCGCCCACCCCGAGACGCTCCGCAAGATCGTGTACAAAGACTTCCGCTGCTGCCGTGGTCGCGCCTTTCGGCTCGGCGATATCGGCGATCAGTTGCGGCTGCGACCAAATCGGCTTGCCGTCCCGGCGCCAGTAAAGCCCGAAGGCCCAGCGCGGCAGGCTTTCGCCCGGATACCATTTGCCCTGGCCGTAATGCAGAAACCCGTTCGGCGCAAAGCGCTCGCGCAGCTTGCGAATAAGGTCGTCGGCCCGCTCTCGCTTAGTGGGGCCGGTCGCCGCCGTGTTCCACTCGGGGGACTCGAAGTCGTCGATCGAGACGAATGTCGGCTCGCCGCCCATGGTGAGGCGAACGTCGAGCGCTTTAAGGTCCGCGTCGACCCTTTCGCCCAAGGCGTCAAGTCGGCCCCATGCATCATGGGAAAAGGGCGCGGTGATGCGCGGCGCCTCATTGATGCGATCGACGCGCATCTCGAAGCCGAATTCGACTTGGGCGGGCTCTACGAGGCCCGACAGAGGCGCCGCGGAGCGATAGTGCGGCGCGCTGCATAGCGGCAGATGACCTTCGCCACAGAACAGTCCCGACGTCGCGTCGAGACCGATCCAACCAGCGCCGGGCAGAAAAACTTCCGCCCAAGCGTGCAGATCGGTGAAGTCGTGATCGGTTCCCTTCGGGCCTTCAATCGGATCGACATCGGCCTTTAACTGGATGAGGTAGCCGGAGACGAAACGCGCCGCGAGACCGAGCTTGCGCAAGATCTGAACGAGAAGCCAAGCGGAATCGCGGCACGAACCCGATCCCAGCGCGAGAGTCTCTTCCGGCGCCTGCACGCCAGGCTCCATCCGGATGACGTAGCGAATGTCGCGGTGCAGCCGCGCGTTGAGTTCGACGAGAAAATCAATTGTCCGCATTTTTTGCCACGGAAGGCTTCGGACGAAGTCTTCCGTCAGAGGCCCGACGTCGTCGGGTTCAAGATAGGCGGCAAGCTCAATTTTCTGTTCGTCCGGATAAGCGAACGGGAATTCTTCGGCATAAGGCTCGATGAAGAAATCGAATGGATTATAGACGGCGAGATCCGCCAGCAGGTCGACCTCAATCCTGAATTCGCTCGCGCTATCGGGGAACACCAGACGCGCCAGCCAATTGCCGTGCGGGTCCTGCTGCCAGTTTATGAAATTTTCCGAGGGCGCGATCTTGAGCGAGTAGCTCAAGATTTTCGTTCGGCAATGCGGAGCCGGGCGCAGACGGACGATCTGCGGACCGAGTGCGACCGGGCGGTCATATTTGTAGTGGGTGATGTGGTGAAGGGCGATCTGGATCGACACGTTAATCAGCGTCTCGTTTCAGCGCCATTCTCTCAAGAACTGGCGCAGGGCGACTGGGGGAGTTTAGCGGGGCCGCGCCGCGCAGTGTCAATCTGACGAGCCGCCAAAATGGCGGCTTTGTCCGAAATTGCGGCAATAAGCCTAGCAGGTGAATACGGGCTGCGCATTGAATTGGCGCCGGTATAGGATGCTCCGGAAGACCGAGGCTCCCGAGCGACGACCCCGCTCTGTCTTGACCAGGAACATTCCGCCAGAAGCGCAGTTAAGGCCGCAAGCGCGGTTCGGAAAGATCCTCCATGAAAGCCTTTCGATGCCAAGTTTGCCGCCAGAGCATACTTTTTGAGAACACCAAATGCGAGAGTTGCGGCCACACGCTCGGCTATTTGCCGAAGCATAGCGAGATGACCGCAGTCGAACCCGTCGGTAACGGATGGCGCGCGCTCGCTGACGGAACCCGCGAATATCGCTTCTGCAAGAACTGGGAGCTGCACGGATGTAATTGGATGGTCGAGAAGGGCGGTCCCTCGGAGTATTGCCTCGCCTGCCAGCATAATCGAATCGTGCCTGACTTGTCGGACGACAAGCGCCACGCGGCGTGGCGGAAAATCGAAGCCGCCAAACGACGGCTCTTTTACAGCCTGATCAGACTGAATCTTCCTGCGCCAACGGCGTCCGAGAACGACGGCGAACCGCTCGTCTTCGATTTCTTGGCTGAGGAGCCATCGCAACGGCCGGTGCTGACCGGCCATGACTCCGGGCTGATTACGATCGCTTTGAAGGAAGCGGACGATCCGGTCCGGGAAAAAATGCGCGATGAGATGGGTGAGCCTTATCGTACATTGCTTGGGCATTTCAGGCATGAGATCGGCCATTATTATTGGGATCGCATCGTGCCGCACTCCGAACATCTTTGGCCGTTTCGAGAGCTCTTTGGAGACGAGCGGGAAGATTATTTCACCGCCCTAAAGAGACATTATGAGGAAGGGCCGCCAGCCGACTGGCGACAAAAGCACATAAGCGCATACGCCTCTTGTCATGCATGGGAAGATTTTGCGGAAACCTTCGCGCATTCGTTCGCGTTGAACAACATCAACCGATCTATGGGGCAGCCCGATATCTATCCCTTCGTGATTTCCCCGATCGTGAAAGAAAAGCTGAGCTTTGTCCAAAACCTTCTCATGGATCACGCCCAGCGCCACGTCGCTGTCGCCGCGCCGCGTGTTGCTAATCCATCCAATTGCGATACAGGCCAGTTCGCAGGCGAAGCGCTCTTGAGCTGTGACGAAGCGGCAAGCGTCCAAGGCGATAGATCGGTTTGACGATGCGCCGCGCTCCTGCGATCAAGGCGGAAGGCGTGAGCCCTCGACGCGCGCCTGTGCGTTCAGGGGTAGGCTCGCGCTCCAGCGCCCGACCAGTCTTTGGGGAATCGGATGATTGTTTCGTCGGCTTCGGATTATCGAAAGGTCGCACAGCGCAAGCTGCCGCGCTTCCTTTTTGATTATATCGATGGCGGGGCGAACGCCGAAGACACCTTGCAGGCCAATGTCGCTGATTTGAGAGCCGTGGCCCTCAGACAGCGCGTGTTGAAGAACGTTACCGGCCTCAGTCTCGCGACGGAATGGTTCGGTCAGCCTTCCGAGCTTCCCGTGATCCTGGCGCCTGTCGGGCTGAGCGGGATGTTTGCTCGTCGGGGTGAGGTCCAGGCGGCCAATGCTGCGGCGAAGAAGGGCATTCCGTACGTGCTGTCGACGCTCTCGGTCTGTTCGCTCGAAGAAGTCGCATCGCAATGCAGCGCAGGAACCCTCTGGTTCCAGCTTTACGTGCTCAAAGACCGCGGATTCATGCAGTCGATGCTGGAGCGGGCCCAGCGCGCAGGCATAAACAAACTTGTCTTCACGGTAGACCTTCCTGTGCATGGATCGCGCTACCGCGACGCCCATTCCGGTCTGTCAGGGCCTATCGCCAAACCGCGGCGCCTGCTTCAGGCGATCGCGAAACCGGGCTGGTCCTTTGACGTCGGGATCAGGGGCCGACCGCACGATCTCGGCAACATCTCAAAATATCTCGGCAAGGCGACCGGACTGCAGGATTACATCGGCTGGCTTGGAAAAAACATTGATCCCTCGATCAGCTGGTCAGACCTCGAATGGATCCGCGAGTTCTGGAAGGGGCCTTTGATCCTCAAGGGCATATTGGATCCCGAGGACGCACGGGACGCCGTGCGGTTCGGAGCGAATGGGATCATCGTTTCCAATCACGGCGGACGGCAGCTCGACGGCGCGCTGTCGACAGCCAAAGCCTTGCCGCCGATCGTCGACGCCGTCGGAAGCGAACTTGAAGTATTTGTCGATTCAGGCGTGCGGTCCGGACTGGACGTGGTGCGCATGCTGGCGCTCGGCGCAAAGGGCGTCCTGCTTGGCCGCGCCGCCGCATATGCGTTGGCGGCGGCCGGACAGGGGGGCGTCGAGAATATGCTCGAGATCTTCGCCAAAGAAATGCGCGTGGCGATGACTTTGACGGGCGTCACTTCGATCGCGCAAATCGACAGGCAGATTCTCGCTTCATAGGAGGCGCGGTCGGCCGTTCGCGAGCAATTAACGTTCTTGCGCCGTCATGGACGTTACGTTTCGCGACCGCGCCAATAAACCAGCGTCAGCTCTTCAGCCTCACGCAAAAAGATCGACACGACCGTCTGCAAGGCGATAAATTCCGCTCACGACTTTGACGCGCTTCTCATTGACAGCGGCGCTCAGCAACGGCGTTGCGGTCTCGAGCGTCCTCGCGCACATCCGGGCGTTCTCCAAGGTCGCATTCTCCTGAAGATCGCCCTGCCGGCCCCTAACCGCTTCAACCGCCGGCGCCAGAGCGGCGACGAGCGACGGAAGGTGGCCAGGCAAAGGCGTATGATCCTGGATCGACGAAATTGCGGATTTAACAGCGCCGCAGGCTTCGTGACAGAGAACCAAAATGAGAGGCGTCTTCAGCACCTCCACGGCGTATTCCAAGCTCGCGGTATTATACGCATTCGCAATATTCCCGGCGACACGAACGACGAAGAGATCTCCACGCGAACTGTCAAAGGCGTATTCCGGCGCGATCCGTGAATCGGCGCAGCTGAGAACCGCGGCGTAGGGATTTTGTCCGCCGACGAGGGCTTCGCGTTCGGCGATGAAATCGTGCCGTCTTGCGATGCCTTTTTGATATCTACGATTGCCCTCCACCAGACGCGTCAACGCGTCGTCTGGAGTCATCACATTCTCAGGCTTGGGCGGCGCACTACGCGGCTTGGCTTGTTTCGACTGAGATTTTCGGCCCTGGGCGCTCGCGCTTCCGACGACCGTCAGCGCGCCAGCCGTAGCGGCGCCGAACACAAAGGCTCTGCGGCGCATTTCGCTTCCATGAACGATATCGGTAAAGCCACACGCCTGACACATAGGCGATCCTCCGAGAGAGAAAACAACGCTCTGCATTGGTGGCGCACAGATAGCGCCATATCGATCGATATTGAAAGCGCCTACTCGAGCTCGGCCTTTTAACCGGGTCAAAATTGCTTTGCCTTCGCTGACAACGGCGCCTTGCGAACAGCTGCCGCTGCCGAAGATGGATGGCGGGCCGAATTGGGCAGGATGTGATGTGTCTAATTTACCATAAATTTTACAAATCCTCCGTTGCGGGCCCGCGGGGAGCGTCGCTCACATTATGGCCGCAACCTAAGTCGACGCTCTCACGTCCGCTGTGGACGAGTGGAGGCCCAACATGCGTCGGTCCCCTATGCATGGCCAAAAGGTCGGCGATGAAATCGGCGAATTCCTACGGCAAACGTACGACGACGTTCTTCGAGAGCCGCTTCCCGATCGGATGCGCGATCTATTGGAGGGGCTGGGAATGGACAGGCCGTTCTTTTTAGCGGAAGCGCGAGCGTGCGAAGATAGCGAGGCCGATCATGCGCTCACGGCGCGCTGACGTCGTCGGCGCCTTGGCGCCTGTCGGGGGCTCAGGTTATGTCAGCAGATCGCGTCGCCATCGTGCGAATTTGCCCTAGTCTCTTATCCGAAGCTGCTGGTATTTTTGAGAGGACAACATGTCGATAAGAATTTTGACCGCCGGAATTTGCGTCGCTGGCGCTTTGATTTCGCCTGCTGCTTTCGCCCAAACAACACCAGCTGGCCCGGACTGCGCCGCTCGGGCGACGGAAAAGAAGCTGCACGGCGCAGCGCTGAAAAGTTTCATGAAAAAGTGCGACAGAGACGCCGCTGCAAGCGCCTGCGACGCCGCTGCGGCTGAAAAGAAACTGGCAGGCGCAGCCCGGACGAGCTTCACGAAGAAGTGTGTCAGGGACGCTGCGGCGAAGCCGAGCGTCCACTGATTGCATATAAAATAATCAGGAGGTTGCTTCGTGCCGCTCAGTCATCAGCAAGGGCAAAGCGATGAATGAGCCCCCCGATGATGGCGCCGACGAATGGCGCGACCCAGAACAGCCAAAGTTGTTCGAGGGCCCAGCCGCCGACGAAGAGCGCCTGGCTTGTCGAACGCGCAGGGTTCACCGAAGCGTTGGTGATTGGGATGTCGACCAGATGGATCAGCGTCAGCGCCAATCCGATCGCGATTGGCGCGAAGGCGACCGGCGCGCGACCTTCCGTCGTTCCTAGAATGACAAGCAGGAAAAACGCCGTCAGCACGATTTCCGCAAGCAGGCCAGACTGCCATGTGTATCCAGCGGGGGAATGTTCGTCATAGCCGTTGGCGGCGAAGCCATTGGCGAGTGAAAAATCAATGTTGCCCTGAGCGATCTTGAGCAGCACGAACGCCGCAAATGTCGCGCCGAGAAGCTGCACTATCCAGAAGGGCCCGACGTCCTTCCAGGAGAAGCGGCCGGCCGTCGCGACGCCGAGCGTCACCGCTGGGTTGAAATGGCCGCCAGATACGGGGCCGAAGGCGTAAGCGCCCGTCAGCACCGTGAGTCCGAAGGCTAGAGCGGATTCGCCTTAAACCGGTTCATATCCCGCGGCGGCGAAGAAGTTTGCGCATTCTGTCGGCGAGAACTCCTTCAGCAGCGCGCCGATCCTG
>WSXZ01000130.1 GCA_009773555.1 Methylocystaceae bacterium | reverse complement strand
GGCACTCGGGCGATGGTCAGCGCCTCAACGACGAGCCCGCGATAGATGCCGATCATTGCGAGCACGACTCCGAGCAGGAGGCCAAGTCCCAGGCAGGTCAATAGGAACCGACCGAGATTGTGCATAATGTCGCGATATGCAAGGTTCATTTCTTGCTGGCCTCGATCGTCCAAATAAAGCGGCCTTCGCGTAAGCCGCTCTCCAGGTTCGCCACGACACGCGCATCTCCGGGCAGGCCATCCACGATCTCAAGACGCGCGTCCTCCGTGCGATGTCGGAATTTTACCAGACGCCTCCGCAACCGGCCGGACTCGACCGTCCATACCCGGCCTTGCCGTCCGTCGTAGCCCTGCACGACGGCCTCTGGAACGAGGATCGCTCTATCAAGCTGAGCGACGGTGATCCAGACCTCCACCTGCTCGCCGAGATAGACTCGGAATGGCGGATTGTCGCCCTTAATGAGAACGCGCCGTTCCTCCGTAATGCGATCGCTTTCGAGGCCAATGCGGGCGACCCGTCCTGTGAACGCATCCTGCGGACGCGAGCGAAGGCGTGCATCGACATGTTGCCCTTCCTGGATAAATCCCGCGCGCGCTTCGTCGACATGAGCGAGACCCCAGTACGTGTCAGCCGCAATGAGCGTGAAAATTGGATCGCCAGCCTTGACGACAGAGCCCAGTTCCTTGTGGCGCTCGATAATCACGGCGTCGTAAGGAGCCGTGAGCGTCCTATGGCGCAACATCGTTTCTTCGAACTGATACTGAGCTCGCGCATCGGCCAGTTGCGCCTTCGCGCTGGCAATCTCGCTATCTGCAACGGCAACATCGGCGCGGGCTACGGCCTCGTCTCTGAAAGCCTCCTCTGCGACTTGCTTTGTGACGATGCTTCGCGCAACAAGCGCCTGCTTGCGCCAATTAGCTTCCTGTCTTTGCGCCATCACCGCCCGCGCCCTCTCGAGATTGGCATCCGCCCGGTTGATGTTCGTCTCGGCGATCAAGAGCGCAGCGCGCGCCTTTGCGACCTTGGCCTCTTGTTCGCTACTGGCGAGGCGCGCGAGGACCTGGCCCTTCGTCACGCGGTCGCCGTGGTCCGCGTGCAGTTCGACCAGCGTGGCCCCCACTTCGAAACCGATTTTCGACATCACACGGGCCTCGACCGTGCCAAGCCCAAAGACTCGGATCGGCACGTTCTTTTCAATTGACGCGACCTCGACGGCGATCGGACGGTTCGCGTAAACGATTAGAGCCACGGCGATGGCAAACAGTACGCCGGAGGTCGCCAGGGCGTATCTAGCGATACGCCCGCGAAGCGCTGCGGCATACAAGAGGCGGGCTCCGGTCTTTTCGCTAATAGACGTGTCAGGCCCCCTGGCCGATCGTTCGGAGGACTCATTCATGATCAGTCTCCCGGTCGCATAGAGTTCCGCTCCAATGAGGGACTATCGTTCATTCATTGCCGCCACGTCGGAGATCCTCCAGCCCTCGGCCAGCGTGCGAATGCGTTCCATGCCGGCCGGCAGTGGCGCGTCGCTCTCCCACTTCCTTGTCACGTTGAGCATGGATCGAGCCCGATTGGCCTGATCGGTAGTGTTTTCGCCATGTCGCGTCGGAGCCTCCCGACATGCCGAGCTAGAACGCCAGCGCGGCTCCCAAGTTCGTTCCCGCTTGCCATGAACTTGCGCGCATCATCGCCTGATCTTTCCTCTTGGAGTTCTTGCATTCAGCGTCTCAGCATCGGAGGCGCCTGACTTCACGCCACGAAGGTAGATGCCGAGAACTCCATGAGCATGGGTGCGAACGGCTTTGATGTCGCCCGACAGCAATGATTGCATCACCAGACCCTGGATCATCCCGATGAACAGGATCGCCGCCGCATGCGTGTCCAGATCATTGGCTGCTTCTCCAGCCGCCTTGGCCTCCTCAAGCTTTTTTGCAAGCCGCTCGGCATAGCGCTTGATGAGCATCCGTGCGATTTTCGTGGCGGGTGCGGCTTCGGCGCGCTGCAATTCACCGAACATCATTCGAGGCACGCCAGGATATTCGATCACGAACTCGATATGACTCATGAACATCGCTCGCAATCCGTCCATCGGAGAGCATGCGCCTTCTGCCGCATGATCAATGCGATCCAGCAAACGATTGGTCACCCACTCCATCACCGCCTCCCAGATCGCATCCTTCGTGGGGAAGTGACGAAACAAGGCGCCCTGCGTCACGTTCATGTGCTTAGCGATCGCTGCTGTCGTGATCTCGCTGGGGTTCTGCGCCCCGGAAAGTACGACAACTGCTTCGACGGTGAGTGATCGGCGCTCCTCGGCCGGAAGATACTTGGACTGCATGCTGCGGCTTGGCTCGGATAATAGTAAGCAATTACTATTATTGGTTAGCCGACTGCGTTGTCAAGGGACAGGCCTTCCTCTCCCGTGGCGTCGCGCTTAAGTAGAGTTGGATACGTTAGGAGCGCGGCGAGCGGGAGCTGATTACTCACTTTTCCGCTGAGCGGAACAAGCGGAGAACCGTGGCATTGATCCTCTCCATAGAGCGTTGGCTGGAAAAAAGGGGACGCCATGGCTGAGCTGCCCAGACGGCGATCAGGTTTTCTGGTTCAGCGAGATCTTAATCGAGCGATCGGAGACGTGGGATATAGGGCCCCATTAGCGTAACCGCCCCCATAACCAAGCTCTATCTTGATCTTTGTGGCTACCTTTTCATATCGCAACGCTTTACAGAGTTGCGAGATTAGGGTCGCCGACATTTCGCCGGGACCAAAGCGCTACGGCCGATGCCGCCAACTTGCCAGTTGCGCGAAGAAAGCCTTCCCTCCGGAGCTAGAATGCGCAACTTTTTTCGAACACTTGCGCCCGAGCAATTCGA
>WSXZ01000011.1 GCA_009773555.1 Methylocystaceae bacterium | reverse complement strand
CCGGCGCGCTTGCGGCCTTCACGCTTGTTGCGATGAGCGTCGCGGTGATGCGCTTCCGGCAGACGCTGGACTGACGTTGACGGCCCAATTTTCGGCGGCTTAACTTTGGCGCGGAGACAAACAATGTCGGAAATGCAAGACGCGGAAAACCGATTCAACATCATCATGAAAATCGCCGCTGTCGCCGCGGTGCTGCTGACCGGCTATTATATTTGGTCCTTCTTTGTCAGCAGTCGCTATGAGGCGCTCTGCGGCGCCTCCTATTGGGAGCTCGACAAAAAGCAAGTCGACGCCTGCGTCGATCGGAAGAAAGAACTCGAAAAGTAGAGCCGCAAAAAAGCCTGCGAACAGCAACAGACCGGCGTCGCGATTTGAGCGGAACAGGCGCAGAGCGGTGATCGGCGCCACATCTTGTCGGGTCTGCGCGGTCTGCCAGGCGAGATGCGTCGCATAGGCGGCGACTCCGGCATAGGCGAGCCATCCGCCGCCCGCCAGAAAAACGGCGAAGGCGGCGCCTGCGGCGGACGCGGCGTAGAGCGCGCCGACCGCCAATTGCACGCGCGGACCGAACAATCTCGCCGTGGAGCGCACGCCGACGATCGCGTCGTCACGCATGTCCTGAAGCGCGTAAATCGTGTCGAAGCCGATCGTCCATGAGATCGCCGCCGCATAGAGAAAAAGCGCCGGCGCGCCGAGTTCGCCCGTGCACGCCGTCCAGCCGAGCAGCGCGCCATAGGCGAAGGCCAATCCGAGGATCGCCTGCGGCCAGGACGTGAAGCGCTTGGCGAAGGGATAAATCAACACGATCAGCGGAGATATCAGCCCAAGCGTGATCGTGAGGCCGTTGAACGACAAAAGCACCGCGAGCCCAACGAGGCATTGGGCGACGAGGAAGCGCACCGCCGCCGCAGGCGTCGCGCGCCCGCTCGCGAGCGGTCGTAGGCGCGTACGCTCGACTTTGGCGTCGATCTCGCGATCAACGTAATCATTATAGGTCGAGCCCGCGCCGCGCATGGCGACGGCGCCGATAAAGAAGAGCGCCAAGTGCCAGACGTTGGGGCCTTCGCGCATCGACGCGGAGGCGAGCGCGCTCGATTCCCAGCAGGGAAGCAGCAGCAGCCACCAGCCGATGGGCCGGTCGAGGCGCGCAAGCTGGATGTAAGGCAGGAAGGCTGGCGGCGCGCGGCGCAGTAACGGATGATCCGCGATTGCGTCGGGCAGCGCGGTCGCTGCCGCCGAATCGCCGCTTCGCCTTATGCTCACAGGCTCACAGCGGTCCGGCAGGCAATTTTGGCGGCGCCATCATGCCGCCGCCGCCCCCAGCCGCCGCTTGATCGCGCATCTCTTTCATCTTCGCTGCGGCCGCGCAGGCCTGCGAGGCGAAGCCCTGAGTCTTGGCGCGCGCTTCCTTGAAGCCGTCGGCGACATTGTCAGGAATGTTGCACCATTCCTTGTTCTTGGTGATGTAATTCATCATCTCGGTTTCGACGGCGACGAGACGTTTCGCTGCGGGGCAGGCGGCTTCGGGGTCCATCTTCCCCTTGCCAGCCTTTCCCAGATTGTTGAGCGCCTCGATTCCCGCCATGCGCTTCTCGGTCAGCTTCCGGAAGTCTTCCTGACAGGCTTGCTGCGCATGCGCGCCGGTAGAGGCGAGCAACATCGCAAACAGCGAAAGTCGCGCGACAGCGCGAAAAATATCGACAGCGCCGATGATCATGTGTCTTGGTCCGCTCATCAGGCTCGCAGCATTACCAGCAGGCTTGCCGGCGACGCAAGTTTTGGGGAACCTGCACGTAACAAAGCGGCGGCTTCATGGCGAGCGCGCCTTGCGCTCGCGTCTCCGCTTGGGAAACCATTGTGTCAGCTTACGATTTTTCTGCGCAGCGCTTGTTCGTTCGTGACGATCTCGCGCCGGATGTCGAACTCGCGCCTTCAGCTGAGGCGGCGAACTATCTGCTCAATGTCCTGCGCATGCGGGAGGGCGCCGCGATTCATGTCTTCAATGGCCGCGACGGCGAATTTCGCGCGACGCTCGCGAATGTCTCGCGACGCTCCGCAAAATTACGCGTCGGCGAGCGACTACGCCCCCAGACCGAACGCGCCGACCTCGATTATTGTTTCGCCCCTCTAAAGCAGGCGCGACTCGATTACATGGCGCAGAAGGCCACCGAGATGGGCGCCGGCCGTCTCCTGCCGGTGATAACGCGCCGAACGCAGGTGCGCCGGGTCAATTCGGGGCGGCTCGAGTCCAATGTCATCGAGGCCGCCGAGCAATGCGGCGTGCTGGCCGTGCCCGAAGTCGCAGCCGCCGTCGAACTCCAAGATTTTACAGCGCGTTGGCCGGCGCGGCGGCTCTTGGTTTTTTGCGACGAACACGCCGCGCTCGCCAATCCATTGGACGCGCTCCACGGCCGCACGGCGCGAGAGGGCGTGAGCGTGCTCATTGGACCGGAAGGCGGCTTCGATGACGCCGAACGCGCCGCCATCACCGGCCTGCCAAACGTCGCGCGGCTTTCGCTCGGACCGCGCGTGTTGCGCGCGGACACCGCCGCCGTCGCGGCTCTGGCGATCGTTCAGGCCGCAATCGGCGATTGGGCCGCGGACGGCCGCCGTCTAAACGAAAAATAAATAAATAGAAAATAAAGCGTAATTCTCACATGGCGCCGACAGTTTTCGCCAGTGAGCGTCCAAGACACGATCCTGCCACGATGTTTGGCTCTAGTTGGATTGCAGCGCCGGAATGCGCCGCTCGAAGGCGAGGAGGTTCTCGTCGCCGCCAGCGCGTTCACGGCTATCGAGACACTGTCGGGATCGCAAGGCTCCTGAAATCTCGCGCGACGCGCGCGAACTTTCGGAAATGAGGCCCAAACTCATGACCCTAGACAACATCAGCCGCAGCGACCGTCTTCTGCCGGCAGGCTTTTTCGGCGTCATCGCGCTTACGGCCATCGCCGTTGCGCCGGCGCATGCCGATAATGTCAGCCAATGCGCGCGATATGGCGCCGATTATGTCGCAGTCGCGGGGTCAAACGGTTGTGTTCGGCTCGGCGGCCACGTCCGCGTCTCTATGCCTCGCACCCCCGTCGCCCCATTGGGTTACACGGATATGCGTCGTGACGGCATGCAGCAAGCTGCTGCGCGCTCCTCACTGCCGCCGATGGCGCCCTTCGGGCTGCACGACCTCTTCCCGCGCTAACCCTCGCGTCGGCGCCGGCCCCCGATACTATTGCGGAAGCACGCAATCGGTGAAGGCGGCGTCGATCGACTGTCCCCACCCGCCGTAATAGGCGTCCAAGCGCCGCTGGGCCAAAGTGCGTCCGTCTTCGATAATCGCTTCCAGGGGCGCGAGAAAAACGCTCTCGTCGCGCCCTTTGGCGTCGAGGCGGGCGCGTTGGCGCAAGCCGCCTTTCGCCAGCGCGAGAACGTCGCGCCCAACGTCGCGCAGGCTACGGCCTTCGATTCTCGCATCGAGCGCCAGACCGGGCACATCGGCGCGTAGCGCCTGGCGCGCGGCGGCGCTCCACTCCTTCGTCAGTTCGCGCGCCTGATCGAGCGCGGCGGCGTCATAGAACAGACCGGCGCAAAGCGCGGGAAGGGCGGTGAAATGGGCGCGAGGACCGGCGTCCGCGCCGCGCATTTCGAGATAGGTCTTTAACCTCACCTCCGGAAAGATCGTCGAGAGGTGATTGGCCCAGTCGGACATTGTGGCGCGCTCGCCGGGCAGCTGCTGAAGCCGGCCCTCCATCAAGTCCCGAAAGCTCGCGCCCGCCACGTCGTGATAAACGTCGCCGCGTTTGACGAAATACATCGGCACGTCGAGCGCATAGTCGACGTAGCGTTCGAATCCGAATCCCTTCTCGAAGGCGAAGGGCAGCATGCCGGTTCGGTCGGGATCGGTGTCGAGCCAAATATAGGACCGTTGCGACAGCCGGCCGGTAGGCTTGCCGTCGAGAAATGGCGAGTTGGCGAACATCGCGGTGATGAGCGGCTGTAAAGCGAGGCCGACACGCGTTTTTTGAACCATGTCGGCTTCGTCGACGAAGTCGATGTTGACCTGCACGGTTGCGGTGCGAAACATCATATCGAGCCCGAGCGCGCCAACTTTCGGCATGTAGGCCTGCATGATGGCATAGCGCTGCTTGGGCATGGTCGGCGTCTCCGAGCGCGACCATTTGGGGCTTGCGCCCAGATCAAGGAAGCGCACGCCAAGCGCGCGGGCCACCGGCGCAAGGGCTGCGAAATGCGCGTCCAGCTCGTCATGCGTGGCGTGAACGTCGGCCAGCGGCGCCCCGGAGAGTTCGAATTGTCCGCCGGGCTCGAGCGAAATCGCGCCGCCGCCATCGGACTGATAGAGGCCGATCAGCGCGTCCCGGTCGAGGATGGGCGCCCATCCGAGCGTGTCGCGCAAGCCTTCAAGCAGCGCGCGCACGCCGCCCCGGCCTCCGGAGCCCTCATAGGGGACTGGCGAATCGTCGGCCGCATAGAAGGGGATCTTCTCGTGCTCCGTGCCGATAAGCAGCGGGGCGCCGCCGGTCTTGGAGCCGGATTCGAGCCATTCGACCAACATGTTGCGCGACGTGATCGGCGTCGTGTCGGATACGTCGCGGGCCATCTACGGGGAGTTTTCCGTGTTAGAGGAGACGCGCGATTTCGGCGCTGACGCGACTCGCGGGTGAGGGAATCGCGCCGATGGATTGCAGGAAAGCGGGCGTTGCGCAAGCCTGCGGCCGAGCCCACGCGATGCGAAGGGCGTCAGGCGTTTAGAACTTGGGCGGGCTGTTCCGAGCTTGGCCGGCCAGCCTCTCAGCGCTTGCCGAACATCTGGCCGAGAATGCTCTCGAAATCCGAGCGCGCGCCGGCGGTTTCGCCGCCGCCGCCGCCGCGCCCGATCTGCAGCGTCTTCTTGATCTCTTCGATCGCCTGCTGAATTGACGCCTGGTCCATGTCCTCGGGCAGGCCTTGAGAGCGCCCAGCGCCTTGGTCGAGGTCAAGCGGACCGCCGCGGTCGCGCATTGATCCGCCAGCAGGTCCGCCCATGGGCCCGCCGTAGGGGTCGGGCGCAGGCCGGCGGCCGCCGCCGAGCAAGGAGCCCAGGATTGATCCCAAGAGGCCGCCAAGCAGGCCGCCACCGCCAGTTGCGCCGCCTCGAGGCGTCGGCATCGGCGCGGGTTCGGGCTGCGGCGTGCGCGCGCCGCCGAGCATCTGCTCCAAAATGGAGCCGAGCGCGCCTGAACTGACGAGCTGGCCGAGCACGCCGCCGAGGCCCCGGTTGCTCACATTTTTGAAGAGTCCGCCGATGAGCACGGAGACGAGCACCGGCAGCAGTTGCGAGAGAATGTCCGGACGCAGCCCAGACTCGCGAGAGGCGACCTGAACGACGCGCCCGGCGGCCGCCGGAGAGCCGAAGAGGTCGGCGAGCAGCTGTCGCGACTGGGCCAGAGAGTCCACGTCCTGCGCGGCGCCAGGGTCGTCGAAGGCGGCCGCGCGCAGCGGGGACGCGATATCGCCCAAAAGCTTTTCGAACAGCGCCGGCTGTTCGGCGGCGTTGTTCAGGCCGACTTCGAGCGCGGGGGCGAGGGCTTTGATGGCGCGGTCCATCTGTTCGTCGGAGAGGCCGAAGCGCTGGGCCAGATTGGAGACCAACTGGCCGCCTTGTGCGGACTGCAAAATCTCGTCGAGATAGGACATGCGCGCAGCTCCGTTCACGCGAGCCCGGACGCCGAGCCCGCCGTCATGGTGTCACAGTCGGGAGGTCGCGCCAATCGGTTGCGGAGCTGGAAACTTGTTGCGGCGCACCGGCGTCAGCAACACATTGTCCGCGTTCGCCGAGCGGTCTCCCGCAGCGGATCCGCGCCGCGTCGGCGGCTTGACACCGTCGCGTATGCGCGACATTGCTTGCCGGCATTCAGCCGGGTGATCCGGATGGCCGCGTTTGGCGCTTGAGCGGCTCGCCGCCTCGCGCCGCCTCTGCCAAAAGGCGCGAAGATGAACGTTCACCCCCGGCCGACCAAGCCGCCGCTCAAGATACTGCTTTGCTCGCCGCGCGGATTTTGCGCCGGCGTCGTGCGCGCGATCGACGCCGTCGAGCGGGCGCTGGCCAAGTTTGGCCCGCCCGTTTATGTGCGCCATGAGATCGTCCACAATCGCTACGTCGTCGAATCGCTGAAGGCGAAGGGCGCGGTTTTCGTTGAGGAGCTCGACGAAATTCCGAACACGAACGCGCCGGTGATCTTCTCGGCGCATGGGGTCGCCAAAGCGGTTTCGGCCGCGGCGGCGGGGCGCGGACTCCTCGCCATCGACGCGACCTGCCCGCTCGTCACCAAAGTGCATCGAGAGGCGGAAATTCACTCGCGGCGCGGCCGCCGGGTGTTGCTCGTTGGACATTCCGGCCATCCTGAGGTCGTGGGCACCATGGGACAGCTGCCGGAAGGGGCGGTGGTGCTGGTCGAATCCGTGGACGACATTGGGCGGCTCAAACTCGATGACGAAACGAATCTGGCTTATGTGACGCAAACGACGCTCTCGCTCGACGACTCCCAGGAGATCGTCAGCGCGCTGATGCGGCGCTTTCCAAAGATCATTGGCCCGCACAAGGAAGACATCTGCTATGCGACGACGAACCGCCAGGCTGCGGTGAAGGAGGTCGCCCCGCATGTCGAGGCCGTGATCGTCGTCGGCTCGCCCAATTCGTCAAACTCGCAGCGGCTGCGCGAGGTGGCCGAGCGCGCCGGCGCGCCGGCGCAGCTCGTGCAGGGCCGGGGTGAGATCGACTGGGAGATTTTTGGCAACATATCGTCGCTCGGCATTACGGCCGGCGCGTCCGCGCCAGAGGTTCTCGTTGAGGAGATCATGGACGCATTCGCCGAACGCTACGACATTGTCGTCGAAACCATCTCCAGCGCCGACGAGAACGTATCCTTCCCTCTGCCCAAGGAGCTGCGGGCGATCGCCTGAGGGCGACCCGCAGTGAACGGTCGGCGCCCATGGCCGTCTACACGCTGGTTGACGACGAGGAGCTGATCGCTTTCCTCGCGACATATGATCTCGGGCCGCTGCTCTCCTGCAAAGGCATCGCCGAGGGCGTCGAAAACTCCAATTATTATCTCCATACCGGCGCCGGCAGCTTCATCCTCACGCTTTACGAGAAGCGCGTCGCTGAAGCCGATTTGCCATTCTTCCTGAACCTCATGGAGCATCTCGCGGCGCGGGGCGTGACCTGCCCGCTGCCGGTCAAGAACCGCGCCGGACTTGCGCTGGGGCGACTCGCCGGCCGACCCGCCGTCATCGTCACTTTCCTCGACGGCTATTCGATCCACCATCCGGAGACCGCGCACTGCGCCGCGCTCGGCGCGACTCTCGCGCAACTGCACCTCGCCGGCGCGGATTTCGCGCAGCGGCGCCGCAACGCGCTTTCTGTCGAGGGATGGCGGCCGCTTTTTTCGACGTGCGCGTCGCGCGCGGAAGAGGTCGCGACGGGATTGGGCGCGCTCGTCGACGCGGAACTCGATCATCTGGAGCGGGACTGGCCGCGGGACCTGCCGAGCGGCGTCATTCACGCCGATCTCTTCCCCGACAATGTTTTCTTTCTCGGCGAGCGCATCTCCGGGCTGATCGACTTCTATTTCGCCTGCACCGACGCCTACGCATATGATCTGGCGATCTGCCTCAACGCCTGGTGCTTTGACGCCGAGCATCGCTATCAACCGGACAAGGGCGCCGCGCTGCTCGACGCCTACCGGCGGCTCCGGCCGCTTTCAGCCGCCGAGATCGCGGCCTTTCCCACGCTCGCGCGCGGCGCGGCGCTGCGTTTCCTGCTTACGCGCTACGTCGACTGGCTCAATGTGCCGGCAGGCGCGCTGGTGCGTCCCAAGGATCCGCGCGAATATCTCGCCAAGCTTCGATTTCACCAATCCGCCCCTGACGCGCGCGTCTATGGCCTCGGCTCATGACGCGCGGCGTCGAGATCTGGACGGATGGCGCCTGCTCGGGAAATCCGGGGCCGGGCGGCTGGGGCGCGATTCTCCGCTTTGGCGATCGCGAAAAAGAGATCAACGGCGGCGAGCCGCTCACCACCAATAATCGCATGGAGCTGATGGCGGCGATCATGGCGCTTGAGACGCTCACGCGTCCTTGCGCGGTCGATCTCCATACCGATTCGCAATATTTGCGCAGCGGCGTCACCTCATGGATCGCCGGCTGGAAAGCGCGCGGTTGGCGCACCGCCGACCGAAAGCCGGTCAAGAACGTCGATCTGTGGCAAAGGCTGGAAGCGGCGGCGGAGCGACATGACGTCGGCTGGCATTGGGTCAAAGGCCATTCGGGCCATGACATGAACGAGCGCGCCGACGAATTGGCGCGCGCCGGCATGGCGCCTTTTCTCCCCGGCAGGCCGCCTGCAAGCGCACGCTTTTCATCGAAGTAGCCTTGTCGACGAGCGGGCGAATCCTATTTCAGAGTCGACCAGGACTCTTCTTCGCCTTTGGGGAGCGCGGCGCGGCCGCGTTCCCCATTTTTGTTTGCCATCATATTGACACGTCGCCGCGCAAAAGGACCATGTGCGGTTGAGTTAAGCGCGTCTTTGCTGATTCTCTCTTCGATGGGGAGCAAGACGTCGATGCACCTTCCCAAAAAATGGTGGATTGGACTGCCGGTCCTTTTTGGACTGGCCTATTTTGCGCAGGGCGCGGTGACGCCTCGTCTCGAGGACGATCTACGCGCCGCGGTCTTGTCGCGAGTCGCGCAGTCGCCTGACGCGATCGACAGGCCGGAGGTCCGCGTCGCGGGCCGCGACGTCGTCCTTGCCGGCATTTCGCTGTCGCCTGACGTGAAAGCTCAGCTTTTGACGGCGCTGGGCGTGGAAACGACGGCGCGGCGCATCATCGATGCGACGCAGCCTCTCTCGCGCGCGACGCCCTTCGTGCTGAGACTCGAACGCCGCGGCGGCAAGGCGACGATTTCGGGCAACGTCCCGCCGACCGGCGCGCGCGAAAGGTTGCGCGCGGAGATCGCCGCCCTAGGCCTGGAAGTGTCGGACTCCGCCGCCTACGCCGACGGCGCGCCGCAATCCTTCCCCGATCTCGCGTCCTTCGCCGTGCGCCGCCTCGCCGAACTCGATCCCGCATCGGCGACGATGACCGACGCGACTCTGTCTGTTTCCGGCGAAGCGCGCAGCGCGCCCGATTACGACAAGGCGCTCGCCGCGCTCAAGGCGTCGCCGTTCGGCGCGAGCGCGGTAAAGGTCGACGTGTCGCCGCCGCGTGTTTCTCCCTACGTGTTTTCAGCGGCGGCGCGTGATGGCGTCATCAGTCTCTCCGGCCATTTGCCCAGCGACGATCTGCGCAAACAGGTCGTCGCGATGGCCGCCGCGGCCGGCGCCGGCGCCGCGGTCAGCGATGCGATTCAGCTTGGCGCCGGCGCGCCGGCCGGAGACTTCGCCGGAGCGCTTGCGTTCGCGGTCGGCGAACTCGGCAAATTATCGCAAGGCAAAGTCGCCGTGTCGGATGGCAAGATCATTATCGAAGGGCAGGGGCGCCAGAACGTCTTGGGCGATACGATCCGGGCAGACGCGAAAGCGCGGTTGCCTTCAGGATTCGAGATCGCGCGGCTCGACGTCACGGCGGGTCCTGTGACGCCGTATGTTTTCAGCGCCCAGCGCGCCGGCGGAGACATCACGCTCACCGGCTATGCGCCAGATGAGGCTGTCCGTAATCGCCTCGTCGAAACAGCGCGCAGGAATTTCTTCGATGCGAAAGTCGTCGATCGGCTCGTCATCGCGAAAGGGGCGCCGCAGAACTTCGCGGAAGCGACGGATCATTCGCTTGCCGCATTGGCGCGGCTCGACGAAGGCAAGCTCGCGATCAGCGACTTGAATATTTCACTCGCGGGCGTCGCGCGTCATCAGAGCGCGCGCGCCGAGATCGCGACAAGCTTCGCCGATGCGCTTCCGCAGAGTTTCCGCGGCGAGGCGCAGCTGTCGACCCGCATCGTCGGCTCGCCGCTTGCTGCGAGCCAATGTGGCGCGGCGCTCTCAGAGCTTCTCGCCAAATCGCCAATCGTCTTTGTGTCCGATGATTCGGCGATCGCCGCTGAATCAGCGCCTCTCATCGATGCGATCGCCGCGACGGCGCTGCGCTGCCCGGGCGCTGCTCTCGAAGTCGCGGCGCACACCGATAGCCTCGGCATTGCCGAAGTGAATGTGGGGCGCAGCAAGCGTCGCGCGCAGGCGGTCGTCGATCGCCTGGCGAAGGCTGGACTCGATCCGTTCAGAATAAGCGCCGTCGGCTATGGCGGCGAGCGCCCAATCGCTTCCAATGACAGCGACGAAAATCGCGCGCGCAATCGCCGCGTCGAAATCGTCGTCAAGTAGCGCCAGAGAAGGAGACGGCAGATGTCCTACTTGCTGACGCTTGGCTGGCCTTGGTTCGCCGCCGCCTGCGGGCTTGGCGCGCTTGCCGGCTATGTGACGACCTCGCCGGCGAAGGACGCCCCCGCGGCGCCCGGCTGGAATATTATCGCGATCGCCGTGACGCTCGGCGCGGGCGCAGCCGCCTCCTGGCTGGGGCTCCTTGACGGGCGCGCGGCGCTGACGATGGACGTGTTGTTGATCGCGGCGCTCGCTTATCTCGTCGGTCTGCCGGTTGGCGGCGCGCTCAAGGCGACACAGGCCGCGCCCGCTTACGCCGGCAAGCGGCCGATCGTTGTGCTGCGCGGCCAGGCGCGCAACGATGAGGAATCGACCGTCGCGCCGTCGCCCAAACCGCAAGATGAGCAAGATGAAATTGTCGCGACTGCGCAGCCAGAGACGGCGACGAGCGTTGAGCCGGCGCTAGAGGCGGCGGCTTTAGCCGCCAAGGCGCTGAATGGAAAAGCCGCGCAAATGCGCGCGCCGAGCGGCAAAATGGCGCCGGGCGCTCCGCCTGCCGCGCTTCCCGCGCCACGGGACGGCGCGGCGGACGATCTCGCAAAAATCAAGGGCGTCGGACCCAAGAGCGTCGAGAAGCTGCACGCGCTCGGCGTTTTCCATTATGATCAGATCGCCGGCTGGAGCGACGACAACGTCAAATGGATCGAGGCGGCGCTCGGCGCGGCGGGGCGGGTGAAGCGCAACGGGTGGGTCGAGCAGGCGCGGGCGATGAGCGGCGGCGCTTCGGCTGATCGCAACGCCGACGCGGCATAAGCGCCGGCAGAAGGACGAGTTCGTGCGTATGCGTATGGGTCTGAGCTTCGTCTTCATCTGCGTTGCGTCATTGTCCACTCAAGACCTCCGCGCGCAGGACATGCTGCAAGGCGTCGATCTTGCGCAGCCGGCTTATTCCAAATCCGAATTGACGCGCGCCGATGTCGAAGCGGCGCTGCTACATCGCAAGAGCGGACATAAGATCGATCTTTCGGAAAAGAGCCTCAACGGCCTCGATCTTTCCGGCCTCGATCTGCACGGCGTCGATTTTCACGCGGCCCGCATGAACAAGACGTCGCTCGCCGGCGCGCGGCTCGACGACGCGATCCTCGATCAGGCCTGGATGATCGAAGCCGATCTCACCGGCGCATCGCTGAAGGGGGCGCACGCCTTTGCTTCGCAAATGCAGCGTATAAAGGCCGACGGCGCAGACTTCGCGCATGCGCGTCTCGCCGGCGATCTGACCGGAGCATCGGCGCGCGGCGCCAATTTCAGCGAGGCGGATCTCTCCGCCGACATGAAGAACCAGTCGATGGGATTGATGCGCGCGGTGCTGCGCTCGGCCGTGCTCGAAGGCGCGCGTTTTCACAAGGCCAATCTCGCGAGCGCCGACCTGCGCTTCGCCCGTGCCGCGGGCGCGGATTTTTCCGACGCGAATCTGAAGGGCGCCGACGCCGCCGGCGCGGATTTGACCGGCGCAAACTGGGCTGGCGCCAAAACCGATGGTCTTGATCTCGATTCCGCGCAGATCGACCTCGCTGCGAGCGCCGCGCTCGCAGGCGCGCAAAACCTCGATCGCGCCCGCGTGAAATGACGCGCGAATTTATCCGCATCGGCGTTGATCTCGGCGGCACCAAGATCGAGGCGATCGCGCTCGACGCCGCCGGCGAGACGATGGCGCGTCGCCGCGTCGCGACGCCCGCGGATGATTATGCGGCGATCGTCGACGCCGTCGCGACCCTCGTGCGCGATATCGAATCCCATATCGGGCGGCGCGGGGTCGTGGGCGTCGGCGCGCCTGGCGCGATCTCGACGCACACCGGCCTCGTGAAAAACTCCAACACGGCCGTCGTCAACGGCAAGCCGCTCGATGTCGATCTCGCGCAGGCGCTCGGACGTCCGGTGCGGGTCGCCAATGACGCAAATTGCTTCGCGCTGTCGGAGGCGATCGACGGCGCCGGCCGCGGCGCCGGCGTGGTGTTTGGCGTCATCCTTGGCACCGGCGTCGGCGGCGGCGTCATCGTCAACGGAAAGATCCTCGAGGGGCGCAATCGCGTCGCCGGGGAATGGGGCCATACGCCGCTGCCGTGGATGACGCCGCAGGAATATCCTGGCGAGCCATGCTTTTGCGGGCATAGCGGCTGCATCGAGACGTTTCTTTGCGGCGCCGGCCTGTCGCGCGACTATGCGAAGCGCGCCGGCGCGCGCCGCCTTGCGAGTGATATCGCCGCGCTGGCGGATGCCGGCGAGCCCGCCGCGCGCGCAAGCCTCGACTGCTATCAGGACCGTCTGGCGCGGGCGCTGGCGGTGGTCGTCGATCTCATCGATCCTGACGTCATCGTGCTCGGCGGCGGACTGTCCAACATCTCGCGCCTCTATGAGGGACTCGCGGCGCGCGTCGGGAAGAACGCCGTCACCGACGCCTTTGACACGAAAATCCTGCCGAATGCGCATGGCGACTCGGGCGGCGTGCGCGGCGCCGCATGGCTATGGGGCGCCGGCGAGGCCGAATGAGCTGGATATAGTGAGGCCGCCGGAGCGGGGCTCGCGCGCAGCTTGCGCCGGCGCCGTTCCCTCCGGCCTCGCGCCGGTGTATGCGGAAGGCATCGCGGCGGCTGCGGCGAGCGTGAGGGGGAGTTTGCGATGGGCGCCGCCGGAGATCCGCAGAGTCACGGGAAGAAGCCGTGCGCCCATTTGGCTTTTCTCGCCTCGGGCGCGCCGGAGGCGGAGGACTCGCGCCAGCGCCTGATTGAAAAATACGGCGACTGCCCGCCTGAGGAGGCCGATTGCATCGTCGCGCTGGGAGGCGACGGCCTCATGCTTCGCACGCTGCATCGGTTCATGGACGCCGGCAAGCCGATCTACGGCATGAATCGCGGCTCCGTCGGCTTTCTGATGAACCAGTATCGCGAGACGGGGCTGCGCAAGCGGATCGCCGAGGCCAAGCCTTCGATCATTCACCCCTTGCTGATGCATGCCGTCAATGTGCGCGGCGACGAGTTTTCGGCGCACGCCATCAATGAGGTGTCGCTGCTGCGCCAGACCTCGCAGATTGCGAAGCTGCGCATTCTGGTCAACGGCCAGGAGCGTCTGCCGGAACTCGTCACCGACGGCGTGCTGGTGTCGACGCCGGCCGGCTCCACCGCCTACAATCTTTCCGCCAATGGTCCGATCCTGCCGCTCGACGCGCCGCTGATGGCCTTGACGCCGATCTCCGCCTTCCGCCCGCGCCGCTGGCATGGCGCTTTGCTGCCCGATCTCGCAAAGGTGCGGATCGAGGTCCTCGAAGCGGCGAAGCGGCCCGTCTCCGTCGTCGCCGATCATGACGAATTCCGCGACCTTGCTTATGTGGACGTTGTGATGGACCACGCCACCAGTCTGATCCTGCTACACGATGCAGGCCATTCGCTGGAAGAACGAATCCTGCGCGAGCAGTTCGGATACTAAGGACAATGACTGAATCAGCGATCAAACCCTTCCGCCGCCACGTCTTCGTCTGCGTCAACACACGCGACGGCCGATCCGCCTGCGAGGACCACGGCGCGAAGGAGGCGCTGGCGAAGGTGAAGGAAGCGCTCAAGGCGCTGCCCTTCGCCAAGCGCGACGGCGTGCGCCTGTCGCAGTCGGGCTGCCTCGGCCAGTGCGAGCACGGCCCCGTCGCGGTCGTCTATCCTGGCGGGAAATGGATCAGCTATTCGTCGACCGACGAACTGATCCGCTTCGTTCTGGAGGCGATCGAGGCCCCGGATTGATCAGCGGCCGGGCGGCCGACGGACCCAGCAGGGGGCGAATTCGCGGGTGGGATAATTGATATATTCGGCCCTTTCGCCCTCGGGCGCGCGGGGGCCGGTTGCGTCGAGCCGCGCCATCTCGGCCTCGTAGCGCTCCCGCCATTCTTCCGCCTCGGCGTCATCGGCGGTGATGCCGTAATAATATTCGGCGCTCTCGATGAGACGGATGCGGCCCCAGGCGCGCTCATCCGCCCAAGCCTTGACGGCCCTTAATTTTTCGAGCGCCCCCAGGGCGCCGCTGCGCACAGCCTCTGGCTTGGGGATATAGACGTCGCGGCGCGCCGCCGCCGCCTCTCCGAAGAGATCAGGCTGGTCGGGCGGAAACAGTCCTGGCTGGTCGTATGATTGCTTCGCGGCGCGGCTCGACATGGGAGGAAATATAGCGCTGAGAGCAGCGCGGGTCTCGCGTCTTGGAGAGTTATCCCCTGTCCGGAAAAGCCTTGCGCCAGGCGTCGTCGATTTTCTCCATCTGCTCGATGGTGAAGGCCAGAACGTCAGCGACCGCGGCGAAATGGTTGATCTCATCGAGGGAGAGGGTGCGGCCCTTTCGCGACTTCAAATATTTGTCGAGCACCTGATAGCCGCCGATGTGGAATTCCCAAACCTCCTTCGGCACGGGCGCGAAGAATTGTGCGTCATTGATGAAAATGCGCTCCTCGGCTTCGACATAGCGGGGCTTTTCGACGCTGTTGTCGCCGCGCCCATGATAGTCAGCAAGGCCGCGACGCGGGAAGTCTTTCAGAAGATGCGCCTCGATCAGTTCAGTTCCAAGTTTGGATAGTTCTTCGAAGTCCTTGCGCTCGTCCGCGAAGGGAATGCGGGGGAAGTCGATGCGCAGAAATTCGGCGTAGCGGCGCCGGTAAGTCGGCGCGTGAAGGATGGCGTAGATATAGCCGAGGATTTCTTCGGCTTCGAAGTGATGGCCGTCGTAATGGACATCGATGAAGTTGCGGAAGGCAGGCGAAAGGTTTTCTGAGGTTGATCCATTCTCACCGTGCGTGAGAAGTGGCATCACATAGTTCTGCGACTTCGTATCGTTTGATATCACGCAGCTCTCAGCAGGCAGCGTGGTAATTAAAACATGCCGCCATTGAGAAATCCCAATCTGCCGAGGTACAAGAAGGCACGGATTGCCCTGTCCGGATACATGTTCATTTAGTTCACGTCTCGGACGATCCATCGTCAATCGGCTTAGCTCGCTCCATCTATCGTCAAAGGGTCTGTATGCGACAGGCTGAGGAGGTGTCCCGGAGCCGCCGCGTGCTGCTTCTCTGACTTTCCCCAGCGACCATCCGGAGACATCTTTGAGCCCGTAGCGGTGAGCCAAGTCTTCGTCGTGGATTGCGGAATTTTTTAAGTCGGCGAGCTTTTTGAGCATTTCTGGCTTAGTAAAGGAAATGGCGAACGCGTCTCGGTGGGTTTGAAAACCTAGAATATTTAGTGGATAGACCTCCGACAAGCGCCACCCAGACTCGTATTCCCTACCAACGCCAACATCTTGAAACGCAAACAGGTAGAATGGCGCAGACGGGGTCACCATTGCCCATCGAGTATCGGCAATATTTCCATTTGCCGCGGCAGCGTATTTTTCTACGCGTTTCCCCCAGAGATCACCTCTCCAAATTTCACGCTTCAGACCACTGCGCTTTATGAAGACGCTTATGGCAACACCCTGTTCGATATCGAAGACATTTTGATCCTTCGAGCCGTCCGGCGCTACGTCCTTTTTCTTACTGCTGCCGTGCAGATCGAGCACGTAAATTTGATCGAAGCTGCGCATCAATGATTGGCGCATGCCGCGAAAAGTAGGGTTGTCGAGCCAAGAATGATTGGTGATGATTCCGACGACGCCTTCTTCAACGGCGTCCATTTTTTCAGCTGCGCAAAGCGAATGAATTTTACATAATCATCGTTGAGCCATTTCGGGTTGCGCTCGCCGAGTGGCTTGTGGAACTCCTTGCCCTTCTCGTCGGTTTCGACCGTGTATTTGTAGCCATCGATTGACGCGGTGATCCACGCGCCCTTGTTCTTGGAGTGGCCGGAATAGGGCGGATTTCCCAAGATCACCAGGATCGGCTTTTCTTTTACATCCTGCGCCGCTTGCACTTCCGCTGAAATCGCCGGCAGCAGGAAATTCTTCTGCGGCTCGATCGGCTCCAGCGTGTTGGTGAGAAAGACCTGCAGCCGCTCGTCGTCCTTCAGCGCATGGCCGCAGTCCTTCAAAAATTGCGAAAGCTTCAAATGCGCGATCGTGTAGGGCGCGATGAGATATTCGAATCCGTAGATGTTCTTCAAAATGTGCTCGCGCACGATCGGGTCGGCGCGGCCTTTATCGGCGCCGCCGATATTGTCGAAGATGCGCTGAAAGACTTCGAGCAGAAACGTTCCCGTGCCGCAGGCGAAATCGAGCACGGTGACGCGCTTTGAATCCGCCAGTCCCTCACGAATGCCGAAACTGTCCTTCAAAATGTCGTCGACTGCGCGGACGATGAAGTTCACGATCGGCGGCGGCGTGTAATAGACGCCGCGACTCTTGCGCATCTTCGCGTCATAGGCCTTCAGATAATCCTCGTAGAAATAGATGAAGGGGTCGCGCTCGAAGAGCCGGTGCTCCTCTTCATCCGCCGCGCGAACTTTGCGATTGATCGCTTTGCGGGCGCGGAAGGACAGGTCTTCGTGAATGGCGGCGAGGTCCAGCCCATTGACGATGGACAGGACCTCTTCGACCACCCATCGCACGTCGCGATAGGCGTCCTTTTCGAGCTCCGCGAGAAAATCGACGAGCTCCCGAATAAGCCGGAAGGAGCCCGGCACGAACTCGCGTGCATTATGCAGCGTGACGCGTTCAGTATCGGCGTTGAGCTTTGCGAGAAACAGACCGTAGGCCAGCATCTGCGCGAAGGCGTCGGCGAAATCCGCAGTCGTCAGTTCGTGGAAGACTTGATCGCGGAAAATTTGGAATAGGCCGAACAGACGACCCTCTTGATGCTCGCGCTGCTGGCGAATCAATTCTTCGCCTAAGAATTCGCGAAGTAGCTTGCTGCGCGTTGCGAGCGCCAGCGCCAGTTGCTGAGCGCGGCCAATGCCCTCGGGCGCTTCGGAGAAGAACGCAGATATCAGTTTGCCGACGGCTTCCCCGCGCTCCGGCGCGATGCGAATTTTGTGCGCGTCGAGGTCGGTCGGGAAGGCGAGCGCTTCGCGCGCCTTCACATGCGCGCCGTCGATCCATATCCATTGCAAATAATCCGTAAGGATGATGTTGTCGGACAGTTCGCGATAGCGCTTGATCTGGTCGGACTTGAGAATCTTGTCGAGATTGGTCCCGACTTCCTTCACCTCGACATAGCCGAGGATCATGCCATGGCGCGAAACCTTGAAGTCCGGAGCGCCCTTGTCCTTCTCCCGCTTGGGTTCATGCTGGACCCGCAAGCCTGCGCGCGAATCCTTGGCGAATTGATTTAGCAGAACTTCCAAGGCGGCGCGGCCCGTATGCTCGGTATGCTCCGCGAGGGGCGTTTCGCGCAGTTTCAAAAGATAGGTTTCAAAACGATCAATCATCGAGGCGCTTATGCGCGCCGCTCCGCGGTCCGTCAACGCAGCTCTCGCCACGCTGGCCGCTCAGCATGATAGAAGTGGGCCGAGGTCTCCCGAAACAAGCCCCAAGCGCATGCGCTCCTGTTTGATCCTTGAGTCCGACGCCGGCGATGAGGAACTCGCGGCGGCGCTCGTTTGCGGCGCCGATGCGATTTTGTTGCGGCTCGGCCCCTGCGCCGAAGACGCGGCGCGGCGCAGCGCCCGTGCGCGCGCCGGCGCGCTGATCAAGGAGGCGCGAGGCAAGAGCGCGGCGCCGAAACTCTTCGTGGAAGTCGCCCCGCTTGAAAGCGCTCTCGTCGAGGCCGACCTCGACGCGCTGTTCGGCCCGGGACCGGACGGCGTCTTTCTGCCCTCCTGCGACGGCGCCGCGAGCCTGCAGCGCATGTCGGTAAAGCTCGCCGTGCGCGAGGCGCAAGCCGGCCTCGCCGACGGCGCGACCAAGATCGGCGCTTTCGCCGGGGGCGATCCCGTTGCCGTGTTGGCGTTGCGTTCCCTTGCCGGCGCGTCACCGCGTCTGGCGGCGCTGGCTTTCGACGAAGCCGGGCTGCGCGCGGCGCTGGGGCTTGCCGAGAGTAACGGCGCCGCTGTCCAAATGGCGCGGGGGGCTGTCGTACTCGCGGCGGCCTCGGCCGGCGTTCCGGCGCTCGCTGCGCCCGTCCCAACGGGGGAAAATAAGGCCTATGCGGCGGCGCGCCGCGACGGTTTTCGGGGGTCTTTGGCGCTTTTTCCCGGACAGATCGCGGCCATCCACGAGGTCTTCCCGGCGGGCGAGAATCGACAAAGACCGCAATCCTCGGCATAGACAGGTCGATGAAAAAAGTCCGATTGGACGCGCTGGGCCGGGCCGCCGCGGCGGCGCTCGCCGGCGCAGCGCTTCTCCCCGAACCGGCGCAAGCGCAGCAACAGCCGCCGCGCCGTCCCCATCCGCCGCATAGCGCCGGCGAAGCGGCTGGACCGGCCGCGCCGCCGACCGAAAGACGAGCGGCGCTGCGGCTGAGCGCGACGCTTGCCGCCAATGACCAGCAGCCGGTCCACTCGGGCCTGGTTTGGCGTGTCTTCGAGGAGAGCGCTCAGCCGGACGGATCGCACAAGCTCGTTGCGCAGTCGGAAGAGGCGACTCCGACGCTGCCGCTGCCGGATGGCTCCTATATCGTCCACGCCGCCTATGGGCTTGCCGGCGTCACGCGCCGCGTCGCCATAGAGGGCGGCAATGTTTCCGAGCGGATCGTTCTGAACGCCGGCGGGCTGAAGCTCATCGACAAGCTGGGCGACGCGCAAATCCCCGCACAGCGGCTGTCAATTTCGATCTATGTGCCGGAGCGCGGCAATTCCGAAGCGAAGCTCATTCTCGCCAACGCCAACTCCGATGACGTGATCTGCCTCCCCGAGGGCGCCTATCACGTCGTGTCCACTTTGCTCGACACGGGGCAGGGCGCCCAGGGCGGGACAAACCAGACCAACTCCGTAGTTACGGCGGATTTGAAAATCCCGGCCGGAAAGCTGATCGAGGCGACCCTGCGCCATCGCGCCGCGACTATGACCTTGAAACTCGTCAAGCAGCCCGGCGGCGAGGCGCTCGCCAATACGAGCTTTTCGGTGCTCACGCCGGGCGGCGACGTCATCCGCGAGATGATCGGCGCTTTCCCTTCGCTCGTTTTGGCCGAAGGCGAATATGTCGCCATCGCGCGCCACGAGGGCAAAACCTATCAGGGCACTTTCCGCGTGCAGTCGACCAAGGACTCGGACGTCGAAATTCTCATGCGCGATCAGCCGCGCACTCACGCAAACGACGAACTTCCACAATAAAAAGCCGCCCGGCGGACCGGGCGGCTTGTTTCGGATCTCTTGAAAACTGCGTTCTAGAGAAGCGTGAAGGGAATGATCACGTCCATATTGAACATGCCCTGGTTTGAGCTCAGGCCGTTGCGGCTGAAGAACGGCGTGGTGCCATTGACGGTCGTGTCCCAACGCAGCTCCGGCCGGATGATCAGGCCGGTGATGAATGGCATCTTTGGCAGTTCCGGGGTGATCGTCATACCGAGCGTGAAGGCGAGATAGCTCGTGCCGGAATAAACCGGCCTGTTGGCGTAAAGGCCCGTTCCCAGGTTCTGGTTGATGCAGGACGGACACCAGAAGCCGTGCGCCAGATTGACCGCGTCGTAATAGCCCGGATAGGCGCTGACGAAGAAGTTGTTGTTGTCGCGATAGAATTCGGCGCGCCCGTTGAGCTTGAAGATATCGTTGATCTTGTAGGAGAAATATTGGGCGATGCCGAAGGCGCGCGCGCCCATCGGATAGGCCGGCGCCGTTCCCCAGAATCCCGTGCCGGTAATGGCGTTGGCCGCGCCCCAAGCCTTCTGCGGCAGGCCGAAGGAGCTCGGATTCCAGCCGCTTTCCAGCATGAAGCTGATGTCGGTGATGAACGTCAGATTCTCGGTCGCCTTCCAGGTCGTCGTGAGGTTGTTGAACGAACGGATCGCCGTGTTGACGTTGCACGCGCAGAGGCCAGGGGCGCCGAAACCGCCCTGGTTGAACGGCCAACCCGCCGTCAGGGCGTTTGGCCAGCCGGTCTCGGTGAAGGGGAATCCGTTGGCGAAACCAACCGGCCAGCCGACGCCGAGCGGGTCGGTCTGCCTCTGGTTCTCGGGACCGGTATGGGTGATCGCCATAATGGTCAGATTGCCGTCGAGCAGGTTGAAGCCGAAACCGCCGTGAAACGAGGCGGCGGCGTTGTTGTCCCCAGGCCAACCAAGGCTCGTGTTCACGCCGCTGGTCACGCCCGTATAGACGTCGAGCCAGGGCTTGACGTGGGTGGTGAGCATTGCGCCGGTGTGAATAAACGGACCGTAGTTGAAGATGTAGGAGTGGCTGTAAAACAGATTGTCTTTCGCCGGGATCACTTCCGCGCCGTTGTAGGTGGCGAACATGCCCACCTTGAGGTCGACGCCGCCTTCGCTGATCGGGCTAATCCACGGAAAATGCGCCTGGACATTGGCCTCGATCGGTCCGATCTGCGTGCGCGAGGCGATCGCATAATCGAGAACGCCGAGGTAGTGGTTGTAGCGCATGTCCTCGCCGATCATGCCCTGGAACTTGAAGCCGAAGTCGTAACCTTCGGCCTTGGGATCGAGCGGACGCTGCACGGTCAGGAGGGCGCCGTTGAACGTCGGCCAGTTGGCGCGGTCCGTATAGAGGTGGCCCCAGTTCAGCTTGTTGAATGGCTGATTGAAGTTGACGGCGACGCCGCCTTCGATGTAGCCGTCGATGCTCAGCGTATCGAGCCATCCCGGCGTCGGCGCCACGGCCGGACCCTTGACGATCCGGCCTTTCTTGACGCGCGCGGCCGCAGACGGAGGCGCGGGTTGATTCTCTTCGATGAGAGTCGGGTCGACCTCCATCAACTTCGACTGAGCATGCGCAGCGCTCGTGAGGCTGGTTGCTAGCGAGAGTGCAGCGACGGTCGAAAGATAGGGCCACTTCATAGCTGGGAAACTCCGTCTGGGAGGCGAGATCTGTTTGATATCACTCGCGAGCGGAGTTCCGTTCAAGCCCAACGTCCGCGCATCTGCTTAATCGTTAAGCAAATAAAGCCCTGACGAATAATTGTTCTAATTAGTGTGGCGGCAATGTCACAATTTTTGATGGTTCCAGGGCGGTCGATGCTGATTGCAGAGCATCTCTCGTCGTTAAAAAGGTGACAAATGTTCGTTTCTTGACGAATCACGATCGCTTCCGTCCAGATCGAGGCTTGCCTCTCTTCAAGCGCCGCCCTCTTTAGTAAGCGTGGCAATAGGCGGCGCGCACGGCGCGAACGGCGCGGAACGGGAGAGAGCGACATGACGGAAGAGGGGCGCAGTCAGCCCGAGGGCCCCGACTTCACGCAGGGAGTCGCTCCCGCCGAAATTTCCGAAGGTCGCCCGTTGCTTGGTCATGTGGCGGGCGAGGACGCCGTGATGGCGCGACAGGGTGACGCGTTCTTCGTGATCGGCGCCCATTGCACGCATTATCATGGGCCCTTGGCCGAGGGCCTCGTGGTCGGCGGCTCGATCCGGTGCCCCTGGCACCATGCCTGTTTCAGCTTGCGCAGCGGCCGCGCGTTGCGCGCGCCCGCCTTTGATCCGCTGCCGCGGTGGCGGGTCGAGCAGGCTGGTGGAAGGGTGTTTGCGCGCGAAAGGCTGCCGGACCCCGCGCGCCCTGAGCGCAAGGGTGCCGCCGAGCCGCGCGGCGTCGTCATCGTCGGCGGCGGCGCCGCGGGCTTCGCCGCTGCGCAGATGCTGAGGGCGGAGGGTTATGACGGCATTCTGGAGCTGATCAGCGCCGATGTGGCCGAGCCGTACGATCGGCCCAATCTCTCGAAGGATTATTTGGCCGGAACCGCGCAGGCGGACTGGCTGCCATTGCGCGACCCCGCCTGGTATCGAGACAATGGCGTGCAGCTACGTCTCGGGCAGCGCGTCGAGTCGCTCGATCCGGCGGGCAAGCGGTTGACGCTCGCTGACGGGGCGGCGCTGTCTTACGACGCGCTGCTGCTCTCCACGGGCGCCTTTCCCGTAAAGCTGCCGACGCCGGGGGCGGAACGGAGCCACGTTCATTATCTGCGCTCGCTCGCCGACGCCGACCGTCTCATCGCCGCCTGCGCCGGCGCGCGCCGCGTGGCGGTGATCGGCGCGAGCTTCATCGGCCTTGAGGTGGCGGCGTCGCTGCGCGCCCGCGGTCTCGACGTGCGCGTCATTGCGCCCGAGGAGATACCAATGGCGCGCATTCTCGGCCCCGAAATCGGCGCGCATGTGAGAAAGCTCCACGAGAGCCACGGCGTCATCTTCCATCTCGGGGACACGGCGACGGAAATCGGCGAACGCACGCTCAAATTGAAAAGCGGCGCAACCTTGGACGCCGATCTCGTGGTCATCGGCGTCGGGGTGAAGCCGGATCTCTCGCTTGCGCAGTCCGCGGGGCTCGCGGTGGACCGCGGCGTGCTCGTCGACGAATATCTGCAGACGAGCGCGCCCGATATTTACGCCGCCGGCGACATCGCCAGCTGGCCCGACAAGATCACGGGCGAGCGGATACGCGTCGAACATTGGGTGGTCGCTGAACGTCAGGGACAAACAGCCGCGCGCAACATTCTCGGCCGCAAGGAAAAGTTCGACGCCGCGCCGTTCTTCTGGAGCCAGCATTACGACGAGGCGATATCCTATATCGGAAACGCCGCGTCGTGGGACCGGCTGGAGATGTCAGGCGATCCGGCCGCCGCCGACTGCGCCGTTTCCTACTTCAAAGGCGACAGGTTGCTGGCCGTCGCGACGATCGGTCGCGACCTCGACAATCTGCGCGCCGAAGTCGCTTTTGAAGCGCGCATCGGCGCCGAGCCGCCGGAATCGATCGAATAGGGCTCTGGCTATTCGAAGCGTCCGGAGGCGTGGCTGAGCATGGTGTAAACCTTGCCGGCGTCGCCCGTTAGCAGGTCGAGCGCTTTCGAGCCGTCGTGGTCGCCGCGGCTTGTTTCGATGAGCAGATCCTCGAAGTGCTGGACGTAGCGATCGGCGGTCGCGCGAAATGCCTGATCGACGCGATAGCGGCGACGAATTTCCTCGAAGGTCTGATGGCCTTGCGCGGTGTAGAGACGGCGACCGAAAAGTCCGCCCTTCTCGCCGCGCTGATAGCGGCGCCATAGCTCCGCCACGGCGGCGTTGTCGACCATGCGCGCAATGTCGAGCGTCAGGCTGTCGAGAGCGCCCGCCGTCGCCAAGGACCGCGCCTGGCGCGGCGGTTGCGGCGCGGCGTCGTCGAAGGAGGCGCGCGCAAGCAGGTTGCTCAGCCAGCCGCCTTGCGGCTCGCGTGTCGGCTCTGCCGTGCGATTCTGCGAGACGCGTGGCGCTGCGTGCTCGGCGCGCGTCGCTTGATCCAGAGCCGGCTGACGGAGCGGAGGCGCGCTTTGTTCGGCGATGTCATAGACGCGGCCCGAACGCGCCACGATGTCGGTGAGTTCGTTCAGCGCCTTCACCTGATCGCCGACGACCCGCCGCAGCGCCGCCGCCTGTTCCGCGGTTTCGCGCGGAATTTCAGTCGCGCCGCGGCGCACCTCCTCGCGGGTCTCCTCGATCTCGCGGTGGATGTTGCGCGCGAGGCCGCGAATATCGTCTGTCGCGGCGTCGAATTTCGAGCGCGCGTCGCCGAACAGGCGGGTGATCTCTTCATTGGTTTCCGAGAAGGCGGCGCGCAGCGCCTCCGACGTCTGCTCGCGTTCGCCTTCCGCAGCGGCGCGCACCGCTGCAAAGCGCGTCTCGATCAAATCGGCGGTTTGCCGGGAGGTTTCGCTCAGCTCTCCTCCAAGGTCGCGCGACCGCGTCTCGATCGAGCGGAAGGAACGGTCCATCAATTCGCTGAACTGTGTCATGGCGCTTTCAAATTCGGCGCGCCGGCCTTCGATGAGCGTCACCAGATCTTCGAGCGAACGGCGGCGGGCGGCCATCACGGCGTCGAGCGCCTCCTGGCTTTGCGCCAGTTTTTCAGCGCTCTGCGCCAGGGTGTGCTGTCGTTCGTCGAGCGCCGCGACGATGGCGTTGGCGTCTTGCATCGTGCCGCCCGCGACGGCGCTGATATGTTCAACTTGCGTCGAGGCCTCGTTGAGGGCGCCGTGGAACTCGGCGAGGCGTCTGCCGAGTTCATGTTCGAGCGTGACCAGATTCCCGCCGGTCTTGTCGATGACCGCATGGAGCGAGGCATTTGTCTCACCGAGCGTGTCGAGCAGGGTGGGCAGCTCGGCGCGGATCTTTTCGTTTGTCTCCAGCAGCGCCGCAATCGAAGTCTGCGCGCTGGTCTCCAGCGTCAGCGCCAGCGCCTCGCGAGAGGCGTCCAGCGCATTCGTCAGCTCGTCGCGCTTGACGCCGAGGCGTGAGACAAGGGCGGCGCTGCTATTTTCAACGGCGGTCGCCACGAGATCGCCGATCGACGTCAATTCCTGGGCGACGGCTCCGCCGCGCGCGTCGAGCACGATCTGCATCTGCGTGAGGCGCTCATCCAGCGCGCCGCTGATCTCCGCGACGCGCTCGGCGAGCGACTGGCCGAGATCGCCCGTGCGCGCATGAAGCGTCGTGTCGAATTCGTGTCGCGCAACGGCGAGAACGTCTTTGATGTCTTGCAGACGGGCGCCGATCGTGTCCACGACCAGTCGGCCTCCTTCGTCGATCTCCGAAGAAACGGCGCCGAGCCGGCTGATCACATTGTTCTCGAGCAGCGCGATGCGTCCGTCGAGGGTCGTCTCCAACTCCTTCGCGTGTCCGCCCAGCGCTTCGTTGATTTCCTCGGTTCTGGAGGCGATCGTATGGGCCAGTTCGCTCGAGCGCGAGAGCAGCACCCAGTCGACGTCCTTGATCTTTGCGTCGAGCGTTTGCATGACCTGACGGCCGCCGTCCTCCATCACCCGCGCGACTTCAGCCGCGTGTTTGGAGAGCGCCTCCTGCAGCATCTGGCCGCCGACGCCCAGGCCCGCGTCAACGCGGCCGACCAGTTCGTCGATGCGGTCCGCCGCCTCCATTGTTCTGGCGTTGGCGACGTTTTCGAAGGCTTCGATCTTGTTCGACATCGTCGACGCGATGTCGATCGCGCGCGCGCCAAGCTTTTCGACCAGATGGCCGCCTTTGTTCTCGATCGCGCCGTCGATTTCGGCCAGTCTCGCGCCGATTTCATCAGCGAAATGGCGAGAATTATCGCCGATCCGGGCGTTGTAATGCTCGACTTGCGCCGAGAGCCTTTCGACAAGCGCGCCGCCCTGCATGCGGATGGTCTCGTCGAGCGACTGCAGCTGGTCGTCGATCCGATGCGTAATCTCTTGCGCCTGCACGTCGAGTCGAGCGGCCGCGTCTATCGTCCGCGTCGTCAGATTGTCGACGAGCTGCGTTCCCTTGCCGCCGATCACGTCCTCGACGACAGCGAAGCGCTGAGTGAGTTCGGCGCTGAGGCGTTCGGCCTGCGCGCTGACCCGGTCGGCGAGTTCGCCGCCGTCGCGAAGCAGCGCATTCTCAAATTGGGTGAGCTGTTCGCCGAGCGTGACCGCGATGCGCTCGCCATGGTCGGCCAGCGAGGCCACGACGTCTTTGCTTTCTGACAGGACGGCGTTCTCGAAGGCGCCGAATCGATCGTTCACCAATTCATGCAGCCGCTCGCCTTGCGTGGCGATCGCCAGAACGGCGTCGCTCGCCGTATTGGCGAAGCGCTCATGCATCGTGGCGGCGTTTTCGGCGAGAGCCGAGGAGGCGTCGGCGACGCTTTGGCGAAGCTTGTCGCGCAACGCCGCGCCGTGCGTCTCGAATTCCTGCAGCGCCAGTTCGCGCGTCGTCTCCATGGTTTTGGCGACGAGCATTCCCGCCGTCTCGAGCGCGTTGAGCCGCTCGTCGAGCAATTGGTCGACGCGCGTCGCATGTTCGCCGACGACGGACGCCACGCTTTCACTGTGACGCTTAACGGCGTCTTCGAAGGAGCCGAGCTTTTCGGCGAGGTCGACTTCGGCGCTACCGGCGTGCGCCGCCAGGCGCTGCGCGATCTCGCCGCCCTGGCGCACAAGCACGTTTTCGATCGCTTCAAGACTCTGCGCGACAGCGTCGCTGACCTGTCCGCTGTTGCGGGCGAGGCTGTCTTCGAAGGCGGCGAGTTTGCCCCCAAGTTCTGCGGCGGCGCGCTCGGTGCGGGCCGCGACCCGGGCCGCCAAATCTTCGCCCTGGCGCGCGACGACGTCTTCGAACGTCGACAGGCCTTGCGAAAAGGCCACCGTGGCGCGTTCGCCGTGTTCGCTGACGCGCTGGGTGATTTCTTCGCTGTGACGCTCGACGGCTTCTCCGAAAGCGGCGAGCTGTGCAGAGAGGGTCGATGCGGCGCGTTCTCCACGCTCGCCGACGCGCTCGGCAACCTCATCGCCATGCCGGCTGATGGAGGTCTCAAAGGCGGCGAGTTGAGCCGAGATTGTCGATGTTGCGCGTTCGCTCTGCTCGCCCACACGCTGCGCGATCTGTTCTCCATGGCGCGTGACGGCGTCTTCAAACGAGGCCAGTTCAGCCGTGAGCGTCGACGTCGCCCGTTCGCTCTGTTCGCTTACGCGAAGGGCGATGTCGTCGCTGTGGCGCACGACTGACTCTTCGAAAGCGGCGAGCTGCGACGTCAGCGTCGACGTCGCCCTTTCGCCATGTTCGCTGACGCGCTGCGCGATTTCCTCGCTGTGGCGGGCGACCGTGTCCTCAAAGGCGGCGAGCTGGGTCGCAATGGTGGACGTCGCGCGTCCGCCATGTTCGGTTACGCGCGTCGCGACGTCGTCGCTGTGCTGCGTGACCGCTTCCTCGAATGCGGCGAGCTGAGCCGACAATGTCGCCGTCGCGCGCTCGCTCTGTTCGCTGACCCGTTCGGCGATTTCGCCGCTGCGGCTATTGACCGACTCTTCGAATGCGGCGAGCTGCGTGGAGAGCGCCGACGTTGCGCGCTCGCTGTGTTCGCCGACGCTTTGCGCAAGTTCCTCGCTGCGCAGCGCAACCACCGTTTCGAAGGCGGCGAGCTGCGTCGCGACGGTCGTCGCGGCCCTCTCGCTGTGTTCGGCGACGCGCGAGACGACGTCCTCGCCGTGGCGCGCGAATGTGTCTTCAAAGGCGGCGAGCCCGTCCGAAATGACGGAGCTGACGCGATCGCCATGTTCAGCGACGCGCATGGCCGCTTCCGCGCTGTTGCGCATCACGGCGTCTTCGAAGGCGGCAAGCCGCTCGGCGAGAGTGGTCTCGATCTGCAGCCCGCGTTCGGCGATCCGTTCCGCCACGTCGCCGCCGCGGCCGAGCACGGTCTGTTCGAAGGCCTGGAAGTTGTCGGCGAGCGTTTCATTGACTCGGTCGCCATGCTCCCCGATCGCCGACACCGCTTCGCTGGCGGCGGCGACAAAACGCGCCTGCACGGCGTCGACCTGTTCGACAAGCGCCGTTGAACTCTGGTTCAGGCTACGCGAGATTGACTCATGAAGCGCTTGTCCGCGCATCGCGAATTCGTTCTGCGCCTTCTGATGCGTGTCTTCGAGCAGGCCGACGATTCGGGTTTCCGCCGTTTCGAATGTCGCTTTGGCGTTTTCGACATGTTCGGCGACGCGGGTCGTCAGCCGTTCCTGAGTCTCGGCGAGCGAGCGCTCAAAGGCGCCGCCCTGCGTCTCGATAGTTTCGCGAAGCGCGCCGCCGGTCTCAGCGAGCTGCGCGACGATCCGCTCCCCCTGGCCGCCGATCGCCTCGGAAAAACTCGCGCCGAGCTCTTCGAATCGTTCGAGCACATCTTGGCCGCGCGCGCCGAAATCGCCGGCGATCGCTTCGCTCGCGGCTTCCAGCTTGCGGCCAACTTCCTCGACTCCGTCGGCGAAACGGCGGCTGACGTCCTCGCTCGCGCCGGTTACTTTCTGCGCGACTTCGTCGCCGGTTTGGGTCAGCGCGATCAGCACTCTTTCGCCGTGACTCGACAAGGTCGATTCAAAGGCGTCGCCCGCTTCGTCAAGCGCGAGCCGGATCTCCTCGCCCTTGGAGCCGAGCGAGGAGGTGACGCGCGCTCCGGCCTGGCTAACCGCTTCGGCGAGATGGACCGAGGTTGTGGCGAGTTCCTGAGACAGCGTCTCGCGCGCGCCAAAGAGCGCCGTGCGGGCGTTGTCGGCGTTGACGACAATCGCTTCGCGTTCGCGGGTCAGTTCGTCGATGAGAAGCCGAATGCGCCGTTCATTCTCGGTGTAGGAGCGCTCGAGGTTGGTCACCTCGGTGCGCACGATCACTTCCAGTTCGCCGGCCCTTGCCAGCGCGCGTTCGATGCCGTCTCCCATGGAGGCGGCTTCGCGCCGGATCGCCTGAGAGAGCGAGACGACTTGTTCGGTGGCGACCGTTTCCGGCTCGATGAGCCGGATGGCCACTTCGGTCATGGAGTTGGCGATGAGCCGCATCTCATGCGCTCGGCGCGCCATCAATCCGGTGAGGAAGAGAAAAACGAGAGGCGCGATCAGCGCTGCGAGCGTCAAAACCGGCTTCGGCGCGAGCGTCAACCCGTCGGAATCGAGGATTTCGCCTTGATGGAAATAAACATACAGGGCCCAGCAGGCCGCCCACAGCCCCATGGAGGCGAAAGTGACCGCCATGATCGAGCGGTTGGGCTTGATCTGCAGCGCCTGCCGCAACTCGCCGACCGTGCGGCGGTCGTCGTTCGCGGGCGCAAGGGCGGGCGCCATCGCTCCGGCCTGCGGTTGGACGCGGCTCTGCTGCTCGCCGTAAGCCGAGGCTGGCCTTCTCTGCTCCCCGGCGTGCGCTTCCCCTCTCGGGCTCTGGGCAGGGCCGGACCGGTTGTTCGCCTCATCCGCAGCGCCTGCGGCGTCCGGCGGCGCGCCGATATCCAGCGCCTCCTCGATCGCCGTCAGAGCGGCGGACGCCGCGTCCTGGATCTTTCCCGATGTCGCCATTCGCCCTCTCCAGCGGCGCAGACGCGTTTCGCCCGGCCGATTTCACGGCCCACCGCTCAGCGACCGCCATTGAATAAAGATTAACCAAACTTTACAGCCCAATCCGGGCAATTGAAACATGCGCGCGGGGCGTATCGGGAAACTTCGTTAACGCGCCCTTCAGGATCGACGCGGCAGTCTCGACGCTGGGCGAGGTTTTAACAGTCCTTTTCCGGCGGACTGCAAAACGAACCGCTTTGCGATAGATATCAAGGGGAACAGGAATGGGGATGGCGAAACTGGCGGACTCCAGGTTTCTAAACTGCCAAGCTCAGCCGCAGCCGTTTTCCGTGGCCGACGGAGAGTCGCCGATCGACCTGGTCCATCTCTCCCGGCAGACCTTCGGGGATCATGATCTCGAACGCGAGCTGCTGGGACTTTTCGACGCACAGGCGGCGCAGTTTGCGAAACGCTTGCGCTCGCCCGCCGCGCAGGGCGACGCCGACTGGCGCATCGCCCTTGCGCATACCATCAAAGGCTCGGCGCGGGCGATCGGCGCAACTGAGGTGGGGCACGCGGCGGAGGCATACGAACAGGCGTTGCGCGGCGAGGATGCGAGCGCCGCCGAGAAGGCCGAGATGCTCGGCGCCGCCATCGGACGCGCGCGTAGCGCCATCGCTTTATTGCTGGGCGGCGCGGCTCAGAACGGCCCCACCGGGAAATATTTCAAATAAAGCTCGGCGAAAACGCCGCGCTGGGCGAGGCGGGAGAGCGCATAATCGAGCGCCCGGCGCAGCGGCGCATTGCCTTTTTTCACGGCGATGCCGACGCCCTCGCCGAAATATTTCGGATCGGTGAAGGGGCCATCCCGAAAAACGCAGCAGCCGGCCGCCTCGGCGCCGTTCAGCCAGTAGGAAAGGGCGATGGCGTCGCCGAAAACCGCCTGAACGCGGCCGTTCTTCAGCGCGTTGCGGGCGAGGGCAGGCGTTTCGAACGTCACCAAGGTCGAGCGCGGATAGAAGGCTTGCAGAAACGCCTCGTGTCGCGAGCCCGCGACCACCGCGATCGGACGATCGGCGAGGGCGGCGGGAGACGCCGACGTCAGGGTCGTATCGGACTGCATGGCGAACCGGCCGGGCGTCAGCATGTAAGGTCCAGAAAAATCGACTTGTTTTCGAGTTTCATCGTTGATCGCGAGCGAAGCGATGATGGCGTCGCCGCTATTGTCGTTGAGCGCGGGAATGAGCAGATCCCACCGCCGTCGCTGGATTGTGCAGGCCGTGTCGAGTTCGATGCAGATCGCCTTGGCCAGATCGACGTTGAAGCCGGCGACCTGCCCATCCGAAAGCAGAAAATTGAACGGCGGATAGTCGTCTTCGGTCAGGAAGCGGATCTGGCGCAGTCCGGAGACGTCCGGCTTTTCCGGCGTGCGGTTGGGATCCCAAAATGAGGGCGCATTCGTGGCCGGCGGCGTCGACGCGGGGGGCGCCGGCGCGGGGGGCGCGCCGTTAGCCGCCGCAGCCGCGAAGCAGGACGTCAGGAACAGCGCGGCGAGCGCCGCACGGATTGAGGCGAGAAGACCGGTTCGGCGCGGCTGAGGGAGACGGCGCATAAAAGGATTGCTTGGCCCTTGTTGGAGGTCGATAGTCGCGCGCAGGCTGCTTGCGCTTGCCGGGTTTATTGCATGAACGTCGTGCCGATCGATAGTGTTGCTTCCTCTGCTTCGCAGATCAAGGACGAACTTCCTCCTCAGCCTTTCAGACGCCGGGCGCTCGCTGACTCCTCGGCCATTTCGGCCATTTCGGCCATTCGCCGGCCGTCGCCGTCGCGCGCGACCGCGTCGAGATCCATTCCCGTCGAAATCGCCTTTCTTTCGGGGCACGGCGTGCCGGAGCAAGTGCTGCAATTCGCCGCTGCGACGGCGCGCCGCCAGGGCGTTTGCGCCGACGAAGCGCTGCTTGCCGAAGGGCTCGTCTCCGAGGATGTCTTCTATCAGGCGCTGGCGAAGCATCTCAACGTCGACTTCGTCGACAGTCCCGTCGACGTCGCCCCGTCAGGCGTTGCGACGGCCGAATGCGGCTACGCGCGGGTTCGGGACCCGTCGAGCGGGTTTCTTTGGCTGTTCGCGCCGAGCGGCAGCGGCGTCTTTCGGTTGATGAGCGCGCGGCGTGCGGCAAAAGGCCGGCCGCTCTTCGCGATCACCACCCGAACACGGTTCTTGGAGGCGGTGCGTCGCGCCGATCCCGCCAACGCCGCGCGCGACGCGGCCTTTCTCGTCGAGCGCGTCGATAGGGACTTATGCGCGCGCGGCGGCTTGCGGCGCGGACAGGTGGGACTGCTGTTCGTCGCGCTGATCGGACTGGCCGTGAGCCTTTACGCGCCCTTCTTCTTTCTACGCCTTGCATCGGCCTTGATCCTTGCAAGCGCATTCTTTTGCGGAGCGTTTCTGAGGCTTTTCGCCTGCGCGGCGAGCCTTCAACGCTGCGCAGACGCCGAACCGCTCGAAAGCGAGGCGCAACTGCCGATCTACACGATCGTCCTGGCGCTCTATCAAGAAGCCGCCGTTGCGCGCCAGCTCGCTCGGGCGATCGACCGGTTGGATTATCCGAGAGCCAAGCTCGACATAAAATTCGTTATTGAAACCGACGATGAACCAACGGCTGCGGCGTTGCGCTCGCATCCGCCGCATGCGCCGCATGAGATCGTGGTTGCGCCCGAGGGCGCCCCGCGCACCAAGCCGCGCGCCCTCAACGTCGCCATGCCGCTCGCCCGCGGATCGCTCGTCGCGGTGTTTGACGCGGAAGACTTGCCCGAGCCGCGCCAATTGCGCCGCGCCGCGACGCTCTTCGCCGCCTCGCCGCCGAGCGTCGCCTGTCTGCAGGCGAGCCTCGCCATCGACAACGGCGAGCTCAATTGGATGACGGCGATGTTCGCGCTTGAATATGCGGCGCTCTTCGACGTCTACAACAAGGGCCTCGCAGCGATGCGCATGCCGCTCTTCCTTGGCGGCACGTCGAACCATTTCCGCATCGAGGCTTTGCGCGACATCGGCTTCTGGGACGCCTTCAACGTCACTGAAGATGCGGATCTCGGCCTGGCAAACCTTCGAAGAGGCGCCCGCGGTCTTCGGCGCGCTGGTGAAACAGCGCACGCGCTGGTTTAAAGGCTGGATGCAGACATTCATCGTGCATTGCCGTCGGCCTATGCGGCTTTTCGTCGATCTTGGTTCGCGGCGCGCGATCGCGGTGCTCGCCATGTTCGCCAGCGGATTGTTTGGTCCTTTGCTCGGCCCGTTCCTGGCGGCGCGCATGGCCTATGATGCGATCTTTGGGGCGCTGTTGGCGCCGGTCGCGCCATTAGAAGTCGCCTTGAGCACGCTGTGGTGCTGTCTGGCGATCGCTGGCGCCATCTCCCTGATCTTGCCGCTTGCCATGGGGATGCGACGGCGCGGCCTGACGCGGTTTCGCCGCGCGCTTCTCTATCTGCCGCTGTGGCTGATGATGTTGAGCATCGCCGCCTGGCGCGCGCTTTATGAACTCTGGCGGCGTCCCTTCCATTGGGAAAAGACCGAGCATGGGCTCACCATGCGCAGTGTTCTCGACGTGGAAATGGAAGTCGATCCATTCGTCTCAAGAGAAAAGCCACTGTTTGATCAGGAAGCCGGCGCTTAGCGCCTTGCCGTAATGCTCATGCAGCGCGACATGGCTCATGCCGGCGCG
>WSXZ01000129.1 GCA_009773555.1 Methylocystaceae bacterium | reverse complement strand
AGCAGCTCGTGGATCGTCACGAAATTCCCCAGGCTCTTGGACATTTTCTCGCCCTCGACCTGCAGGAAGCCATTATGCATCCAGTAATTCGCCATCACGTCCTGCCCGAAGGCGCAGCAGCTTTGCGCAATCTCGTTTTCGTGATGCGGAAAGACGAGGTCGATGCCGCCGCCGTGAATGTCGAAGGTTTCGCCCAAGTGCGCCCAGGACATCGCCGAACATTCGATATGCCAGCCGGGACGCCCCCTGCCCCATGGGCTGTCCCAACCGGGCTCGTTCTCTTTTGACGGCTTCCACAGCACGAAATCCATGTCGCCGCGCTTATAGGGCGCGACGTCGACGCGCGCGCCGGCGAGCATCTCATCGAGCGAGCGCCGCGACAGTCGCCCGTAATTTTGCATCGACGGCACGTCGAAGAGCACATGGCCATCGGCCGCATAGGCGTGGCCGGAGGCGATCAGCCGTTCGATGATCGCGATCATTTGCGCGATATGCTCGGTCGCGCGCGGCTGCACGGTCGGCTCGAGACAGCCGAGCGCCTTCACGTCCTGCTGGAAAACCTTGTTGGTCTCTTCCGTGAGTTCGCGAATGGAAATCCCGCGCTCGAACGCCCGCGCATTGATCTTGTCGTCGACGTCGGTGATGTTGCGGACGTATGTGACATGCTCGGCGCCGTAGAGATGGCGCAGCAGTCTAAACAACACGTCGAAAACGATGAGCGGCCTGGCGTTGCCGATATGCGCGTAGTCGTAGACCGTCGAATTCCTCCTTCGTCCGGCTCAGCGTATTGTAAATTTTCAGCGCAGGCGTCGACATGAATTTCCCCGCAAGGCCGCCGGCCGGGGCGTCGCTTCATGTCATTGGGAAAGACGTGACGGCTCCGGCCAGCGTGATCGCTAGCTGATAATGGTCTTCCGACAAATGTTGAGCCGAAGCGTCATGGCGGCGACCATGCGCCAAAGCGCGCCGCCGCGTCAAGCGCGACGCCTGCCGAGCGGCGCGCCGTTTAACTCCGGTTTTACCGCTATGCGCTAGTTCTTCGGCAGGCTGTCGGGGTCGCGTGGGGCTTGTTCATCATGTCGAAATGTGAGGCGCCGTTCGGGCGGCGCGCGTTTGCGTCGCTACTTGCAGGAATGTTGATTGGCGTCGGCTACGCCTGCGCCGCACGGGCCGAAGCGCGCGCGGGCGCCGCCTATGTCATCGCCGATCAGGAGGGCTACGGCCTGACGGAATGCCTCACGCATAAGGCCGATTGCGGCAAGATCGTCGCCGACTCCTGGTGCGCCGCGCATGGCCATGGCGCGGCCAGAGCCTTTGGCCGCGCCGACGATGTGACCGCCTCGATCGACGTTAACGCGACGCGCGCCTCGATCGAGCCGGACGCCGCGGTCGTCGCCTGCGTCGATTAGCGTCAGCGCAGAAACTCTCCGCATTGCGGGACTTCATTCTGGCCGGCCCAGGGCTGAATGGCGACGGTCGAGGTCGAACTCTCGGGCGAACCTTCGACGAGCTTATCAGAATAGACCATATAGATCAGCACATTGCGCTTCGCATCGCAGCCACGAACAATATGCATGCGCTTGAACAACAGCGAACGCCGCTCGCTGAACGCCGTATCGCCCTGGCCAAACTTTTCCTTGAATTTGACCGGGGCATATTGCCGACAGGCGAGCGAAACTTCCGACGACTGCTCCGCGACGCCGAACATGCCGGCGACGCCGCCTTTTTCATGCGCCGTATAGTAGCAGACGATGCCGTCGTTGAAATCCACCGATTTGCGGAAAATGAGATCCGGCCCATTCTGCGCAAAGGCCGGCGCGGCGCCAAAACAAAGAAAGGCCGTCGAAATCAGAGCCAGCAATTTGGAACGCTTCATGTCGGCAACCTCCTGGATCACGCCGACTCGGGGCGGGTTCGCCCAAAGGATAACGTGATCGATGTCCAAAGCTTAGAGCGCGCTCTACACGAAAACCGAAATTCCACTTTTTCGCGAGCGGCGCTCTAGCGACGCCGTTGCCGATATGGGCGAAGCCGCGCGGCAAGGGAAGGGCTTCGACCCTGGGCGAGGCAAAAAATTCGACGCGCGCAATGGGGCTGGCGGCGACTTCCGGCGCCTTGTTGCCGACATGATGGGCGCGATTAATCGAGCGACGTTTGATCCGCGGCCCGGATTGGTGAAAATGGCGCGATTCGTCGTAAGCGACGCGCGCCGGAACATCAGTCGCCAAGCGATCGCGCAAGCGTTTCTCGGCTTCTTACCGGAGTGTGAAGAGAGCCAAAAACTTCAATGAGGCCGCGACCATAAAGCCCTTTTTGACGAAATGCGCCTTCAAGCGGACGAAACTGGCGGTCGCCGCCGGCGTCGCGTTCGGCCTCCTCGCCGTTTCGCCGGCGGCAGGGGAAAGTCCCTACTGTACGGAGTTGCGCGCGCAGATCGCCCGCGCCAGCTCGGGCGGCGGCGCGGGGCGATTCCAGGCTGCGGCGGCCAAGCAGCGCGGCGACTATGCCCGCGTCGCGGCGCGCGCTCGCGCGCTCGGCTGCGACCGGGGCCAATTCCTGTTCTTCGGCGATCCGCCGCCGCCTCAGTGCGGGCAAATCAACGCGCAGCTCAACCAACTCTCTGGGGCCATCGCCAGCTACGAACGGGCAAGCGCCGACGACGGCGGCCAGCGTCAGGCGCTTGCCGCCCGCTACGAGGCTGAATGCCGCAATCCGCAGGCGGCGCAAGCGCGCGTTGCACGACCGCGCAATTTCTTTGAAGAGCTGTTTGGCGTCGCGCCCGATGAAAGCCCAGGCGCGCGCGGCATGCCCGTCGTTCCGGACCCGGAACTGGATCAGGAACCTTCAGACGGGAAGCCGCGCGGGGGTCCCATGGCGATCTGCGTGCGGGCCTGCGACGGCGGGTTTTTCCCCATCACCTATTCGGCGCGCAGCTCCAATCTCGACGATCTCGCGACGATGTGCCGAGCGCTGTGTCCCAACGCCGAGGTGAAACTCTATACGGCGTCGCAATCGAAGGTGCTCAGCTCCGCCCTTTCGATCGACGGCGAGGCTTATTCCGACCATCCCAACGCGCATAAATTCGAGACGACCTATGATCCGTCCTGCGGCTGCAAGCCGCCGGGGCAGTCGTGGGCCGAGGCGCTCGTCGAAGCCGAGCGACTCATCGCCGAGCGCCATGCGAAGGATCAGGTCGTCACCGCGGAGCAGGCCGAGCAATTGTCGCGCGCGCTGCCGCCCGGCGTTGCGCGCGGTCGGAAAGCGAAAGGGTCCGCATCGGCGCCAGAGCCGACGAAGACGCCGGAACCCGCAGCGCAGGCGCAGCCCAGCGCCGCGGACGGCGCGGCCGCTACGCCGGAAACCTACCGCGAAGTCATCGGACCTGACGGAATCAAGCGCCGCATGCGGGTCGTCGCGCCGGCGTTATGAGCCTCGTCCCGCTCGCATTCGTTCTCCGCCAAGTCAGGGCATATGCGCCTTGACCGTCTCGATCAGCTGTTTGATCGAGAACGGCTTCGCCAGAAAACCAAAGTCGCCCTCGGGAAGATTTTTGGCGAAGGCCTCTTCGGCATAGCCGGAAACGAAGATCACCTTCGCCGCGACGCCGCGTTTGCGCAGTTCGGCGAACATCGCGGGACCGTCCATCTCCGGCATCACCACGTCGGAGACGATGAGATCGATCTTGCCGTCGACGCGTTCGACGACCTCGAGCGCCTCCATGCCCGTCGCGGCTTCGAGCACCGTGAATCCACGCGAACTTAAGGCGCGTGCGCCGATCGAGCGCACCGAATCCTCGTCTTCGACGAGGAGAACCACGCCCTGTCCGGTATAGTCCGCAGCGACCTTGGGCGTATCCGCCTTCTGCGACGTCTCCTTCTCCTCCGACACGTAGCGCGGCAGGAAAATGCGGAAAACCGTGCCCCGCCCGATCTCGCTGTCGACGGAGATGAAGCCGCCCGACTGCTTGACGATGCCGAATACCGGGTTCGAAGATTTTTTCTTTCACATCGGCGGGAATGCCGCTGCCCGAGTCCTCGACCTCGACCAGCACATAATCCGCCGCGGGCAGCGCCGCCTCATTAAAGGCGGCGCATTCCGAGGCGGCGACATTGCGCGTGCGGATCTGCACCCGTCCGCCTGACTCCAACATGGCGTCGCGCGCGTTGACGACGAGATTGATGATCACCTGTTCGAACTGGGTGATGTCGGCCTTCACGAACCAGAGATCGCGGCCAAGACGCAGTTCGAGCTCGTTCTTTTCGCCGACGACGCGGCGTAGCAAATTCTGCACTTCGGAGAGCGCGTCGCCGAGCTGCAGGACTTGCGGGCGCAGCGTCTGCCGGCGAGAGAAAGCGAGCAGCTGCCGCGTCAGGCCTGCCGCGCGATTGGCGGTTTCCTTGATCTGGCGAATGTCGCGGAAGGCGGGGTCGGTCGGCCGGTGGCTGGAGAGCAGCAGATCCGAATAGCCGATGATCGCCGTCAGCATATTGTTGAAGTCATGCGCGATGCCGCCGGCGAGCTGGCCGACCGCATTCATCTTCTGTGACTGCGCGAACTCCTCCTGCAGCTTGCGCTGCTCGGTCGTGTCGAGCGCATAGACCATCGCGCCCTTCTTGCCGGCGTCTTCGGCGGAAGAGACGAAGAAACGCGCCGAACGCGTCGCCGCGCCGGCGGCGTCTTCCTCGAACACGACATTGATCGGCCGCACTTCGCCCTTGCCTTCGATTGCGTCTTCGATCGCGGCGCGCAGGGCGGCGCCGTCGCGTTCGCCGAGCCCCGTCAGAACCGACCATGGCGCCGCGGCTTGTCCCTGGCCCGACTTCAGCGCCTGCGGCAACAATTTCGCGAAGGCCGCGTTCGACGTCAGCACGCGGCCTTCGCCGTCCAGCGTCGCCATCGCCATCGGCGTCGAGTTGAAGAAGCGCGCGAAACGCACCTCGGCCGCGCGCAAATTCTCTTCCGGCTGTTCGCCAGAGGCGCGGTTGAGCACCAGGGTGCGCGAGGGGCCGGATTCGCCGTCCTGGCCGAAAGCGACCTGGTGCAGCAGCCTGACGGGCAGCGACTTGCCGTTGCGGCATCGCAGGTCGAGGTCGATCTGCTCGGTGCGCACGTCGCCCGGGGCGCCCGACATCGCGGCGAGAAGCGCCGCGCCGCTATGAGCGACGATGGAGGACAGCGTCGCGCCGCCAGATCCGACTTGCGTGAGATCGTAGCCCAGCCATCCGGCGAGCGTTTTGTTCATATAAGAGACGGCGCCGTCCGGACTTGCGGAAAAAAAACCCGCCGGCGCATGATCGAGAAAATCGATCGCGTGTTGGAGCTCCTGGAAGACGTTCTCCTGCCGCTGTCGATCGGCGGTCACGTCGGCCACCGCCCATAGACACGAGCGGCCGCCCGACGTCGTCGGCAGCGGCCGAACGCGAATCCGGTACCAGCCGACCGGCCCCTGCCCCGAAAGCGGCGGCGAAAGCCGCAGATCTTCGCTATGCGAAACGCCGCCGCGCGCCGCCTGGACCAGTCTATAGATCGCCTCCGAGACCTCGGGCGGCCCTGAGAACAGCCGCTCGACCAGCTGAACGCCGGAAGCGTCCTTCGCGTCGCACATCGCCGTATAGGCTTCGTTGGCGTATACGATGCGCGCATCGCCTCTGGTGACAAGCAGCCCTTCGCCGGATGTGTCGGCGATGAGTTTCGTCACGTCGTTGCCCGCGACTCGGCCGGAGAAGTGAATCAATCCGACCGCATAGGCGAAGAGAAAAAAGATTCCGGCGACGCCGAAAACCGCGAGCGCCAGAATGGTGACGCGCGGCGCGAGGTCCGAAGGCGTTAGGTAATAGGCGGCGACGCCTGCGACCAACGCGATGACGAGGGCGAGCGTCAATCCCACATTCGCGGGCCGCTCGCTGCGTCCCAAGGCGGCCGCTTCGGTCCTGTCGCTCATTTCTTAACCACCCGCGTCATATATCGCCGATCGCGACGGCTATGCTGACGCCGGCGCGCCGATTATTACTCTGCCGACGCTTACAGAATCATCTAAAACAATGGCTGTGAACGCTAATAATAGCAACGCCGGACGTCGGAAGGGCGCTGATTCAGCAAACATTAACCATTCATTAACCTTTTTTCGGCGCTTGCCATGAAAGCTGTTAATTTGGCAAGGTTCACGCGCGTTCGAACGAGAGACTAGCCGTTCATGCCCGATAAATTCACTCAACTGCTGCCAGCGCTCGCAGCGCTCGTTGCGTTCCTCGTCGCTGCGGTGCTGCTGCTTTATATTTTCCGTCTGTTGTTCGGACGCCGCCTCCGTTCGCCGGGAGGCCGCAATCGCGCGCGCCGGCTGGACGTCGTCGATGTCTATGACCTCGACCGCGAGCGCCAGCTCGTCATTGTGCGGCGCGACAATATCGAGCATCTGCTCCTGATCGGCGGCCCCAACGACATCCTCGTCGAAGCGACGATCAACCGGCCCGAAGGCGCTGTCAGCCGTGGGCCGGAGCAGCGCCCCGGAGCGCCGGCCGCCGCGAACTGGCCTGCCGGGCCTTCGGCTCCGCCTCGAGAGCTAGAAGCGCCGCTGCCGAAACCCGCCGCGGCGGGCGCCGTCAATCTGCCGCCTGACCTCTTCGCGCCCGCGCCCACGAGGCCTGCTGCGCCGCCGCCTCCCCCGCCACCGCCGGCCGGACCAAGAGTCTCGAGTCCGGCCGCCCAGCCGCAGCGCCCGGCTCCGCCCCGCTCCCCGACGCCGCCTTTCCTTGCGCGCGCTCAGCAGCGGCTGGCGCCCAAGCCCGCGCCGGCGCCTGAAGCAGCGGCCCCGGCGCCGCCGCCCGCAGCTCCTCCGAGGCCGGCAGAACCCCCGCCCGCGCCAAGGCCTGCAGCGCCGCCGCCTCCC
>WSXZ01000128.1 GCA_009773555.1 Methylocystaceae bacterium | reverse complement strand
GTCGCTTAATGAAGGCAAAGCTGCGCTCATCGGCCTGCTCTTCTATGTTGGCGCCATTGCTGGCGCGATCGCCGTTTGGACCATCTACGGCAGTTTCGCCGAGGCGATCGTTGCGGGCATTGGCGCTGGTATGGCCGCCAGCCTGGTTGGCGTGGGCGTCGGCGCATTCATTCGACGTCGTCAGCGCAATTGGGTGCAGGCGCAATTAGCGCGCGGCTGGCTTCCCCAAATCCAATCCGATAGTGCTAACTTTTTTCATGGACGCCTCCCTCGAGTGAGATTCAACACCTCCACTCTGGCACATCGAGGCCGTCGGGGGGCGTCCACCCCATCAGAGCCGTTTCAACAGCGTGCTAGTCGTTCTGAGCGACGATTGCGCTACCAGTACCTCTTGCTGACTTTCTCCGTTTCTTCGACGGAGATCGTTGCGATAAATTTCGCGACAACGCTCTCGCACCGATCGCCGGCGGTATTCCCGCCCTCTCGTGACCTGACGCCACCAACCGTAATCCCTTAAGGACGCGTTGCATGACATCATCCTCGCGCCCCGTGGCGTAGATGGCGTACGTGGAATATGAGAACTCAGGAGCTCGACTTACACGATGCAACCGTCCGTCGGCCAAAAATGGCTGCGCACCGCCAATACGAAAATACCCCGCTCCGCCGACGCTCAGTATAAAGGTCAACGCGAGCGGACCCAGCGATATTGACAAGGGCGCAATGCTCAGCTTGGGAAAAGCGGCCTGGTGATTGACAGCGAATTCTGGCCCCCAATCGACGAAAACATACTCATTTGGATCGATTCTACCCTTTGGGTCGGTTGTTACCTGAATCAATTTCTCTTCAATGAGCAGTTCGCAGACAAGATCAGACCGTTGCGGCGGATTATGGAGAACGGCGAGGTCAAGCGAGCCCTCCTGCACGCGCTCGAGAAGTCGCGCAGGGGTGTCAACGTCCGCTGTTATCGCTGTTTCATACGATTCCGCATGCATCCATATGAGCCAATCTGCTAGGAGCGGATACCAGAGACTGAATTCTCCACCTATGCTGAAACCACTCGCTCGCCCCACGGGCAGAGCCACTTGTCGACAAGCGCCCTCCCATAACTGAACCATCGTCGTCGCGTAGCGCGCGAAGCGTTCGCCCGCCGACGTCAGACGCGCGCCCGCTTTATTGCGAACGAAGAGTGGTCGCTTGAGCTGACTTTCTAGAGTTCGAATTCTGGCGCTCACCGCTGCTTGCGTCAGGTGTAGACGATCCGCAGCAGCAATGAAGCTTCCACTCGCAACCACTTCCAAGAAGGTCTTCGCTAGATTGACGTCCATATTTTACATATAAATTTCTTTTGTTCTATTTTCAACAATTTTGCGTTTGCGAAAAATGAATGCAACGGTCACTCTTGGGGCTCAATCCAGACGGTGGAGCCCAAGCACGACGCAATTGAGTTGAACATGTGGACAGCAGACCCAATAAGGTGAAAGCCCTATGCGCACAGCAGCTTCGACGCCACGGTTGATCGACGTAATTAAGCGAATCGCTTAGTTGGACGCGTCATCATGGCGCATGCGCACGCTATCCGCCGACGTTCCTGGAACGGACAATAACGCAACTCCCGAGCCGACATGCTGGCATCGAGAATGATGCAGTAAGCAGCAATCAACCTCCCTCGGAACACGCCGCAGCTCGCTGCCCCTAATGGCCAGAATCCGTTAATTCCCCAGAAGGTCTAATGCATCACGCCCGATACCTTGGCGCTCAGCGCTTGCTCCTGGCCCTTACAATGGCCATTCCCGTCCGGGCGAGTTCGGAAACGAACGCTGGCGCAGGTCACGAAGTCGTTCTTCAGTTCAACGAAGCGCAGATCCGTGCGGGTGGGATCGAGACTCAGCTAGTAGTGCATGAGTCGAGTTTGGGCGAACTAGTCGTGCCGGGGGTCGTCACCGTCCCCCCGCAGCAAATGCGTGTTGTCGCTGCGCCGGCTGCAGGCCTCGTCGAAACATTGCTTGTCGTACCTGACGAAGATGTGAAGCAGGGCGCGCCTATCGCCACGCTGAAATCTTGGGACCTGATCGAAGCGCAGAGAAGCTTTCTCCATGCGCTTTCAGCTGCGAATCTAGCAGCCGAGAAACTGCGGCGCGACGAACAACTGTTCAAAGAACATATCATTGCGGAGCGACGTCTAATCGTCACACGAGCCGAAGCTATCCAGGCGCGCTCAGCGCTAGAGGAACGTAAGCAAATATTGTCGCTCGTCGGAATGTCAGACGAGGACGTCGCCTCATTGCAGCGCGAACGAACACTCGCGAGTTCCCTCCAAGTGCGCGCGCCGATTGCCGGCACCATTCTGCAGCGCCATGGCAAAACGGGCGAGCGCGTTCAAGCCTCGACGCCCCTTGTTACGATCGCGTGCCTTGATCCGATTTGGGTTAATTTGCAAATACCGATTATTCGCGCTGCAGCACTTGAAAGTGGTAGCCGAATTTCGTCCTGGTCGCCGCCCGCTGCGCCCTGGCCAGGCTGTGCAAGCAATCCTACACATCAATGGCAATTCACGCACTCAATGGCGTGTTCCAGCGGATGCGGTCGTCAGCCACCAGAATCACAATTGGGTGTTCGTGCGTACAGCGGACGGTTTCGTCGCACGACCCGTGACCCTTGTTTCCGAAACGCCGCAATTCGCCTCCGTGCAGGGGTCTTTGAAAGCTGAAGAACGCGTCGCGACAGGCGGTCTATTGACCCTGCTGGCGGAACTCGCCGCGGCCGCGAAGTAATCAGGAAACAATGCTCGAAAAACTGATCCGCCTTGCGCTTGGACAACGGCTCCTGGTTCTCATCGCCGCGCTCGGACTCGCGGTCTGGGGCGCCGTCAGCTATTTCAAACTCCCAATCGACGCTTTCCCTGACGTCGCTCCAGCACAGGTGCTGGTCGCCATGCGTGCGCCGGGCCTCACGCCTGAGGAGCTGGAAGCTCGCGTCACAGCGCCGATCGAACTCGCCGCTAAAGGTATTCCTCATCTTGTCCGGATGCGCTCCATCACGCGCTATTCGGTGGCGTTGCTGACTTTCGAATTCGAGGAGGGAACCGACATTTATTGGGCGCGCGTACAAGTCAATGAGCGGCTTGCCTTAGCCCAGGATCAGTTACCCGATGGCGTCAGTGGCGGGCTTGCGCCGATCGTGACGCCGCTCGGCGAGATGCTGATGTTCACAATCGTGGGCGGTGATTTATCCCCGTCGGAACAGCGCACGCTTTTCGACTGGACGATTCGTCCCGCCCTCCGCGGCCTGCCTGGCGTCGCTGATCTCAATAGACTTGGCGGTTTCGTGCGCACATTCGAAGTCGCGCCATCGCCTTCCGCCATGGCGGCGCGCGGCGTTACAGTAAAGATGCTCGATTCGAGCCTTCGAAACAATAACAGAAATGACGGCGCCGGCCGCGTACGGGACGGCGAGGAGGCGCTGCTGGTGCGCGCCGAAGGGAGGTTACGTTCTCTCGACGATATTCGCTCGGTCGTCATCGCGGCGCACGACTCCGGCATCGTGCGTGTCGGCGACGTGGCAGAAGTGCGCTATGGCTCATTGGCGCGCAACGGCGTCGTCGTCCGCAATGGCGAGGACGAGGCGGTATGGGGCCTCGTGCTTGGCCTGCGCGGCGCCGATGCGCGCACCGTCGTAAGTGGCGTCAAGGCGAAACTCGCCGAACTCGAGCCGACCCTACCAAAGGGCGCCAGATTCGAAATCTTCTACGACCGCAGCGAACTGATCGGCAAGGCGGTGTGGACGGTGCAAAAGGTTCTACTCGAAGCGATCGTCCTCGTCGTGGTTCTGCTTGCACTATTCTTGGGCAATCTGCGCGCGGCGATCGTCGTCTCGGTCATCCTGCCGCTCGCCGCGCTCGCGACCTTCGGCATCATGCGGCTGTCGGGCCTCTCCGCCAATATCATGTCTCTCGGCGGCCTCGCTATCGCCATCGGCCTGCTCGTCGACTGCGCCGTTGTCGTCGTCGAGAATGTCGAGCATCGCATGGCGAATGCGCATGACGCGACTCTCTCTGACCGCATTTTCATGACTCTGGAGGCGACGAAAGAGGTCGCAACGCCGCTTGTCTCTGGCGTTATCATCATCGTCACCGTCTTCCTTCCGTTGCTCTCGCTCGAAGGGTTGGAAGGTCGTTTGTTTTCGCCCGTCGCGCTCACCATCGCATTCGCCCTCGGCTCTGCGCTCGTCCTGTCGCTAACCGTGGTGCCAGCGCTGAGCGCCACGCTGCTCAGGCCCGGTCATTCCGACGAGCCCTGGCTCGTGCGCAAGATCGCCGCGATCTACGAGCCCTTGCTCCTGCGCGCGCTCTCGAAGCCGTCGTGGGTCGCCGCCATCGCCTTCTTCGGCCTTATTGTCGCCGGCGTCGCCTATTCCCGCATCGGCCAGACATTCATGCCGGTGATGGACGAGGGAACGCCAGTCATCACTGTGCGCAAACATCCAACGGTTAGTGTCAAAGAAACCGCCGAGACCGACATGCGCATTCAACGCGAAATCATGAGTCGGGTGCCCGAAGTCAAGGGCATGATGGCGCGCGCCGGCGCTGACGAACTCGGCATCGACCCTGTCGGACTCAACGATACCGACAACTTCCTCTCACTCGCGCCGCCAAACGAATGGCGCGGCAAGGGCATGGCCTGGTTGATGGGCGAAATCCGCGCGGTGCTCGACTCCACGCCAGGCATTTCTTACGCCTTTTCGCAGCCGATCGACATGCGCGTGCAGGAGATGATCATCGGCGCGCGCGGCGATGTCGTTGTCAAAATCTTTGGTGACGACATCAACGAGCTCAATCGCCTCACACGCGACGTGGAGGAGATTCTGCGTAAGATCAAAGGCGCGCGCGACGTCTTCGGCCTGCAGAACGATGGCATGCGTTATCTCACCGCGCGCGTCGACCGGCTTGCCGCCGGACGCTTCGGTCTCAATGCTGAGGAGATCCAGGATGCGCTGCGCGTCTGGGTCGACGGACAACAAGTTGGCATTGTTCTCGAAGGACCGATACGCACGCCGCTTGTCATTCGTGGATCCGAAACTTCGCGCCGCTCTTCGGTGGACTTCGCGCGGCTGCCGGTGGTGTCTTCGGAAGGAAAAGTTGTCGAACTGTCGCAAATTGCCCAGGTGCAGGCGGAGGACGGCCCCATCCAAGTGATTCGTGAACAAGGTCGCCGATTCGCGACTGTGCTCGCCAACGTGTCGGAACGTGATCTCGTCGGCTTCGTTGACGAGGCGAAAAAGGCGGTCGGGCAAAATGTGAATCTTTCTCCTGCTCTATTTGACCTTCAGTTCGATGCTGCAGGCGACGCTGGTATTTTGCAATGTGCCCTTTGCGGCGATTGGAGGCATTCTGGCCCTGTGGCTTTCGGGAGAATTCATGTCTGTGCCGTCGTCTGTCGGTTTCATTGCCCTTATCGGCATCGCCGTGCTCAACGGCGTTGTGCTGATCTCGTACATTAACAAGCTAGTCGCGGAAGGCACGCGCACGACGCGCGAAGCTGTCGTCGAGGGCGCGCGCCGGCGCATGCGGCCGGTGATGCTCACCGCGGCCATTGCAGCCTTCGGTCTAATACCCTTTTTGTTTGCACATGGGCCGGGCGCCGAGATCCAGCGGCCCCTCGCGGTCGTGGTCATCGGCGGACTGATTTCAGCGACCGTGCTGACGCTCGTGCTGCTGCCGATTCTTTACGATCGCTCCGCTAATCTTAGTCTTTTTCTACGCCAGAAGCTGAGCGCCCGTGGAACTCGATCGCCAACGGCTCGCTGGCGCGAGGACGCGCGTTTATGAGCTCTTGGTTGATCCTTGTCGCGGCAATATTTCTCGCCTATACGTCTTCCGCGTTACGCGCCGAAACTAAGGCGACACCCCCATTAATGCCAGCACAAGAAATGCTGCGCGTTGAAGTCCTTTTCGAGGGCAAGAAGAAGGTCCGGGTCAAACGCGCCAAGTCGTTACGTGTCGACAAGAGGCCGCGCGTCCGCAAGCCTGCATCCAATCAAGTGCTAGCCCAACATCTCGACATGGCCGTCGCTATCGATGCGCAAAGCAAGTCGCTTGAAGCGCAATATCGCGCGATCTCCGCGCGCTACGCCACCGCGAATTCGATCACGCCAGGATCGCCATATGTCGGCGGCTCGCAGCGTAGTGCGCTATCCGGAAACTTACGCAACTACAATGAACTGGAAATGGAAGCCGGCATGCCCCTATGGCTGCCGGGGCAGCGCGACGCCTTTGAGGCGACGGTGACGACCGGGATTCGCGAAGTTGAGCAACGCTTCGCGTTACGTCGGCTGGATGTCGCGGGCCTATTGCGTGACGCCTGGTGGAATGCGAGTCGCGCGGCGCGAAATGTCGCCGTTGCCCGGACGCGCGTGATGACAGCCCATGATATCGGCCGGGATATGACCCGCCGCGTCGAACTCGGCGACGCCGCCCAGAGCGACGCGCTGCTCGCGACGAACGAGACACTCGCCGCCGAAACGGAGCTCGCCCAGGCGGAAGGCGCCATGAAGGTTGCTCGGGTGAACTACATGGCGCTGACTGGCGGCGCGCCCCCGGAGGGCACGCTCGAATCGGTGCGTCCCGCAACTGATATAGAAGATCATCCAGCTTTGCGAACGCCGCGGGCAGCGCTCGTACGAGCTGAAGCCCAGCTGCGGCTCGTCGACGCGACACCCATCGCCAGTCCCGATATCGGCGTGTTCGGACGGCGCGAATACAACAATCAGTATTCGACCGACCCTTCGCAAATCGTCTCGAACCAACGCACGGATTCGACCACTATTGGCGTTCGCATTCGCATTCCATTGCCAACACCTGGTCGCAATGCACCGAGACGCGCAGAAGCGCGAGCCGAAATGGATCGCGCCCGGGCCGAATATGATCGCGCCAAGCGCGTCGTAACGGCGGAGATAAAGGCGGCGCGCGTGATGCTCGCTGCTACGCGGCGCGCCGCTGAAATCGCCAACAACCGACTCTCAGTCGCCGATGAACAATTCGAACTGTCGCGCAAATCATATCGAATTGGCGAGGTAAGCGCGTTCGACCTCTATCGCGTGCGGCAGATCCAACTCGAGGCCCAGCGTATGCAGGCGAACGCCGCGATCAACGTTGGCGTCGCAATCTCGCGGCTCAACCAAGCGTTCGGTTACGCTCCATAGAGTTTTGTACCTATAATCAGTGGTTTACGCATCAAGGCCGCTGATGTTTCACGAAAGATGCCGATGCAGACCTTTATCGACTTGTGCTGACGGCGAACGAGCAAATAATCGTCGCGTGGCAAGGTCCTACAGCTCTAAATGGCGGACGCAAAGTGTACCACTAAACCGGCTTTGCTCTGTTATTTTTACGGCGGCGCAAAAGTGTACCGGTCCTGCTAGTGGGTCGCTTCAGCGAATTTGAATAGGGCGCTTCCCCCGGCTGGCTATCCCTGATTCGCTACTGCCATTGATTCGACCTTCAGGAGGCGAAGATGGCGCGGGAAGCAGTCGGCGTGAAGCGGTATGTGGTGCGCTTGAGCGGCGAGGAGCGGGCGCATCTGGAAGCCATGCTGCGCAAGGGCAAGTATGGGGCGAAGACGCTGATAAAGGCTCAAATTTTGCTGAAGGCGGACGTTTCCGAGGCGGGCGAAGGCTTGAGCGACGGCGAGATCATCGAACAATTGGAGACGAGCGCGTCGATGGTCTATCGGGTGCGCAAGCAGCTCATAGAGGAGGGCTTCGCCGCGGTCTTGACGCGCAAGCCGCACACGCGTCCCTCCGTGCCGCGGATTTTTGACGGCGAGAAGGAAGCCAGGCTGATCGCCCTGTCCTGCTCGACGCCGCCGAAAGGCTATGCGCGCTGGACGTTGCGGCTGCTGGAAAAGAAAGTCGTCGAGCTCGAAATCGTCGAGACGGCGAGCGACAGCACGATCGGTCGTGTCTTAAAAAAACATTCTCAAACCCCATCGCAAGCAGCAGTGGGTGATTCCCCCGCAGGCCGACGCCAGCTTCGTCGCGGCGATGGAGGACGTTGTCAGGATACATCCTTTGATTAGAAAATCCCTGTTCGCGCGGCGCGTTGACATCATATTTGAGAATTTCGGCGCGCATTTTCGAGCTTTGACGCTTAA
>WSXZ01000010.1:4369-116243 GCA_009773555.1 Methylocystaceae bacterium | reverse complement strand
AAACGGGATGGCTCGTGACCGCCGCGCTTGCGCCGCTAGTCGCCGGGGAACTCCACCATCAACGTCGTGCCGGCGGAGGCTTGCACCTCCAGCGATCCGCCCAGCTGACGCGCAAAGGCCTGCATGATGCTCATGCCGAGAGAGCCAGACGCAACCGCAGACGCCGGCGCGATCCCGGGACCGTCGTCGCGAACGATGAGCTGCAGGCGGCCGTTCGCCTGCTTGAGCAAGGCGACTTCGAATTTCGATCCCGCGCCTTTTTCGAAAACGTGCTTGACGGCGTTGAGCGCGGCTTCATTGACCAGAAGAAGCACTGCGGTCATCTGATCCAGGGACAATTTTGCGTCTGGGGATATATCTAACGACAGCTGGATCGGCAGCTCGCCAAAGTCATTGCGCAACATCTCGTCAAGAATAGGCGCGAGGCCCTGTTCGTAGGTTGTTTTGTCGTAAAGCCGGCGATGCAATGCCGACATCGCCGCGATCCGATCTTCAGCGGCGGCGATCCGTTCGGCGGCCGTCACGTCCAGCACGCCCCGACGGGCGTTGCTGATCATGGCCAAGACAATTTGGAGGTTATTGGCAACGCGATGCTGAAGCTCGCCAAACAGGCTGACCTGCACCTGGTGCGCCGCTTCCAGACGCCTGATCAGATCGGCCATTCCCGCCACGAGAACAAGCAGGAACCCGCCGACGAGGAGAAATGCGATCAACGCGAACGTTGCGTTCTGCTCTCTGAGCAAAAACGAGTATCGCGGCTCGAAGAAAAAATACCACCCCGACACAGCGGAGAGCGCCAACACCACCGCGCCTTGACGCCAGCCGCACAGCAGCGCGCTGGCGGCGATCGCCGGATGAAAGGTGAGAAACTTCATCGGATCGAGCCAGCGATCCAACAGGATGCGAACAGACAGGCTCGCGCCAAATAATGCCATCGCAATGATCCAGGAGGGGGCGCCCTCTATTCTTTTCGACGCCCTGTAGACTTTCGTCGCCCACGCCACCTCGAGCACCCTGAAGTCACTTGCCGAATTCCGTGATTTCCGCCCCACTCGGACGCACGAATAGTTGCATAGCGCATAGTTCAGAACAAGATCGCATGCGGTGCCGGCATCGCTCGCTTTCGAGTTTCGGCTGGCGGGCCCTTCCCCGTATCAAACGTCTTTGAGGCCTCTGCGCCTCTCTTGGCGCCGAGAGAATTTTCCTGCCCGGGGAACAAGTCGGATTTCCCGAGGTTTCGCTCACGGGACACTCGCGTTTCGTCGCGGTTTTTTTCGGAGTTTTTTCCAATGGGCTCAAAGCGCAAACCGTCTTCCTCGAGCGAATCCGCCAGGGCTAACGCTGGAAAGAGTCAAACCGAGCAACCAGATCTTGTCGCAGCCGAGGTTGAGATGTCTTATGCGCAGCCGCAAGGCGAAGGCGGTGAAACGCACCAGACTGCGAACGACGAAGTTGAGACGCTCACCACGCAGCAGGGCATTCCGGTTTCGGATGACCAAAACACGCTTCGCATTGGCGCGCGCGGTCCGAGCCTCATCGAAGACTTCCATTTCCGCGAGAAGATCTTCCACTTCGACCACGAGCGCATCCCGGAACGCGTCGTTCACGCGCGGGGATTCGGCGTGCATGGCTGGGCAGCAAGGGATCCGCCGATCTCGCGCGCGACGTGCGAGGCTTCGCCGTAAAGTTCTACACTCAAGAAGGCAATTGGGATCTCGTCGGCAATAACATCCCGGTGTTCTTCATCCAGGATGCGATCAAGTTTCCGGATTTGATCCATGCCGCGAAGCCTGAGCCTGATCGCGGCTTCCCGCAGGCGCAAACGGCGCATGACAATTTTTGGGATTTCGCTTCGCTGTCGCCGGAAAGCTTTCACATGATCATGTGGATCATGTCCGATCGCGCCATTCCGCGCTCCTTCCGCTTCATGGAAGGCTTTGGGGTTCACAGTTACCGGTTCGTGAACGCAGAAGGCAAGTCGACGTTCGTCAAGTTTCACTGGAAGCCGAAGCTCGGTCTGCAGTCGGTGCTTTGGAATGAAGCAGTCAAGATCAATGGCGCCGATCCCGATTTCCATCGGCGAGATCTTTGGGACGCCATCAAGGGCGGACATTTCCCGGAATGGGAGCTCGGCCTTCAGCTCTTTGACGAAGAGTTCGCCGACACATTCGAATTCGACATTCTCGACTCGACCAAGATTATTCCCGAAGAGCAGATTCCCGTGCAGGTCGTCGGGCGCCTCGTGCTCGACCGCACCGTGGACAATTTCTTCGCGGAAACCGAACAGGTCGCCTTCTGCACGCAGAACATCGTGCCCGGCATCGATTTCAGCGACGATCCGCTGCTTCAGGGCCGCAACTTCTCCTACCTCGATACGCAGCTGAAGCGACTCGGCAGCCCGAACTTCACCCATCTCCCGGTCAATGCGCCGCGATGCCCCATGGCGCATTTCCAGCAGGATGGGCATATGGCGATGAAGAACCCGAAGGGCCGCGTCAATTACGAGCCCAACAGCTGGGGCGCGCTCGGCGGACCGCGCGAGAATCCCGAGCGCGGCTTCACCTCATACCCAGAAGAAGTCGCCGGGCCGAAGACGAGACGTCGCGCCGAAAGTTTCGCCGATCACTACAGCCAGGCGCGGCAATTCTTCATCAGCCAGACGCCGATCGAACGCAAACATATCGGCGACGCGCTGACGTTTGAACTGAGCAAGTGCGAGCGCCCGGACATTCGCTCCAGAGTCGTGTCGCATCTCTTAAACATCGACGTTGCGCTCGCGAGGCGCGTGGCTGACGGCTTGCGGCTTGAAATGCCCGATCCGGCGAAGGCCGCGCGGCCGACCCGCCAAGAACTTCCCCCCTCCGCGCCGCTGAGCATGCTGACACGTCCGAAATCCTTCACAGGGCGCAAGCTCGGGATTCTCGTGACGGACGGCACCGACGCGAAGCTGTTGACGGCGCTGATTGAGGCCGTCGAAAAGATTGGAGCGGTTTACGAGATTGTCGCGCCCCACATCGGCGGCGTGGTGCTTGACGACGGCGCCATGCAGCCGGCCGCGCAAAAGATCGACGGAGGGCCGTCGGTGCTCTACGACGCCGTCGCCATCGTCGCGTCAGAGACCGGCGTCGCCGATCTCGTCGCCGACGCCGCCGCGCGCGATTTTGCAAGCGACGCCTTCGCGCACTGCAAGTTCATCGGCTTCACCGAGAGCGCGTTGCCGCTGCTGGAGAAAGCCGGCGTCGCCGACGCGCTGGACGACGCGTGCATGCAGCTTGCGACCGTCAAGGACGTGGCCGCGTTCATCGCGGCCTGCGCCGAACTTCGTTACTGGCCCAGAGAACTGACGGTCGATCTCGACGCGTGATGCGGTCACGCAGACAGAACAGCCAAGTTAACAACCGCGCAACAGGAGAACCAAAATGCCGACGGCAAGCACGGGCAGCAGCACGAAAAGGTCGAAGTCCCAAACGGGCGCGAAGACGTCGGCCAGCGCCTCCAAAAAGGCGGACGCCATCAAGCTCCTGAAAGAGGATCACCGAGAGGTGAAAACCTGGTTCAAGCAGTATGAAAAGCTGCAGAACGAGACCGAGAAGGACGCTCTCGCCCGAAAAATTTGCGCCGCGCTGACTGTTCACGCCAAGATCGAAGAGGAAATCTTCTATCCGGCGCTGCGCAAGAGCATCGACGACGACGAGCTTCTCGACGAAGCCGAAGTTGAGCACGCGAGCGCCAAACAGCTGATCGCCGAAATCCTCTCGATGTCGCCGCAAGACCATCTCTTCGATGCAAAGGTCAAGGTGCTTGGCGAATATGTCATGCATCATGTCCAGGAAGAAGAGCAGGAAATGTTTCCCGAGGCGCGCAAGAGCGAGGTCGACCTCGACGCCTTGGGCGTGAAGCTATCGAAGCGTAAAGCCGAACTGATGAAAAAAGCGGCCTGACGCGGCCGCTTCAACGTCATTCACGCCGCGGCGGCTGGCACGTCATGCGCATGCACGTCGCGGCCGGAATGTTTGGCGATAATGCGCTTGGCGGCTTCCTCAAGCGCGTCGTTTCGCGTTCGCACCCAGAGCAACAAGCCGCCATGGTCAAGTTGCTCCTGGAGATATTTCGCGTGACGCTCCTCCATGAATTCGCCAAGCACGACGCCGATGAGGCCGCCAAATTCCGCGCCGATCAAGCCGCTCACGAGAAGCATCGCCAGGGCGCCGCCTGACGCGAGCGCCGCGCCGGCCGCTACGGTGGCGCCGACATAGACAAGACCGCCTATGATCACGCCCTCTTTCTTGCTCAAAGATTCCCTCGGCGCATAGGCCACGCGCGGGGCGGCGCCGTCATCTTCGGCGGCCTCCACCTTTTCATATTTATGGCCGAGCTTGCCGACCACGGCCTTTTCACCCGCGAGCAGGCTGATATCGCCGAGATCGAACCCCGAATTCAACAATTCCTCGACAGCGCTCTCTAGCACATAGCCGTCTGAGAAAACGCCGACCACCTCTCGCGCCCGCCGCTCCGCACTGGACATGCCGCCCTCCCCTAGCCCTTGCACGCCTCGATCCGCGTCGAAGCGTCCCGCCGCATCCGGCTGTTCGGGGCAGAGTGCTGCCGAAGGGCGGCCCTTGGCAAGAGCCGCATTGACGCTGGCGAGGAGCTAAGGGGATCGCGCGGCGGCGCGGGGTCGATCGGCCGAGGCCGCCAGCAGGCAGAGGTATTCCCAGGCCATCGTCGCGCCGGCGAGCGCGGTGATTTCGGAAACATCATAGGCCGGCGCCACCTCGACGACGTCCATCCCGACAAAGTTCAGACCGACGAGCTTGCGGATGATCGACTGCGCCTGCCAGGTGGCCAGACCGCCGATTTCCGGCGTCCCGGTCCCGGGGGCAAAGGCCGGATCAAGCGCGTCGACGTCGAACGTCAGATAGACGGGGGCGTCGCCGACGACTTCGACGATCCGCGAGGCGATCGCCGCTGGCCCAATTTCATGCGCCTCCTGCGCGGCGACGATCGTGACGCCTTGTCCAAGCGTCCAGTCGTAGACGTCGCGTTGCACCGGCGAGCGAATGCCGATCTGAATCATGCGGCGCGCATCGACGACGCCTTCGTTGATCGCATGATAGAACATCGAGCCATGCGCATAGGGCTGGCCGAAATTATCGGGCCATGTATCGACGTGAGCGTCGAAATGAATCAACGCCAGCGGGCCGCGTCTTTTCGCGCAGGCGCGCAAGAGAGGCAGCGTGATTCCATGGTCGCCGCCAAGCGTCACGAGATGCGCATAGGCCGACGCCTGGTCCTCGATGAGCTTCAAACTCGCGGCGATGTCGCCCAGCGCGATGGCGAAATCGCCCACGTCGGCGAGCGGCAGATTGACGGGGGAGGTCCAGTGCGCGGGATGCTCGCCGTCGATCAACATACGACTGGCGTGACGAATCGCCGACGGCCCGAAGCGTGCGCCGCTGCGGTTGGTCGTGCCAATGTCGAAAGGGACGCCGGCGACGACAATCGCCGCGTCGGCGCGCGGGGCGACGCCGAGAAAGGTCGGCGGAGCGGCGAAAGTCGGCGTCCCGCTCATGACAAACCGTCGAGTTTGGCGAAGCGGAACACCGCCGCAGCGACCGCGCAGGTCCATTCGCCGTTCGGAGCGCCTTCGGCCGCCGCGGTCAAAGACAGGCTCTCGACGATCAGTTCGCTTGTTTCATAGACCTTCTTGCGCTCATTCCAGGCGGCGTCTGGATCGAATTCGATCCCGAGCGTCGAAGCGAGCATCGTCGCCGCGAGATCTTCCGCATAGTCGCCGCTCTCGCGCTCCGTCATGCCATAGCCGTGATGTTCCGAAATATAGCCGTAGAGCGTCGGCTCCCTTGGCCGGGCGAGGCCGATGCTTGCTGTGACGCGCCGACCGGGCTCGTCGGTCTCAGCGCGCGCAAGCACCGTGAACGTGATTTCGCCAGGCTGAAGCGTCGCGACGCCCAGCTCCACCGGAACGATTTCGCATCCCGCCGGCAGAATGGACGACACCGCCACGAGGTTCTGCTGTTCGATGTCGGCGTCGCGCAGCGCATATTCGAACGCCGTCAAACGATGCCGGTGAACGCCGACGCCGCGCGTGAGAAAGACGCATTGCGGAATGGGAAACATCGAACCCGCTCCCTCGCGCGAAGACCACCGCCTCAATTAGGACAAGGCGCCCGTCCGGCCATAAGCATTTTAGCAAGCTTCGTCTATGGCCTCGCGCGCGCGAACCGGCTAGAATCGTCAAGCGGGCTGCTGGTCGCGACCATTGGCGCAACATATCTCCATCGCATAAAAACTTTGATGGCATGAAAATTTTGCTGCTCGGCGGCTCCAACGCCGGAATGCGGGAAGGCTGGGCCTTCCAATTTCAACGGCAGGCGTCGGCGCACGAGGTCGAGAATCGTTTTCTCGGCGCGGTAGGGTCGCTCTATGGTTTGCTGGCGCTCTTGAAGATGGAGCGCGACGCGACGGCTTGTCCGGACGTCGTCATTTTTGAATATTGTCTCAATGACATTCTGCTTTTCGCCGCCGGCTGTCTGCGTCCGAGCCTCGTCGCCGATACGCTCGAAGCGATCGCAGCCTGTTGCGCCCGGCGTCGAATCCGCCTGATGTTTCTCTGTCTGGACCCACGGCCGATGGCCTCCAAATCCTTGCGCAGCGCAACGCGGCGCGCGCATAGGCTCTACGCGGACGCGGCGACGCGTTATGCGACGCCGGCCATCTGGCTTGACGAGATTTTCTCAGGAAGCCTGACGGCAGCGCATTATCAGGACGAAAACCATCTGACGGTCGACGCCTCGACGGCGGTGGCCGCCGCAGTGCTGAACCGGATCGGCGACGCGCGCATTCCCTTCGCGCCCAAAGCCGAGATTCGCTTCGACTACGTCGACGCGACGCAGGCGCAGCGGAGCGGGGCATGCGAGCTTCATCACATTGACTCGAAGGTTTTCGAAGGCGCGTTCATTGGTCTCAACCGACAGAGCGAAAGCTATTGGCCCGGAAGCGGCCGTCTCGTCGCGCTGATGCTGCGGTCCGACGACAGGAGCGGCGAATATCTCATTCGCGCGCCGCGTTGCGTCTACCGCAAGAATCCGCGCTCTAAGATGCAGGAGATCGTCGCCAATCTCATGCTGCTGCATTACGTGACGCGCGCAATCGCCACGGACCGCGGCGTCGTTATCGCAATGCCCGACGACGAAGCGGCGCTGAAACGCGCTCCAGAGGATGCGACGCTCCTCGCCGTTCCGCCGACCGCGGATTTTTTGGACCAGACTCTCGATATCCACGCCGCGATCTTCTGGCGGCCAAGATCCATCGCGAGCAAAATCGCGGCGCTCTTGCGCCGGTGAATCACTGAACGTCGCGCTATTTTTTGCAGGTCGGCGTTGGCTGCAAGACAAGATCCGTCATGTCGCCGCGCAAGACGAAGTCTCCGTAGTCGAGCTTCAGCGCGCGCGAGACGCCGTTTTCATAAAGGTCGAAGGACAGCACATAAATCGGCTGCCCGTCCTTCTTGCCCAGCTCGAAATAGGAAATCGCAACCGGCCAGCGACGGATATTGTTGAGCCCATTCACGCGCGCGACCTTTTCCTGGGGCGGCTCGGTCGTCGGCTTGCCAATGACCGTTAAAGTATCGAACGCCTTCTCGCCGTCGCCCGTGCCGTCGAAGACCCGCGCTTCCAGCAGCTGTTCGCCGGCCGCGGCCGTTTCCACGATCTTGCGCAAATGTTCCGTCGGAAAGAGCATCGGACCGGACAGCTCCAGGCGCGTGCGCTTTGGCTTTGCAAGATCGATGGCCAGCCGGGCGTCGGCGGATTTTTTGGCCTTTCCGTCGACTTCATCGGTTCGCGAGTTGTCGACTTTGGTCTCCACCTTGAAGCGAAAGTCTGCGCCGTCGCCGCCCTCGAATGTCGCCGAACGCATGTCGGAGAGCTTCGCCGCCCCTTCCGAGGGCTGCAATTCGGTGATCTGGCGAAAGTTCTGCACATAGCCTTCGCAGGCCGAACCGGAAAAGTCGAAGGCGATCCTGCCGCGCGCCTGCGCCGGCGCCTTCGCGCCGCTCGATTTCAACAGGCTCAGATCATAAACAGCGCGATGATTGGCGAGCGGCAAAGCGCGCTCGGCGAACGCCTGGCCAACCGGCGTCGCCGCGCAGATCGCGGCGGCCAGCACGCGTAACGAAATCATTGGTCCTCTTTCTGTGTGGCGGCGCCTGCGACGCCATTGCGTCGCGTGGAGTAGGAAACTAGGGTCGCGCTCCATTGGGAGCAACGACTTTCTCTTTGAAGAGGCGCTATGACCGGATCGTCCGCCACCCCGCTCGCGCGGCTGAAAGAGCTGGGACTGACGCTGCCCGCCGCGGCCGCGCCGGTCGCCAACTACGTTCCTTTTGTGCGCACGGGCGCCTTGCTGTTCATATCGGGACAGCTGCCGCTCGGCGCCAATGGCGTCGACCCGGCGCATCAAGGCAAGCTCGGCGCCGGCGTTTCGCTTGAGGCCGGGCAGTCCGCCGCGCGTCAGGCGGCGCTCAACGTCCTCGCCCAAGCCAACGCCGCCATCGGCGATCTTGCGAAATTGCGCGCCGTCCGGCTCGGCGGCTATGTCAATAGCGCCCCCGCCTTCGCGTCGCTGCCGCAAGTCGTTAACGGCGCTTCCGATCTCGTCGCCGCCGTATTGGGCGAGAATGGCAAACATGCGCGCTTCGCCGTTGGGGTTGCGCAATTGCCGCTCGACGCCGCTGTTGAAATCGAGGGCGTTTTCGAGATTCTTCCGTGAACTCCCCTGATTTTTCGTGGCTAATGGCGCGGCCGATCGCCCACCGCGGGCTGCATGACGCCCGCAAGGGCGTGATCGAAAATTCAATCTCGGCCGCCCGCGCGGCGATCGCCGCGGGCTTTGGCGTCGAAGAGCGCCTGACCGAAAGCGCCGGGGCTGTCGCGATGCGCAGCGCGGATGAGCTCAGTCGTCTGAGGCTGCGCGGCGCCAATGACGCCATTCCGAGGTTTTCCGAGTTTCTCGCCGAGATCGGCGGGCGAACGCCGATCATTGTAGAGATCAAGAGCGCCTTCGATGGCGACACGACCGCGGCGCAGCGCACGGCGCTGGCGCTGGCGCGTTACAGCGGTCCCGTCGCCGTCGAAAGTTTCGACCCCGATCAGATCGCCTTTCTTCGCGCGCGCGCCGCCGCGCTTGGAATCCTGCATCGGCCGCTCGGCATCGTCGGCGAGGCGCATTACGACGCAGATGATTGGCCGCAGCTGTCCACCGCACAGCGCGCGGAGCTCACGCACTTTCTGCACTACAGGCGCACGCTGCCGGATTTCCTGTCTTGGCGCGTGCGCGATCTTCCGCACGCCATTCCGCTGCTGCTGCGCGAGGCGCTCAAGATTCCCGTAACGACCTGGACCGTGCGCTCGCCGGAGATGGCGGCGCGGGCGCGAGAATGGGCCGATCAGATCGTCTTCGAGGGCTTCGCGCCATAAGCGCTGGAATCTCGCGGCGTGCGCCGCCGCATCCGCCCCAGCGCCGATTCTTGTTAGCAGAGCCGATCGGGCGCGACAGGGATCGCAATCGAGCGCCCCTCGATCGACGGGAGCAACATCGCCATGCGCCAGCGCGGACGCTCAATTCGCCTTGTGCTAACAATTGGGTTAGCGGCGATCCTGGGAGTCGGAACAGCCGTCGCCGACGTGAAAAACGGATCCTTCGACGCTGACGGCGCCCGCGGCGCAACAGGCGAAATGGATCGCGACAAGACGCTGCAATCCAGCGCGCGCGCCTGTCCGGCGGACGTCTTCCGTAAGGAAGCCTCGCTTGGCGGATTGCTCCTGGGAGATGAAGCGGTCACGCGCGATCACTGCGCAGCCCGCCCTGAGGAATGCTATCAAGCCTGCATCGGTAAGCGCAGCGGCGAACACTGCTTCCGGTTGGCGCTTGCGCTTCAGGAGAACGAAAGCGTCATCGCGCCGCGCTACGCGCAGCTCATGTTTGCAATGGCTTGTGCGCTTGGCAAGGCCTCCGGCTGCACCAACCGCGCCGCGCATATGCGCAACGCCGCCGAAGAGGGCGATCCGCTCGAGTCGCTATCCGCCAAGGCCAAAGATCGCTGTCAATTTCGCAGCTTTAAGATCGCCTGCGACAAAAACGATCATTGGGGATGCGCCATGCTCGGACAGGCGTACCGCAACGGCGAGGGCGTAAAGAAAAGCCTTGCCCTCGCGCGTCGCTCCTACAGGAAATCCTGCAAGCTCGACCCAGAATTCGCCGCCTGCGATTTTTCCCGCCGCGCGCTGACGTCCATGTGACTCGCCGCGGCGCTATTCTGCGGGGACCAATCCGTTGACCGGCTCCAGTCCCCGCATGTCCTTGAGTTCAACGCGGATATTGTAATCGCTCGCCGCTTTGATGAAGTCCTGAATCGTCTCCATGATGTCCTGATCAATAAAGCCGGCGCGCGTGCCATCGATCACGAGGTAACTGTTCTCCTCGACATTCTCGAGATAGTTGCGCAGCTGCGCCTTATTGAGGAAGGACACATCCTTTTGCAGACGCAGCAGATAGTTCCGCCCGTCGCGCGTGAGCGTGAATGCGGAGTGATAATTTGCGCGCAACACGAAGAAGAGCCCCACGGCCATGCCGATCGCCATGCCCTTGAGAAGATCCGTCGAGAGAATTGCGCCGATCGTCACCGCGAATGGGGCAAATTGATTGAAACCCTTTTCATATTGCTGAACGAAGAGCTTCGGCTTCGCGAGCTTGTAGCCCGTCAGCAGCAGCACCGCCGCAAGACACGCGAGCGGAATCATATTGAGCACGCTCGCCAGGAACATCGCGCTGAGCAACAGCAGCACGCCGTGGACAAAGGACGCCACCTTGGTGTGTGCGCCGGCGTCGATGCTGGCGGAGCTGCGCACGATCACTGCGGTGATCGGCAATCCGCCCAACATCCCGCTCAGGAAATTGCCGACGCCCTGCGCTTTGAGCTCCTGATTGGTCGGCGCGATGCGCTTGAGCGGATCGAGCTTGTCGACGGCCTCTAAGCTCAGCAGAGTTTCAAGGCTGCCGACCAGCGCCAAAGTGGCGGCGATTACGTAGATCTGGACATCGATCAGCCGGGTAAAGTCCGGAAAGTTGAACTCCCGCGCGAAATCTATCGGTCCAAAGATGGCGGGAAGATTGACGAGATGCTGCGGCGCGATCGCCAAAGAGGGAAACAGCGTCTGAGCCACGACGTTATAGGCGATGCCAAACAGCACCGCGACCAGCGGACCGGGCGCGATCGAAAGGTAGCGATGCTTCTTGATGTAGGGCGTATCCCAAAGGAGCATGATCGCGAGCGATACAAGGCTGACGATCACCGCTCCCGTCGAGAAGGACCGGAATGCGTCCCAGAGGAAGGAGAGACGCGTGTGGCTATCATCCTCGAGGAACGACAAGTCGGCTTCCGCGTCGGCGTCGTAGCCAACCGCGTGCGGCAGCTGCTTCATGATCAGGATCAAGCCGATCGCCGCAAGCATGCCCTTGATGACGGCCGATGGAAAAAACGCGCCGATGACGCCCGCCCGCAGAAAGCCCATCGCCACTTGCAGGAGGCCCGACAGCGCCACCGCAAGCAGCATGGCGTCGAAGCCGAGTTTTTCGACCGCGGTCGCGACAATGACGGTCAGGCCTGCGGCAGGACCCGAAACGCTCAACTGCGAACCGCTCACAAGAGACACGACAAGCCCGCCGATGATCCCGGCGATAACTCCCGAGAAGGGCGGAGCCCCGGACGCGACCGCAATGCCGAGGCACAGCGGCACCGCGACGAGAAACACCACGACCCCCGCCGGAATGTCATGATCGAGGTAGCGGACGTAGTAGTCGAGATGTCTCCTAAACACGCCTGAATTCTCCCTATTGGCGGTTTATGCCGCGCGGCCGGTTAAAAATCCTCGCCGCCATGTTGCTGATAGATGACGTCGACCTCGCTGCCGGGCGGCAAGGTGATGAGCTGATGCAGGATGCCATCGTCGAGTCCGAACACCCAGCCATGCAGCATCGGCTGCTGGTCCTCTTTCCAGGCGGTCTGCACAATCGAAAGTTGCGACAGACGCATCACCTGCTCGATCACATTGATTTCGACCAGTCGGTTGGCGCGTTCCGTCTGAGAGTTGAGCGCGTCGATCTCTTCTCTGTGCATCCGATAGATGTCTTTAATATGCATCAGCCATTTATTGAGCAGCGCCAGATCGGGGCGCTGTCGGTCAAGGGCGGCGCGAACGCCGCCGCAATTATAGTGACCGCAGACGATGACGTGCTGAACTTTGAGCACCTGCACAGCGTATTGAATGACGCTGAGACAGTTGAAGTCCGTGGCGATCACCTGATTCGCGATGTTGCGGTGCGCGAAAATGGCGCCCGGCAGCGCGTTGACGATGATGTCGGCGGGCACGCGGCTGTCGGAGCAGCCAATCCACAAGAATTCGGGCTTCTGATTGGCCGCGAGACGTTCGAAATAGCCGGGATCGCGCTCCCGGACTTCCTCGGCCCAGGCTTTGTTCTCAAGCAAGAGTTTTTCGAAAGATTTCATCACGCCCGTTTTCTTTCGGCCATCGCCTCAAAAGCGGTCTGGCTGCGACAGCAATGTGACAGCGACGGAAGCCGCTCGGACAGGAGCGCGAACTACGGCGATTATCGTCAGAGTCGAGCGCCCTCGCTCAAGCAGGACGAGTCTACGGAGGTCTTGAGGTCACCACAAGTGTCCGCCGGCTTATCGGCGCATGGGGCCACGCTCATAAAACAGCCAAGGAAGCCGCTCGCTTCGGCCTACTTTTGCTGAGCCGCGCAGAGTTCGCGCCACACCTGCGGCAAAGCGGCGATGATATCATCGGCGATCAGCCCGGGGCCAAAAATCTCGGCGGCGCGCGCATGCATCCAGGCGGCGCAGGACGCAGCGAGGAAGCCGTCCATGCGCTGCGCCAGCAAGCCGGCGATGACGCCGGTCAAGACGTCGCCCGAGCCTGCGGTGGCAAGCCAGGGCGTCGCATAAGGGAGGATTGAGGCGCGTCCGTCCGGCGCGGCGACGACCGTGTCCGCCCCCTTGAAGAGCACAACTGCGCCGCTGGCGCGCGCCGCCTCGCGCGCCTTGTCGAGTTTCGAGCGGCAGCCGCAGTCGCTCTCGCAAGCGGCGAAGAGCCGCGCGAACTCGCCCGCGTGCGGCGTCATCACCACCGGACCGGGCGCAGCGCGCGTTGCGCGCCACAGTCGCTCTGGATCGCCGGCGAAGCTCGAGAGCGCGTCCGCGTCGAGGACCGCGGCGCGGCGATAGGCCTGCGGCGCAAGCGCTGTTTCGACTTGTGCGCAGCTTTCCTCGCTGACGCCCAGCCCCGGACCGATGGCGACGGCATTCTTTCGTTCATCGGAGAGAACCTTGGCGAGGCCCTTCGCGCCGTCGGCCGGCCGAACCATGACGGACGTGAGTGCGCTGGCGTTGACCGCAAGCGCTTCGGTTGGGCTGGCGAGCGTCACGAGACCCGCGCCTGCGCGCAGGGCCGCAGCCGCCGAAAGCCGCGCGGCGCCTGTAAAGGAGGCGCCGCCGGAAACGACCAACGCATGGCCGCGCGAATATTTGTGGCCCTCGACTTGCGGCAGCGGCAGCGCGGCGCGCCAGAGCTGCGGCATGTTGACGAACGTCTCAACGGCGAGCGAATCGAGCGCGGAAGGACGAATGCCGATATGCGCGCAGGTGAGCGCGCCGCAATGCAGACGGCCGGGCAACAGCAGATGGCCGGTCTTCACGCGAAAGAAGGTGACGGTCGCGTCGGCCTCCACCGCCGCGGCGCGCACCGCGCCGGTCGTGCCGTCGACGCCGCTGGGAATATCGACGGCGACGACGTACTGGCCGCTTTCGCGACGCCAGCGGTTCAGGCGGCGGACGAGCGCGCTTGCGTTCGAATCGAGATCGCGCGCGAGGCCCGTTCCGAACAGAGCGTCGATCACGAGATCGACGCCGTCGAAGCTGCACTCGAGCGCGGACGTGACTGGACAAGGCCAAGCGGCGGCCGCTTGCGCCGCGTCGCCGCGCAATTGGTCGAGCGGGGTCAGGGAAGCGACGCGGACTTTATAGCGCAGCGCGCGCAGCAGCCGCGCCGCGACAAAGCCGTCGCCGCCATTGTTGCCCGGACCGCAGAGCACCAAGACCCGCCGCCCGCTGGTGCGCTGAAGAATTTGGCTGGTCGCCCGCGCGATCGCCGCGGCGGCGCTCTCCATCAGCGACATCGCCGGCACGCCGCTCTCGATCGTGAGACGATCGGCGCGCGCCATTTGATCCGTCGTGAGGATTTCGAGCGGGAAAGCGGAGGGCATGGCGCGATGGTGACCGAAGGCCGCCGCCCGCGCAATGGGCGCCGCTCACAAGATGGACGCAACGCCCGTTGACGCGGCGCCGCATTCCGCCGCGCCTCGGTTTCCGGTATGTCATCGACATGCTGACCGCCGCGCTCATCGCCTTCGACCCTCCCGGCGCGCCGCTGCGCCGGGAGGCCGTGGCGCGCAGCCTCGGTTCGCTCGTCGAGTCGTGCGTTCAGGGACTGATCGCCGACGCTCTGATCCTCGCCGCGCCGGGACGAGGCCTGGCCCGGATCGCCGACGAAGCCGGCTGCGCGCTGATCGAAGCGCCGCACGCCGCCGACGGCTTGGCGCAGGCGCTAAAAGCGGCGCGGCGCGACCATCTTCTCCTTTTGCTGGCCGGTTTCGCCGTGGAGCGCGACTTCGCCGAGGAAGCGCAGGATTTTTTCGCCTATGGCGACGCCAGCCGCGCCCGAACGCTTCGGCTGGCTCCGGATTCGTTGATCACTCGTCTTGCGCCGGGTCTGGCGCGTCCGGTCGGCCTCATTGCGCCAAAAAGCGCGCTCTTATCCGCCGAAGGCGCGGATCTGGCGCGACTTGTGCGCAAGATGCGGGGGGCCGATCTGACGACCCGCGCCCGCCGCGTCTTGTAGCTTTCACTGATTGAACGTGTTGCAGGCGTCGATGCTGCCCGTGCGCAAGCCTTTCAGCAGCCATTGCGCGCGCTGCGCCGCCGAGCCATGGGTGAAGCTGTCCGGCACAACATAGCCGCGCGTGGCTTTTTGCTGGCGATCGTCGCCGATCGCCTGCGCCGAAGCGACCGCCTGTTCGATGTCGCCTTCTTCGAGAATGGGCTTCTGCTTATTGGCGTTGTTCGCCCAGACCCCGGCGAGGCAATCGGCCATCAGCTCCGCGCGCACCGAAAGCGCATTGGCCTCCGAACGGCTCCCGGCGAGTTGCTGCGCCCTTTGAATCTTCGGCAGAATGCCCAGCAAGTTCTGGACGTGATGGCCCATCTCATGAGAGATTACATAGGCATAGGCGAAATCGCCGCCGCCGCCGAAGCGCCGCTGCATGTCGCGAAAGAAGGACGTGTCGAGATAGATGCGCTGGTCAAGCGGACAATAGAACGGCCCCATCGCCGACTGCGCCGCGCCGCAGCGCGACTGGGTGTAGCCGTTGAAGAGAACGAGCCGCGGCGGCTGGAATCGCACGCCCTTTTGCTCGGGAAGCACCCGCGACCAGACCTGCTCGTTGGAGCCCACCACCTTAGCGACGAAGCGCCCCAGTTGATCGGTCGGCGCGCTCTGCCGCGGCGCCTCCTGGCGGGGCAGAGCCACTTGGCGCTCTTGGCGCATATTGTTGACCATCTGCGCGCCGCCGATGAGAATCGCGGGGTTGACGCCAAGCGCCCAGCCGATCAAGCCGAGAATCACCATCGTGCCAAGGCCGAGGCCCCCCGCGCCCATGCGGGGCCCGCCCCCCATCATCGGCCCGCCGCCGCGGCGATCCTCAATATTCTCGGACGACTGGAGATCTTCCCATTTCATGTGGCGCGCTCCGGACCCGCGCCCGGGGGCGCTGCTCGATGAGCTATTTAAGCGAGCTTATCGGCTCTTGGTAGAGTTTATGCACGCGACGGCGGCGCGCAGACGCCGACCGCAGCCGTTTGCCTCGCACAACACATGCAAAGATCTCAACTTCAGCTCGTTCAGCCAGCGGCAGCCTCCCGATGAAGCCTCTTGAAAATAAAAGTCACGCTCAAACAATAGCGGGTTTTATTCATCACTATTTTATTTACATTGTAGGAGCTTCCTACTTTGCAGCCGCGCTTTGGCCAACGGCCGGCCTGAAGATTCGCAGCGTAGAACTCGCTCCACTCGATCTCTTCGCGGTGAAGCTGCATGTTTCGCCGCCGACGATCATGTTGGCGCTCCTGCTTTTCAATGCAGGGCTCTCCGCCAAGACGGCCGACATCAAAAACCTGCTGGGCCGGCCGACTCTCTTGGCGTCAGGTTTGGCCGCCAATATTCTCGTACCGCTCGCATTTATCGCCGCGATAAGCGGCACGCACAATCCCCAAGAGGTTCAACAGATCCTGGTTGGACTGGCGCTTATCGCATCCATGCCGATTGCGGGCGCTTCGACGGCTTGGTCGCAAAATGCGAACGGCAATCTCGCGCTCAGCCTCGCGCTCGTGCTGCTCACGACGCTGCTCAGTCCGATACTGACGCCGCTGGTTCTGCATGGAGTCGGCTATGTGACGATCGGGGACTATTCCGAAGACCTGCACGAACTCGCCTCCGGCGGCGCATTCGCCTTTCTCGGCGCATGGGTGATCCTGCCGACGGTTTTAGGACTCGCGGTCAACGGGATCGTGGGACAGCCGAGGGTCGGAGTGGCGAGCCCTTACCTGAAGATGGCGATCGTCGGCGGCTTATGCCTCGTGATGTTCGCGGCTGGCTACGGTCTCGCCCGGGCCTTGGACGCCACTCGGGCGGACACAGCTTCGATGATGTTCGGTCTGGGAATGAATAACAACGGCACGGCGCTAGTGCTTGCCTCCACGGCCCTTGCCGAGCATCCGCAAGTGATGCTGCCAGTCATCCTTTACAACCTCGTCCAGCATTTTGCGGCGTCGCTCGTCGATCGCGCGGCGTCTCGATGACCTTAGCGAAAACATGCGCAGTTCACGACGCGTCCCATTCCTTCGGCCACTCTTCCCGCAGCCGGCCGCCGAGCCGCACCGGCGAGATCATTGTCGCCAGCCCGTCGGCGCCGATTTCGGCCGCTACGGCGCAGAAGGTGGCTTCGCCATTCGCGGGCTCATAGCGCGCGCCGGGCGTCTTACGCAGGAAGCGGCGCAGCGGCTCCTCCTTGTCCATGCCGACGACGGAGTCGTAATCGCCCGTCATGCCCGCGTCGGTCTGATAGCCGGTGCCTCCAGGCAGAATCTGCGCGTCAGCGGTCGGCGTATGCGTATGCGAGCCGACCACCACGGAGGCGCGGCCGTCGACGAAATGCGCCATCGCCATTTTCTCGCTCGACGCCTCGGCGTGCATGTCGATAAAGATGGCGTCGCATCCGACGCCAAGCGGGCAGGCGCCCAGCTCGCGCTCGATGGCGGCAAAAGGATCATCGAGCGCGTCCATGAAGACCCGGCCGATCGGATTGACGACGAGCACCTGCTGCCCGCGCGCCGCCGTATAGAGGCCGGCGCCGCTTCCCGGCGTTCCCGGCGGGTAATTGACCGGGCGCAGCAGCCGCGGCTGGCGTTCGATGAAGACCAGCGCCTCGCGCTGATCGAAGGCGTGATTGCCGAGCGTGACGCAATCGACGCCAAGGCCGAGCATCTCATCGCAAATGGCTTCGGTGATGCCGAAGCCTCCGGCGGCGTTCTCGCCATTGGCGACGACGAAGTCGAGCGCCCATTTTTCGCGCAGCCGTGGGACAAAGCGCGACAAAGCCGCGCGGCCTGAACGGCCCAGAACGTCGCCGATGAAGAGAAAACGGAGCGGCGGGGATTTCGACATAAGGCCTCATAGCCCGCGCGCGCCGCCAGAGCAAAGCGGATCGGAGGTTGCGCGCCGACGCGGCGTTTCATAACTGGAGCCGGCTGATGTAACATTACATTCCATTGCGAGCCCCGCCAAAAATGCAAGACGCCGCCGAACGCCCCGCCGTCCTGACGCAAAAAGACGCGCCGGCGCGGCCTTACGTCGTTTTCGAAGACGGCCGCAGCGACGGACAGGCGCTGCTGTTCGAGGAGCCGGAGGAGATCATCGTCGCGCGTGCGGCGACAGACGTCGCGGCGGCGTTCGAACGCATGGAGGCGGCGACAAGGCGCGGCCTCTATCTCGCCGGCTACGCCGGCTACGAGCTCGGCTATGCGCTGGAGCCCAAATTCGCCGCTCAAGCGACGCCCGACGCGCAGACGCCGCTGCTCCTCTTCGGCGCGTTTCGGGCGCCGCGGCCCTGGTCGCTGCCGCCCGCCGAGAGCGCGGCGCCGAACATTCCGCTTTCCCCTGCCTGGACTCAGGACGAGTACACGCAGCGATTCAACACGTGCCGAGACTATATTTTCGCCGGCGACGTTTACCAGATCAATCTCACCTTCCCGCTGTACGGACGCTATGACGGCGATGCGCTTGCGCTTTATCGCGGTCTGCGCAAGCGCCAGCCGGTCGCTTACGGCGGCGTCGTCGCGCTGGAAGCCGAAACCGTCGTGTCGCTGTCGCCGGAAGTGTTCTTCGAGGCGCAGGACCGCGACATTCGCGCCCGCCCGATGAAAGGCACCGCGCAGCGCGGCGTGATGCCGACCGAAGACATGGCGCGCGCGCAATATCTCGTCGAAGACGAAAAATCGCGCGCCGAAAATCTGATGATCGTCGATCTTCTTCGAAACGATCTGTCGCGGCTCGCCGTCGTCGGCACGGTGAAAGTGACGGATCTTTTCACCATCCAGACCTATCCGACGCTGCATCAGATGACGTCGGGCATCGAGGCGCGACTGCGCGACGACGTGACGCTGAAGGATCTGTTCACCGGGCTTTTCCCTTGCGGCTCGGTGACCGGCGCGCCCAAGATTCGCGCGATGGAGATCATCCGCGATCTCGAATGCGCCACGCGCGGCGTCTATTGCGGGGCGCTCGGCGTCATCGCGCCTGATGGCGACATTCGTTTCAACGTCGCGATCCGCACGCTGACCATTTTCCCGGAAGGCGACCTCGTCTGCAATGTCGGCTCCGCCGTCGTCGCCGATTCCCGCGCGCGCGAAGAGTATGAGGAATGTCTGATCAAGGCGCGCTTTCTGACGGGCGCGAGAACGACTTCGGCCTGATCGAAACGCTGCTGTGGACGCGCGACGAGGGCTTCGGCTTGCTGGCGGAACATCTCGCGCGGCTTGCGGCGTCGAGCGCCGCGCTCGGCTTCGCCCATGACGAAGCGCGAGTCCGCGACGCGCTGAACGCCGCTGTCGCGGGGGCGTCGAACGGGCGCCTTCGCGTGCGGCTGGTCCTTGCGCGGGACGGAACGATCGAAACCAGCGTCACGCCGATCGAACCGATTCCGCTCGATACCGTCTGGCGCGTCGCCGTCGCAAAGCGGCGCTTTTCCTCCGCCGATCCGCTGTTGCGGCACAAGACGACGCGGCGCGCGCTCTATGAAGACGCGCTCACTGATGCGGCGCAGCGCGACGGCGCCGATGAAGTTCTCTTTCAGAATGAGCGCGACGAGCTGTGCGAAGCGGCGCGCTGCAACCTCTTCGCGCCTCAGGGCGATGTTTTGCTGACCCCGCCGCTGTCCTGCGGCCTGCTGCCAGGCACGCTGCGCGCGGCGCTCATCGCGCAAGGGCGCGCCCGCGAGTCGATTCTGCAGCTCGAAGATATTTCGCGATCCGAGTTTTTCCTCGGCAATTCGGTGCGCGGTCTCGTTCGCGCGCGGCTCGTCGATTAACGGATTAGCGGCTGAAAAGCGGCTCCTCCAGCCGAAACTTAGCGCCGCCCAACCCCCCAGGATTCCGATAATCGTCCCGCCGCCGAATGTCGCCGCTTTGTTGTCCCGCACGCTCGCTTCTGGTTCTTTCGGCGTTCGCAGGGAAAATGCCATCGGCGCAGGCCAGGGCCGCGGTAGAAATGTAACGCGACAATGGCTGCGGGATTGCGGGATTTAGGAACTGGTCGCGGGTCGAGTTTGGCGGAGCACAGTGCAGCGCATCAGTCACGCTGCAAGCGTCTGGTCACCAAAAGCTTCCGACGCAATGGCGGCGCTTGGCCGCCTGTTTGTCGTAGACGATCAGCGCCGGCTCCCGCGTTCAGCTCTAGGGGCGAGCTGGAAGCGAGCATGTGGGGGCGTTCAGTCAGTTGGGCTATTCCGACAGAGTGGCCGTTGCGGTCACGCAAAGGCAGTTGGGCGCCGGGCGCCAAGCCTTGGTCCAACAAATCCGCGGCGACAGCGATTAGAATGTTGGCGAGTTCCTGGCTGCGGGAGACTGAATCTCCGACAAGCGACGCAGTGCGACACTCAATTGTGACCTCAAATTGCATAAGGCCAGCCTCATATAATACGGATAACACAATGTGCTCAGCGACTAAGCTACCGTAAATTACCTCTCTTTGAAACGGTTTACAATCGAATATCCCACCATGGATGCGCACTAAGGGCTGCGCTGTCCCTGAAAGGCGGTCGCCGCCGGCCTGTGTAGCGGCTGCGAGGCCGATGAAGTTCTCGTTCAAAACGAGCGCGACGAGCTTTGCGAAGCGGCGCGCTGCAACCTCTTCGCGCCTCAGGGCGACGTTTTGCTGACCGCGCCGCCGCTGTCCTGCGGCCTTCTGCCAGGCACGCTGCGCGCGGCGCTCACGCGCAAGGGCGCGCCCGCGAGTCGATTCTGCAGCTCGAAGACATTTCGCGATCAGAGTTTTTTCTCGGTAATTCGGTGCGCGGTCTCGTTCGCGCGCGGCTCGTCGATTGACGGGCTAGCCGAAAAAGCGGCTCCTCTCGCTCCCATGCCGCCAGACCATTACGGCGGAAATCAGCAGCATTCCTGCCAAGACGACCGGCGCAGGCGCTTGACCTTTGGGAATGGCGGCGACGTCGCCCCGCGACGCCGTCGTCGTCCTAGAAGCTACGACACTTAGCCAAGTCTCCTTATCGAGAATTTATCGAAACACTGCGGCCGATTGCTTATCTCGGCCGCAGCTTCTCTGCTACGCTCTATTCGACGATCCCCCTTGCACGGCCGAACGACACTTTGCAGGAGCAACCAGTCCCGAGCCATCCGGGCTCGTTGAGCAAGCAGGTCTTCACGTTGGTCGCACAATAATATCCTTCACTCGCGACAGGCGCGGAAGAAGCGGCGCCGTAATAGCCGATGTTCCCAGAGCCATAATAGCCGGACCCCGACGGATTGGCGGAGCCGTAATAGCCGTAGCTATACGGGGAGCTTGCCGCCGCGCCCGGCGCCATAACGTTGTAGCCCAATTGGCGGTGCCCCCCATCCCTGACACAGCGGCTCCATGCGGAAGCTGGGGTGGAAATTGACAGCATACCGATTGCCATCGTGGCGGCGAGCGTCGCAGTAACTATCTTGCGTGAGTTCGTCATTGGTAGAACTCCTTCGTCCAGGCTCAGCCAAGTCCTGGTTCGACAAAAAAACCCCAACGTCCACCCCTGTAACGCGAGCCCCGCTTTGCTTGTTCCAGCCCACGACGGCGCGGGAAACGCAACGGCGGGAGGCGAGTTGGACGACAACGCTTTCGCCGCTCATTCAAAATTTTGCGTGAAGCCCAGACCGCAAGAAAATGTCCGCTCTTGGCCGCGAAGCATAGTCCGGACGTGACGCGCTCAACGCCTTGCCTGGCGTCGACAGCGCCAGCGTCGCGCCGGGGAAAGACGACACTTCGATCGGCACAGCCGTTACGGGAGCGGACGCTGCCGATTTCGGCTTCAGTTAAAGATTGGCTTGCTGTGGCGTCTGAGGTGCCGAACCGAGACTCGTCGCGATCCAGATGACGTGCCGGGCGCCGCCACGCTGGCCGTTGGCGCGCACCATGACTTCATCCACATGGAACCCGGCTTTGCGAAGGCGCGATGTGAAATTCCGATCCGGCCCCGATGACCAGACGGCCAACACCCCGTCATGGCGCAGCGCCTTGCGGGCCGCCCTCAATCCTTCAATATCGTAAAGTTTGTCATTGGCTTCGCGAGTCAGGCCCTCGGGGCCATTATCGACATCGAGAAGAATTGCGTCATACGTCGAGCGGCCAGACCGGATCAGGCGCCCAACATCCGCTTCCTCGATGCTGACGCGCGGATCCGTCAGGCTGGCGCCGAAGACTTCCGCCATCGGACCGCGCGCCCAGGCCACGACCGCCGGAATGAGTTCGGCGACAACGATCCGCGCTTTCGCGCCGAGGACAGCGAGCGCGGCGCGCAGCGTGAAGCCCATCCCCAGCCCGCCGATCAGAACGCACGGCTGTGGGCGCGCCTGAATTCTCTCGCAAGAGAGCGTGGCGAGCGCCTCCTCCGAGCCACTGAGGCGACTGTTCATTAGTTCGATATTGCCCAACATGATGGAGAATTCTGCGCCGCGACGCTTGAGGCGGAGTTCACCCTCGCCGCCGGGTATCGGCGCCGTGTCGAGCAGGGTCCACGGAATCACTGATAACCCTTCGTTTGGTCGGGAAGCGCTTCATGCGACGACATGCGATGACCTCGGCGCGCTAAATTCTCCGCAGTTCGCGCAGAGGCCGCAAAGTCTCCGCCGCGCTTTCAGGGTGCGGCCATTTGGTTTGTCGCGAGAGGCCGTTCGTTTTGCCGCGCTACACGTCTTAGGTCTGTCCCGGCTTCAGGCGGTAGAAAATATGCCTGCCGATGACGTCCATCTTTCTGAGCGCGCGCGCCCAGCGCGGATGGGCGTAATTGGCGTGGTAATGCGTCGAACGGCCGACGTCGGAGATGTAGGTTCGACCAACCATGACCTCCTTGGCGACGCGCACCGCTTGTTCCCAGGCGTCGCCTTCGGTGATGCGGAGCGACTTGCCCTCGCAGGCGAAGGAGAACTGGCAGCCGCGATAGCGATAGCGGTTCTGATAAACGACGCCGCAGACGCTTGCAGGATAAAGCCCGCTCTGGACGCGGTTGAGCACGACCTGCGCGACGGCCGCCTGCCCCGCCTCGGGCTCGCTGCGGGCCTCGAAATAGACGGCTTCCGCCAGGCAGCGGGCCTCGCGGCCAAGCTTTTCCGGATCAATCGAAGCGGCATAATCCGGACGTGACGCGCTCAATTCCTTGCCTGGCGTCGACAGCGCCAGCGTCGCGCCGGGGAAAGACGACACTTCGATGGGCACGGCGTCCGGCAGCGCCGGCGTCGAGGAGCCCAGCGCGACGGCGCGCGGCGTCTGCGGAGATGCGCCATGAAGGGCGCGTTCGGTCAGCGCCTCCCGCCCGAGGTCGCGGGGCGCATCGGCCCCCGTCGGCGTCGAGATCGATGAGCTTTGCGCCGGCGAAGCGGCCGCCATCGACTTTTGCGTCGTCGCCGGCTCCGGGGCCGAGCCCGCGTCCGCCTCTTCGAGCGCTTCGTCGCCCGGGGTTTTGCCGCGAGGCGCAAGCGGCGTCGCCGTCGGCCGAGTCGACTTGCCATCGAGGCCGAAGGAGAGCGGCGGCGATTCGCTCAGCCCTAAATTCGCCGGTTGCGGCCGGCGCGTCTCGAAACCGGGCCGCATGGCGACCACCGGATCGCCCTTATGCCGCCGATCGACCTGAGGAAAATGCTTCACATCGGGCTTGAGATCGACATGCGGCTCGCGCTCGTCGGCGACTGCGCCCTCCTCTGGGCCGCCGACGTTGAGGCGCGCCTGCTGAATCTGGGCGCGGCTGGGGCCATAGAACCCGTAATCGCCGCTTGCCGCCTCGCTGAAGCCGAGCGTCAGCGCCCCTGGCGCGCGCGCCGCGAGCGGAGAAACGCGCCAGTCGGCGACGGGGTCCTGCCCGGCGACCGCGGTGAAGGAGACCAGCATGCCGACGCCGAGCGCCCAGGGCGCCGTTACGCTGAAAACCCAGGGCGCAACCCCTCTGCGCACGAAACGCGTTCTCGACTGACGACGCATAGACTGATCCATGTGCGACGGCGCGTCTGGCAAGGCGCCGCGATTTGCGTCGCTCCGCCCCGGATGCGATCCTTCGTAAAATCTTATCGTTCATTAGCCTTGCGGAACCGTTGCCGGCGCGGCGCCGCGATCGTGCCAGAATGACGCAGCGTGCGATCATTCGCCGATCAGATGCAGGGCGACCTCGCGCCGGTGCGGCCGCCGGCGGTGCTCGAAAAGAAAGACGCCCTGCCAAGTTCCAAGCGCCAGCGCGCCGCCAATGAGAGGAATCGAGAGCTGCGTCTGGGTGAGCGCGGCGCGGATATGCGCCGGCATGTCGTCGGCGCCTTCCGTATCATGGGCGTAATTTGCGCCTTCGGGCGCGAGCCTTGCGAAGACGGATTCGAGATCGCGCAGCACGGTGGGATCGGCGTTTTCCTGAATGAGCAGCGACGCGGACGTGTGGCGGCAGAACGCCGTCGCCAGCCCCTGCGTCATGCGCGCGGCGCGCGTAAAGTCGCGGACCGCCTCGGTAAATTCGTAAAATCCGCGCCCGGATGTGTCGATCCGCAGGATTCGGCTCGTTTGTCGCATGGAGCGAATGTGCGAAAGCGCATGGGAAAGTCCAGTCCCGCACGCTTTTTGATCGCTTGTCTTGGTTGCGCGCAAAGGTTAAGCGCGGCGTAAGGATGGAAGCTGCAATGTCCGAACTGATCGATACGCTCATGAGTTGGGCCGCGTCGGATACGGGAAAGACCGTCGGCGGGGTGGCGCTGACGGCGCTCGCCTGGGCGGAAGCGTCGACGGTCGTCGGCGCCGCTTACATGAAGCGGATGATTCCGCTGCGCATCACCGCGATGCTCGGCAATGTGCTGGGCGTGACCTTGGGGCTCATCATCGGCAGCCCGCCGACGATCGCCAAACATGCCATCAACCTGCCGCTCAATTTCACCCGCATGCGCGAAATGCGCAAGCTCATCGCCAGCGTGCGCGTAGCCAACGGCACCGACCTGAACATCGAATGGCTGAAGCCCTTCATGCATCCGCGCACGCTGCGACGCGGCGAAGCGGTCTTCATGAAGGGCGACGCAGCCGACGAGGCCTTCGTCGTCGTCGAAGGACAAGTCGAAATCGTCGAACGCGGCGCGCTTCTCTCGCCCGGCGCCATTTTCGGCGAGATGGCGCTATTTACGACAAACGGCAAACGCACCGCGACGGCGCGCTGCAAGAGCGACGTCAGTTTGCTCGTCATCACCTACGAGCAGTTCGAACAGCTCTATTTTCAAAACCCCGAATTCGGCCTGTATCTCGTGCGGCTGATCGTGCGCCGCTTCGAGATGAATCACCGCAGCGAGGAACTGGAGAGCGCGTGAGGGAACGGCGCCCGAGCGGCTCTCTCCTGCGTCATGCCCGCGCGTGTCGCGGGGGCGTCCACGCCGGGAGGTTCGGCAATGGCTGCAAGGCGCATGCAATGTTGACACGTGGATGGCCGGGACAAGCCCGGCCATGACGGCGTAACGGCGCCTCCGCTCTTCTAGGCGATCACGCCGTGCTTGACGCCTTCTCGCCGAGCGCCGCCTGGGCGGCGGCGAGCCGCGCGATTGGCACGCGGAACGGCGAACAGGACACATAGTCGAAGCCGATCTTGTCGAAGAAGGCGACGGAAACCGGATCGCCGCCATGCTCGCCGCAGACGCCGAGCGTAATCGTCGGGTTCGCGGCGCGGGCGCGTTTGCAGCCGATCTCCACAAGCTCGCCGACGCCTTCCTGATCGATCGTCACGAAAGGGTCGGCCGGCAACAGCCCCTTTTCAAGATAGGCGTTGAGGAAGGAGCCCGAATCGTCGCGCGAAATGCCGAGCGTCGTTTGCGTCAGGTCGTTGGTGCCGAAGGAGAAGAAATCCGCCGATGGCGCGATGTCGCCGGCGCGCAGCGCCGCGCGCGGCAATTCGATCATCGTGCCGACGTGGTAGTTCGGCCTGATCCCAGTCTCGCCCTCGACGAGCTTCGCCATTTCGGCGACGCGCGCCTTGACGAGATCGAGTTCCGCGCGTGTGAAGACGAGCGGCGCCATGATCTCGATGTCGACGGGTTCGCCGGTCGATAGAGAGGCTTCGATCGCCGCCTCGAAGATCGCCCGCGCCTGCATGTCGACGATCTCGGGGAAGATGACGGCGAGCCGCACGCCGCGAAAGCCGAGCATCGGATTGAACTCGGAAAGCTGCGCGGCGCGGCGGCGCAGTTTCACCGGATCGGCGCCCATCGCCCGCGCCACGGCGGCGATCTCGGCATCCGAATGCGGCAAAAACTCATGCAGCGGCGGATCGAGCAGACGGATCGTGACCGGCAGGCCCGACATGATCTCAAACAGCTGCTTGAAGTCCTCGCGCTGCATCGGCAGCAGTTTCGCCAGCGCGAGGCGGCGTCCTTCGGCGTCGTCGGCGAGGATCATCTCGCGCACCGCGACAATGCGCTCGCCCTCGAAAAACATGTGCTCGGTGCGCGCGAGGCCAATGCCCTCGGCGCCGAAACGGCGGGCGGCGCGCGCATCTGACGGCGTTTCGGCATTGGCGCGAATCTTGAGCCGCCGTTTCTGGTCCGCCCAGGACATCAGCACGGCGAATTCGCCGGTGAGCTCCGGCCGCTGCATCTTCACTTCGCCGGCGATCACCTGCCCGGCGGACCCGTCGATGGTGATGCGATCGCCCTTGCCGAAGCGCTTGCCGGCGACGGTAAAGCTCTGGTCCTCATAGTCGATGCGCAGCGCGCCGGCGCCGGTGACGCAGGGCTTGCCCATGCCGCGCGCCACGACGGCGGCGTGCGAGGTCATGCCGCCGCGCGCGGTGAGAATGCCTTCCGCCCCATGCATGCCGGTGATGTCTTCGGGACTCGTCTCGATGCGCACGAGGATGATCTTGCGTCCGTTCGAGGCGAGCTTCGCGGCCTCCTCCGGATCGAAGACGATTTCGCCGACAGCCGCGCCGGGCGAGGCGGGCAGACCCGTGGCGAGAATATTGCGCTTCGCCGCGGGATCGATCGTGGGATGCAGCAATTGTTCGAGCGACTGCGGCTCGACGCGCGTGATCGCCTCATCTTTGCCGATGAGGCCTTCGCGGGCCATGTCGACCGCGAGTTTGAGCGCCGCGCGCGCCGTGCGTTTGCCGGCGCGAGTCTGCAGCATCCATAATTTCCCGCGCTCAACCGTGAACTCCATATCCTGCATGTCGCGGAAATGGCGTTCGAGCTTGTCGGCGTAGCCCTTGAATTCGGCGAAGATCGCCGGCATCGCCGCCTCAAGCGAAATCTTTTCGAAACCGGAGGCGTGGCTCGCGGACTGAGCGATCGGTTGCGGCGTGCGAATGCCGGCGACGACGTCTTCGCCCTGCGCATTCATGAGATATTCGCCATAGAGCTCGCGCACGCCGGTCGAAGGGTTGCGCGTAAAGGCGACGCCGGTCGCCGATTGCGCGCCCATATTGCCAAACACCATCGCCTGAATACTGACCGCGGTGCCCCAGCTTTCGGGAATGTTATGCAGGCCGCGATAGACGATGGCGCGATTGTTCATCCAGGATGAAAACACCGCCTTGATCGCGCCCCACAATTGCTCACGGGGATCCTGCGGGAAGCTCTTGCCGGCGGCCTGTTCGACGATCGCCTTGTATTGCGCGGCGACCTTGCGCCAATCCTCGGCCGTCAGCTGCGTATCGAGCGCGAAGCCCTTGCTCTCCTTGATTCTCTCCAGCGCGTCCTCGAACTGGTGATGTTCGACGCCGAGCACGACGGAGGAATACATTTCGATGAAGCGTCGGTAGCAATCCCATGCGAAGCGTTCGTCGCCAGCGTTGCGCGCGAGCGCTTCCACGGTCTCGTCGTTGAGACCGAGATTGAGCACCGTGTCCATCATCCCGGGCATTGAGGCGCGGGCGCCCGAACGCACCGAGACGAGCAACGGCTGCTGCGGGTCTTCGAAGGCGTGCCCGGCGACGCGGCCGATATCGGCCAGCGCGGCGTCGACCTGCCCGGCGAGATCGGCGGGAAAGGTCTTGCCGTTGGCGTAAAAATAGGCGCAGACCTCGGTGGTGATGGTGAAGCCGGGCGGCACTGGCAGTCCGAGCGCCGCCATTTCAGCCAGATTGGCCCCTTTGCCGCCCAAAAGCTCTTTCATCGACGCCGATCCTTCAGACCGACCGGCGCTGAAACTATACACCCACTTGGTCATACCTATTTCGTCCGGAAAGAGAGGCGGGCGCGGGACGCGCCGCGCCTTGGCGGTCTTGGCGTTCTTGGGCGCTTCCGGCCGCGCCGCGGCCGCCGACGCCCCGCCTGCGCGGATCATCAAGCGCGCCGGAAGTTACGCTCAAATGACGCGCGTCCACAAGTTGGCGCATGACTCCTTGAGCGCTATTTTGGCCAGCGAGCGAAGAAATCCAGCCGAGGTCGCGCGGTGATGAAAAGCGAACAGGATGACGCGCCGCGTCCGGCGGCTTTCGAGATCGGCCAGCCGCTCGATCTTCTGTCCGTCGCCGAACTCGACGAACGCATCGAGCGACTGCGGCTGGAGATCGCCCGGCTCGAGGCCGCCCGCGCCGCAAAACAGGCGGCGAGCGCGGCGGCGGAAGCGTTCTTCAGGAAATAGCTCTGCTCCGACGGGTTCGGCTTGACAGCCGACGATGGCCCATGCCCTTTCTGCGCGCGAAAACGCCCGATCGTTCCGGGATCCCGTCTTTTTACACCTCCACCCCATGAGCCGGCCCTTGCATCGCTACCGTTCGCATAATTGTGGCGCGCCCAATGAGGCGCTCGTCGGCCAGAAAATCCGGCTCTCCGGCTGGTGCCATCGCATCCGCGATCACGGCGGCGTGCTGTTTATCGACCTGCGCGATCACTACGGACTGACGCAATGCGTCGTCGATCCTGATTCGCCCGCCTTCGCGCAGGCGGAAAAACTGCGCTCCGAATGGGTGGTGCGGCTCGACGGCGAGGTGCGGAAGCGCCCCGCCGGCACCGAGAACCCCGATATGCCGACCGGACAGGTCGAGGTTTACGTCAACGAGATCGAGGTGTTGGGCGCCGCCGCCGAATTGCCGGTGCCGGTCTTCGGCGACCAGCCCTATCCGGAGGACACGCGCCTCAAATATCGCTTCATCGACCTGCGGCGCGAAAAGCTGCACCAGAACATCATGCTGCGCGGCCGCATCGTCGATTCGATCCGCATGCGCATGAAGCAGGCGGGCTTCTTCGAGTTCCAGACGCCGATTCTGACCGCTTCCTCACCCGAAGGCGCGCGCGACTTTCTGGTGCCCTCGCGCCTGCATCCGGGGAAATTCTACGCGCTGCCGCAGGCGCCCCAGCAGTTCAAGCAGCTGATCATGGTCGCGGGCTTCGATCGCTATTTCCAGATCGCGCCCTGCTTTCGCGACGAGGACGCGCGCGCCGACCGCTCGCCGGGAGAGTTCTACCAGCTCGACGTCGAGATGAGCTTCGTCACGCAGGAGGACGTGTTCGGCGCGATCGAGCCGGTGCTGCGCGGCTTGTTCGAGGAGTTCGCGAACGGCAAGGCGGTCACGCAGAAATTCCCGCGCATTTCCTTCCGCGAGTCGATGCTCAAATATGGCACCGACAAGCCGGATCTGCGCAACCCGCTGATCATCGCTGACGTGTCCGAGGAATTCGCCCGCGAGGACGTCAGCTTCAAGGCGTTCAAAGGCAAGACCGTGCGCGCCATACCCGCGCCGGGGGCCGCCGCGCAGCCGCGCAGCTTCTTCGACAAATTGAACGACTGGGCGCGCAGCGAAGGGGCGCCGGGCCTCGGTTATGTGATCTTTGAGGAAGAAGGCGGCGCGCTCGCCGGCAAAGGCCCGATCGCGAAATTCATTCCCGCGGAGGCGCAAGCCGCGATCGCCGCCAAGGCGGGCGTCAAGGCGGGCGACGCGGTGTTCTTCTCGGCCGGAGAAGAGACCGCCGCCGCACGGCTCGCGGGCATGGCGCGCGTGCGCATCGGCGACGAACTCGGCGTATCGAAGAAAGACGTCTTCGAATTCTGCTGGATCGTCGACTTTCCGATGTACGAGTGGAACGAGGACGAGAAGAAGGTCGACTTCTCGCACAATCCCTTCTCGATGCCGCAGGGGGGCATGGAGGCGTTGGAAGGTCAGGACCCGCTCACCATCCTCGCCTACCAATATGACATCGTCTGCAACGGCGTGGAATTATCGTCCGGCGCGATCCGGAACCATCGTCCCGACGTCATGAAGAAGGCGTTCGAGATCGCCGGCTATGGCGAAGATGTGCTGATCGAGAAATTCGGCGGCATGTATCGCGCCTTCCAATATGGCGCGCCGCCGCATGGCGGCATCGCGCCCGGCGTCGACCGCATCGTCATGCTGCTCGCCGAAGAGGAAAATCTGCGCGAAGTGACGCTGTTCCCGATGAATCAGCGCGCCGAGGATTTGCTGATGGGCGCGCCGTCGGAAGCGACGATGAAGCATCTGCGCGAACTGCACATTCGGCTGAATCTGCCGGAGACCAAGGCGTAGCGAAATTAGGAGAGTGGCGGCGAATTGCGGCGTTGCGCCGCGCCGCCCAACCATGCGCCGCGCCGGAAGGAACTCAGTATCGCCGCGACCATCGCGAGCATGAGCACGCTCAACAAGCCCAGTTGGCCGAGGGTGAGGCCGAACCGGGAAGCGAACAACGTCAAGGCGTCCGGTCGCTCGCGTCTAGGTTGCGCGATCGGCATGGACGTCTCTCTGGGCGGCGCGGGCGCGACGCTTTCCGGCGCGGGCGCGACGACCTTAGGCGCAAGACCAAGCGCCGCCTCAGGCGGTTGCGCGTCCGTCGCAAGCAAGGTGTCGGCGAGACCTTTTCGTGACAGCCAGACGACGTGCTCAGGCGAAGCCTCGTGCATCAATGCAACGACCTTCGCCGACGGCACGCCCATTTCATCGAGATAGGCCGCAACCATGCGATAGTCTTTCGCCGAGGTGGAGTGGCGGCTGATATGTCTGATCAGGTCTTTCTCGGCTACAGTGCGCGTCTCCTTTGAGATCACCTTGCCATCTCGGGTCAGCGTGCGCGTCTGAAAGTAACGAACGTGCTGCGTGACGTCTTGTTCGGGGATGACCATCTCGTGCAGGCCAACGCGCGCGTCAGGCGCGACATGGCGCGCCTTGCCGGCCGCGAGCAGCAGTGTGCAGGCTGAAGCGCAAAACGAACCGTCGGCGGACGGTCTGCCGCGCTTAGCGACGACGAGCGCGGACTTTGATGTTTGCTCGGGCGCGGCCGTCTTGACCGCCGGCGCATCGAAGAGCGTGCGCGCGACGCTGACGTCGAGCCCCTTTGCGCGCAGCAACCGTCCCATTTGCATAGCGGCCTCAATCGCGCCGCCGCCGGAACTGATGAGGATCTGTGGCTTGCGATGACCGATTTGCCTGAGCGCCTGGCAAAACAGAGCCGGCGTTTCGTTGACGAACGCGCCTTCCAAGGAAATCCATTCGGCGCAGTTCAAAGGACAGCCGGTGCTATCGGCGCGCACGATCAAGACGCGCATCGGCGGGCCAAAGTCCGGCCCTTTCGGCCGCGCGTCGGCGCCTGAAATGACCAGCGCCAGCCCGAGCGCCAGAACCAATGTATTCCACGTAAACATTCGCTATCCCGCGACTCGCAATCGTCAGATACAACAATAAAGTTTACCGTCGCGCTAGATGCGCCGCGCTCTATTTGGCCAAACCGGCGGTGCGCGCCCAGGCTGCTAGAATTCGCATGCGGCTTCGATATCCACCCGGCGCTTTTGCGGAGTTGTCGATTTGTACAGCCAGCGGCAAAAAGAAATTCTCGCGGCGATCGCGCAAGGACTGAACCTCCCTCAACATTCGTCCCAGATTCATGTCGATCAGACGCCCGGCTATGTCGACTCGCCCATCGAGGTTCATGACTTCGCCGTCGCACTGATGGGCGCGATCGGCGCAACAATCGCCTCGATCGGCGAGAGTCGCGGCCTGGGCGCGCAGCAGGTGCGAATCGACCGGCGGCACGCCGGCCTCCTGTTCAACGAGATCGCCTATTTCTTTCAAAGCGGCTGGCAGTTCGACATCAGCGCCGTCCATACGGCGGTGAATAATTTCTATCGCACCCGCGATGGACGGCGCTTCTTTTTCAACGGCGCCTACCAGCATCTGCGCGACGGCATATTGCGCTATCTCGACTGCCCAAACGAGCGCGAAGCCATCGCCAAAAGCGTTGCGCGCTTTGACGCGCAGACGCTCGAGGACGAACTTTCTGCGCTCGGCCTCTGCGCGGCGTTCCTGCGAAGCCCGGACGAGTGGCGCGCGCATCCGCAGGGTCGCGCGATCGCCGATACGCCGCCGATCGAGCTTGTGCGGCAGGGCGACGCGGCGCCCGTTCCTTTCACGCCAGCCGCCGGACGGCCGCTCGATCGGCTTCGCGTTCTCGATTTCACGCATGTCGTCGCGGGGCCGACGATCGGCAAACTTTTGGCCGAGCACGGCGCCGACGTCATCCACTGTCGCAACCCCTATCTCGACCATATTCTCGGCTTCGACATCGACACGTCCTTCGGCAAGAAGACCGCCTATATCGATTTGCGCGCCGACGCCGATCGCGCCCGCGCGCTCGATCTCGTTCGCGACTGCGACGTTTTCGTGCAGGGATTTCGCTGGGGATCGCTGGCGAAGCGAGGGTTCGGGCCGCAGGAGCTGTGGCGGATCAACCCGCGCATGATCTACGTCGAGGTCAACGCATACGGTTTTAAGGGTCCCTGGGCCGAGCGCCGTGGCTGGGAGCAGCTCGCTCAGGCCGCGACCGGCCTCGCCGCCATGCACAGCGCTGAACTTGGCGAACCGGCGCTCATTCCCGCCTATTTCAACGATTACGGTTCAGGCTGCCTCGGCGCCCTCGGCGTTCTCGCCGCTCTACTGCGACGCGCAGAGGAAGGCGGCCGCTGGATCGTCCGTGTGTCGCTTGCGAGGACGGCCATGCTCGGCCTGCGTTTCGCCGCCAACGCCGAAGCGCCCGTTCCCATCAGCCAGGACGATCTCGATCATTATCTGGTCGATCAGGACTCCCCGCTCGGTCTGTTGACTCGGGTCGCGCCGGCGATTCAGTTGGAGAAAAACCCACCCTATGTGGATCGCGCCGGAAGCTTTCCAGGCTCCTCGACGCTCGACATCGGGTGGGGACCTGATCCTATCGCGCCACACGCGCCGCCGCACCGGCCAACGTCGATCTTCCGGCGCGGCGTCGCGCATGTGCGCGGACGGCAAATCCTATGAACGCCCCGAGAGGCGCGTTAATAGGTATCGTGCCTGTTGTCACGGGTGTTATCGCGCTTGTTATACCGTCCGCTGCCGTAATATTCACGACGGCCATTGTTGTCTTCGAGTTCCTTGCTGGTCATCTTGAAATTGCGATCGAACTTGAGCTCGTAGCGCCTGCCGTCCTGACATTTCGCGTTCTCGACTTCGAATTTCCCGTCGTCAAATTCCATCTTACCGCCGGAACACTGCGCGTCCTTCATCGCTGAACGGATGCTGGATTTCTCTTCGCGGGTGAGCCGACGGTCGGCCTGGGCCGGCGTCGCCGCCAAGCCGACGAGCCCGAGAAGCGCGATGCACGTCACCAGAGTACGCATGTTGGAACCCTTTCTCTTGCAGCCGGAACCAAGCCGCGGCTGCGTCCTGCCGCCCAAAAGGCCGGCGATCTGCGGCCATATGAGGCGCCAGCCGCTATCGGAAAGGGGGCTGACTGAATGTTTCGGCCCTCCGCCTTGCCTCCCGTGGCGCGGTCCCCTATAAGCGCCGCGGCGCCTGCGTTTCCGACACCCCTGGAGGCGAAGCAGCGCCTTTTCTTTGATTTAAAGGACACCGACATGGCCGAGACCAAGAAGCTCGCGGCCGCGGTGCGCAGCGGGACAGGCAAGGGGGCCGCCCGCAGCGTTCGCCGTGAGGGCCGTATACCAGCAGTGCTCTATGGCGGCGGCGAAGCGCCGCAGCCGCTCTCGCTCGAGAAGAAGAACCTCTCTCAACTGATTTTCGCTGGGCACTTCCTTACGACGATCTTCGAGCTCGACATCGACGGCAAGAAGGAGCGCGCCATCCCGCGCGACTACCAGCTTGACGTCATCAAAGACACGCCGATGCACGTGGATTTCCTGCGCCTGAAGCCGGGTTCGCGGCTGCGCGTGCAAGTGCCGGTGCATTTCATCAACCAGGAAGCGGCGCCTGGCATCAAGCGCGGCGGCGCGCTCAACATCGTCTACCATACGGTGGAGATGTGGGTGCCGGCGGACAATATTCCGGAGGCCATCACCGCCGACCTGACGGGCATGGACTTCAATGATTCGCTGCATATTTCGGCGATTCCGCTGCCGGAGGGCTGCAAGCCCACGAACCCCGACAAGAACTTCACCGTCGCGAGCCTAACGCCGCCGGCGGGCGGCGGCGCCGAGGAGGCTCCGGCCGCGGCAGCTGCGCCCGCGGCCGCTCCCGCCAAGGAAGAAAAGAAGAAGTAAGCGCTGCGAAGCTTACCGTGATAATGGCCGGGTTCGCCCGGCCATTTTTATGTCAGAGGCTCACATGCTGCTCCTTGTCGGACTGGGCAATCCCGGACGCGCCTACGCCAAGAACCGGCACAATATCGGCTTCATGGCGCTCGAAGCGATCGCCAAGCGACACGGCTTTCCACAAGCGCGGGCGCGCTTCAAGGGCCTCGCCAGCGAAGGGGCGATCGGCGGCGAAAAGGTCATGCTGCTGCAGCCGCAGACCTATATGAATGAGAGCGGCCGTTCGGTCGGCGAAGCCGCGCGTTTTCACAAGATCGGCCTCGATGAGATCGTGGTTCTTCACGACGAACTCGATCTCGCCCCGGCCAAATGCCGGATCAAGACAGGCGGCGGCGTCGCAGGCCACAACGGGCTGCGCTCAATCACCGCGCATATCGGCAACGACTATAAGCGGCTGCGGCTCGGCATCGGCCACCCCGGCGATAAGGCGCTGGTCCATGCTTATGTGCTCAGCGATTTCGCCAAAAGCGAGGAGCCCTGGGTGGCGGCGCTCTGCGAGGCGATCGCCGAACACGCCGGACTGCTCGTCAAGAACGACGACGCCGGAATGCAGAATAGGCTGCACCTCGCCATGGACGCGAAGGGCTTTGGCGCGGTGAAGCGCGTCGGCGCGCAATAGGCCAGGCTCGTTCGCGCCGCACGCCCCCTCGGCGAAAGCGCTGAAGATGCAGACGGCGGGGACTTTCACAAAATCCCGCAAGCGCCTATATTCACTTTGCCGGCGCTTGCGTCGGCTATGGCGATAAACGGACACCGTAATAAACCATTCGGACCCGGGGGCGGTACCCGGCGCCTCCACCAAAGCCCGTCCGGGCGGCGGGTTTTGGCGGGGGCGAAATAGGATTGACGAGGGTGTAAAGGGTGATTTTTTGCTCGGCATGATACCGCCGTTATCGGGTCAATCTTATAGTTGCCAACGACAACTATGCTCCGGTGGCCGTCGCCGCGTAATGCGGCGCCCAAACTGGGAATTAAGCCCTAGGGGTTAGCACTTCTAGGCGGGGTCAGGAGGCGCCTGGCAACAGAAGCCTCCACTTCAATTTTCTCGCGCCGCGCCGCCGTGATGCAAGCGCGGCAGGCATGGCGGTCGGAAGCTGTAGCCGATCGACCATACAGATGGCAGTCTGGCGCGACGCGATGGCAAAAGACATTATTCGCTACGATCTTCTCGTTCAGGACGCCATGCGCGGCGTCATGCGCAAAGTGCTGGGCGACGTCGCCGAGAGCGGCTATCTGCCCGGCGACCATCACTTCACCATCAGCTTCCGCACCGATGCGCCGGGCGTTACGATGTCGCGCCGCCTCGCCGAACAATGGCCGAGCGAGCTGACCATCATCCTGCAGCATCAATGGTCGGATCTGGAAGTCGACGAAGAAGGTTTCGGCGTCACCCTATCGTTCCGCTCGGTCGCCGAGCATCTCTACGTGCCCTTCTCGGCCGTCACCGGCTTTTTCGATCCTGCCGTCGAATTCGGCCTGCGGTTTGAGAGCGCCGATGACGCGCTTGAGGACAGCGAAGAGGAGGACGCGCCTTCCGCCGGACCAAGCCTTGTCGTGAAAACGCCGGAGCCGGTGAAGGAGTTCAAGCCGGCCAAAGTCGAGCCGGTAAAATCAGAGCCGGCCAAAGCAGAGCCGAACAAGACGCCGAGCGTCGACAGGCAAAAGAAACTTAAACCGGTCGAAGCGAAGGAAGACGGCGACGAGAAGGTCGTCTCGATCGACGCCTTCCGCAAAAAGCCCTGATGGGCGAGGTCGTCAATCTGCGGCGCGCGCGCAAAGAACGCGACCGCCGCGCCAAGGAAGACGCCGCGCAAGCGAAGCGCGCCGCCTTCGGGCGCGCCAAGTCCGAGCGGGAGTTGACCGCCGCGCAGGCGCAGCTGGAAAGCGCCAGACTCGAGGCGCATCGGCGCGAGCGGGAAGAAGCGGACGATCAGGCGTGAGCGAGGCCGAGGGGCCTCAGGACGCCAGTTCGCGCCTCGTCGTCAAGCATTCCGTCGTCATCGCCGGCCATCGCACCAGCGTCTCTCTCGAAGATGCCTTCTGGCGTGCGCTGAAAGACATCGCGGCGCAAGACGGCGTGTCGCTCGCGGGGCTCATCGCCCGCGTCGACGCCGGGCGCGGAGAGGCGAATCTCTCCTCGTCGTTACGAGTTTTCGTGTTGGAGCGGGCGTTGGATGCGCGTGCAACGTCCCCAAGCCCCTCACCTCACCTCTCCCCGTGAACGGGGAGAGGGGTCATAGAGACTGCGCTCCTTTTGCAAACGTTTGCGCGACGTCAGCCGCGTCTTCTCCCCGCTTGCGGGGAGAAGTGAGATGAGGGGCCGGGGGATTGGCGTGCGATAAGCGGCGGAAACAGTGATTCGCCTTCCGTTCTCCTATATGATTGAAGAATCATGAAGAGCCCTCCGCCCGAGATCGACGATTACACGCCGCAGACGGGCGGGCTTGCCGCGCGCGCGGCGGCGAGCGCGGGACGGCCGCGCTATCTCGACGCGCTCAACCCCGAGCAGCGCGCCGCCGTCGAAACGCTCGACGGGCCGGTGCTCGTGCTCGCCGGCGCCGGCACAGGCAAGACGCGCGCCCTGACGACGCGCATCGGCCACATCCTGGCGCTCGGCAAGGCGCGCGCCTATGAAATCCTCGCCGTCACCTTCACCAACAAGGCGGCGCGCGAGATGCGCCAGCGCGTCGAGGCCCTCGTCGGCGAGGGCGCGCAAGCCATGCAATGGCTCGGCACCTTTCACGCGATCAGCGCCAAGATCCTGCGCCGTCACGCCGAACTCGTCGGGCTGAAGCCTAACTTCACCATTCTCGATGTCGACGATCAGATCCGCCTCTTGAAGCAGGTGCTGCGCGCGGAGAACATCGACGACAAGCGCTGGCCGGCGCGCGCGCTCGCCATGCGTATCGACGGCTGGAAAAATCGCGGTCTGACGCCTGCGCAGGTTCCCGCCGGCGACGCCGAGAGCTTCGCCAACGGCAAAGGCGCGGCGCTTTACGCGCTCTATCAGGAGCGGCTCAAGGTCTTGAACGCCGTCGACTTCGGCGATCTCTTGATGGAGAGCCTGCGGCTCTTTCGCGACAATCCCGATGTGCTCGCCGACTATCAGCGCCGCTTCAAATATATTCTGGTCGATGAATATCAGGACACGAATATCGCGCAATATCTGTGGCTGCGGCTGATCTCGCAGCGGGCGCCGGGGAAACAAAATCTCTGCTGCGTCGGCGACGACGATCAGAGCGTCTATGGCTGGCGCGGCGCCGAGGTCGAGAACATCCTGCGTTTCGAGCAGGATTTTCCCGGCGCCAAGGTCATCCGCCTGGAGCGCAACTACCGATCGACGGGACATATTCTCGCCGCCGCCTCGCATCTCATCTCGCATAATGAAGGCCGGCTCGGCAAAACGCTGTTCACCGACGGCGGCGAGGGCGAAAAGCCGACTCTCACCGGCGTTTGGGACAGCCAGGAAGAAGCGCGCAGCATCGGCGAGGACATCGAGCAGCTGAGCCGTAAGGACCATTCGCTCGAAGAGATCGCCATTCTCGTGCGCGCGTCGTTTCAGATGCGCGAATTCGAAGAGCGCTTCGTCGAGATCGGCCTGCCCTATCGCGTCATCGGCGGCCCGCGCTTTTACGAGCGGCTCGAAATTCGCGACGCGCTCGCCTATCTGCGCTGCGTCGCGCAGCCGGCCGACGATCTCGCCTTCGAGCGCATCATCAATACGCCCAAACGCGGCCTCGGCGACGCGACGCTGCAAATGCTGCATGAATATGCGCGGCGCGAAGCCATTCCGCTCATGCAGGCGGCGCGCGTTCTTGTCGAAAGCGAGGAGCTGAAGCCCAAGCCCCGCGGCGCGCTGCGCGGCCTCATCGGCGATCTCGACCGCTGGCGCACGCTGATCGATTCAAGGCCGCAGCATGAGCTTGCCGAGCAGGTGCTCGATGAATCCGGCTACACCGAGATGTGGCGTTCGGACAAGACGCCAGAGGCCACCGGGCGGCTCGACAATCTGAAAGAGCTGGTTCGGGCGATGGAGGCCTTTCCCGACCTCGAGTCCTTCCTCGAACATGTATCGCTGGTCATGGAGACCGACAGCGCAGCCGATCAAGAGCGCGTGTCGATCATGACGCTGCACGGCGCCAAGGGCCTCGAGTTCGAGACCGTTTATCTCCCCGGCTGGGAGGAAGGGCTGTTTCCGAGCCAGCGCACGCTCGATGAACAGGGACGCGCCGGCCTCGAGGAAGAGCGCCGTCTCGCCTATGTCGGGCTGACGCGCGCCAAGCGCCGCGCCAAGATCTATTTCGCCAGCAACCGGCGCATTCACGGGCTGTGGCAGGCGACCGTGCCCTCACGCTTCATCGACAATCTGCCGACGGGCAATGTCGAGGTGGTCGAGGCGCCGAGCGGCTCGCAATATGGCTCCTATGGCGTCTCGCGCTTCGCCAATCTCGACGTCTACGGCTCCGACTATTCGACGCCGGGATGGAAGCGCGCGCAGGCGGCGCGTGGCGACGCCGGGCGCGGCGGCGCGACGCGCGATACGCGGGGCGCACGCGGCAAGCAGCCCGTGACGATCGAGGGCGAAGTGATCGCGCGCTCAAGCGGCGGTTCGCGCTTTTCAGTCGGCGCGCGGGTGTTTCACTTGAAGTTCGGGCCGGGCTCGGTGGCGGCGGTCGACGGCAACAAGCTCACGGTCGATTTCGACAAGGCCGGCAGGAAGATGGTGCTGGAGAGCTTTGTCGAGGCGGGGTAGTCAAACCGATCAGGTGAAACATTGAAATCATGCCTCTGACGATGTCCCAATATCTGTGGACACGTCGAGTAGTTTCACGCTGTGTTCCTGAGTGGTGATATCTGAATAGGCGCTAAACAAACGTGAGGCGCTGACATGCTCACCAACAGCCGCGACATCAAACGCCGCCTTGAACACGACGGCTGGGTGCTTGAGCGCGTAACCGGATCGCACCATGTCTTCGAAATCCCAAGACAGGCGCCATAATCCCCTTGCCCCATCCGAAAAAAGACCTTGGCCCTGGCCTGGTCTGGAAAATCTACAAGGCTGCGGGGTGGCCGAAGGACTGACGCGAATGACGCATTACGTCGCCATTGTCGAGGAGGAAGAAGGGAAGGCTGTCGGCGTCTGGTTTCCCGACTTGCCCGGCTGCATCTCCGCCGGCGACTCATTGGATGAGGCGATGACGAACGCCGCCGAGGCGCTCGCGCTGTGGATCGATGTCGCGAAGGAACACGGCGACGAGGTTCCGTCGCCACGGGCCTTGACCGAGTTGAAGCGCGATCCCGACATCGCGGAAGACATTGCGCGCTACATGGTCGCGCTCATTGAGCATCATCCATTGCGTCAAGCCGCTTGATCAGTCGACTGGACGGCGGATCAATCCGCCATCGCTCGCCATTGTGGCGTCGCCGCCACAGTCCGGCTTTTTCGGGGGCTGAGCGGGCCGCGCCGGCTCGCGCCGATTCACAAGCCTGACGCCGCGCGTTACTGTTCCGGCGAAGCAATGGAGGATTGCCGCGCGGCGGCGCTCCACCCATATCTTGACTGGAAAGGCGCCGCAGATCTCGCCGCGACGGGATTTTGCGCAAGGAACCGCTATGACCGCTGGCGAAAAAGCCAAGCGACTTCTCCGCGCCGCGCTTGCGGCTGCGGCCGTGTCGATATTCGTCGCTCCCGCGGTCGCGGCGCAGTATCCGCCGCGTCGCGCCGAACTGTTCGAGCCGCCGCCGCTGGTCGCGCTGTTTGACGTGGTGCGCGTCCCGACGCGCGCGCCGTTGGACAATCCGAACTTCGCCGTCGCGGACGCCGCGCCCGCCGCGGTTTTGCTCGACGTCGAGCTGCGCGCCGCGCCTTTAAAACCGGACCCGCTGGACCTCGCCTGGAGCCTTCAGCCCGAGGAGAAGCGCGATCTCGCCCTGGCGCTCGACGCCTGGACGACGTCCGGTGGTGCGGCTCTCGGGCCGGAGCGCCATCGGCTGCGCGCGGTGCTGGCGGCCGCCTACGCCGCTCGGGATCTCGCGCCTTTCTGGATCGAGAAGGGAGAATGGCGCGCTTCGGCCCGAGCTGCGCTCGCGCGCCTCGCGCTCGCCGCCGACGACGGACTCGATCTTCGCGCCTATGCGGCGCCCGACGCCGAAAAGGCGGCGCCCACGGCGGCGGACGAACTCGCACTGTCGGAGGCGATCGCCGCCTATGCGCTGCAGGCGCGCGGCGCCCGGATCGACCCTGAGCGCATCTCGCGGCTCGTCGGGGCGAAAACGACCCTCCCCGATCCGGCGCTGGCCGTGGCCGAAGTCGCCGGCGCCGGCGCAACCGCCGGCGAGGCGCTGCAGGCCTATAATCCCACGCATTATGGCTATCAGCAGCTGCGCGAAAAACTCATCGAGCTGAGAACGCAGCGCGCCAGCGCGCCGGCCTCTGACGGACTTTACGCCGCAGCCACCGGGAACGTCACCCAGAGCGACGTCCTGCCGCCCGCGAGCAAGTCCAAGCGGCGTCGCGCCGCCGGGCTCGCCAAAGCCTCCACCTCGCGAGTCGAAGCCGAAATCATCGCCAATATGGAGCGGTGGCGCTGGTTGCCGCGCGATCTCGGCGAAGAACGGGTCGAGGTGAATATTCCCGATTTCGAACTCGCCGTCGTGCGCAACGGCGAGGTGACGCATCGCACCCGCGTCATCGTCGGCAAAGAGGCGACTCCGACGCCGATCTTCTCCAACGCGCTGCAGTACCTCATCGTCAATCCGTATTGGAACGTGCCGCCGTCGATCCTGAACAAGGAGATGCTGCCGAAGGCGAATGGCGACGTCGCCGCCATCGCGGCGAGCGGCTTCAACGTGTCCTATCGCGGCGGCAAGCTCGTGGTGCGCCAGCCGCCCGGCGAGCGTAACGCGCTTGGGCGCATCAAATTCATGTTCCCGAACGATTTCTCGGTCTATTTGCACGATACGCCGTCGCGCAACCTGTTCGCCGCCTCGCATCGCGCCTTCAGCCATGGCTGCATGCGCGTCGACGCGCCTTTCGCGTTCGCCGAAGCCGTGCTCGGCCCCGGCAGCGGCTGGTCGGAAAGCCGCGTTCGCCGGCTGATCGGCGGCTCAGAGCGCTACATCAATCTCTCAAAGCCGCTGCCGATCCACATCGAATATTTCACCGCTTATGTCGATGAAGGCGGGCGAATCGTGCTGCGCCCCGATCTCTATGGCTATTCGGCGCGGGTGCGGAAGGCTTTGGGATTAGGCGCATGAAATTCCTGCGGTACCGGAGCATCTCAGTGGCTTAAGAAAATTGCTTGAAGGTCATCTAGGTAGTCTTCAAACTTAAACACTGAAAACGTACGGCAGCCTTCTTTCGTTAGGTGTAGCGCGATGCACTCGCCCCCAATATAGAGGCGCTCGCTCTTTGACTTGCCAGCTTCTTGCTTCCGTTGCTCCTCCATCATTATGGGTAAATTTTCTATCAACGTACCTTGCTCGGGTAGGTTGCACACAGGCTTGAGGCCGAAGCCATACGGGAGACGTTCTGAAACGAAATCATTCGTCGAGCGATAGGCGAACGCGCAGACTGAACTATCATCTTCTGACAAACCGAAATGGTAGATGGTCGTTGTAAGATCATCGGGAAGTGAGAACTCGGATCGATACCTGATCCAACGCTCGCGCAGAATTGCCGAGGCATGATAGTCAAGATTCAAGATTCCTCCCAGCACCATGCGATTATTTGCCTGCATCGCCCAATCACCAGAAAACATCGCAATCCCAGTTCCAGCAACGATTGTTCGCAGATGTGGAAGATAAATTGCTTTACTCGAAAACATCATCGGTGAACCGTCGGGGTCCACCGCAAGTGTGTCTGTTGCCACGAGAATCTGCTCGGAATCTGTGTAAAAAATCAGCGACGACATCGTGAACCGCCCCAGCTGCTGGAATTAAGGAAAAATTCGACGCCCTCACCGACATGCCGAAAACAGCGCGGCGCAGCCGACCGTTTCGACGCGGACCGCGCTGAAGCGCTTTTCGAGTTCGCGCGTCAGCGTCTCCAAATCGTCCTGCGTATTCGAGAATATGCCCTTGGAATTGTAGAACGCCATCAGCCTTTGCGCCGCGAAGCTGCGCGCGACGCCGCCCTGCAGCAGCGTCGAGCCGAACACGACGGCGCCAGGGTTCATCAAGGGCGACAGACAATCGAATGCGCGCGCCTTCGTCGCCATGTCGCCCGGCAGGCAATGCAGGAGATAATTGACGCCGAGCGAGTCGAACTGGGCGCCGTCAAAATCGATCGTCTCCAGCACATTGCGCACATAGGTCTCGGGCGCGTAGCGGGCGATGCGCCGCGCCGAGAACTGCAGCGCATCGCGGTTTAAATCCATCAGCGCGATGCGCGGCGTTTGAGTTGGAAAACGGCAGCGATCGAGAAAATAGCCGGTGCCGACGCCGACATCGAGATGATTGCCGCTGATGTGCCGATTGTAATGGGCGAGCAGCCGGGGAGTCGGACATTTCCAGATCCAGCGATTCGACACACCGAGCACCAGCACATCGTAAATCGCGAGCATGTTCGGCGTGTAGACCGCCTGTCCGGCGTGAATTTGCTCGGTGGTGATCGGCATCGCTCTCGCTCCGGAACTATCGACGGCTTCGGGGGTGACAACCGGCCCGCCTGCGTGGAAGAAGCTTATCTCATGTTCATAAGACGCTGCTAAGCTTCCAATGGCCCCTCCGCCCCTCCTCGCCCTCCAGGGCGTCATGCTCACGCTCGGCGGTAAGCCGCTGCTGGAGGGCGCCGATTTCGCCGTCGCGCCCGGCGCCCGGCTGTGCGTCGTCGGCCGCAACGGCTCGGGCAAATCGACGCTTCTCAAGATCGCGGCCGGCGAAATCGAACCGGATGCCGGCGTGCGTTTCCTGCAGCCCGGCGCATCGCTGCGCTATCTGCCGCAGGAGCCGGATTTTTCCGGCTTCGCCACGGCGCTTGCCTATGTCGAAGCTGGCCTCGGGCCGCTCGACGATCCTCACATCGCCAGAACCCTGCTCAACGATCTGGGGCTCGAGGGGGACGAAAACCCTGCGCGCCTCTCGGGCGGGGAAGCGCGGCGGGCGGCGCTCGCCCGCGTTCTCGCGCCTGAGCCCGACATTTTGCTGCTCGACGAGCCGACGAACCACCTCGATCTGCCGACGATCTTGTGGCTCGAAGAAAGGCTCGCGGCGTTGCGGTCGGCGCTCGTGCTCATCAGCCATGACCGCCGCTTTCTTCAGGATCTGACCCGGGAAACGCTTTGGATCGACCGTGGCCGCACGCGCCATCTGGCGCGCGGCTTCAAGGAATTCGAGGTCTGGCGCGACCGCGAATTAGAGGAAGAGGAAAAGCAGCAGCACAAGTTGGAGCGCAAGATCGTCGCCGAAGAACATTGGCTGCGCCACGGCGTTTCGGGGCGGCGCAAGCGCAATATGAAGCGACTCGGGGGCCTGCATCATCTGCGCGCGGAGCGCCGCGATCGCGTCATGCCGACCGGCGACGTGAAACTTGAAGCCAGCGAAGCGCAGCTTTCGGGCAAGTTGGTCATCGAGGCGATCAAGATTGGCAAGTCCTACGGCGAACGCGTCATCATCGAGAATTTCACGACGCGCATATTGCGAGGCGACCGCATCGGAATCATCGGCGCGAACGGCGCCGGCAAGACGACGCTCGTCAACCTGCTGACCGGCGCGCTCGCGCCAGACAGCGGCAAGGTGCGATTAGGCGCCAATCTCGAAATGGCGACCCTCGAGCAAAGTCGCGCGAGTCTCGATCCGGGAACCACCTTGCAGGACGCGCTGACCGGCGGCGGCTCCGACACGATCGAGATCAACGGCGAGCGGCGTCACGTCATCGGCTATATGAAGGATTTCCTGTTCAAGCCGGAACAGGCGCGCACGCCCATCGGCAGGCTTTCGGGCGGCGAACGCGGACGCTTGCTGCTTGCGCGGGCGCTGGCGAAGCCGTCGAATCTCCTCGCGCTCGACGAACCAACGAACGACCTCGATCTCGAAACGCTCGATCTCTTAGAGGAAATGCTCGCCGATTATCCCGGCACGCTCATCGTCGTCAGCCATGATCGCGATTTTCTCGATCGCGTCGCGACCAGCGTGTTGATGAGCGATGGCGACGGCCGCTGGATTGAATATGCCGGCGGCTATAGCGACATGGTCGCTCAACGCGGCAAGGGCGTGGAGACGCGAGGCGCGTTCGCCTCGGCGCGGGAGACGAAAGAAAAGTCCGCGCCGCGCGAGAAGGCGGCGATACGGCAGAAGCTCTCCTTCAAGGAGCAGCATGCGCTCGCGACCCTGCCCGCCAAGATCGACGCGTTGCGGGAACAATGCGCGAAATTGCAGAGACTGCTTGACGACCCGGAGCTCTATGCGCGCGATCCGGCGAAATTCGCCAAGGCGAGCGAAGCATTCGCCGTGCTTCAAGCCGACATCGCCAAGGCCGAAGATGAGTGGCTCGCGCTCGAAATCAAGCGCGAGGAAGAGCGGTCAAACTAGAAGACTTCCACTCTACAGAAGTCGGCACAATGGAAGTCTTCCATGCGAAGTTTTGCCACTCGTTATTGATGATCGAAAACAGCATAGCTAGATGTCTGGCTCTCTTCCAAGAGAAGCGCCGTTGCACGGAAACTTGCATTGGCGCGTCAACTAATAATAGTTCCAGGGAGAAAGCTTCGTGACACGCGCATATCTCACTCTTGGCCGCCCATTCGGCGCGACGGCTTTGGCTTTTGCGATCCTCATCGGATGGTCGTTCCCTTCGATGGCGGGCGAAACCGTCGAGATCAAAATGCTCAACAAGGGCGCGGATCGTTACATGGTGTTCGAGCCGGAGGTCGTGAGGATCAAACCGGGCGACACGATTAAATTCGTCGCGGCCGACAAGGGGCACAACGCCGTCACCATAAAGGAGCTGCTTCCTTCGGGCGCGGAGCCATTCCGCGGCAAGATCAATGAGGAACTGGCGATCACGCTGTCCACGCCCGGCGTCTATGGCTTCCGTTGCGATCCGCACTACACGCTGGGAATGGTCGGCGTCGTCATCGTCGGAGAGCCGACCAATCTCGACGCCGCCAAGCAGGCGAAGCTGCCCGGCAAGGCGGGCGAGGTCATGACGAAACTTCTGGGCAGCCTCTGAGGCTTCGCGCCAAAGCGGCGTTGGCGAACGCCCCATCAGCCGCAACGAGAGAGGCTTTCCACGCGAAAGCCTCTCTTAAGAACCAAGAAACGGCTGGAGCTCGAGATCACGCGCGAGGAAATCGAAGGCTGACCCTGCCGATGCGAAGAATCAGCAGAGCTGCGATCAGCGGTCCCAGGGCGAGCGCGAGCAGCGCGTCTGAAAATTCGCCCGTCGCGCCTTTGACAAGACCGACGAGATACGGCCCGGCAAAACCCGAGATATTGCCGATCGAATTGATCACCGCGACGCCGACCACGGCGTCGCCGGTTCCGAGCGCCAGCGTCGTGAAGCTCCAGAACGTCGGCAGCGCCGCGATCGCGCCGACAGCGGCGACGGACAGCGCGATCATCGACAGTAACGGCGTCGGCGCATAGGCGGCGCAGGCCAGTCCGATTGCGCCGACGACGCCGGCGAGCGCCGTGTGGCCTACGGTCTCACGCCGCCGGTCGGAGCTGCGGCTCCAGGCCCACATCGCGAGCGCGGCGCAAATGTAAGGAATTGACGCCAGCAAACTCGTGGCGATGACGCCAAATCCGAAAGCCTTGATGATTTGCGGGAGCCAGAAGCTCAAGCCGTAGAGCGCAATGACGATCCCGAAATAGGCGACGCCAAGAATCAGAATGCGCACATCCTTGAGCGCGCGCCAATGGTCGCCATGATCGCGCCCGGCCTCGCGCTCGAGCACGGCGCGCAACGACGCCTTTTCGCCGGACGTGAGCCATTTCGCGGACTGAGGTCCGTCAGGCAGATAGAAAAAGCAGACGACCCCGAGAATGATCGAAGGCAGCGCCTCCATCAGGAACAGCCAGCGCCAGCCGCTGATCCCGCCGACGCCGTTCAGCGAGGCGAGGATGAATCCCGAGATCGGCGATCCGATGGCGCTGGCGAGAGGCACCGCGATCAGGAAGCTGGCGAGAACGCGCGCGCGCTGGGCGGCGGGAATCCAATAGGTGAGATAGAGAATGACGCCCGGCGCGAAACCGGCTTCCATCACGCCGAGCAACAGACGCAGAGCGACGAAGCTCGCCTCGCTCCAGATGAAGGCGGTGAGCGCGGAAACAAGCCCCCAACTCACCATGATGCGCGCAATCCACAGGCGCGCGCCGACGCGATGCATGACGTAATTGCTCGGCGCTTCGAACAGGCAATAGCCGATAAAGAAAACCCCGGCGGCCCAGCCGAAGAATTCCGGCGTGAACCCAAGTTCGGCATTCATTGTCAGGGCGGCGAAGCCGATGTTCACGCGGTCGAGATAGGCGACGATGAAAGCCGTGACGAGAAACGGAATCAGACGCCGCGCCACTTTCGCGACGACGCGGTCGGCGTCGACGGTTTCATGCGGCGCGCCGAGCTTGGGGGGCGCTGCGACCGCCGCATCCGACATTAGTTAAGCCCGCTCAAAGCGCATGAGATGGTGCCAGCGATGCGGAACATCGCCAGGCAAGCGCTTAAGACCTGCCGCGCGCGCCTGCTGCTCCAGAAGCGACAATGGCTCCGGGTAGTCGCTTGTCGAGACATGATCGAAAATCGCGTCTTTCTCAGCTCGCGAAAGGCCGGTCCAGTCCTTCTCGATCCAGGCGAAATAATGCCTCAGATAGTCATCGCGCGTTTCGTCTTCCTCGCGCATCGTGTCGACCAGCAACAGCAGGCCGCCGGGCGCGAGCGCCCGCGACGCGCGGTGGAAGAATTCCGCTTTGTCCTCGGTCGACAGGTGATGCAGAACGAAACTGCTGTGGAGGACATCATAGGAGACGCCCTCGGAAAGAGCCGACAGCATGTCGCTGTGCGCGAGCTGCACGGGGCATGGCATAGATTTCAGATTTTCGGCTGCGAGCGCGAGCGCGGTGTCCGAAAGATCGATCCCCTTGTAGCTTGCCGGCGGGATACGGCGCAGAATCGGCGCAAAGACATGCGCATCGCCACAACCGAGATCGAGCAGAGAGAAGGCTCGCCCTTCGAAGCGCTCGCGCAAGGCGCGCTCGACCTCTTCGCCGAGCGCCGCATGGAACATGAAATCTTTGACGACGACTTTCTCATAGGTGTCCCAGAGATCGAAAATCTCGCCTGAGTATGCGCTCTTGACATCGGCGTTCATAAGCCAGCCTTTTTCTCGTCGATTCACTTAAGAGCGAAGCCCAATGCGTTGAGGGCTTCGCGAATCCGGTCGCGACCGCTCAACGCCTCCGGACCGCGCACGCGCGACAGCGCCTGGCGAATCCACCCCTGATCCGGCAGGCCCTGCTCCTTCTGGAATTCCTTGAACTTTTCATCGAGCGTTTCGATCGCCTCGCGCTGCGCCTCGCCCCATTCATATTGCTCATGGTGAAGCACCGCGCCTTGACCGAGGCGAGGCTTGACGGCGGCGTTGGCGGCCGGATCGGGAACGCCGACGACCATGCCAAAGACGGCGAAGACGTTCGGCGGTAGATTCAATTCCTTGGCGACCTCTTCCGGCTTATTGCGCATCGCGCCGATATAGCAGCAGCCGAGGCCGATCGATTCAAGCGCGCTGACCGCGTTCTGCGCGGCGAGCGCGGCGTCGACCACGCCGGTCAGGAACAATTCGAAATACGAGAGTCCGGCGCCATCGCGCCCCCTCTCGCGCCCGATATTCTCGAGACGCGCGAGATCGCAGAGCCAGACGAGAAACAGCGGGGCGTGATGGACGTGCTTCTGGCCGCCGGCAAGATCGGCGAGACGTGTCTTGCGCGCCTCGTCCTGCACCGCGACGACGCTCCAGACTTGCAGATTCGACGATGTGGACGCCGACTGCGCGGCCGCGACGATGATCTCCAGCGCGCCCTCGGGCAGCGGCTCGGGCAGGAAATTGCGATGCGAACGATGCGCCAGAATAAGATCGAGCGTGTCGTTCCACTGCTTGGGCTTTGGCGAATCGTCGCGGCGATAGCGTTCAAACATCGCCGCCGCGCCGCGCGGATCGAATGGTTGCGGGCTCAAAGGCTTGTTCATGGGCTTCCTTTAGGCGGGTTGCTCTGCTGGCGCAACATTCCGCCCTGTCGCTTTGTTGACTCGCTTGTATATTATGGAAATATACACAAATGGTCAATTTCGAGCATGTCGCCGGTTTCGAATGGGATCACGGCAACGCGCGCAAGAGCGTCGAAAAGCACGACGTGAGCCAAGCGGAGGCTGAGCAGATTTTTGCCAATGATCCGCTGATCGTGACGGACGACTTGGCTCACAACGAGAGCGAGCCACGCTATCACGCCCTCGGTCGAACGGACGCATCTCGATTGCTGCATGTCACATTCACGCTGCGCTCCAACGGGACGCGCATTCGAGTGATCTCCGCCCGCGACATGAGTCGCAAGGAACGACAACGCTATGAGCAAGACGACTAAGACTCCGCCGCCGACGTTCGCGACCGAAGCAGACGAACGTGCTTATTGGGAGAGTCACGACTCCGCGGAACATGTCGACTGGAGCAAGGCGAAGCGCGTTCGCTTGCCCAATCTCAAACCGTCGACGACCTCAATCTCTCTACGGCTCCCGGTCAGTCTGCTCGAGCAGATCAAGATCGCAGCCAATAAGCGCGACGTGCCCTATCAGTCGCTCATAAAAATCTGGCTCGCGGAAAAGGTCCGCTGAGTCATAGGAAATCCGGTTATCCGTTCGCTTGGACGGTGTCATTCCCGGCAGGCCGAAGGCCTGACCGGGAATCCAGAGCAACGTCGCGAAAGATTGGTTTTTTCTGGATTCCCGATCGCGCGCGTCGCGCGCGTCGGGAATGACATTCGGCCAGATGTATCGCGCGGAAGTCATTGACGTTGGTGCGCGTCGGCTTGGTCACGACGAGGTCGCCGAGCTTCTCGAACGCCGTGTAGGCGTCATTGTTGGCGAAATGCGCCTTCAGATCGACGCCCGCCTTTTTCGCGCGCTCGAATGAATCCGCCGTCATGATCGCGCCGGCGTTGTCTTCGCTGCCGTCGATGCCGTCCGTGTCGCAAGCGATCGCCGATACGCCGCCGAAGCCTTCGAGCGCGAGCGTCAATCCGAGCAAGAACTCCGCGTCACGTCCGCCCCGTCCCTTGCCGCGCACGGTGACGGTCGTCTCGCCGCCCGAGATGATGGCGACGGGCGGCGCGAAAGGCTGACCGTGAAGCGCGATCTGTTTCGCGATGCCGGCGTGGACGAGCGCCACGTCCCGCGACTCGCCCTCAAGGTCGCCCAGAATGCAGGGCGTGAACCCCGCCGCTTTCGCTACGCCCGCGGCCGCGTCGAGCGAGCCCTGCGGCGTGGCGATGAGAATATTCTGCACTTTCTCAAAGATGGCGTCGCCGGGCTTAGGCGTTTCGCATCCGCTCTTTTGCAGATGCGCAAGCACCGCCGCCGGCGCGTCAATCTTATATTTGGCGATGACGGCCAGAGCGTCTTCGCGTGTCGTCGGATCGGGAACCGTGGGGCCGGAGGCGATCACCGAAAGATCGTCATTCGGCACGTCGGAAATCATCAACGCGATGACCTGCGCCGGCGCGGCGGCCCTGGCAAGACGCCCGCCCTTGATCGCCGAGAGATGCTTGCGCACGCAATTCATCTCGGAGATGTTCGCGCCGCTCTTCAACAGCGCCTTGTTCACCGCCTGCTTTTCCTCGAGCGTGACGCCCTCGGCCGGCAGCGCCATCAGCGCCGAGCCGCCGCCGGAAATCAGCGCGAGAACGAGATCGTCCTCGGAAAGCCCCTGCACTTTCTGCAAAATGCGCTTGGCCGCCTCGCGCCCGGCGGCGTCCGGAACCGGGTGCGACGCTTCGATCACCTCGATGTGTTTTGTCGGCGCGCCATGCTCGTAGCGCGTCACGACGAGCCCTTCGAGCGGGCCTTGCCAATGCGCCTCCACCGCCGCCGCCATGGACGCGGCCGCCTTGCCGGCGCCGACGACGATGGTGCGGCCCTTCGGCGGGGCGATCTTCGCGAGATAGGGCGGCAGGCAGACCGTTGGCGACGCGGCGCCGACGGCGGCGTCAAACATGGCGCGAAGGAGGGTGCGGAAATCGTCGGACATCGCGCATTTTACCTTGTTCTTTTGGCAATTCGTTCGGTTAGCGCCGCGGAGCTGCGACAACCGTCGGCGCTGTCTTTTCAGCATCTCAAGCGCCCGTCAACCGGGCGCGGAGTCGCGCGCCGCGGCGGCCCGCTCATCGCGGTGGATTACGCAAAAATACGACATAGCCACGAAAATAAGGGTGACGCGACAGTGTTTCCGGCGGCGACCAGATGGCGCCCTCCGCGAGGCCGAGCCGGAAAGGCGTATGGACACGTCCAACGCGCGCCAGGTAATCGTCGATATGGTCAACGGTGGCGCGGCCGCGATAGGTCTGAAACACGACCTCGTCGACGCTCCGCCCCAGTCTGTCAATGTCTTCCGGCGTGGCCTGAGAGGCCCAATCCATAAGCCCGCTAACGCCAAGCGCGCAATCCGCCGGCAACGTCTGGCGTAACTCTGCAAGGAAGGCTGCGTATGTGGTCAGGCCACGCGTGGCGGCGTCAAAGTCGATCTGAACGCCGATGACCTTGTCCGACTTGGCGCGCCACTCGGCAAGCCGACGCTTGACCGCCGCAAAAATCGCGGGCGTCCAGTCGATGCTGCGCACGCGATAGACCAGCCATAATGCTTGCGGATGAGGGCTCGGCTCGGTGGCGCCCTGCGCCTTTAGACGAATCTCACCTGAATCATCGGGTCCGATTTCAGCCTGGAGCAGATAGATGGTCTTGGCGGAAGCGAGTTCGGGACGCGCACGCACGCCCGCCCACAGCCAATAGGCGTCGTAATCCGCCGCGCGCACAATCTCGTCGGCCGCCGCTGTCCAAACCAGGCCAACAGCGAGAAGACAGGCGGCGGCGACACGCCGCGACATCGTCACCAGTAAAATCTCAGGCTTTTCGCCCATGTCGTCGCGCCATATTGCGCCTTGAGCTGATCATACCAGGCTTTGCGCTGCGCCTTCTCGACGTCCTTGCCGCCGCACGTGTTGTTGTTCGCCGGCGCGTAGCAATTGATCGCGCGGTAGAGCGCATAGGCCCGGTCGCGCGCAGGCGTCGCCGGCGCGCCGATGAGCTTCTTATAGACCTCGCCACGCGCATAGGGTTCGCCGGGAAAAATGGATTTTCCGCCGCCAAGTTCGTCGGGCGCCGGCCGGGACGCCTCAAAGCCGTCGAGACCGTTCATGCGGATGAAGTCGCCAAAGCACAACATGGCGTGCGGGTCCTGGGGATTGGCGGCGAGTTCGCCGACAATCGACTTGAGGTCTGGACAAGCGTAGCCCTTGTCGGCGCCGCCGCTCCACAGCAAGACGCTGGATTGGTAATTGGGATATTGCCCGGGCCGCGCGGTGTCGGCGTCGTCCTTCGCCAGTCCCTCCGCAGAATAGTCCCGAAGAAAGCCCGCATATTGGCCGTGCGTCGCCTCTTTAAGGAGAAGCACGCAGCAGGATCGGACCTGCAACATATCGCAGCAGCATCGCACGAATCCGCGGCGACGACAGTTGCGTGTCCTTCAAGAAGACTTTGTTGACCTCTCCAGCGCGTTCCCAGCTCAGCGCGAGGCCAAGTTCGACCGCCTCTTTCTGCCAGGGCTGCGTGGCGAGCGGCAGCAGCCGCCTCCAGTGGTCGATCGCCGCCGCATATTGCCCCGACGCCATCAGCGCCTGACCGCGAAGAACTTCGCGGCTGAAGCCCAGATAGGGCGGCGACAACGGCCCGGCCGTCGCATCGCCCAACAGCTTCAATGCCGTCGCATAGTCCCCGTCGACATAATAGGCGCGCGCCGCCTTCAGAAAGGCGAATAGCGCCTCATGGCCCGCGAAGTCTCGCGCTTGCGCATCGAGATCCGCCGCCGAGAACTTCTTTTGCGACGCATCGGCGGGCCGCATCATCGTCAAATCGTCGATCGCGAGAAGATTTGCGTCATGGACGTCTTTTGAGTCGAGACCGAGTTTCGAGTCGATTTCAGCTGCGAGATCCGAACTGCGCAGATTGGCGTCCGGGTCGCGCGCATGCCTCAGCTGCCACGCATACTCAGTCGCGGCCTGAGACCGGTCGCCCGCGAGCCAATAGACGCGACGCAACAGGCCGCGCGCCGACGCAACGTAGCGGCCGTGCGGATAGTCGACGAGATAGGATTTGAATTCGGATTCCGCCGCTTTCAGCGATTGGCGATCAGACACTTTTGGTTCGGGCGCGCCATCCAGTTCGGCGAACGCGCCGACCGACGCCTTGTTCAGAAGCGTGCGGGCAGTCATGTAGCGTGCGCTCTCGCGCACCCACACATTCTGCGCTTTCGCGAGGCTGCGAAAAGCTGTGAGCGCAGCGTCGAATGCGCCGCCGTAAAACGACTCCGCGCCGGCAAGATAAGCGGCGAATTCGCGCGCGGCTGCCGATGCGTCGGCGCCCGCGACATAAGCCTTCGAGGCGCCAGGCGCCGCATCCTTTCCTTGGCAGGCCGTCGTCATCGCCTTGCGTGAACGAATTAGCGCAGCGCGCTCAGCTTCGCTTAGAGCCTTTTCGGCCTGTACAGCCTGAATAAAGGCGTCCTCGCCGCTTTGAGCCGAGACGCATCGCGTGCCTTCGTCAAAGAAGTCGCTCGGCGTCGTCGCCACGTCTTTGACGGGCCGGCCCGTATAATCGCAAGAGTTTCGCGCGAAGGCGTCGTTAAAAGCGTCGCGCGCGAAAAGCACGAAATAGTCGGGATAGATGTCGAGCTTCACCTCGTCTTTTCGCGCGTCGACGGGCCAAGGCCGCGCGTCCATCATCAGGAACTGCGCGTTGACGCGGCTGTCGTTACCCGGGCTCAGGAACGGCAAATTGTCGCGATTGGAAAAGTCCTTGTGATCCAGCTTCCATCCGGCGCGGCCAAGACCATCGCCCGCGCAGGCGAACGCCTGGCTCGCGGAACACAGCAGCATGAGCGATGCGAGACTCGAAAAAAGCTGGCGCATGGCGGTTCCCTGAACGTGGCCGGCAAGCTGCGTCAGACGGCGGAGCGCCGGATTGGCGGGCGCGCGTCTGTCGAAAATAATCAAGAAATATTGATCCATCTAACAATAGGGCGAGGGTGGCGCCATGCCGTCCCTCGCCCCTTATACGCCCCGCGCTTTGGAGGGCTGCGGCTTACGCCGCCATTGCGTTGGCCTTTTCGATCAGCGCCTCGGCCATGCGGATCGAGGCGATGTCGATCAGGCGGCCGTCGAGAGAGACCGCGCCCTTGCCTTCCTTGGCGGCCTGGCTCATCGCCTCGAGAATGCGGCGCGCCTTCGTGACCTCGGCGTCGGACGGCGTGAAGACCTGATTGGCGAGGTCGATCTGCGAGGGATGGATCGCCCACTTGCCCTCATAGCCGAGCACCGCGGCGCGCTTGGCGGCGGCGATATAGCCGTCCGGATCGCCGAAGTCGCCAAAGGGGCCGTCGATCGGACGCAGGCCGTAGGCGCGGCAGGCGACCATCATGCGCGTCTGCGCCGCATGCCACTGATCGGCCCAATAGTATTCGCGATTGCCGCTCTCGTCCTTGTCGGTGAGCACGCCGTAATCCGGATTGACGCCGCCGATGACGGTGGTGCGGGCGCGGGTCGAGGCCGCATAGTCGGCGACGCCGAACGACATGGCCTCAAGGCGCTTGGACGATTGCGCGATCGCCTCGACATTGGCCATGCCAAGCGCAGTCTCGATCAGGATTTCGATGCCGATCTTCTTGGTGCGCTTCTTGTACTGCTCGATCTGCGTGATCATCATGTCGATCGCGTAGACGTCGGCCGGCACGCCGACCTTCGGGATCAGCACGATGTCGAGGCGCGGGCAGTTCTCGAGAACGTCGACGACGTCGCGATAGCAATACTGCGTGTCGAGACCGTTGATGCGCAGCGTCATCACCTTTTTGCCCCAGTCGATATCGTTGAGGCCCTGGATGATGTTCTTGCGCGCCTGTTCCTTGTCGTCGGGCGCGACGGCGTCTTCGAGATCAAGGAAGATCTGATCGGCCTTGGACTGCGCGGCTTTTTCGAACATGCCCGGCGCGGAGCCCGGCACCGCGAGTTCCGAGCGATGCAGACGCGGCGTGGCCTGCTCGATTAAAGTGAAGCTCATATTTTTCCCCTTCCTGTTGAATTAGCCTGTGGCCCCGAGGCCGGCGGCGACGCAGCTGATCGAGAGCAGCAGAGGCACTTTGACGGCCTCCTTTTCCGCTTCGTCTTGAGCCTCGCGGAACCGGCGTAGCAGCGCCACCTGCTCGCGATTAACCTCGTTGATGGTCTGCAGGCGATGCGAAAGCCTCGCCTGATATTCCTTGAAGCGATCCGCCAGTTCGACGCCGCCGGTGACGCGCAAGGCCATCTCGCGCGTCAATGCAAATTCCTCTTCGATCGTCTTGAAGATTTTGGTTCGCACCGCTTCGTCAGCGACAAGCCCCGCATATTGCTTGGCGATCGAAAGATCGACGAGCGCGAGGGTCTTCTCGACCTCGTCGATAATGAGCCGGAACTCGAAACCGCGGTCGCCGCGCACGTCAACGAAATTCTTCAGACCGGATCCGACGCCGTACCAGCCGGTGATCGAATGGCGGTTCTGCGCCCAGGCGAAGACCCAGGGAATCGCACGCAAATCCGCCAGGCTTTTGGCGCCAAAGCGCCGCGCCGGACGGGACCCGATGTTGAGCAGCGAAATCTCTTCAAGCGGGCTGGCAGCCTGAAAGTAAGCCACAAGATCCGGATCGCCGATGAATTTGGCGTATGCGGCGAAAGAGGCGCCGGAAATCTCCTCGAGCGCCTCGTCGAACTCCGCGTGCGGGGCCAGCGCTTCCTCACGTTCGGACTTCAGCGCATGCTGAAACACGGAGGAGGCCAACAGCTCCATCTGATAGGCCGCGGTCCCGCGATTGGCGTATTTGAACGAGACGACCTCGCCCTGTTCGGTGACGCGAAAACGGCCGCGGATAGAGCCCGCCGGCTGCGCCGCGATGGCATGGCCGGTCGGCGCGCCGCCGCGCGACACTGAGCCGCCGCGCCCATGGAAGAAGGCGATGGCGACGCCCTGCTCGCGTCCGACCTGACTGAGACGGGCCTGCGCCTTGAACAGCTCCCAATTCGACGACAGAAAGCCGCCGTCCTTGTTGGAGTCGGAATAGCCGATCATCACCTCTTGCAGATTGCCCTGCCAGCGCGTCGAGCGGCGCACCACCGGAACCTGCAAAAGGTCGCGCATGATCGCCGGCGCGGCGCGCAGATCGCCGATCGTCTCGAAGAGCGGCACGATCGGCAGCGTAAGGATCTCGACGCCCGGTTCGTCGAGAAAAAGCCCCGCCTCCTTGGCGAGCAGATACACGCCGAGCACGTCGACCGCCGAACGCGTCATCGACAAAATAAATCCGCCGAAGGCTTCCCGGTCGAGCTGCGTGCGCATCTCGGCGACCACCTCGAACATTTCGATGACGTCGCGCGTATCGGCGGAAAGCGTGTCGCGCGAAAGAGGCGTCGTCCGCGTTTTTGCAAGCTCGGCGATCAGCCATTCGCGCCATTCGGGCGCATCGAGGTCGGGCGGCGTCTCGCCGCCCGTCTTCACGCGCCACAGCTCTTCGAGCGCTTGCGTCGTGCGCGTCGTGTTCTGGCGGATGTCGAGGCGCACCGTGCTGAAGCGGAAAGTTTCCACCGCGCGACGCAGCGGACGCACGAGATCCGTCGCGAGCGCGTCGCTCTTAGCTTCATTGAGCGCGCATAGCGCGGGCCTGTCGCCGGCTCGCCGTTCACGGCGCGCAGCGTCTGATCGAGTTTCCGCAGGATAGCGCCGACGAACTGCCGATAGGGTTCGTTTTGATTGCGCGCTTCGATCGCCGCGCCGTCCGGCAGCGCGGCGAGGCGTTCCGCCAACTCCTCGCGGAAAGACTGAGGAATATCGGCGGCGCGCTGGCTGATCGACAGCATGCGCGCGAGATCGACGAAGCGGGTACGATAATAATTCAAGCTCGCCGCAGCGTTTTCGCGCATGGTGCGGCGGGTGACGTCATTCGTCACGAAAGGATTGCCGTCGCGGTCGCCGCCGATCCAGGACCCGAACTGGAAGAAAGGCGCGACCTCGAATGTTTCGTTGGGATAGTGGCGTCGCAGCGCGCGTTCGCAGGATGACAGAAGCTCCGGCGCGAGATCGAAAATGCTCTCGTGGAAGAAGTGCTGGCCCCAGGCGACTTCCTGGTCGACCGTGGGCTTTTCGAGATGCAGTTCGCCAGTGAGCCACAAAAGCTCGATCTGATCATAGATCGACTTCACCAGCGCTTCGCGCTCGCGGTCCGTCCAGCGGGTCGATTCAAGTTCGCGCATCAGCAGGTAGATGCGGCGATACTTTTCGAGGATCGAGACGCGCTTTGCCTCCGTCGGATGGGCGGTGATCACGGGCCGGATGCGCAGCGACTGCAACTGCGCGCGTATTTCGTCGGGGGCGACGCCCGAGGCCGCGGCGCTCGACAAGACGTAATCGAACGTGCCGAGCAGCTTGTCGTGGCCCTTTTCGCGCTCGATCCGGCGGCGCCGGCGCATGGCGTAGGCCTGCTCCGCGATGGAGACGAGCTGAAACAGGATGCCCTGCGCCTGAAGCGCGCGGGCCATCTGACGCGGCTCCAGGCCTGCGCCCGCCTTTGAGTCGCGCACGACGGCCTCGATCTCCGGCGTGTGGCGGCGAATGACGGTGAGCAATTGCTCGCGCAGGAAGTCGGAAGCTTCGGTGACCGAGCGAGTCGCGTAAGCAGACGGCAGGCCGGTCGAAGACAGGCTCTTCAATGTCTGGGTCTCGGCGGTCATCAAAACTCCTTAGGCGCTCGCGACGCCCCGCAGGATGAACGACTTCGCGAAATACGGCCCGGCGGCGGCGCGCGACGGCGCCGACGCCAATGCTGCATTCCTCAGGCGCTCTGCAATACCTTGGCGACGGTCGATCCAAATTCCGCCGGGCTTGGCGCGACGGTCAGCCCGTAAGACTTCATGATCTCGGTTTTTTCCGCGGCGCTGTCGCCCGTCGCCGAAATGATGGCGCCGGCATGGCCCATGCGGCGGCCCTTGGGCGCCGTGAGGCCGGCGACAAAGCCGATCACCGGCTTGGAGAAATTCTCCTTGATCCAGGCGGAGGCTTCGGCCTCCTGCGGACCGCCGATTTCGCCGATGATGAGCACGGCCTGGGTCTCGGGATCTTTGTCGAACAGCACCAGATGATCGAGGAACGACGAGCCGTTGATCGGATCGCCGCCGATGCCTACCGAGGTCGATATGCCGATGCCAAGCGCCTTCAGCTGCGACGCCGCTTCATAGCCGAGCGTGCCGGAGCGCGAGATCAGTCCCACCGCGCCCTGCTTGTAGATATGGCCAGGCATGATGCCGAGCATCGCCTTGCCCGGCGAAATGATGCCGGCGCAGTTCGGCCCGACCAACATCGGCCGGCGATCCTTCGGAAAGCGCAGGAAGTAGCGCTTCACGCGCATCATGTCCTGAGCCGGAATGCCGTCGGTGATCGAACAGATCAGGCGGACGCCGGCGTCGGCGGCCTCCATGATCGCGTCGGCGCAAAAGGCCGGCGCGACGAAGGTGATCGACGCCTGCGCGCCGGTTTCGCGCACCGCTTCGCGGACGGTGTTGAACACCGGCACGCCGTGGTGAGTCTTGCCGCCCTTGCCGGGCGTGACGCCGGCGACGACATTGCTGCCGTAGTCGATCATCTCCTTGGTGTGGAAACTGCCCTTGTCGCCGGTGATGCCCTGGACCAGGATCGGCGTCTTTTCGTCAATGAGAATGCTCATGTGTCGTTCTCCGGCGCTTACTTGGCGCCCTGATAGGCGGCGACAGCCTTCTCGGCGGCTTCGGCCAGCGTGTCGGCCTGGATGATCGGAATGCCGCTTTCGGCGATGATCTTCTTGCCGGCTTCGACATTGGTGCCGGCGAGACGCACGACGAGCGGAACGCCCTCGATCTTCTCGGCGCGCACCGCGTCAACGACGCCCTGCGCCACCCAGTCGCAACGATTGATGCCGGCGAAGATGTTGACGAGCACGACCTTCACGCGTCGATCCGACAGAACGAGACGGAACGCGGTCGCGACGCGCTCGGGCGAAGCGCCGCCGCCGACGTCGAGGAAGTTCGCCGGATTGCCGCCCGCATGCTTGATCATGTCCATCGTCGCCATGGCGAGTCCGGCGCCGTTGACGATGCAGCCGATCTCGCCGTCGAGGCCGATGTAATTCAGGCTGTGCTCCGACGCCTGCGCCTCGCGCGGATCGCTCTGCGAGGGGTCGTTCATGTCGACGATGTTATGACGGCGGAACAGCGCATTGTCGTCGAAGGACATTTTCGCGTCGAGCGCCAGCACCTTGTCGTCCTTGGTGACGACGAGCGGATTGATCTCGAGCATGGTCGCGTCATTGTCGCGGAAGGCGCGATAGGCGCCCATGATCGTCTTCACCGCGCGCGAAACCTGCTTGATATTGAGGCCGAGCTGAAAGGCGAGTTCGCGCGCCTGAAACGGCTGCAGGCCGACGGCGGGCTCGACGATGACCTGGAGCAGTTCGTCAGGGGTGTTCTTGGCGATCTCTTCGATATCCATGCCGCCGTGCTTCGAGGCGATGACGCGCACGCGCTCTAATTTGCGGTCGAGAACATAGCCGAGATAAATCTCGCGCTCGAAAGGATCGGCGACTTCGACATAGACGCGCTGCACCGGCTTGCCTTCCGGCCCGGTCTGCGACGTGACGAGCCGTTTGCCGAGCAGATCGCGCGCCGCCTGCTGCACTTCATGATAGGTGCGGCAGAGCTTGACGCCGCCCGCCTTGCCGCGCGCGCCGGCGTGGATCTGCGCCTTGACGACCCAATGCGAGCCGCCAAGCTCCGTAGCGGCGTAGACCGCCTGGTCCGGGCTGAAAGCGACGGTGCCGGGCGGAACTTCGACGCCGTGGCTCGCCAGTATTTCCTTGGCCTGATACTCGTGGACGTCCATTTCAGTCCTCTCCTCGCAATGCGGCGCGGCTTCCTCAGCCGCCTATTTTGGCTTTGACCGTCTCATAGACCGCTTCCGTTTCGGCCGCGGCCTTGGCGAGAAGCGCATTGACTTCGGCAAGCTGCTGCTCGGCGAAGCCGCGATCCTTGATCGCCTTGGCGTTGATGAAGACATTGAGCGCGCAGCTGCGCAGCCCGGCATTGGCGGCAAGCACCGCGACTCCGGCGTCGCTGATGACGTTGAGGTTGCCCTTGTCGGCGGCCTCTTTCGACAGGCTGATGACATCATAGCAGATTTTGCACGTCTTCAGCGGCGCCAGCGTCGCTTCTTTCAGCGCCGACTGGATCGTCTCCGAACGCTTCGCCTTCTCCTCGTCCGTGCCGCGCGGCAGGCCATAGGCGCCCATCAGCGTGTTGAAGGCGACGACGTCTTCATCGATGCCCGCGGTCAGCTCGGCGCGCAGCTTTTCAGCCTTGGCGAGAGTCTGCTGCAGATCGGCTGAAACGGCTTCGTAATTCTTTTTGCCGATGGTGAGATTGCACACCATCGAAACCAGCGCCGCGCCCATGGCGCCCGAAAGCGCCGCCGCGCCGCCGCCGCCGGGAGTCGGCGCATCGCTGGCGAGTTCGTCAAGGAATTTTCCAATCGTATCGTTCTTGGCGCTCATATCTTTCCTCGCTCAGGCGAGCTCTTTGGCTTGCGCATAAATGTTTTCGCAGTCGAACACCTGGTCGGCGGCGTCAAACAGCTTGCCGACGCATTCGCGATGCAATTTGAGCTTGAGCCCGCCCAGTCCCAGCGCGCCGATGACGGTCTTGCCGTGGCGTTCCTTGGCCTTGTCGGTCGCTTCGACGCCGCCGACGCCGAGCGGCGGCTGCGCATTGCAGTCGGCGATGAGTTCGATCGTCGGATCGTTCTGCCAATCCGTCTCGTCGAGCAGCGGCACGCCGATGGCGCCTGCCGCGAAGACGATCTGAGCGCCCTTGACGGCCTGAGCGCGCGCTGCGTTATCCGCGGCTTCGATCGCCACGGGCGTGAAGCCGAAGCGCTCCTGAATGGCTTTGGCGGCCGCCTCGGCGCGCGCCTTCTGACGCGAGGTGATGGCGACGTCGGCGCCTTCGATGTTGAGCATCGCCGCCGCGCGCATGCCGACGGGTCCGGTGCCGGCGAGCACGACGGCCTTCTTGCCCTTGAGCGAACTCGCCTTGGCGAGCAGCGCCACGCCGGCCGCGGCGGTCGTGTTCGATCCGTTCGAATCGAGCATCGCCGACACGCGGAAATTCGAGAAGAAACGCTTCTTCACCGCTTTGAACACGGCTTCGCCGGCCGTCATGTCGCCGCCGCCGACGAAGATCGCCGTATATTGCTTCTCTTTCGGGCCGCGCGTGTAAATGCAGCCGTCGACCAGCGCGCCGACGCTCGCGGGCGTCACGCCGCCGTAGCCGATAATGCGGTCGGCGCCGCCGTCATAGCCGACCACCGTGTCGAAAACGCTCGGAACCGGATCTGTATCGAAAAGGAAAAGCAGTTTTTTGGTCATTGGAACTCGAACCTTTCACTGGCCCCCTCCCCAACCCTCCCCCGCGCTTCGCGCTGGAGAGGGAGCAGACTCGGCCATCGACGCGCATTCGCGCAACCTCTTGCGTTGGTCCCCTCTCCCGCTTGCGGGGGAGGGTGGCGCGAAGCGCCGGGAGGGGGCGTAAGCCTCACGCCGTCACGAGGTTGCGCGGGCTGCCGGCGACAAAGGCGTCGATGTTGTCGACGAGTTGGTCGGCCAGCACCTGCATCGCCTCTTTCGAGGCCCAGGCGACATGCGGCGTGATGATGAGATTGGGAATCGTCGGATCGAGCAGGATGTTGCCGTTCTTGGGCGGCTCGACCGTCAGCACGTCGAAGCCGGCGCCGCCAATGATTCCCTTGCGCAGCGCGTCGGCGAGCGCCGCCTCGTCGACGATGCCGCCGCGCGCCGTATTGATGATGCAGGCGGACTTCTTCATCGACGCGAGCTCCTTCGCGCCGATCATGTTCTTGGTCTCTGGCGTCAGCGGCAGGTTGAGCGTGATGACGTCCGCCTCGCGCAAAACGGTCGCGACGTCGACCTTGTTCGGCACGTCCGCGACGTCGTTGATCAGCACTTTCATGCCGAGCGCCGTGGCCCGCTTTTCGATTTCCTTGCCGAGCGCGCCATAGCCGATAATGCCGAGAGTCGAACCGGCGATGTCGTAGATCGGATAGTCGAAGTAGCAGAACTGATTGGCTTCGCCCCAGCGCCCCTGCCGAACGGAATTATAGTAGTTCACCAAATTGCGCCGCAGCGCGAAGAGCAGCGCGAACACATGCTCGGGCAGCGTATTGAATGCGTAGTTGCGAATGTTGGAGACGACGATCCCGTTGCCGCTCGTATAGGCCTTGTCGATGACGTCCGTGCCGGTCGCGGCGACGGCGATGAGCTTGAGGTCGGGAAGCTGCTTCAACGTCGCTTCGCGCAGCGGCACCTTATTGGTGATGCAGATCGTCGCGCCTTTCAGGCGTTCAACGATCTGGTCGGGCGCCGTCTGGGCGTATTCCGTGTATTCGTGAGGAAAATTCGGCTTGCGCACATTGGCGTCGAGCGTTTCCCGATCGAGAAAGACGATTTTGTGCGACATGTCCTGGTATCCCCCTCTTTCTCAATTCTTTTTTTGGCAGTCGTGCATCGGGCTCCGGCGGTCGGAAGGCTCCGACCGCCGGTCGCCGATTACATCTTGAGCAGCGGATTGGCGCGATAGACCGCCTGCGCGGCCGCAGCGCCTGAACCCGGAGTCACGGGGATGCCGACGTCACACATGGCCATCTCCGCGCCGCCGATGGCGCCGAGCAACATCAGCTCGTTGAGGTCGCCGAGATGGCCGATGCGGAACACCTTGCCCGCGACTTCGGACAGACCGGCGCCGAGCGCGAGATTGTAGCGCTTGTAGGCGATCTCGATGACCTTGGCGGCGTCATAGCCTTCCGGCACGACGATCGCCGTGACGGTGTCGGAGTTCCACTTCGGCTCCTTGGCGCAGCACTTGAGGCCCCATGCGGAGACGGCGGCGCGGACGCCTTCGGCGAGATGATGGTGGCGCTTGTAGACCTGATCGAGGCCCTCTTCGAACAGGATCGAGAGGGCTTCCTTGAGGCCATAGAGCAACGGCACGGACGGCGTGTAGGGGAAATAGCCGCCCTTGTTGGCGTTGATCATGTCCTGGAACTCGAAATAGGCGCGGCGCCCCTTGTTGGTCTTGCCCGCTTCGATCGCCTTCTGGCTCGCCGCCATCAGCAGCAGGCCGGCCGGCAGCATGAAGCCCTTCTGCGAGCCCGACACGATCACGTCGACGCCCCACTCGTCCATTTTGAACTCGAGCGACGCGACCGAGGACACGCCGTCGACGAAGAGCAGCGCCGGGTGCTTGGCGTTGTCCATCGCGCGGCGCACGGCGGCGATGTCGGAGGTGACGCCGGTCGCCGTCTCGTTATGCGTGGCGAGAACCGCCTTGATCTCGTGATTCTTGTCGGCCTTCAGCGTCTCTTCGATCAGCTCCGGATCATTGCCGGTGCCCCATTCGCGCTCCTGCACGACGACGTCCAGGCCCTGACGCTTACAAAGATCGATCCACAGATGGGAGAACTGACCGAAGCGCTGCGCCAGAACCTTGTCGCCGGGCGACAGCGTGTTGGTGATCGCGGCTTCCCAGCCGCCGGTTCCGGACGCCGGGAAAATGAAGGCATGGCCCTTTTCGGTGCCGAAGACTTTCTTCAGGCCGGGGAAGAGCGGCTTGACGAGATCGGGAAACGTCGGCGAGCGATGGTCTTCGGACGCGACCGACATGGCGCGCACGACGCGGTCGGGAAGATTGGTCGGGCCCGGCACAAACAGGAAGTTCTTGCCGGGAATTCTGGAATTCAACATTTCTCAAGCTCCTTTCGAGCGGCGGGTTTCAGATCGCGCGGCGTCGATGACGCCGTGAACGCGCTAGAACAGGCCGGCGATGCGGCCGGAATCGTCGACGTAGATGTTGTTGGCGGCTGGGACCTTCGGCAATCCCGGCATCGTCATGATGTCGCCGCACACCACCACGATGAACTCGGCGCCTGCGGAGAGACGCAATTCGCGGATCGGGATCGTGAAGGCCGAGGGCGCGCCTTTGGCGTTCGCATCCGTCGAGAAGCTGTATTGCGTCTTGGCGATGCAGACCGGGAAGTTGCCGAAGCCTTCCTTCTCCAGTTCGGCGAAGCGCGCCTTGATGCTCGAATCATAGGAGATATCGGCGGCGCCATAGAGCTCCTTGGCGATCGTGCGCACCTTCTCGGCAAGCGGCATGTCGTCCGGATAGAGCGGCTTGAACTTCGAGGGCTGCGTCTCGATGGTGTTGACGACCGCCCTGGCGAGATCCGCCGCGCCGGCGCCGCCGGAGCCCCAATTGTCGGCGACGACGCATTCGACGCCTTCCGCCTTGCAGAGCTTGTCGAGCGCCGCCATTTCGGCCGCGGTGTCGGCCGAGAACTTATTGATCGAGACAAGCACCGGCACGCCGAATTTGCGGACATTGCCGATATGGCGCTTCAGATTCTCGAAGCCCTTTTCGACCGCGGCGACATTCTCGGCCTTCAGATCGTCCTTGGCGACGCCGCCATGCATCTTGAGCGCGCGGATCGTCGCGACGATCACCGTGATGTCTGGCTTGAGGCCCGCCTTGCGGCACTTGATGTCGAAGAACTTCTCCGCGCCGAGATCGGCGCCGAAGCCCGCCTCCGTCACGACGTAGTCGGCGAGCTTCAGGCCGGCTTTCGTCGCGATCACCGAATTGCAGCCATGCGCGATATTGGCGAAAGGCCCGCCGTGGATGATCGCCGGGTTGTTCTCCAACGTCTGCACGAGATTGGGCGCGATCGCGTCTTTGAGCAGCGCGGCCATGGAGCCCGCCGCCTTCACTTCCGAGGCGCGCACGCTCTTCTTCTCGCGGGTCTGGCCGACGACAATGTCGCCGAGCCGCCGCTGCAGATCGGCGAAGTCCGAAGCGAGGCAAAAGATCGCCATCACTTCCGAAGCGACGGTGATGTCGAATCCGTCCTCGCGGGCGAAGCCGTTCGAGACTCCGCCAAGAGACGAGACGATCGAGCGCAATGCGCGGTCATTCATATCGACGACGCGCCGCCATGCAACGCGGCGCGAGTCGATCTTGGGTTCGCCGCCCCAATAGATGTGATTGTCGATCAGCGCCGCGAGCAGATTGTTCGCCGCGCCGATGGCGTGGAAGTCGCCGGTGAAGTGGAGATTGATGTCCTCCATCGGCACGACCTGCGCATAGCCGCCGCCGGCGGCGCCGCCCTTGACGCCGAAACAGGGACCGAGCGAGGGCTCGCGCAAACAGCACAGCGCCTTTTTGCCGATGTGATTGAGACCGTCGGTGAGGCCGACGGTCGTCGTCGTCTTGCCTTCGCCGGCGGGCGTCGGCGTAATCGCCGTGACGAGGATCAGCTTGCCGTCGGCCTGGCTGTCGAGCGAGGAGATGTAGTCGAGGGAGATCTTGCCCTTGTAGTGGCCGTAGGGCTGCACATGTTCGGCCGGGATGCCGAGCTTGTCGCGCGCGACGTCGATAATCGGCCGCATCTTGGCGGCCTGCGAAATCTCGATGTCGGACTTCGGCGCAAGATGCTGATTGTCCTTTCCGCTCGCGCCCGGCGCGGCGGCTGACCGTTCTGACATGCAGTCCACTCCCTATCAGGCCTGCGTCGCACAGGCCCACAATTCGTTTTTTTCGGTCATCGAGAACCGAGCGTCGGCGCCGCCGATCCCGCTCCCGGCCGACCGGGCTGAAATCCTGCCGATGCAGGCTGCAGCCTTTTTTGCGACCGTAGTTTTATCCAATTCACGCATCAAGGCCCGCGGTTCGCCGCAACGAGCCGACGCGCGCATGAATCCGCTTACTGAAAATTCATTGGCGGACACCTCGTATGACGGGAATCAAAATTGATCGTCAAGCCGGCAGAGCGGCCAGCGGCGTGACGAATGCACGGGCGCCGCGATGCGGCTCCTGCTCGCGCGACACAATCACGAGTCGAATCGCTTATTCGACAAGCCGGGCCGACCACCTATCCTTTGCCTACCTGATAGAACAGGAAGAGACAGGCTGTGCGCGCATCGATCAATGCGCGCATTCGCTCAGGAATTGTGAAGTTTCCTACACGCCCGAAAAGCTGATGCGACGGGTCTGGACAGGCTCGCCGCTTGCGCCGGGAAGAAACCGAGCCCCGTCCTTACCTATCCGAAGAAACCGCAAGCCCGCGGGCGCAGCATCCGTTGCGACGTCCCTCGAAAAAATTTTGTCGCAGTCAGCGTCGCAGCCTTGACTCTATCGGGCGATCACGAGGCTCGATAGTCTTTTGACGCCTACTCCGGCTGAAAATCGAGCGCGACGCCATTGATGCAATAGCGCAGGCCGGTCGGCGGCGGGCCATCGTTGAAGACATGCCCGAGATGGGAGCCGCAATGGCTGCAATGCACTTCCGTGCGCACCATGCCATAGGCGCGGTCGACGGTCGAGCCGAGCGCGCCGGGAAGCGGATCGAAGAAACTCGGCCAGCCGGTGCCGCTTTCAAACTTCTCGCCCGAGCGAAACAACGGCTGGCCGCAGCCCGCGCAGTTGAACGCGCCGCGACGCTTTTCATGGTTGAGCGCGCAGCTTCCCGGGCGTTCGGTGCCATGCCCGCGCATGACGTCATATTGCTCGGGAGTAAGAAGCGCGCGCCATTCGGCGTCGGTGCGGGTTACGGGGAAGATCTCGTCGGCCATCGCCAGCGCCTTGTATGAGATTCTTGGGCTGGGTCCTATCTTGTATCAGCCGACGCCTTTCGCCAGAGGGGCGTCGCGGGATAGAGTGACGATCTTTCAGCGGCAAAGACGATTCGGAATGAGCGACAAGAAATTCGACGCCGTGGTGATCGGCTCGGGACTGGGCGGATTGACGGCGGGAGCGATGCTTGCGCACGACGGCTACAGCGTCTGCCTGTTAGAGCGCAATTTCAGCCTGGGCGGCGCGGCGTCGGTCTACAAGGTCGGTCCGCTGACCGTGGAAGCCTCGCTTCATCAGACCTCCGACGCGCGCAACCCCCGCGACGTGAAGCACGACATCCTGCGCCGCCTGGGGATTCTCGACGAAATCGAATGGCTGCCCACGGGCGCGCTCTACACGGTGCGCGGCGGGCCGGTTGGCGAGGCCTTCGAGCTGCCTTTCGGCTTTGCGGCCGCCTATGAGGCGCTCGCCGCGCGTTTCCCCGACAAGCGCGCCGCCATCCAAAGATTTCTCGGCGAGGTCGAGCAGATTCACGACGCGCTGTGGACCTTGAAACAGGCCCGCGAGGAAAGCTCCTTCGCCAAATTGGCGCGCGGACTTTGGGAAGTCGCGCCTGCCGCGGCCGGCTGGCAGAATTCATTGCACGAGATCATGGAGCGCGATTTCGCCGGCTGCGAGGCCCTGAAATGCGCGCTGGGCGCCAATCTCGCCTATTACGGCGACGATCCGCGCCGGCTGTGGTGGATCTATTATGCAATTGCGCAGGGCGCTTACATCGGTTCGGGGGGCGCCTATATCAAAGGCGGCTCGCGACAATTGAGCCTGAAGCTCGCCAAGTGCATCACCAAGACCGGCGGCGTCGTGCGCATGGGCCGGCAGGTCAACGCCATTGAGACCGACGCGGGCGGCAATGTGATCGCCATACGCCATGTCGCGCGGCGCGCCGGCGACAGCGAGGAACGCATAGAAGCGCGCGTGGCGATGGCGAATTGCGCGCCTTCGGAGGCGGCGGCGATGATGGACGCGCCAGCGCGCGCAAAAATGGAGGAGACCTTCGGGTCCCGCCGGCTTTCCACCTCGCTGTTTTCAGCCAATTTCGGCTTGAGCGCGAAACCATCCACAGTCGGGTTGACGGATTTCACGACCGTCGTGATGCCCCAAAATATGCGGCGCTTCGATCAATATGGCGATGGCGCCGGCGCGATGGCGGAAGATCCGAAGGGGGAATTGCCCCTTCATACGATCGCCAATTTCACCGCTGTCGACTCAGGTCTTTGGGACGAGCCGCCGATCCTCGTCAGCGTGCTGGGCCTCGATCGCGTCGAGAACTGGCGCGATCTGCCGCGCGACGCGGCGCTCGCGCGCCGCGAACGCTGGCTCGACGCCATACAGGCTTCTCTAGACCGCAACTATCCAGGCTTTTCCGGCCTGGTCACGACGCGCATGCTGCTCAACGCCTATTCGATGGCGAGCTATCTCAACACGCCGGAGGGCGCCGTGTACGGCTTTGCCGCGCTGCCCGCCGAAGCGCCGATCTTGATGGGATTTCCGCGGACGCCGCAAACGCCGATCGCCGGACTCTATCTCGCCTCGGCTTTTGGCGGCGAGCATGGCTTCAACGGCGCGATGTTGTCGGGCGCCGAGGCCGCGCGGCTCGCCGAAAGACGGCTCGCCGTCGCGACCTGATGCTGTGTAAGGCGCGGATTGAGGGCGCGGCGACGTTCGCCGCGCGTTGTTAGCGCTTGCGCTTTTTGCCGCCCGCCGACGCGAGGCCGAGTTCGGCTTTGCAGGCGGCGCTGATCGATCCCGCATTGGCTCTCAGGCATCGCTCGATGGCGACGGCGTCCGGGATATACGCCTCGCAGACGCGATTCGCGTCGCCTTCACAGGCCTCGCGCTGTTCCGGCGTGCCTTGAGCGAAAGCCGGCGCGAGCGCAAAAAAAGCCAGCACAGCCGATAGCCTCAGAATAATGCGCATTCAGATTGTCCTTCCTGTTGTCCGCGCTTCGAGGCGTCCTGCAGGCGCGCCACTCGCCAGGCGCGCTTCCTCTAGCGACAATGGGGACGTTGATTGCATCGCGCCCGCCGGGAATCAAGTCGCATTTATCCTTCCAGGACGGACTCCTTCGCCGGCTCCGCGGAACGAACGTCCTGCGGCGCCGCCTCTCGGGGCAGCCGATGGCGCGGCAAATAAAGACTGTTCGCAATCATCGTGGGGACGATCGCCGTCGCGATGATCGCGGCGACGAGCGTCGAATATTGGTTTTCGTCGATGATATTGTTCGACAGGCCGAAAAGCGCCGAAATCGTGCCGAATGTGAGGCCGGAGGCCATCAGCAGCGTCGTATACATCGCGTCCTTGTGCGGCGACCCGAATCGGCGCGCCACGGGATAGACGCTGACGACCTTGGTCGCCATCTCGACGGCAAGAAAGGCGGCGACGCCAAGCGGCGCGGCGAGAACGGTCGGGACGGAGACAAAATATCCGGCTCGGATGAAATAGAAGGGCGTCAGCAGGCCGATCGTCACCGCCCGAATCTTGCGAATGAGCGCATGGTCGCGCCCGACGGAGCCTGCGAGCGCCATGCCGATCAGATATGCGGGCAAGACGCCTTCGCTCCCGGCCCAGGTCGCGAGCGCGCCGAGCGCCATCAGCGCGAAGAACAGGAATTTCGTCTCGAATTCCGAAGGGCGTCCGCCGAACTTCGCAAAGATCACAGGCGTCGCCCGCGGCAATCCGACAAACGCCGCGCCGACCGCTGCGACGAACACGGCGGTCTTCCAGGTGAAGGGTGCGAAGACGAGGCCGAGCGTCACGACCGTGCCGAGATCGGTGATGAAACAGGCGGCGAGAATCGTCTTGCCGAAATCGGTGCGGTTAAAGCCATATTCCATCATCACCGTATAGACGACGGCCACGGAGGTGGCGGCGAGCGCGATGCCGGCAAGCAGCGCCGGCGAACTCTCCCACCCCAGCAGATAATAGGCGACGGCCCAGCAGCCGATGGCGGGCGCGAGGAAGCTCGCAGCGCCGACCGACGCAGCCTCCTTCCACTTCAGCTTGAAGACGACGGGATCGAGTTCGGCGCCCGCGAGAAACGTCAGCGCAATTGCGCCCAATCCGGCGAGCGTCTTGACCCAAGGCTCCTGGGCGCTGAAGATTTCGACGCCAACCGTCGCGGCGAACAGCGTCCGCGCGCACATGCCGACGATGATTTCGGTCAACGCGGTCGAGATGCGAAATCTCGCGGCGATCATCGCGGCGATGAGCGCGAGGCCGAGTATGAGCGCCACCTGAAACCAGATCCCCGTCATAGGCCTTCCCCTTCCAAGCGGCCGGTATGGCGCATGGCGCCGGCCATTGACAAGCCTGCGGCGTTATTCGCGCACATGCGCTTCGTGACAAATGCGCCTTTTTGAGCCATGACTCGCACGCGCTAATGAGAAAACGGATGAACCTGCGCTCTTCAGGCGACCTGCGATCGGCTTGGCGCTCCGCGCTCCCGGCTGGAGCGTAACGGTGGTCACACAGGCGCGAATGAAAGGCTGGCGATTCCTGCTGCTCAACGTCGCGGCGGGCGCGGCGAACGTCGTCATGTTGTCGAATGTGCCGGGCTACACGGTGCTCGCGCCCTATGCGGCCGGAAGCCTCGAGGGCGTCACGCCGAGCTACGGCACATGGGCGACGACCGACCATATGGTTGGGATCGCACTCGGCCTTCCGTTATCGCGGTGGCTCTCGGGACGACTTGGCGCCTATCGCGTGCTGATCGGCGCCCTTGTCGCCTACGCCGCCGTTTCCCTGATGTGCGCGGCGAGCGAAACGATCTGGTTCTTCGCGCCGATGCGCTTTCTGCTCGGCCTTATCGGCGGCGTCGCCCTTCCGCTCGCGCAATCCGTGACGCTTGGGCAATATCCAGATGATCAACGCACGCTCGGCGTCGGCTTTTGGGGCGTTATGAGCATGGCGCCCTTCACCATCGGCGTCTTCATGGGCGGCTTTTGGGCCGAATATTTCAACTGGCGCTGGCTGTTTTATTCCAATGTCCTGGTCGCCTTACCCGTGGCAGGCATTGTTGCTGCGCTGTTCTATGGGAGCGGCTTCGAGCGCCGCGTGACGCGTTTCGACACGATCGGTTTCATTCTGCTCGCGACGGTGTTGCTCTGCGTGCAGACCATTCTCAACATGGGCAATGATTTCGACTGGTTCGCCTCGCCCGTGCTCGCGTGGCTGCTTCTGGTCGCTCTCCTCGCTTTGCCGATGTTCATCTTCTGGGAGTTCGGCGAGCGGCGGCCGGCCCTCGACCTGCGACTGTTTCTGCACCGCAATTTCGCGATTGCGACATTCTGCTCGCTGGTCGGCTTTTTGATCATTCAGGGCCTGCTTTCGGTGTTCATCGTGCAATTGCAGGTGCTGCTCGGCTACACGTCTTCGCTCGCCGGCATGGTCTATCTGACCATGATTTTTCTGGCGATGGCCGCCGCCGCCGTGGTGCATGAGATCACGAGAAACGTCGATGCGCGACTCATCATCTTCCTCAATTTCATCGGTCTCGCCGTAACCTTTGTGTGGCTCGGCCAATATGACAAGAGCGCCTCTTTCGATAATGTGACGACGCCGATGTTCTTCTTCGGATTCTCGCTCGGGATGTTCTTTGCGCCGCTCGCGACGCTCGCCATGACCGGACTCGCCGGCGAACGACTGATCCGTGCGGCGGAGGAGCTCGCGATGCTGCGCACGGTGTTCGGCGCCATGGGCATCACGCTGCTCGGCGTGCTTGTCTTCCGCCGCACGCCATTCCATCAGCTCGACCTCGCCGATCATTTCGGCGGACGCCGCTTCGCCTCGCTCGACCTGCTCGCCTCGTTCCTGGAGCGTATGCAGGCGATGGGTATGTCGCCGAATGCGGCGCGCGCCCGGGCGGCGCAGCTCATCCGCCAGCAGGCGACGATCCTGGCGCTCAACGACGCCTTTCTGTTCGGCGCGATGACGTTCATCTTGCTGGCGGGAGTCATCTGGCTCGCCTACCCAAGCTACGCGTCCAAGAAGCGCCGCCAGACGCTCACGCAGCTTTCGGCCGAGGAACTGATGGAGCAGCCTTAAGAGCCGGCCCGTGGCTGCGCAATCGAACTGCGCCTCGTCAGCTTCAACGCAACAGTTTCGGTCAGGATTCGCGCTGCCCCATGCCGTTAGCCCAAGGCCTTGAATAAAGATTAGCTCTGGATTGGGAACACAGCGCAGCTTCAATCGTTACAGCATTGAATTTTTCGAGTCTTCGAAGGCGCCCCGTGGTTCATCGCACATTGATCGCCGACTCCGCGCGCATGGACGTGTGCATTCTGCGTAAGCATGGCGCCGATGCGCGCGCGATGGGCGCCCCCAACCACTGCGCGATACCCGAGGATTTTCGGTGATCGGCCCACTCACGCCGCTGGTTCCCCATTTCCTGGCGTTCCACGTCTTAACGCTTGCGCTGTGGTGCGCAGGCCTCATCGCCCTGCCCCTGGTGCTATCGCACCACGACCCGGCGCTCAGCCAGTCGGACTATGTGCGAATCCGGCGCTATACGCATTTCGCCTATACGCTTGGCGTGACGCCTGCCGCGGTTCTGGCGGTGGCCTCGGGGACAGCGCTCGTCTTTCTGCGCGACGCGTTCACGCCATGGATGTTCTTAAAGCTCGTCTTCGTCGGCGCTTTGGTCCTCACCCATGGCTGGGTCGGGCACACGGTCACATCGATGGGGGAAACCCAAGGTCTTCATCAGCCGCCGCATCCTTTTCTGCAGCCGGTCGCGGCGTTTATCCCGATCCTCGCGATCCTGTTTCTCGTGCTCGACAAGCCTGACTTCAGCGAGCTTCGCTTTCCGCACTGGCTCTCGCAGCCGCAGGGCGGTCAGCTCCCTTTTTTGGCGCCCAGCCGATAGTCGAAGACGAGCTTGCCGCCATGCCATCCTGTCACCGACACCATGATCACGCAGAAGATCGACAAAAGGAGTCCGTAGGGCAGCACGACGGCCTGATAGTCGTACAGCCTATAGCCCCAATTCACGCCGAGAAGCGCGAGCAGCAATACGGCAAGAATGAAATGCGACCAGGCCGCGGTCCTGGCGCGTATGCCCCTTACGAGCAACAGTTCCGCGGTTCCGGACAGCCCCGCAAAGAGGCCGAGCAGGAAACCTCCGCCCGCGGACCACACGCCGGCGCGGGCCCAGAAGACGTCGCCTGTCCACCAGTACAGGAGATCGGCGCCCAGCAGGGTGAATGTCAGCGCGATCGGAAAGGCGACGGACATTGCGTGAATCGGATGGCCAAGCACCGCCACGCGAGATTCGGTGTCGTAAAACTCTGGAAGCTGTTCGATCGGATCAATGAAGCCTCGCTTCTTACCGTTTCGTTTGTTCGCCATCGGCGTTCCTCCGCGCGTCGTCTCGTCCTCTTAACGCCGCTGGCGGTCACAGGTTGCGCCGGAGGTCTATCAGCAGTGGATCCGGCAGGCCCGGCCGCCGCACGGATAGCGACGCTGTGGTGGACGATGTTGGCGGGGTCAGCGGCGATATTCGCGCTGGTGATGCTCCTGCTGCTGATCGCCTATCGCCGAACGCCTGCCCCTCATCAGAGCGAGCGTCGGCAGGAGCGCTTCTGGCTGTATGGCCTCGGCCTCGCCTTCCCGCTCGTCACCCTGGCCGCGCTGCTGATCTATGGGCTGGTTCTGGGGGAAACGCTTCTTCCCAAAAGCGGCGAAAAGGTCGTGACGGTGCGCGCAGAGGCGCGTCAGTGGTCCTGGAGCTTCGGCTACGCTGACGCCGCCGGACGGCGCACGCAGGGCGTTCTGCACATCCCCGCCGGCCGACCCGTCAACGTCGAGATCACCTCGCTCGACGTGGTCCACAGTTTTTGGGCCCCTCGGCTCGCCGGCAAGCTGGACGCCATTCCGGGGCAGGTGAACGTTCTGAGGATCGAAGCCGCGGCGCCGGGAGAATATCACGGAGTTGGCGCCGAATTCAGCGGCCCCGGATACAGCGGCGACGCCTTTACCGTGATCGCGCATGATGCGGCTGGCTGGGACGCCTTTCTCGGGCGCGCGAAAGAATGAACGCGCTCGCGCGCCATCGCGCCCTCAGCCGCATCTGGTCTTCCGAGCCCGGCTGGAGAGGCGTCATTTCGACCGTCAATCACAGCGATATCGGCAGAATGTTTCTTCTTGTCGCGACGCTCTTCTTTCTGATCGGCGGCGTCCTCGCAATGTTGATCCGAACGCAGCTCGCCACGCCGCATTCGGCGTTCGTCGCGCCCGCGATCTACGATCAGATCTTCACGATGCATGGAACGATCATGATGTTCCTCTTCGCGATTCCGCTGTTCGAGGGGGCGGCCGTGTATCTGCTGCCGAAGCTGCTGGGCACGCGCGACCTCGCCTATCCGCGCCTCTCGGCCTTTGGCTTCTGGTGTTACGTGTTCGGCGGGTTGATGCTGGTCTTCGCGATGCTGGCCGGCCTTGCGCCAGACAGCGGCTGGTTCATGTATCCGCCGCTGTCTTCGAGCGCGCATTCGCCCGGCGTCAACGCCGACTTCTGGCTCATCGGCGTCACCTTCGTCGAAGTGTCAGCGATCGCCGCGGCCGTCGAGATTTGCGTCTCGATCCTGAAGTTTCGTGCGCCGGGCATGTCGCTCGACCTCATGCCGATCTTCGCCTGGTATGCGCTCGTCACCGCGCTGATGATCCTGATGGGATTTCCGCCGTTGATCCTCGGCTCGATTTTGCTCGAACTGGAGCGCGCCTTCGGCTTTCCCTTTTTCGAATCCGCGCTTGGCGGGAGCCCCCTGCTCTGGCAGCACCTCTTTTGGCTCTTCGGCCATCCGGAGGTCTACATCATCTTCCTGCCCGCCGCCGGCGTCATCTCCACAGTCCTTCCGGTGATGGCGCGCACGGCGCTGCTTGGTTATCGATGGGTCGTGGCGGCCGCCGTCGCGCTCGCATTCCTGAGCTTCGGACTCTGGGTGCACCACATGTTCGCGACAGGCATTCCGCATATGGGCTTAGCGTTTTTCTCGGCCGCCTCGACGCTTGTCGCCGTTCCCACGGGGATTCAGATCTTCGCCTGGCTCGGCACGCTTTGGAAAGGACGGCCGCGCCTCACGCTGCCGATGCTCTACATCATCGGTTTTTTCCTCACCTTCGTCATTGGCGGCCTGACCGGGGTCATGGTGGCGATCGTGCCGTTCGACTGGCAGGCGCATGACACGGCTTTCGTCACCGCGCATCTGCATTATGTGCTGTTTGGCGGATTCGTCTTTCCGATGCTTGCAGGGCTGTATTACTGGCTTCCCCAGATCACCGGCCGCAAGCGTTTCTTTCGAATCGGCGAGATGGCCTTTTGGCTCATCTTTCTCGGATTCAACGGAGCCTTCCTGGCGATGCATTGGGTCGGCCTTCTCGGCCAGCGACGGCGGATCGCCTGGTATCCCGAGGACGCCGGCTGGACCGCAATCAATCTGTTTTCTTCGATCAGCAGCTTCGTCATGGCGATCGGCGTCGCGATGGTGGTGTTCGACATTGCGCTGCATGCGCTTCTCGCGATCCGAGGGTCGCGCAATCCCTGGGGCGCCGGGACGCTGGAATGGGCGATGCCGACGCCGCCAGCCGCGTATAACTTCGCCAGCATACCGATTGTCGGCGATCGTGAGCCGCTGGCGAGGGACCCGGAACTCGCGAACAAAATCGCCCGCGGCGAATATTTTCTCGGCGCGCCGCGCGGCGGCTTGCGTGAGACGTTGACCGTCGACGCGGCGAGCGGAAATCCTGAAGCTCTGGTCATTTTCCCGGGCAATTCGACGCTGCCCATCGCGCTTGCGGCCGCCACCGGCGCGGCTTTTCTCGGGGCGCTGATCAGAGCCTATTGGATCGTTCCGATCGCCTTGCTGTTCGTCGTCGGCCTGTCGCTGCGCTGGGGCTGGTCGCAAAGGGAGGCGGCCTATCCTGGACTTCAGAATGTCGGGCGGGCGACGCTTCTGCCCCAGGCCATTGACACGGATCGTTCTCCCGGCTGGTGGGGGTCGGCCTTTCTGCTTCTCGCTGACGCCGTTCTCTACGGTTCCCTCTTCTTCGGATATGCCTTTCTTTGGACGGTCGGGCCGAACTGGCCGCCGCCCCAATGGCTGTCGCTCTCCGTTCTCGAACTGGCCCTCGGTCTCATCGGCGCGGCGGCGGCGGCCTTTGGCCTCCACGTCGCGGCGCGCGCCGCTTCTCGCGGCGCGTCTCTATGGCGCGGACTTTTCGTCGCGCTCGCAGGCTCGGGGATGACGATCGCCGCGCTTGCGATGACGCTAACGCGCGCGGGCCAACTGACGGATTACGCCTATGGCGCGACGATGTTCGTGATGATCGCCTATGCGCTCATTCATGCTGCGATCGCGGCGATCATGACGTCCTCGCTCGTGTACCAAACCTTGCGCGGCGGCGCGGCGTGTCCCCGAACATCGAACGTCAACATTGTGCGCCTCTGGACCGATTATGCGGCCTTCGTCGCCGCAACCAGCCTCATCGCGACGCAATTCTCGAGCTATCTCACATGAAGGACGTCGTTCGGATCGTCATCGCCATGCTCGTCTGGCTCGCCGTGTTCAGCGCCCTCTATGGGCTCGAGGGCGTGGGCTGCGCCGCCGGCTGGCAACACATACAAGTCACTGGCGCGACGCTCTTCCAAGCCGCCATGACGCTTGCGTTTTTCGTCGCGCTTTTGATTCTCGCCGCCGTTCTCGTCGGGCTGCGCTCGCCGCTCTTTCGCTCCGACTCTCCCTTTGTCGCGCACATCAGCATTATTCTCGCGGTTGCGGCTCTCTTCGCGGGGGCATGGACTCTGTTTCCGGCCTTGGCGCTTTCACATTGCGCATGAGGGCTCAGGCCGAGCGCGCAGGCGCGGCGCGGAGTTTTACGGAAAACGCTCCAGCGGCTGGTCGGCGCGAACATAGAGCGGATGGCGCGGCGCGCCGCGCTGCGTCCTGCCAAGGCAGGCGAGACGCGCGCCCGAGGCGTGAAACATCCGCAGCGCGCCGTCGATTTGATCTTGTCGGGCCAGCGCCCCCCACGCGCAGATGATGGGCGCCGACTGAGCGACCGCTTGCGCGGCGAGGTCAACGAGCGTGCGCCGATTCTTCGGGCCGATCGGATCGCGCGTCGACCAGAGCGCCTCGGGCGCGGGCGAGCGCAGCGCATAAAGATTGGCGACGATGAGTCCGCCGGCGCCTTCGCGCCGCGCGAAGCCGATGCAGCGGCGGATCGTCGGATCATCCTCTTTAGCGTCGGCCGTCGACGGATTGAGCATGACGAAGGTCAGAAGCGGCGCGTCGCTCCATCTGCGCGTGAGACTGTAACGATACGCGCCGCACTTTGAGATGACGGCGGCTCTCTCAATCTCGCACGCTACGGCGGGGACGTCAGGCATCGAGTTGTGCTTTCGGCCCTCTGTTCGGGCGTCGGCGTTCAAATGTAGCGAATGATCTCACGATCGTCACTGCGCCGAAGCCCAACTAATAAACCGGCCGAAACCGGAACATATCTGCAGCACGGCAGTTATTCATTTGTCTTGACCGTGGCAATCGTCACGTAGCGATCTTCATAAGGAGGAATTTTTCATGAGTTCGACCAGCGATAAACTTAAAGGCGCCCTGAATGAAGCGACAGGGTCTGCGAAGCAGGCCGCCGGGAAGGTGATCGACTCTCCCCAACTGGAAGGCGAAGGCGTGTTGCAGGAAATGAAGGGGAAGAGCCAGACGGCGCTCGGCGAGGCCAAAGACGCCGTTGCCGATGCGCTTGACGCCGCGGCGACCAAGGCGAAGGAACTCGCCAAAAACGCCAAGGACGCCGTTCACAGGGCTACCGAATAAGAGATCCGCTCGCGAGCCTCCCTCCTTACCACAGGGAGGTTCGCTGTGAGGCGCTTAATGGTGGGCGGCACAGGGATTGAACCTGTGACCCCTCCCGTGTGAAGGGAGTGCTCTCCCGCTGAGCTAGCCGCCCGTCGCCATCGGCGATCGATCCTCATCCTGTATGAGAGCCCGGCGCCCTCCGTCAAGATCGCAGATCGCCCTTCCGCGTCGATGATCGCCCTGCCTCCGCCGAGGCTCAAGCCTGGGCCACGCGCCGCCGGCCGCTCACGGCGGGGTCCAATCCTTCGAGAGAACGCGCCGGACCATCGGCTCGAAGGTCGCGAGCGGCTCGTTTTTATAAGCGGGATCGAACGACACTTCGTCATATTTGGCGCAGAACTCGATCGTCTGCTCATAGGCCGGGTCCGACCTGAATTTGTCGCGGGCGTTGGGATCGAGGCCAAGGTGCGCGGCGTAGAAATAGGTCTGAAACAGGCCGTGCTGCGCCAGCATCCAGTAATTGTCGCGGCTGATGAAGGGCCTCAGGATCGCGGCGATCACCTCGCCGTGGTTGAAAGGTCCAAGCGTTTCGCACGCGTCATGCAGCAGCGCGACGACCACATATTCTTCGTCCTTGCCGTCGCGCAGCGCGCGCGTCGCCGATTGCAGACAGTGATCGCGGCGCGTGATGTTATAGGCTGTGTCCTTGCCTAGATCGCTAAGCAGTCCAAAGAGCCGGTCCGGCAATTCCTTGAGCGTGTGCTCGTGGACCTGTTTGAGGATCTGAAAATCTTCGTCGGTGCCCTGGTCCATCCGCGTGAAGTGCATTTTCTCCATATTGCGAACCTTTCCCGGAACGTGCGCGGCGCCGGCCTCGACGGCGAAGCGGGGCTCAAAAGATCAAGACGCCTCAATCGCGCGCTGGAACAGCGCCTCGTCCAGCGACGCCACCGCGTCCCACAGCTCGTCGAAATGCGATATCACGCGGTCGGGCGAAAGCGCCGCGACCGGCGTGTCGGTATAGCCGAAATCCACCGCGACCGACGGCGTTCCGGCGGCGCGGGCGGTGTCGATGTCGGTCTTGGAATCCCCGACCATCACCGCGCGCCTGGGGTCGCCGTCCGCCGCCTCGACCGTCAGCCACAGCGTGCGCGGATCGGGCTTGTGCATCGGAAAGCTGCCGCGGCCGCAGATCGCCGCGAAGCGGTCCGCCGCCGAGAGTTTTTGCAACAGCAGCCGCGCCAGTTCTTCAGTCTTATTGGTGCAGACGGCGAGGCGAAAGCCGGCCGCCTTGAACCGATCGAGCGCCGCGAGGGCGCCGGGGAACAGCCGGCTTTCGTCGGCGATGTGCGCCTCGTAATACACCAGGAAATCGCGCACCAGCCCCTCGGCGCGCGCCGGATCGAGCGGCGCGCCCTGATGCGCGAAGCCGCGCTCGATCAGCGCCCGCGCGCCGGCGCCGACAAGCGGCCGTCCGGCCTCGAGCGCGAGCGGCGTCAGTCCTTCGCGCATGAGCAGCACATTGAGCGTGCCGATGAGATCATAGGCGGTGTCGGCCAATGTGCCGTCGAGATCGAAAACGAGAACAGGGAAGCGGGCTGTCATAGCGAAGGGGGTAGCCGCGCCGCCCCCCGGGATCAAGCTCCGTTGATGAGATAGGCGAATTTTGCCGCCTCCGCAGGCGAGGGCTCTGCGTGTAGACTGCGCCGACCGATTCGCGACAGGGAGCGCAAATATGCGTGGAACGCGCCATTTCCATACGCGTCGACGTGCAGCTTTGACGGCCGGCGCGCTCGTCTTCGTCCTTTCCGGGGCGTCGATGGCGGCGGCCGGAAATTACGAATTTCTGGCGGCGCCGCAGACGGATCTCAATCGCGTGTTTCGCCTGGACCGTTCCAATGGCGAGGTCGGCGCCTGCCAATACGGCTTGAAGGAAGGCGCCGCGATCGGCGTGACGCTGTGTTATCCGCCTGGCGAAGGCGCGCGCGCCGGCGTTTTTAGCGAATATGCGCTGATCGCATCGCGTCATACCGGCGAAGGCGGCGTATTCCGCGTCGATCTGCGTTCCGGCATAATGTCGATCTGCTTCGTGCTGAACGAAACGTCGGTGGTCTGCACGCCGCCGGCCAAATGAGCGAGCGACGAAGCGAAGCGAATGTCCGTATGAGCGCTTTTTCCGCCGAGGCCATGAAGCGCGCCGCCGCGCAAGCGGCGCTCGAGTCCGTCACGCATGGCATGCGGTTGGGGCTCGGCACGGGATCGACGGCGGCGCATTTCGTCGATCTTCTTGGCGCCCGCGTCAGGGAGGGGCTGGAGGTCGTTTGCGTGCCGACCTCCGAGCGCACCCGCGCGCAGGCCGAAAGTCTCGGGATACCGCTCTCCACCCTCGACGAGACCCCGCAACTCGATCTCACTGTCGACGGCGCTGACGAATTCGACGCGGCGCTTCGCCTGATCAAAGGCGGCGGCGGCGCGCTGCTGCGCGAGAAGATCGTCGCCGCCGCCTCGACGCGCATGTTCGTCATCGCCGACGCGACCAAGGAGGTGCGAACGCTCGGCGCCTTCCCCCTGCCGGTCGAAATCGATCGGTTCGGCGCGCGCTCCACTATGCTGCATATCGAACGGGTCGCGCGCGGTCTGGGACTCATCGGCCCGCTGACGATGCGCGAAGCGGAGCCTGGCGAGCGCTTCATCACCGACGGCGGCCATTACATCGTTGACTGCGCATTCGGCGCCATCGACGATGCTGACGTCCTCGCTGCGCGGCTTTCGGCGATTCCCGGAGTCGTGGATCACGGACTGTTCATCGGACTCGCAACGGCGATCTTCATCGCCGGCGCCGAAGGCGTGCGCATCCTGGGAAACATATCGGGCGACCCCTTATGACTGTCGACTATGACCTTATCGTCGTCGGCGCCGGATCCGGCGGCGTCCGTGCGGCGCGCGTCGCCGCAAGCCATGGCGCGAAAGTCGCGATCGCCGAGGAATTTCGCGTCGGCGGCACCTGCGTCATTCGCGGCTGCGTTCCCAAAAAGCTTTACGTGCTCGCGAGCCGTTTCCACGATGATTTCAAGGACGCCGCCGGTTTCGGCTGGCGCGTCGGCGATGTGTCTTTTGACTGGCCGACTCTCGTCGCCGCAAAGGAAAAGGAGATTACGCGCCTTTCAGGACTTTACGCTGAAACGCTCGCGAGTTCCGGCGTCGAGCTCATCCGCGCGCGCGCGACGCTCACCGATCCAAACGGCGTGCGTTTCTCCAACGGCCGCTCCGCCCGCGCCCGCTACATTCTCATCGCCACCGGCGGCGCGCCGGTGCTCGCCCCCCACATTCCGGGCATCGAATTCGGTATATCTTCGAACGAGATTTTCGATCTGCCGAAATTCCCGCAAAGGCTGCTGATCGTTGGAGCGGGATATATCGCCGTCGAATTCGCAAGCATCTTCTCGCGGCTTGGCGCTAAGGTGCATCTCGCCTATCGCGCCGATCTGCCGCTGCGCGGCTTCGACGACGATCTGCGTTCGCGCCTCTGCGAAGCGCTCAAGATGGCTGGCGTCGAACATCGGGCGGGCGTCCTGCCGACGCGCATCACAAAAAACGCTGACGTTCTGGCGGTCGAGATGAGCGACGGCGCGCCGCTTGAGGTCGACTGCCTGCTCATCGCGACCGGGCGCAGGCCGATGACGCAAGATATGGGGCTTGAGGCCGCAGGCGTGGACTTACGCGAAAATGGCGCGGTCGCGGTCGATGAGAATTCACGCACGAACCTTGAATCCATCTACGCCGTCGGCGACGTCACTGATCGGATCAATCTGACGCCTGTCGCCATTCGCGAGGGGCAAGCCTTCGCCGACAGCGTCTTCGGCGCGACGCCGACGACGGTCGATTACGCATGCACGCCAAGCGCCGTCTTCACCACGCCCGAAATCGGAACGGTGGGCCTGACCGAGGCCGAGGCGCTCGCGCAGCATGGCGCGATCGATATTTATGAGACGCAGTTTCGCCCCATGCGCGCGACGCTCTCGGGACGCGGCGAACGCGTTTATATGAAGCTGATCATCGACGGCTCAAATGGACGCGTGCTTGGCGCGCATATTTTGGGTCCCGAGGCGGGGGAGATGGCGCAGCTCATCGCCGTCGCCTTGCGGATGGGCGCGACGAAGAGCGATTTCGACGCGACGATGGCCGTGCATCCGACGATGGCGGAAGAACTCGTGACAATGCGCGCGCCGTCACGGCTGCTCAGGCCGCAAGCTTAGCGCGGATCGTGATTCATCGATTCATGACTGCGTTCTAGTTTCCAGAATTGACGCATTCCTACGCCGAACCCACTTCGGCGGAAAATGCTTAGGCTTCGATCCGCTGGCGCGGCGGCTGCGCCGCAACAGGCTGCGCGAAGCTTGCGCCGCGCCGCGCCCGTCTTCGCCTCGGTGACCCGGGAGAAGAAATAGCCGGCGACGATGGCGACCCCCATCACCGAGAAGGCCACGGCATAATTTTGCGGGGTGGCGAGCTGCGTCGCCCAGTCATTTCCCAATGTGCTGCCGACCGCCGCCCGCGCGAAGATCAGGATCGGCATATGGATGCTGTAGAGCGAGAAGGAAAAATCGGCGAGCGTCTTGTGGAATTTCGGGCGTAGCAATGAAAAGCCTTCGGGCGGGCCATAGCGGAAGGCGAGCAGGACATTGACGAACAAGCCCGACGCGAGAAGATCGCCAGCATCGGCGAGCCAAGGATGGGCCTCGAGAAGATGTCCGCGCACGACCAGCCGGATGACCGCGACGACGGCGGCGTAGAGGATGAGCGCCTGCCAGCGCGAGCGGATGATCGGCCGGCCGATCAGCGTGGCGAAGGCGCCGCCCGCCCAAAGAATATAGCCGAATTTGAACCAGCTCGGCGGCGTCGAGAGCGCCAGGAAGAGCGCCGCGCCGAGCGCAAAACCCAAAAAGCGCAGCGCCAGCGGGTAATTGCGCGCGAAGGGCAGCAGCAACAGCGGAAATGTCACGTAGTACCAGAATTCGCAGGCGAGCGACCAGAGCGGCCCGTTGGTGCCGAAATAGTCGAAAGCGATGCCTTGCAGATTGAGAAAACTTGCAAGAAACAGAACCGGGGAGAAATGGCCCTTGAACAGCGGCCATTCGTAGACGCCGCTGCTGGCGAACAGCCACCTGCCGAGCGAATCGAGAACGAGCGTGAGCGCGACGGCGGGCCCCACGACGAGATAGATTCGCGACACGCGATGAATGAAATATTCGCGCAGGAAGCCCTGATTCTTGCGCATATGCGCCAGCACCGCGCCGCCGACGAGATAGCCCGACATCACGAAGAAGGCGAGCACCGCTTGATGCCCCAGCTCGAAGGCCGAGTAGAACCACCAGACATAGGCGAGCGGCCCGTGCGGCGCGCTCATGATGTCCGCCTGGTTGGTGAACATGTTGTTCGTGTGGACCGCCAGCACGACAAGCGCGCCGAGCCAGCGGGACGCCTCGATGAATTGCGATAGAATGAACGGCATCGCCCCGGTTCGCCCCTCGCTCTCGGCCGCGCTCGCGCCCCGGCGTTATAGCGGGTCTCCCCCGGCTTCGCCAAATCGCGCGGCCAAGCGCAGGGTCGCATTAAGGGCGATAATCCACTATAAGCGCCGCTGGCGTCGCTGCGAGAACGACCCCAGCGCCTATCGGGCCTGATTTTGCGGAGTTTTGCGAAGTGGAACGTTGGTCGCCGGGCAGCTGGAGAAATCTACCGATCGAGCAGACGCCGGTCTATCGGGACCAGACGGCGCTCGCCGACGTCGAGCGCCAGCTCAGCGGCTTTCCGCCGCTGGTTTTCGCCGGAGAAGCGCGCAACCTGAAGCGCCACTTGGCCGAAGTCGCCGCCGGCAAGGCGTTCCTGCTGCAGGGCGGGGACTGCGCCGAGAGTTTCTCGGAACATTCGGCGGACAATATCCGCGACTTTTTCCGTGTTTTCCTGCAGATGGCCGTCGTGCTGACCTACGCCGCCGCGTCGCCGGTGGTGAAGGTCGGGCGCATCGCCGGCCAGTTCGCCAAGCCGCGCTCCTCGCCGCTCGAAAAGCAGGGCGACCTTGAGCTGCCGAGCTATCGCGGCGACATCATCAACGACCTCGCGTTCAACCCGCAGGCGCGCGAACCCGATCCGCAGCGCCAGCTGCTCGCCTATCGGCAATCCGCGGCGACGTTGAACCTCATTCGCGCCTTTGCGGCGGGCGGCTTCGCCAATCTCGAAAACGTCCACCGCTGGATGCTGGGCTTCGTCAAAAGCAGCCCGCAGTCCGAGCGCTACCAGAAGCTCGCCGATCAGATCACCGAGACCTTAAGCTTCATGCGCGCGATCGGTCTCGATCCGGAGCATCATCCGGAATTGCGCGGCACCGACTTCTACACGTCGCATGAGGCGCTGCTGCTCTGCTACGAACAGGCGCTGACCCGCATCGACTCCACGACGGGCGACTATTACGCGACCTCCGGCCATATGCTGTGGGTCGGCGACCGCACCCGTCAGGAAGACGGCGCCCATATCGAATTCGTCCGCGGCGTCAAAAACCCGCTTGGACTGAAATGCGGTCCGAGCTTGAAGCCTGACGCGCTGCTGCGCCTCATCGACGCGCTCGATCCCGAGAACGAGCCCGGCAGACTGACGTTGATCTGCCGTTTTGGGGCGGACAAGATCGAGGACGCGCTGCCGGCGCTGGTGCGGGCGGTGACGCGCGAAGGCCGCAAGATCGTCTGGTCCTGCGATCCGATGCATGGCAACACGGTCAGCGCCGGAGGCTACAAGACGCGGCCGTTCGATCGGATCATGTCGGAAATCCGCAACTTCTTCGCCGTTCATCAGGCGGAGGGATCCTACGCCGGCGGCATCCATCTCGAGATGACCGGCAAGGACGTCACCGAATGCATGGGCGGCGCGCGGGCGATTTCCGAAAGCGATCTGCGCGACCGCTATCACACCTATTGCGATCCGCGCCTCAACGCCGAACAGGCGATCGAAGTCGCGTTCTTGGTGGCCGAGCTGTTGAAGGCGGAGCGCGTCGCCCGCGGCGTCCAGGAGCAGCACGCGGCGGAGTGAGGCGCGCCTGGAGCAGGTTCCGAAAAAGTTGTCAGACTTTTCGGCGAGAACCTGCTCCCAAATTTTATTTTAAGCGATCCACATGATTCCATGTGATCGATAAGCGCTAGCCCGTCGTTTCTTCCGCCTCGCGCACCGTCATCTCGGCGCCGTGCCAGACGAAATCGTCGTAGAGCAGCGCGTCGATGAACATCACCGGCAGCATCAGGTCGCGCACGATGAGCGCGAAGGGCGTGCGCCAGTCGAGCGGGAAGCCGCAGACGCGCGCCAGCCAGATCTCGCCGCCGTGCAGCGAAAAGACGATCAGCGTCGTGACCAGCGCCACTGTGGAGATCCCGCCGTCGAGCTGAACGGCGGCGTAGGCGCCGAGCACGATCGCCGCGAAACTGCCGTTCATGAATTCGGGGGCGTAATGCGCGGGGAAGGTCGCGCGCCGCAGCCGCGCCCAGCGCACATGCCGTGAATAGACTTCGCGGGCGGTGCGTTGGCCAAGCGGCTGTTCGAAAGGCATGTCGACGAGGCGCACATCCATGCCTTGAGCGCGGATGACTTTGGTCGAGGCGGCGTCCTCGGCGATTTCGCTCGCCAGCGCACGAATGCCGCCAGCTCTGTCGAGCACGTCCCGCCGCCACATCATGTTCTTGCCCTGAGCGAAGGCGGCTCCGATCGCCTCGGCGCCATATTGCCAGCGCGCCTGGAATGTATTGAGGATCGCGCATTCGACCATCGCCCAGAAGCCTTTCGGCCGCGAGCCGATCGGCATCGAGACGCTCATCGCCGTATTGTCGCCGAACGCGGCGAGCATCGTCTGGATATAGTCGCGCGGCGGCAGCGCGTTGGAGTCGGCGAGGATCACATGATGATGCCGCGCCGCGTCCCACCCCTTGACGCAGTTGTTGAGCTTGGGATTGGCGCTGACATAATCGTCGCCGACGAGCAGCCGCGCCTCGCGCTGTGGATGCGCCGCGATCAGCCGCTCGACCAGCGGAATGACCGGATCGCTCGGCGACTGCACGCAGAAGACGATCTCATAGTCGGGATAGTCGAGGTTGAAGGTCGCGCCGAGCGTCTCCTCGCTGAAGGGCTCCAGCCCGCGCAAGGGCCGCACGATGCTCACCGGCGGCGCATTGTCCGGGGGAGGCAGAGACCGCGCCCGCGCCCGACATTTTCGGGACATCAGGGCCACGCTTGTGAAATTGAGGATGAGAATGACGGCGCACCAGCCGGCGCAGATATAGGCCAGGATCATGAACGGCGCTTTTTCTTAAGAGTCGTAACGCAGAGAATCGCAACGCCGAACGCCAGCGGAGTGGCTCGGCTTCCGGCGCGAGACGCCGGGGCGCGGCCATTTCGAAATACCGCCTGACAAAGACGCGGGGTCTTGGCAAAAGGAGGGTGGCGCGAGAATCTTCTCCCGACGCGCGGCTGTTGAAAATTCCTGCTGAAAGCTCTGCTGCCGAATTCCCTGTTGAAACTCCTGACGAAGCTTCCTCATGACCTCTCCGATCGTTCGTTTCGCGCCTTCGCCGACCGGCCGCATTCACATCGGCAACGCGCGCGTCGCGCTATTCAATTTTCTGTTCGCCGCCGCCAACCTTGGACGATTCGCGCTACGGTTCGATGACACTGATTTTGCTAGATCCAGCGAGGAATTCGCGCGTGGAATCGAGATTGATCTCGCCTGGCTGGGCGTCGTTCCGGATGAGGTTTTCCGCCAGTCGGAGCGCGGCGCGCTCTATGAGGACGCCGCTGATCGCCTGCGGCGATCCGGCCGCCTCTACCCTTGCTATGAAACCCAGGAAGAGTTGGATAAGCGCCGCAAGATGCAGCAGGCGCGCGGGCTGCCGCCAGTTTACGATCGCGCGGCGCTGCGCCTCTCCGCGTCTGATCGCGCCGGGCTCGAAGCCGAGGGCCGACAGCCGCATTGGCGATTCATGCTCGAGCCGGGCGTCGCCGAATGGAATGATCTCGTGCGTGGTCCGGCGCATATCGACTGTTCGGCCCTGTCGGACCCGGTGCTGATCCGCGAGGACGGCAGTTTTCTTTACACGCTGCCCTCGGTCGTCGACGACATCGACATGGGGATCACCCATGTTATTCGCGGCGAAGACCACGTCACCAATACGGCCGTGCAGTTGCAGCTCATGCGAGCGCTCGCGCCGCATGCGCCGACGCCGATTTTCGCGCATCACAATCTTCTCATCGGCGCGGGCGGCGAAGCTCTGTCGAAGCGAACCGGATCGCTCTCCATCGCCTCGCTGCGCGAAGACGGCTACGAGCCCCTCGCCGTCGCCGCGCTGGCGACGCTGACCGGCTCCTCCGACAATGTCCACGCGGTGCGCTCGCTCGGCGAACTCGCGCAGAGCTTCAACCTGTCGCATGTCTCGCGCAATCCGGCGCGTTTCGACCCCGCCGATCTTGAAACCCTGACGCATCGGACGCTCGCGCTTTACGAATATGATGACGTGCGCGAGCGGCTCGAAGCGTTGACGATCGTCGGCCGCAAGGCGGAGCCTCTATGGCGCGCGGCGCGCGGCAATCTTGCGCGTTTCGACGATATTCTGACATGGTGGCGCGTCGTGGACGCGGAAATCGAGCCGGTCCGCGAGGACGAATCATTCCTGGAAGACGCGGCAAAGCTTTTACCGTCGGAGCCTTGGGACGAGACCACATGGGCGGCCTGGACGAGCGACATCAAGACGGCGACCGGCAGGAAGGGCAAGGCGCTCTTTCATCCGCTGCGGCTGGCGCTGACCGGCGCCGAGAGCGGGCCGGAGCTCGCCGCGCTGCTGCCGCTCATCGGCCACGCCAAGGCGTTGTCGCGGCTCGTGGGCGCCGGCGCATGAAAGCGATGCGCTAGTGCCCTATCTCGCGAGCATCCACGAGATCATCAACTTCGCCGGTCTGGCGCTCGACGTCGTCGGCGTCCTGATCATCGTCATTGGCGCGGTCCTGTCGACGCTCGCTTTTCTGACGCCCTGGCGGAAAAATCCCCTCACCTATCGCGGCTACCGAAAGAATGTCGGCCGCTCGATCCTGCTCGGGTTGGAGTTTCTCGTCGGCGGCGACATCATCCGGACGGTCTCCGTCGAACATCCAAGCCTCGAAAACGTCTTCGTGCTCGGCCTGATCGTGATGATCCGCACGGGGATGAGCTTTACGATGGAGGCGGAGCTCGAAGGCCGCTGGCCGTGGCAGGGCCGAAGCCTGGAAACGGCGGCGCCAAGCGAAGACGAATCGGCGCCGTCATAGGATGAAGTAGAGCTTTGCTCACCCAGGCAGCACCGAAACGCCAAACAGCCACGGGTGCAGATAAAGCACGATGAGGAACAGCGCCGTTCCGACGCCGAGCGCGATCGCGTCGCCGCGCGTGAATTGCGAAATTCGCGGCGCGCCGCCGTCCCCGCGCTTCTTCACCGCGATGCGGTCGAAGACGCCCCAGGCGAGAAACGACCCGAACAGGATCATGCCGCCGAGATCGCCATTGACGAGCAGATGCGCCAGCGCCCAGCTCTTGATCGCGACGAGCGTCGGATGCCGCAGCGCGCCGCGAATGCGGCCTGGCGGCGCGCGACGGCTCGCGATCGCGACGAAGGCGAACCAGACGAGCGGCATGGCGAGATGGCGTCCCCATGACGGCGGCGTCCAGACATAAATCAGGCCCTCCGCGCGATAACGAATGAAGCCATAGACGATGAGCCCGAGACCGATGGCGGCGACGATCCCGTAGGCGGCCTTATAGGTTTGAAGGCCGTAGCGATCGATCAGGCCGGCGCGCGTCTCGCGAAACGCCGTAAGCGTATGGACTCCGAGAAAAATCACGATTCCGAGAATGAGGATAAGCATGGTCTCTCCAGCTCTTGCATTCAATTAGCTTCTAAAAGCACCGCACCTGCGCCTCGGCCTGGGCGCGGCGCAATTCCTGGAGCGCGTCGCGCGCCGCATCCGTATTGCGCATCAGCGCGCCGACCTGCCCCGCCTGCTGATCGACGCTCGCGACGGTCTCGGCTGTGACATACCGCTCATAAGGCAGAATGGTCGCGATGACGTCTATGGAGCAGGAGCACTGTTCCAAGGAGAGGCGCGTATCGCCGTTCGCCTTCATGCAGCCGAAGACGTAATCGGCGCGCGTGGAGGTCGGATAGTCGTTGAGATCCGCCGCCCGCGCCCAGCCGCCCGGAAGCGGAAGCAGCGCGATAATGAGGAATTTCGATACCGGGCGCATCTTTTTCGTTCCTGCCGGGTTCTTTCCTTGGACAGCCTATCGCATGCGCGTGGGCGACACCGAACCGCTATTCGACGAAGGGATGACGCGCAAGCTGAGTTTCAGAGCAGCGTCGTCCAGCATTTGAACGGGGAGGACGGCATGTCGAAGCCTCTTAGTCCTATTTGGTTGCTGATGATGGCGGCGCTCGTCTGCGCGCCGCTGGCCGGCGCTTTCGCTCATGGCGCGATGCAGCGCCAGCAGAACGCCTGCATGCTGAAGATCGGGCCGGATATCATGTATTTCTCCGGCTATCAGCCTGCGGCGTCACGCAACAGGTTCTGCGAGGATATACCCACGATTGGCGCGACGATTTTCGTCCTCGATTATGCTCAGGACGAGCTGCGGGAGATGTCGACCGACTTTCGCATCATCCGCGACATCGGCGACAAGGGGCCGCAGGAGCGCCTCGACGCCATCACCGTGGCCTACCTGCCGCCAAAGGTCTATCCGGCCGGCACGCTGAACTTTGAACATGTCTTCAACGAGACCGGCCAATTCGTCGGGATCGTCACGGCCGACGGTCCCAACGGCGAGCACTGGGTGCCGCGATTCCCCTTCACCGTCGGCGGCCGGCCGCTGCTCGCGCGGATGCCTTACGTTCTTTTTGCGGCCGCCGGCGTTCTCGCTCTCGTGCGCGTGCGGCGCAGCGTCATGCGGCCGTCAATTTGGACGCGCATAGACTGCGCCGAGCCTTCCGAACGTTCTGCGTACTAAGGAAAGCTCAAACGCCGGGCCGGAGGTACGTCCGGCGTTTTTTATTTTAGGGAGCCCCTCGGAACGGCCTGATTTCAAAAAAACTATGCAATTTTGAAGACTTAACCTTATTCTGCCCCTTGCCGAAGCCGCGCTGTCTTGCCATCATCGCGCCCGGTTGGGGGCTGCCATGGGCGAATTAGTTAAGCGATTTTCAGGATTTAGTTACAGCGCGCAGGGCGGACTGCAGCGCGACGGCAAGCGCATTCATCTGGGCCCGCAGGCGCGTCAACTCCTTGAAATGCTTCTGGAGTCGCCTGGCGTCCTGCTCACCAAGGCCGAAATCGCCACGCGCCTGTGGCCGGATCGCGCCGCTTCCGACGATTCAATCGACCGCTGCGCCTATCTTTTGCGGAAGCCGCTGCGCGAGGCCGGCGGCGAGGAGCTGATCGCCACCGCCTATGGCCGGGGGCTGTTGCTCCGCGGAACGGTCGAAACCATCGACGAGGGCGCGGCGCAAACGCTCCGTCTCGCGCCGTTGAGCGAGCCGCATATTCTCGATCTCTGGCAGACCGCCTACGAACTCGCCGGCGACCGCGCGCGAGAGGGCTTCGCCCGCGCGCAGGAAGCGATCGCCTCCGCCGCCCAGATCGACCCCGGCAATCCGGCGGTTTGGTCGCTCGCCGCCGACATCGCCGCCGGCCGAACCGTGTGCGGGTTTCTCCGTCCCGCCCAGGCGGCGGCGATGATCGAGGACTTCGCCGGCCGGGCGCTCGGCGTCCTGCGCGATCATACGCCGGCGCTGGCCGTTCTCGGCTGGGCTCGCGGCGCGCTCAGGGGCAAGGTTTCCGAGGGCCTCGCGCTCCTCGAGCAGGCGGTCGCCGATGATCCTCTCTACGGCAAAGCGCGGGTCTACCGCAGTTGGCTGCTCGCGGCGGCCGATCGTCTCGACGACGGCCTCGCCGACTGCGAAGAGGGCCTCGTCAACTCGCCGCACGATCAGGCGCTGCTGTGGTTGCGCGCGTGGCTCCTTCTCTGCGCCGGCGACCTCGAGCGGGCGCGCCGCTATGCGCGCGACGGACTCGATTTAAGGCCCGACGCCGCGACTCTGCATCTCGTGATGTCCATCGCCTACAGCCTTCAGGGCGTTCACGAACAGGCGGTGAGCGCGGCGCGCCGCGCCGTCGCCTCGAGCCCGGAAGATCCCTTCCAATTGACCGTGCTCGCCTATGCGTTCGCCCGCGCCGGCCGCGCCGAGGAAGCGCAAGCGCTCATCGGCAGGCTCGTCGAGGACGCCGAGCTCTATGCGCCGCCGTGCTTTCTCGGCGCGGCGCATTTCGCTCTGGGCAAGCGCGCCGAGGCGCTCGAAGCGATTCGGCGCGGCCTTTCCGAAGGCTGTCCCTGGAGTTCCTTCGCACGCGTCGACCCGCGCTTCGTCGCCTTGCGCGGCGCGATTGACGGATTTGGCCGCTCGCAGCAGGCTGAGGCGCGCCCCGCCGGTTGAAATTGCCCGCGTCAGCGCTTATTGGCGCTGCACAGCATTCTTCCGGAAGGTGAAAATGATCGGCCGTCTGAACCATGTCGCGATCGCTGTCGATAGCGTCGAAAAGGCTTCCGCCGTCTATCGCGACGCCCTGGGGGCGAAGGTCTCGGCGCCAGAACGCGTCGCTGAGCACGGCGTTACGGTCGTTTTCGTCGAATTGCCGAACACCAAGATCGAGTTGCTCGAGCCTTACGGCGAAAACTCGCCGATCGCCGGCTTCGTCGCGAAAAATCCTGCGGGCGGCATCCACCACATGCGCGAGCAGCTTAAGGCCTCGGGCGCGCGCGTGTTGGGCGATGGAGAGCCAAGGATCGGCGCGCACGGCAAGCCCGTGCTGTTTTTGCATCCCAAGGATTTCTGCGGCGCCTTGATCGAACTCGAGCAGGCTTAGGCGCATGCCCTTTTCACTGCCGCTGGCGGCGGCGATCTACCTGACAATCTGGTGGATCGTGCTGTTCGCCGTGCTGCCGCTTGGCGTGCGCTCTTCCGAAGAGGCCGACGAAGATCTTCCCGAAGGCGCTCTTGAAAAAAGCCGGGATCACGACCGTCGTCTCGGCTGTCCTCTTCAGCCTGCTGGCGCTTTTCGCCAAGGTGACGGCGTGAGAAGGGCGCGCCCTCCGGGGGTTGACCGGCCCGCCGCCCGCCGGTAGTTGATCGCGAGGCGCGGGACAGACGACCCGCACGGCCGAACGGACCGACCCGCTCAGTCGACTTCGGCGGCGCCGCCCGCCGCCTCTGGAGCGAGCGCGTAGCTCAGTCGGTAGAGCACCTGACTTTTAATCAGGGGGTCGTGGGTTCGAGCCCCACCGCGCTCACCAACAAAATCAAAGATATAGAGCCTTCACAATTGGCTCGCAGTTAGGCTTGGTGACCATATGGTGACCAACCGATTGCGCAGAATTTTTCTTGGGGATGATCGAATACCTCAACAGGCGAGCCCGCGAGGCACGAGAGTGAGAGCGGGGTCCGGTTTCCGTGACGGTTGAGGACCGGGAGAGAGTTTCCCGGTGCCCGTCATGGAGACGGACCATGACTCACGTGGAATTTCTGGACGCCGCGCGCGGACATGACGGCGGCTACAAGGTGGATGCGAGCCGCGGCGTGCGGATTGGACGCCTGTCCTCTGAATGGTTCTCGCGGCCCGCGGATGAGCGGTATCTGTCGCTGTCGGAGCTGTTCGCGGCCGTGCACGGTAGGACCGAGCGCAGCCGAACGCGGACGGTAGAGAGCGCTGCGATCCGCGTCGAAGCCAGACGCGACGATTCAGAAACGCTTGCGCTCTTGCTGCCTGGTTCCGATGCGCCAATCGCGCCGACGCATTGGAGCTTTGGTCAACTCGCGAGTCTCGTCGGCGCGCCAGCGACATATCTCCGTCAGCTTCCTGCGCCGCTCGCTGGGATCAATCTGCAATATGGGCTGAGCGCGCATCGCGCCGAGCAGATCAAGACGCTCGAGACCGACGACAGCCGGATCGAGCTGCGCGCAGTGACCGGTCCAGACTATGGCCGGATCTTCGATCATGAACTCGTATCCGCAGTGCAGCGCATCGCGGGCAATGGGACAGGCGACACCCGCTGGAAAGTTCCGGGCGTGCTCGACTGGTCGACAGGAATCTACAACCCCAATGTCGACGTGACACAGGATACGACGACACTCTATGCCTCAGACCGCGACGTCTTCCTCTTCCTCGTCGATGATCTGAACCCGATCGAGGCCGGCCGTCTGCACGACGGGTCGCCCGATCTTTTCTTTCGAGGTTTCTACTGCTGGAACTCAGAAGTCGGCGCGAAGTCGCTAGGCATTGCAAGCTTTTATCTTCGAGCCGTTTGTCAGAACCGCAATCTTTGGGGCGTCGAGGATTTCCAGGAGATCGCAATTCGTCACTCAAAATATGCCGCGTCGCGTTTTGCGCATGAGGCGGCGCCGGCGCTGACGCGCTTCGCCAATTCCTCGCCCATGCCCTTTATCAATGGCGTCAAGGCTGCGCGGGAACGGATTGTCGCCCACAATGACGATGATCGCGTCGAATTCCTGCGCAAGCGCGGCTTTTCGAAAGCAGAGACGGCGAAGATCATCGGAACGGTGCTGACTGAGGAAGGTCGCAAGCCGGAAAGCGTCTTCGATTTTGTGCAAGGGATTACGGCGATCGCGCGTAAGAAGACGCATCAGGACGCAAGGCTCGATCTCGAGACGCGTGCAAAGAAACTGTTCGACCGCGCGGCGTAATTCCAGCTGGCGCAGTGGCAAGCGCTGTGTCAGGCGCCCGTCGCTGCTCTTGCCCTCGACTCCGCGATGTCTTGGCGTCGCCCTCAAAGTCAGAGGGCGGCGCTGCGCTTCGTGACGGGTTGGAGGCCGAGAGAGAGGCTCCCGGCCGCCCGTCGCGGAGTTCATTCCCATGGCCAAGTCGGCTCAGAAAATCCAGCTCAGCGCCTCGCGCGATATTCCCTTCAGCAAGCTGGTCCTGTCTCAGGCGAATGTCCGCCGGATCAAGGCCGGGGTCTCAACTGAAGAACTCGCGGAAGACATCGCGCGCCGCACGCTCCTGCAGAGCATCACCGTGCGAGCTATCGTCGATGATCAGGGCGCAGAGACCGGCATGTTCGAAATCCCCGCTGGCGGGCGCCGCTATCGCGCGCTGGAGTTTCTCGTGAAGCAGAAGCGCCTCGCACGCAACGCCCTCATCCCCTGCGTCATTCGTCTGGAAGGGACCCCTGAGGAAGACAGCCTCGCCGAAAATATCCAGCGCGCGCCTCTGCATCCCCTAGATCAGTTCCGGGCCTTTCTGACCTTGCGCGAGAAAGGCCAAAGTGAGGAGGAGATCGCTGCTGCCTTTTTCGTCAGCGTCGCCGTTGTGAAGCAGCGACTGAGGCTTGCCTCGGTGTCCCCAAGCCTTCTCGACATCTACGCCGAGGACGGCATGACGCTCGATCAGCTCATGGCCTTTACCGTCAATCCTGATCATGAGCGTCAGGAGCAGGTCTGGGAGGCGATCCAGCGCTCCTACAATAAGGAAGCCTATCAAATCCGCCGCCTTCTCACCGAAGACGCGGTGCGGGTTTCCGACAAGCGCGCGCAATATGTCGGCGAAGACTATCTCGCCGCCGGCGGGCCCATCATGCGCGACCTTTTCCAGAGCGATGACGGCGGTTGGCTACAGGATGTCGCTTTACTCGAACGGCTGGTCGCCGAAAAATTAGCACGCGACGCCGAGCCCGTCCGGGCCGAGGGGTGGAAATGGGTCGAGACGGCGATCGACTTCCCCTATGGCCACATCTATGGGCTCCGCCACCTTCAGGGCGAACGCCAGACTTTGAGCGAAGAAGAAGTCGCAACCCGTGAGTCGCTTCGTCTCGAGGCCGCTCAGCTCGAAGCCGACTATTCGGAAGGGGACGAAATCCCCCAAGAGGTTGACGCGCGCCTTGGGGAGATCGAGACGGCGCTCGAAGCGATAGAAGATCGTCCAGTTATCTATGCGCCGGAGGATATCGCCCGCGCGGGCGTCTTTGTCAGCATTGATGGATCTGGACGGCTGCGGGTCGAGCGCGGCTACGTCCGCCCCGAGGACGAAGCGCAAAGCGAGGAGCCCGAAGCATCAATCGCCGGAAGCGAGATCGAAGAAGCCGCTGGCGCGGGTTCGACTGCGGCCGTCATGCCTCATCCCGACGCATCCGATGGCTATGACGCTGTTCGAACGAGCCCAGTGGAAGACGAGGAAGACGAAGGCGTTAGGCCTTTGGCGGACAAATTGCTGACCGAACTGACCGCCTATCGCACGCTGGCGCTGCGCGAGGCGCTCGGCAATGACCCGGACACCGCGTTCCTCGCGGCGCTTCATGCCCTGTGTCTGCGGCTCTTCTATCGCTACGGCTCCGACACCTGTCTTGAGATCGAAGCGAAGAATGTTTGTCACGGCGCACAGGCGCCAGGTCTCTCGGATACGCCGCTCGCAGCGAAGGTCGACGCGCGTCATCTCGACTGGTCGCAGCAACTCCCGGCGGAGCCGCAAGACCTCTGGGACGCACTCACGACCTTTGACGTCGAAGCGCGCCAGCAACTCTTCGCACATTGCGTCTCACTGACGGTAAACGCCGTGCACGAGCCCTGGAGCCGACGGCCGCGCGCTATCGCCCATGCGGATTGTCTCGCGGTTTCGCTTTCCCTCGACATCGCAGCAACGGGGTGGACGCCAACGGTCGACAATTTCCTCGGCCGCGTCACCAAGGCGCGGATGGTCCAGGCGGTTCGCGAAGCAAAAGGCGCCGGCGCCGCCCGGCGCATCGAGGGGCTGAAGAAGGGCGACATGGCGCAAGAAGTGGAACAGCTTCTTTCCGGAACGAACTGGCTTCCTGAGCCGCTCCGCACGCCTGGACATCCGCTGAATGTTTCGGCGCAAGCATCTTCCGATGCCGCCGGTCCGGAAGACTCCGCGGCCGTCGAACAATCGGCGGCGATCGAAAGCGAATCGGCCATCGACGAAACCACGCCCAGGGACGATGCTGATCGGGCGTCGGTCGACGGCCCCCAGGGCATCGCCGCCGAGTAGACCTCCCCGAGGCCGATAGCGAGGGGCTCGCCAGAGATGGCGGGCCCCTTTTTTCTTGGAGGATGAATCAGTGTCGAGCTCGGTCGCCTCGGAACTGGCCCGCCGCCTCGCGCAAGAGGCTGAGGCGATCTGCCGCCGGTATTTATCGAACGGTCGTCGCTCGGGCGGCTATTGGCTCGTCGGCGACATCAACAATACGCCGGGCCGCTCGCTTTTTGTGCGCCTGAAAGGCGACGCATATGGAAGAACTGCCGCCGGCAAATGGGTGGATGCGGCGACGGGCGAGCACGGCGATTTGCTCGACGTCATCCGCATCCGATGCAATTTGAGCAATTTCGGCGACGTGCTCGACGAGGCGCGGCGCTTGTTGAACAGCCCGCGATGCCACCCAGCACCCATGTCGACAAACCCTACTTCGCTCTCTCCGACCGGCTCTCCCGAGTCGGCGCGCCGATTGTTCCATATGTCGTACCCGGTCGCGAGCACGCTGGCGGAAGCCTATCTCAGACATCGCGGCATCACGGGCTTTCTGGAAACGAGCTCGCTTCGCTTTCATCCGCGCTGCTACTACCGCCCCGATCGGCACGCGCCGACGCAGACCTTTCCGGCGCTGATCGCGGCTATCACCGGCGCCTCAGGCGACATCGTCGGCGCTCAGCGCACGTGGCTCGATCCGTCTGGCCAGGACAAAGCAGCGATCGAAACGCCGAGGCGGGCCATGGGCCGGCTGCGCGGTCATGGCGTCAGGTTCGGATCCGTCGAAGACACTATGGCGGCCGGCGAAGGCGTCGAGACCATAATGTCGCTTCGGTGTGCACTACCGCGCCTGCCTATGATCGCGGCGCTCTCCGCCAGCAATCTGGCGGCCCTGTCGCTCCCGCCGACTTTGCGTCGCCTCTACATCGCACGTGACGATGACGCCGCCGGAGACGAAGCGACGGACCAACTCGCGCAACGCGCTTCATCAGCCGGCATTGAGACGATCGTCCTGTCGCCGATGCTCGCCGACTTCAACGACGATCTCCGCCTTCTCGGTATCGCCGAACTTCTTGCGGCGCTGCGAACGCAGCTCGCTCCTGAAGATGTCGTTCGCTTCATCCCACGAATGTCAACGCACAGCGCGGTCGGTTGATCGACGGTCCAATCCGGACGGCGCAATCGACGAATTGCTCGTGGCGATCCTGATCGCCGAAAGGGCCGCGCCATGACAATCCATTCAAATGAGACACGACCGGCTTCACCCCTCGCGACCTCTCCGACCGATCGCGTTCTCACCGAGTTGCAGCTCTATGGCTTTCGTCCCTTCGAGGGCGAACCCGACCCTCGGCAATTGCCGGAAGCGCAGTCTATCGCCGGCGCGGTCGCGGACATGTTCGATGCGCTAGTCTCGACGCTGTCCGATACAAGGCTCGAGCCGGATCTCGAGGAACTGCTCTGGTCGACGGTCAATCTCTTTCACCGCGCCGTGCAGCGGACCGAACGCTTGCTCGACGACAATGAAGTCGCCCAGAAGCGCAGCCAGAAAGAGCAGGACGGCTCCGAAATCCGCTCTGTCGAATTGGAGCGTCTGATTGCCGAAGGCATCACGCTCATCGAGCGCCGCGACAGCATGGAGCTTTTCCGCGACGAGGCCGCCGATCAATTCGAGCGCCATACCGGATCAGCTTGGCGACCCCGGTCGGGTTCCAGAGTCAATCACCGCGCTTTGACCTCCGCAATGATAGACAGTCGTGATTTTATCGCCGCCAAACGTCGCGCCGATTCCGACGCACTTCTTCCCCCCGGTCCAAAAATAGCCTTTACCGGCGGACTCGATTTCAACGATCATCGGGCAATCTGGGATCGTCTCGACAAGGCTCTCGCGAAACATCCCTATATGGCGCTATTGCACGGCGGATCGCCTAAGGGCGCCGAACGCATCGCCGCCTGCTGGGCCGAGAACCGCGCGGTTCCGCAGATCATCTTCAAACCCGACTGGAAGCGTCACGCCAAGGCTGCGCCGTTCAAGCGAAACGACCACATGCTGGCGACGCTGCCAATCGGCGTCATCGTCTTTCCCGGGTCAGGCATCTCCGCCAATCTCGCCGATAAGGCGCGAATGCTCGGCATCCCGGTATGGAAATTCATCGACGGCGGCGCGTGAGCGCGCGTCACAACTCACGCCATGCAGAGGATTGAAACCTATGAGCTATCCGCATCACGCGACCGGCTCTTGATCGCCAGACCGTCAGACAGCGAGCGTTTCATCTGGAATCGAAGTCTGCTTCTAGGACGTCAAATCAACGGACCAGCGCTGAAGAAGCAGCTTCGAGAATTAATTAGCGAAGCAAGGAAGCGCCACTAACCGCGCCAGCGCTAGTTGATGGCAGCTGCGCGGCGACGCTTGGACTCCGCCTACGCCGCAGTGCGAGCGAATGTTGAAGGCGGGACATGCCTGATGATGGGCACTTGGAACGCCGTAGTTTCCTAAACTGCGTGACATTCTTGACGCCGGATCCGCGAGCGATTGCAAACGCTTTTTTGCTATCTAGATGTGGGCCAAGCCATTCCGTAGTGAGATTTGCTTTTAGTCCCGGCCTTCGCTGGCCCCTGCCTTCATTGCAGTGAGGACAAGATCCTTTGTGAACCGTCGCCGACTGATGGCTTGGGGCCAGGAAAACGTAAAAATTCATGACTGTTTTCTCCGCCGCGATCACCGCCAGCGGTTCACGTCCGCGGGCTTTTCAGCTTCACGCTCGCTGCTGCTCGAGCAAATCGAGCATCCCTGTGCGGACGTGCGCTCGCGTGATTTTTTCGGCTTTGTGTGGCTTTTGGCGCTATCGTCCTGACTATGGGGGACGCTTCACGTCGCATCGGTCGTGGGAAGAACTTCGCCCGCTTGCCGGCCTGATCGGTCAGCCGCGTCGGCAATCCTATTGGACAGCGCCTCCCAAAATGCGGCGCGGCCGTCGTCGCCGTTACGCCGAAAGGACTCGGCCTGGCGCTTGAATGCTTCCCGCATTGACGCAGCCTCTCCCCCCGTCGCCGCGCCGGCAAACTTTTGAATTGCTTCGAAAGTCCAGGTTCCAACTAGAACAGGATCTTTGTGTTTTTTCATGGCGAATGCCTGCTCGCTAATTCCGTCAAGCTCCCTTGGAGCGCATGACATCATGGCCGACAGTGGCGCATATCCATTCTGCGGCGGTATGCGCGGGCACACACAGCAGATCCTGCGCAAAAAACGCGACGTCGCGCGTCACGCAAACCGCGGTCGATAACATAAGAAAAATGCGTGAGAATTTAGAATAGCGCCGTTGACGCACAGGCGCAGACAGCGCAATACTACTATGTTGAGCGATACCAATTTCCCCTGGCATAGGCCTCGCCATTCTCGGCGAGGCCTTTTCTGTTGGATTTGGGGCGGTCGGGGGCATCGGCGTGCAACACCCGTCACGCTCGCTGCCTAGGCCTTCGTTATGAAGAAAATATCTTATTGCGGAACTTCTGCGCTGCTATTGCTATGGAGATAAATATAAATGAAGAACATATTTGGATTTGTGGGCGTTCTTACGTTTCGAACGCGGAGGGAATTCTCATGCGTCGCAACGAAAAACAAGAACAGGCTCAGGCTAAACTAATAACAGACAATCTGACCCAGTTGATCTCGATAGGAATTTTTCTTAAGGAAAACTTTTCAAACGCCCCGAACGAGCCGCTAACGGAAGAGATGCAAGGGCTTTTGAGGATGCTGAACGCAAGAATGTTCAATCCAAACGATAAGTGACTATTCCGAAGTCCCCACGCCAGACCAGTAGACGCGAAGATACAGCAACTCTTGCAACTCATCCTCGGGTTTCCCCGGCCTCAGATCGGCGAGCCTGGACGGAACAATTTTAAATTCCAAGTGGTTTACACTCGGTCAGCTAGGGAGAACCATTATGTCGCTAACTCATGTTCCTCGTGGCGCGCTTTTAGCTATCGGCACCGCCTTTGCCTTCAGCACGGCGTGCTTCGCCGCCGATACGCAAAAATGGGCGCCGCCCAATGTCGTTGGCATGCCGGGTTACACTCCCCAGGAGCCGGATCGCGCTTCCCAAGGCCGGGAGCCCGCCGTGCGCCAGTCCATCCCCAATTGGAGTGTTATCTCCGGAGGCTGGAAACAGTTTTCAGGTAAGGTCAAAGAGCAATGGGGTCGTCTCACGGATGACGAGCTTGTCCAGATCAACGGCAAACGGGAAAGTTTGGAAGGGATGCTTCAGCAGAAATATGGATACACGCAGGAGGAAGCAAAGAAAGAAGTTGATACTTGGGTGTCACGTAACTGAAAGTCGCGCGCCCTTACGAAAAGCCCCGCTAAGAAGGCGAGGCTTTTTTCGGCGCATGCGCGCCGTGCCAAGCGGCCATCCCGGATTGAAGCTCAAATCATTTTGCATCAGCGGTCCAGGGGAAAACTGTGCAGGCGGGATATGCGTTTTACTGGTCGGCGTAATCGCTGCCGCTCTTTTGCTCGATCTGTCGAAGCGAATTTTCGCGGCCACGAGCTCCCAGCTGAGTCGAACGCTCAACGCATCTAATTACACAAATGCTAGCCATTATCGGCGGCTCCCATCCCGCTCTTGGGCTGTCGCGTTTAACGGCGACGCCTTCTGTATGGCGGCACGCATTTGCAGTCGTTGGCGCAACCGCCTCGGGGACGCTAGCGTGGTCACGTATCGGTCGAAGTGCAGAACGTACGAATTGAAGGGCAGAACTACGGCATTCACCCTTTTTCTTGATCGCTGCGACCAGCTCGCGAATAGCATACGTCCAGCGATTACATGTTCCATCGAGGTAGAATGGTGTTCGCTAACAACTCTGAGGCGGTTCTTACAAGGCGCGGGCCAGTCGCTGCGCGCATGTAAGCACCTTGGCGGTGCGATTCCACTCGCCGGCCGCCTTGTCCCTTCTTCCCGGCAGATAAGTTCGAGGCGACCCTTTCCTGACGCCCCCGCCTTTTCGCGCGCTGTTACTTCTTTTCCCTCGCTTTGAATTCTGCCGGTCTTGTGCTTTTGCCCTCTCGTTGGCGAAGTCATTCCTAGAGGTTGCTGTCTGGCCAGCTACGACCATCACGACCTCTCTTATGGCTTCATCTGGCCGAAGACCGGCTGCGCCTCGATCGCCATAGCCGCAACAGCATAGGCGCAACTTTCTTCCCCTGACGCCTGCGGCGTCATTCCTCGCGAAGCAAGAAAGCCGCGCCCATGCCGTGCTCCGCTTCGCTGCGGCCCTGCGGGTGCGTCGACGAGTCGCCTTCGGCTGCGAAGCGCCATCGAGGCCGCGATGGTCGCGGGCTCGAAGACAGCAGAACCTAAGGAGACTTACAATGGCGAACATCGGCTCTTTCAAGAAGTCCGGCAACGAATTCCTCGGCGAAATCGTGACGCTCAGCGTCCAGGCCAAAGGCGTCCGCATCGTCCCCGAGGCCAACCGTGCCAACGACAACGCCCCGAGTCATCGAGTCTTCGTCGGCCGTGCAGAAATCGGCGCCGCCTGGTCCAAGCGCTCGAACGAGGGTCGCGACTATCTCTCGGTCAAGCTCGACGATCCGAGCTTCACGGCGCCGATTTACGCCAATCTCTTCGACGACGAGGATGGCGACGGCCACTCGCTGATCTGGTCGCGGGGGCGGAAGCCGAATGGAGACTGAACGCCAATGCCCCGCCTGAGAAATCGGGCGGGGCAGTCCTTCCCTTTCGGATAAGTCACGCTTTGGCGCATGATTTTCCACTTGCTCGCGCTGTTTTCTTTGGAGCCCTTGACTCCCGTCGCTTCGCGCTACCTTTCGACCGCCCGCGCGCTTTCCCTTCGAGGCGTCGGGCCTCTTCTTCGCGCGCATCGTCATCAGGGGTGATCAAGGCGACATGATCGACGCCTAGCGCAAGCGCGATTTCATAGAGGCTCACGATCGTTGGATTTCGGAGACCGCGCTCAAGGCCGCTCACATATTGCTGGGTAAATCCCGACTGTTCGGCAAACTTCTCTTGCGTCAGGCCTTTCTCGAGCCTGATTCTTCGCACGTTTCTTCCGACCAGCCTCCGCATATCCATGCGGAAAGGCTGGACCGACACACACTATGAGGTTTATCCACTATAGTATGTTTTTACGCCGTAATTTCGCGCGAGACGATCGCGGGAAAGATTGGCTAGAGTAAACATCCAATGTTCCCGGAATCGGAAACCGTGCCGCACACCAAAGCCAGCTCAATCGCCGACGTCGCGCCCACTGACAACCACGTGGTCGACTACGACCGCGCACATTCGATCATTTATCTGCGATTGCTAGACGCCGCTAAGGAAGGGGCCGCCTGGGAGGAGGTTTCGAAAATCGTCCTGGGAATCGATCCCGCCCGCGAGCCGGAGCGCGCGAAGCGCGCCTATGATACGCATCTTCAGCGTGCCAAATGGATGACCATAAATGGCTACAAGGATCTTCTCGACGGATCGCCGTGAATGGTTCTTTGGGCCGAGTCTTGTAGCGCTAAATTGATATGGCTCGGTCAGGTCCCCATTGAGAAGATTATGTAAGGGTCCGTTCGCCTAGAACGATCACGCCATAGTTCCGGGATTTGTTAGACAAATTATCGACAAATAGTCTTTCAAACATGGGCTTAGCCACTCCTACCCTGAGAATTTCCATGACAAGCGGCGATTGGCGCTCAGAAGGCGCATATGCGCATTTGCGAGATACAAACTGGCGCGACTACGCCTGGGAATATCTACGGCGCAACGATGACTATCAGGCGCAATACGCCGATCCCGAGTTCCGAGCGCGGCTCGACGCCGGCGTAGATGGACCCGAGCGGTGTTGGGGGCTTCGATTTCGCGGCTGACCCAGCGCTGAACGCCGTCGAAGCGGAAATTTTCTGGCGTCCCGAATGCTGCTCCAGCATTGTGATGCTCGACTCGCATCCGGCCCTTACCTCGATGCTCGTCTACGCGCCGCAAAATTGGCCCGACCTACGGTCGCGCCGCACGACGTCGGATGGAGACTATTTAATCCTTGGCGCGAGACGCCGGGAACATCGGCTCTGGTTGCCCGGCCCTCCGGCGCCAGGCGCCGCGCTTTCAGCGCTTATTCCCGTCGATAAGTCGACACAGACGCGTTCCGCAGCAACCTTGCGCTTTCTCCGTCATGTCAACGGATCGTCCCCGGGCGCGGCGAAGATCGACGATAAGCGATTTTCAGAAATGCTCCGAGCGCTCGATGGCCACCTCGCGAAGGCGTCCTATCGTGACATTGCAGAGCAGCTATTCGGTCATGAACGACTGAACCGTGAGCCCTGGAAGACATCCTCGATACGCGCCATGACGATCCGTCTTGTGAAAGGTAGCATTGCGCTGATGCGCGGCGGCTATCGCAAGCTTCTAATAAAATAGCCGATCCGCTCGCGGACAATTCCACTCAGTTACTCGCCGCACCTCGACAACTCGCAGCTGCGAGGGTGACGAATCTCGCACTCAATATATCCGTCATCCCTCCCGCCGGACCTTCTCCGCCAATGTGATCGACGACGCCCGTCGGTTGTCGGCGGCGCGCTTCGCTATTCGAGGGTTCGACCATGTCCGCGCAACCAGCAGAACTCCCGCCACGCTACCTGCGCACGCCCGAAGCCGCACGCTTCCTCGGTCTCTCTGGCCGCACGCTCGAAAAGCACCGCACCTATGGCACCGGCCCCCGCTACTCCAAGCTCGGCGGCCGCGTCGTTTATCGCCTCGAAGACCTGCAGGCGTGGGTGGAGCGCGGAACCAAAGCCTCAACGTCCGATCCTGGCGTCGGAACCGTTTTACCGGCGCGTCGGCACGCCAACGACGTGCTGCTGCGCGCCAATCACCCGCGCCGCTAAGTTCTCGGACGCGCGCCGTGGCACGCCGATCAGGCCGTCTCCTCAGCGACGAATGGGAGCAGCTCGAATTGTTTCGCGCGCTCCCCGGCGATCTCGCGCCGCGCGACGCTCAGGACCTGATGTCCTACCCATTTTTTAGCCTCGCCAAATCCAAACGACTGACGCCGATCGACTTCCGGATGGGAGAGATCGTCATCAAAGTCGAAGCGACGCCTGAGCACGGCATGGCGACCATTTGGGATGCCGACATACTCATTTGGGCTGCCTCGCAGATCGTCCAAGCGCGCGACAATGGCTTGAAAACATCGCGCCTGATGGCGGCGACTCCTTATGAGATTCTGACGTTCATCGGGCGCACGACGAGCGCGCGAGATTATCAACGGCTGAAGGCGGCGCTCGACCGGCTGCAGTCGACAAGCGTCGCGACATCCATCCGCCAGCCGGCGGAGCGGCGGCGCCACCGCTTCTCCTGGATCAATGAATGGAAAGAAACCTCCGACGCGAACGGTCGGCCGCTCGGCGTCGAATTGATCCTGCCGGATTGGTTCTATGCGAGCATCCTGAATGAAGCCCTGGTGCTGACAATCGATCGGGAATATTTTGCCCTGACGGGCGGTCTCGAGCGTTGGCTCTATCGCCTCGTGCGCAAGCATGGCGGCCGTCGGGGCGGCGGCTGGAGTTTCGATTTCCGGCATCTGCACGCCAAGTCCGGAGCGCTGTCGCCGCTCAAACATTTTGCGTTCGACCTGCGCGACATCGTCCGTCGGCAGCCGCTTCCAAATTATCAGCTCTCCATCCATCACGACCCGCTTGGCGACGAGCGTCTCGTCTTCGCGCCGATTCCACTCGACCCGCTCGAGCGCGCTTTACGCCGCCTCGATTCGTCCCTCCCCTCTGTGGACAAGCTGTGAAAACACTCGTGCTATCGGGGACCGACCCTATCGTGCCATCAGGGACCGAACCCTCGTGCTATCGGGGACCAAAATGGTCACTAACGCCCTGCTATGTCATCGTTCACGGCCTTCCTAACTATACTAACATTGAATCCTTCGGATTCATTCTAACGGACCACGCCGCAATCCACCGTGTGGATGATCGCGGCAAGGCTTTGCCGGAAAGAGGTGACGGGCAGAGCCGTCGATCCGCGTTCATCGTCATTTGTCGGCGTCCCAAGGCCACGCTCCGAGACCGCGCGCCTGCGCAAAAGCGGCGCATCGAGCGAACTCGCTCCATCGTCGATCCATACGTCGTCAGCTACTTGGCGAGCTCTTTGCCATGCGGAGGCGCGCCATGACCGCGCTCACCGAAGTGGAGCTCTATTTTCTCAAAGGCAAGATCGAGCGTTGGATTCGCTTCGGCGCGCCTCTGAACGAACGCACGCTCGACCGTCGGCGGCGCGTCGCTTACTTCGCGCCGGGATCAATTTTCGCATTCGTCCGCTGGGCGTCGAACGGTTACGGGACGCTTGTTTCGCGCATCGATATTCTGCGCGCCTGCAAATCGATCGAGCCCTATTCGACTGTCCCCGCCGTCAAACCCGGCGCTGAAATTCTTCTGCGAGCGGTAGGCTGGAACAATGTTCAGCGGGTTCTGCGCGCCATCGACGCCGTCGAAGCGCTTGGCTTTGCGCCGCAAGATATCTGCCCGGATCATTGGCGGCATATCCACAATCGATTGGCTGCCGGCCTGCCGGCGCGGCCCTATTCGCGAGAACGCCATCAAGCCTGGCTCCGGCGCGCGAGGGTCAATGCCAAATGATCAGATCCATCGTTCTCACACTGCTTGCAAGCTGCGCCGTCACATCAACATTCGTGACGACGCACGATCCGCTTCTGGTTTGGAACGCCTCCGCCAGCGTCCCCATAGGTCTCTATTTCGTGCAGCCTATAGGCAAACTCGCCGTCACCGATCTTGTCGTCGCGCGACCGCCGGAAGCGCTTAAAAGCTGGCTTGTCGAGCGCCGCTACCTCGCCCATGGCGTGCTGCTGATCAAGCGGGTTGCGGCATTGCCAGGGCAATCAATCTGCCGCAACGGGCGGGCCGTGACGGTCGACGGCATCGATATGGCCGAGGCTCAGGAACGCGACCACCTCGGGCGATCGCTGCCTACTTGGAGCGGCTGCCTTTCGGTGGCTCCAGGCAAAGTCTTTCTTCTCAACTGGGATGAATCCTCGTCGCTCGACGGACGCTACTTCGGGACCATTCCTTTGGAAAAGTTGATTGGACGCGCAGTCCCGCTTTGGACGTGGGAGTGACGCGAATGGCGCCTAAGAAAATTCGCACGCTCACCAGAGGACGTTGCCGCCGATTTGCGTTTTCGGTGAATATGCTCAGTTTTTTGACAGCGTTTGGCGCGATTTTGCTTTCGCAGGCACATGCTACCGAAACCGCCAAATGCGCGCTCAATTCGACTCAGGCATCGGCGGAAGCCATCAGCAGTGCGACTGACGAGGCGTCGCGCCGCTTCCATATCCCGCCCCAATGGATTGGGGCAGTCATGCGCGCTGAAAGTCATGGCGACACATGCGCCGTATCCCGAAAAGGCGCAATCGGTCTGATGCAGATCATGCCAGCGACCTACGAGGAGCTACGCCTCAAGCATGCTCTTGGACCCGATCCCTTCAATCCAGGCGATAACCTTTCAGCGGGCGCAGCCTATCTTTCCGAGATGTTCGAGCGTTACGGCGAAGACGGATTCCTCGCCGCCTATAACGCCGGTCCACAGCGCTATGAACAATATTTGCATGGACGCCCATTGCCGATTGAGACGATCAATTACGTTGCGGGACTTGCATCAAAACTCGGCCTCGAGGAGCTTGCTGCGACGCAAAGTTCCCCATCCGCCGACATCAGCAAACCGTCAACCTTCGTCGCTCTAACCAAACTGAATTTTGCACGGCAAATCGCCGGAAACAGCGCGACCAGCGCCGGAACGACAACCGGGGAAGCCGTCCCTCACCCTCTTTTTCCGGCGCAGCGAGACGACAACATATTTGCGCGAATTTCGCTTTCGAATGACGACGCTCTCGCAGATGCGAGCCCGGTTCATCGTTCGGCTACCGAAATTTTTGTAGCGCGTCGCGCTCGATGATCCCTTTCAAGCTCTATCGCATGTTAGCGCAGCAACTCGCGCCTTTGTGCGCGTGCGTGGCGGAGGGAGCGCAAGCGACCGACCTATGGCAAGATACAAGACGCGGCACTGCCGCCGCGCGAGCCCTTGCTGCGCATGTATTTCGCGCGTGCCGGTCGGATAGGCGAGGCGCCGTCAAAGCAGCGATCTCTCGGCATCCCATCAAATTCGATGGCACTAGCGCGAAGGCGAAGGCGTCGTGAGCGATAGCGGCGACGATCTGCGCGTCCGACCCGGCTGCATTCGCCAAAGTCGGAGCGGGCGTGCGCCCAAGAGCTTCGTCGGTCAGGTCCTGAAGGCGGCAAACAAGGCTGGGGGACTCGGCGGGCGAAATCGCCTTGGGCGTGCCCGGGCTTCCAACTTTGGCCGAGGCCGCGGGCGCGCAATCGCCGCCCAGCGTGGGCTCCTTTCGAGCGCGCGGCGCGTCATCGTCAAGGCCCGCGTCGTGCGTCACAAGGGTCACGGCTTTCGATCCGCGCCGCTCGCGACCCATGTCGCCTATCTGCAGCGCGAGGGCGTGACCCGCGACGAGAAGAAGGCGCGCATGTTCGACGCCGGCGCCGACACAGCGGACCCAGCCGCCTTCGTCGAACGCTGCAAGGACGACCGCCATCATTTTCGGTTCATCGTCAGCCCGGAAGACGCGAACGAACTAGAAGACCTACGCGCCTTCACCCGCGATCTCATGCGCGAGGCCGAACGCGACCTCGGGACCAAGCTAGACTGGGTCGCCGTCGACCATTGGAACACCGACAATCCGCACATCCACATCCTTGTTCGCGGCAAGGTGGAGCACGGCCACGATCTCGTGATCTCGCGCGATTACATTTCCAGCGGCATGCGGGCGCGGGCCGAACATCTCGTCAGCCTGGAGCTCGGACCAAAATCCGAGCGCCAGATCCACAACGATCTCGCCCGTGAGGTCGACGCCGAACGGTGGACGCGGCTCGATCGCGCGGTCGCCGCCAGCGCCGAAGAGAGTGGCGTCATCGACCTGCGCCCGGTAGCGAACCAATCCCATCCGGACGTTCAGGCGCTCAAGATAGGACGCCTACAAAGGCTGACCCGGCTCGGACTCGCGACATCCATCGGCCCTGCGCAATGGATGCTCGCCGAGGAGGCCGAGAGCACATTGCGCGATCTTGGCCTGCGCGGCGACATCATCAAGACCATGCACCGCGCTTTGACCGAGGCGCGGATCGAGAGAAGCACAGCGGCGTTCGCAATCCATCACGAGGTTAAGGACGCGCCAATCGTCGGACGGCTTATCGCGCGCGGCCTCTCCGACGAGCTGACCGAGAAGGCTTACGCCATCGTCGACGGCGTCGATGGCCGCATCCATCATCTGACCTTCCCGAATGTGGAAGCAACCAGCGACACCGCGCCCGGGGGCGTCGTCGAACTGCGACGCTATGCCGACGCCAGGGGGGCGGAGCGCATCGCCCTTGCCGTGCGATCCGACTTGTCCCTCGCCGACCAAATCAAGGCGGACGGCGCTACCTGGCTTGATCGACGACTTGTTGAACGCATGGAGACGCCGCTCGCTCATGCAGGCTTTGGCCAGGAGGTGCGCGAAGCGCTTTCCGCCCGGATCGATCATCTTGCCGGTGCCGGTCTCGCGAGCCGGCAAGGGCAGCGCGTGACCTTTGCGCGCGACCTTCTTGCGACGCTGCGGCGACGAGAACTCGACGCTGTCGGCGCAAAACTCGCCAGCGAGACGGGACGCCCCTATCAACCCAAGACTGCGGGCGCCAGTGTGGCCGGCGCCTACCGGCAACGACTGTCACTGGCCTCAGGCCGTTTCGCCATGATCGATGACGGCCTCGGCTTCCAGCTGGTCCCCTGGTCGCCGTCGCTGGAGCCTAAGCGCGGTCAGCATATCTCCGGCGTCATGTCGGGTGGCGGCGGCGTCGATTGGAGTTTTGGGAGGAAACGCGGTCTCGGGATTTGAACTGCCGCGCGGACCGCGCCAGTCTTTGCGCGCGAGCCCGCGATATTCTTCGATCCCGCGCACGCGCCTCTTGCGTCTTGCCCCGCGCCGTCCCGATCTTTCGCGCCATGTACGCTACGAAGATTCTCTGGGGCCAGATCGTCATCGTCCTGTCGATCGTCTTCCTCGGCGTCTGGGCGGCGACGCAATGGTCGGCGTGGCGTCTCGGCTTTCAGCCCGAACTCGGCGCCCCCTGGCTTTCTTTAGGACCTAACCTGCCTATCTACCCGCCGCCCATCCTCTTCATGTGGTGGTATCAGTTCGACGCCTATGCGCCGGACATTTTCCTTGAAGGCGCCGGCATTGCGACCTCGGGGGCTTTTGTCGCCATAGCCACGGCTATCGGCCTTTCCGTCCATCGCGCTCGCGAAGCGAAATACGCGACGACCTACGGCTCCGCCCGCTGGGCGGATGTGACCGACATTCGCCGCGGCGGCTTACTGGGGCCGGACGGCGTCGTGCTCGGGAAGTTCGCCCATAGCTATCTGCGACATGACGGCCCGGAGCATGTGCTCTGCTTTGCGCCCACAAGATCCGGCAAGGGCGTCGGCCTTGTCGTGCCGACCCTTCTCGCCTGGTCTGGGTCCGCCATCGTCCACGATATTAAGGGCGAGAACTGGGCCCTGACCTCGGGTTGGCGGGCGCGCTTCGGCCGGGTGCTGCTGTTCGATCCGACCAATCCGGACAGCGCCGGCTATAATCCCTTGCTCGAAGTCCGGCGCGGCGACGCAGAAGTGCGCGACGTGCAAAATGTCGCGGACATTCTCGTCGACCCGGAGGGCGCCCTCGAGCGGCGCAATCATTGGGAGAAGACCAGCCATTCTCTCCTCGTCGGGGCGATCCTGCATGTCCTCTACGCCGAGGAAGACAAAACCCTTTCCGGCGTCGCCAACTTCCTCTCGGATCCAGAGCGGCCGATCGAAACGACGCTCACCGCCATGATGACGACAAAACATTTGGGCGAGAGGCCGCATCCGGTCATCGCGTCTACTGCCCGCGAACTTCTCAACAAGAGCGAGAACGAACGCTCCGGCGTCCTTTCGACCGCCATGTCCTTCCTTGGCCTTTATCGCGATCCCGTCGTCGCCAAGGTCACGTCGCACTGCGACTGGCGGATCGATGATCTCGTTTCCGACCAAGCCCCGACGACCCTCTATCTCGTCGTGCCTCCCTCCGACATCAGCCGGACCAAACCACTGGTCAGGCTCATCCTCAACCAGATTGGACGTCGGCTCACCGAAGACCTCGACCGAAAATCGAAACGCCAGCGCCTTCTGCTTATGCTCGACGAATTCCCGGCGCTCGGCCGGCTCGATTTCTTCGAGTCGGCGCTCGCCTTCATGGCCGGCTACGGGCTCAAAGCGTTTCTCATAGCCCAGTCGCTCAATCAGATCGAAAAAGCCTATGGCGCCAACAACGCGATTCTCGACAATTGCCATGTCCGTGTCGCTTTCGCCACGAATGACGAACGCACTGCCAAACGGGTTTCCGACGCGCTCGGCACCGCCACCGAAATGCGCGCGATGAAAAACTACGCCGGCCATCGTCTTTCGCCCTGGCTCGGTCACCTGATGGTCTCGCGGCAGGAGACGGCGCGCCCCCTGCTAACGCCTGGCGAAGTGATGCAGCTTCCGCAGGACGAGGAAATCGTGCTCATTTCCGGCGCGCCGCCGATCCGTGCGCGCAAGGCGCGGTATTTTGAAGATGCGCGATTTAACGCGCGCATTCTTTCGCCGCCGCGTCCGTCGGCGCCTGAGCGCACCGGGGATCGACCTCGCCAAGGAGACTGGGCGTCGTTGCTCCCAATCACCGCTCAATTCCCGGCAAAGGGGGCACAAGGTTCGACCGAGAACGAGGAAGAATCTGACAGCGCCAATAGCGGGATCCGGCGTGAGCCGGCGCTACCGGAACATGAGGCCATCACGCCGGAGATTCCTGCGTCTCCCACGGAGTTTACCTTCGCCGATAACGAAGTGGACGACGAACCCATGCAGGTCAAACCCGTCAGCGGTCGGATGTGCTCGGTTGCCCGGCAAGCGTCTCTCGATCCCGACGATGGCTTGCAGCTCTGAGGTCAGCCAATGAAGGGGCGACTGAACTGTTATTTCGACGCCGCGCTGCTCAAACGCCTCGACGAGCTCGCGGCGCGCAGAGGCCTCTCGAAATCCACCATCGTCGAAGCGGCGCTCGCTTCTTTCCTCTCCCCCGACGCGGCCGATCAGCGTGAGGCCGCGATCGCGCGCCGTCTCGATAAGATGACGCGCGCGATCGAACGTTTGGAGCGCGACGTCGCTATCGGCAACGAAGCACAAGCGCTCTACATCCGCGCCTGGCTTACGGCGACCCCGCCATTGCCCGAGGGCGCGCAGGCCGCGGCCCAGGCCAAAGCGCGAGAAAGATATGACGGTTTTGTCGAAGCGCTCGGGCGACGGCTGGCGAAAGGACAGAGCTTTGCGAAGGAGGTGTCGGCGGATATCGCCTCGAGGAGGCCAGAGACGTCTGATCCATAGGTCTGCTTGGCGCCATTTGCAGACCTTCGGCTACGCGCCGGAAGTCGGCAAGGCCAGGCTCATTGCGCCGGACAACCCATAGCCTTCTGCTTAGGTCGAATATGGCGGCATCTCAATTTTGGCCTTTGGTTGGATCTCCGCTTGCCTCAGTCGCAGAGAATTGACGACGACGCTGACTGATGACAGCGCCATCGCCGCGGCGGCGATCGTCGGCGATAAGAGTAGCCCGAAGATCGGATAGAGCGCGCCAGCCGGAGAGGCGTCGGCCACGCACGATGCCTCCGAGATCGCCCTTCAGCAAAGTCACCCCCGCGCTTTCGATCGCGACATCGGTTCCGGTTCCCATGGCGATGCCAACATCGGCGGCGGCCAAGGCAGGTGCATCATTCACGCCGTCTCCCGCCATGGCGACGATTCGACCCGCCTCACGCAAGCGGGTCACGACTTTGCTCTTGTCCTCGGGGAGGATCTCAGCTTCGATCTCGCCGATCCCCAAGCGTTTGGCGACGGCGCGCGCCGTAGTCCAGTTATCGCCGGTCAGCATCACCACGGCGACGCCATCTTCGCACAGCGATTGCAGCGCGGCTTCCGTCGTCGGTTTAATCGGATCGGCAATGGCAATGACGCCAGCAATCTTTCCGTTGATCGCCACGAAGATCGCTGTCGCGCCGTCTTCCCGCAGGCGCTCAGCGTCGCTATCGAGCGGCGTCGCATCGACGCCGAGCTCCACGAGATATCGACGATTGCCGATCGCGACCGCATCGCCTTCGACCCGGCCGATGACGCCCTTGCCCACGGGGGAATCGAAATCCGTCGCGCCCTTGAGCGCGAGCCCGCGCTCGGCTGCCGCCTGAACGATCGCCAGCGCCAGCGGATGCT
>WSXZ01000010.1:0-4335 GCA_009773555.1 Methylocystaceae bacterium | reverse complement strand
GAGCGCGCAAGGGCAAGCGATGATGAGAACGGAGACCGCTGCAACAAGGCCATACGTCATGCGTGGTTCCGGTCCCCAGATTGCCCAGGCAAGAAATGCTAGAACGGCGACGAGAATGACGACGGGAACGAACCATCCCGCCACTTGATCGGCGAGGCGTTGTATTGGCGCGCGGCTTCGTTGCGCGGAAGCGACCATCTCGACAATCCTTGAGAGCACGGTGTCGTGGCCAACCTTCTCGGCGCGCATCACAAAGCCGCCAGTCTGATTGAGCGTGCCGCCAATGACGTTGTCGCCTGCAGTCTTGGTCAGATTCGCCGGTGACCATGGACTCATCGACCGAACTGCGGCCCTCGATGAGTTCGCCGTCCACAGGAACCTTTTCTCCTGGACGGACGCGCAGGCGCTCGCCGACCGTCACAAGATCCAGCACAACTTCTTCGTCGGATCCGTCGGCGTTAATGCGAGTCGCCATTTTTGGCGCGAGATCGAGGAGCGCGCGTATGGCGCCGCCGGTCTGTTCCCGCGCGCGCAGTTCGAGAACCTGTCCAAGCAGAACAAGGACGGTGATCACCGCCGCCGCCTCGAAATAGATTGAGACGGAGCCATCGAGGTTGCGGAACGCCGGTGGGAAGAGCGGCGGCGCCAATGTTGCGATGACGCTGTAAATCCAGGCGATGCCCGTTCCCATCGCGATGAGCGTGAACATATTCAGATTGCGTGTCACGAGCGACTGAGCGCCTCGCAAGACGAGCACCGGCGCCGCCAACGCCAGCCCGATCCAGAACCGCCTAGTCATGTCGATGAGTTCGGCGTTCGGTTCGGCTTCGGTCGAAGCGACGAGCGGCTCAAGCGTCATGCCGCAGATCGGACAATTTCCGGGTCCGATCTGACGAATCTGCGGGTGCATTGGGCATGTGTAGATGACGTTCGACGCGTGTGTCTCGCGTTCAGCCGCATCCTCGGTTGCGCCGCCGGCGCCGGCCGGCCCCGATCCCTCATGCGAGGCGTGATCATGCCGATGCTCGTGGGCCACGCGGTTCATCCTTCCTTGCGCCGTCAGAAGCGGCATCGCAATTGATCTAGGCGTCCCTTGCGCAAGGTCGATCGTCGTTGCTCGCGCGGTTACCTAAGGAACACGGTCCGACAGCAAATCGATAGTCGGACCGTTCCATTATTGTCGACGACAATTACCGTACGTCAGCTTCGCATTGAATATGCGTTCAACCACGAAGCTCTCTCCGTCAGCGACAGACCCACACCCATCTTCCATGATGGAGGTGCCAGCACACATTATGTCTGTGTTGACCGGGGGTGCTCCAATCACGATGCATGTGCCGGCCATGGCCGCCGGGGACCATTCCGTGAATCTGCGGGTCGTGCTCGTCCATGCCTTGCGCCATCGCGGGAACGGATAAGGACAGCATCGCCGCTAAGGCGATGGGGAGTCTAAGCATTGGTGTTCCTCCTCTGAAGATTGTTGTCATTACATTATGGAGCTGCGTGGATAGTTCCTTCCAACTCCTGTTTGACCTCTCCTATTTGAGACAGGCCAAACCCCTTGATCAGCGCGTAGATCGCCGGAATGACAACGAGCGTCAGAGCCGTCGAAGACACCATCCCGCCAATCATCGGAACGGCGATACGCTGCATAACTTCTGATCCTGCGCCCGTGCTCCAGAGGATCGGCACGAGCCCCGCCATGATCGCGACAACCGTCATCATCTTCGGCCGCACGCGTTCGACAGCGCCGAGCATGATCGCCTCATGCAAATCGCCTCTCGTGAAAGCAGCGCGCGCGACGTTACGTGCAGTCCTGATTTCGTGCATCGCTTGATCGAGATAAATCAACATGACGACGCCGGTTTCGGCGGCCACGCCGGCGAGCGCGATGAATCCCACCGCCACCGCGACGGACATGTTGAAGTTCAACCACCACATCAGCCACACGCCACCGACTAGCGCGAAGGGCAGCGACAGCATGACGATCAATGTCTCGGTCAGGCGGCGGAAGTTCAGATAGAGCAGCAGGAAAATGACGAGCAGCGTCAGGGGCACGACGATCCGCATGCGCGCGTCGGCGCGCTCCAGATATTCGAATTGGCCGCTCCAGGTGATATAAGACCCGGGCGGGAACTCGATCGCTTCTGTGACCGATTTACGCGCTTCCGCGACATAGCCGCCAAGATCGCGGTCCCGAATATCGACGAAGATATAGACCGCGAGCTGGCCGTTTTCGGTGCGGATCGAAGTTGGACCACGAACGAGTTCCACCCTCGCCACCTCGCCGAGCGGAACCGTCCCGCCGCCCGGCATGGCGACGAGCACTTCGCTGGCGATCGCCCTCGGATCAGAACGAAAGTCGCGCGGGTAGCGAATATTGACGCCATAGCGTTCACGCCCCTCGACGGTCGTAGTTATGGTCTCGCCGCCAAGAGCCGTCGCGATAACCTCTTGCAAGTCGCCGATCATCAGGCCGTAGCGCGCGAGCATCGCGCGGTCGGGAACAATATCCAGATAATAGCCGCCGATGACGCGTTCGGCGTAGGCGCTCGACGTTCCGGGCACGCGCTTCAGGACGGACTCGACTTGGCGCGCCAGGTCCTCCATTTGCGACAGGTCGCGGCCGAAAATCTTGACGCCGATCGGCGTTCTGATCCCGGTCGCCAGCATGTCGATCCTGTTTCGAATCGGCATGGTCCAGGCGTTGGACACGCCGGGAAATTGCAGCGCCGCGTCCATTTCTGCAATGAGCTTGTCGATTGTTATTCCAGAACGCCACTGATCCTTCGGCTTCAACTGGATGACGGTCTCGGACATTTCGAGCGGCGCCGGGTCGGTCGCGGTGGAAGCGCGCCCAGCCTTGCCATAGGCGGACTGAACCTCGGGGAAAGATTTGATGATGCGGTCCTGCGTTTGCAGGAGTTCGGCGGCCTTGGTGACCGAGAGCCCCGGCAGCGTCGTCGGCATGTAAAGGAGCGCGCCCTCATTGAGAGCGGGCATGAATTCGCTACCGAGCTGGCGGGCCGGAATGATGGTCAGCGCTAGCGCGCCCAGCGCCAGCAAAATAGTGGCGACTTTCGCTTTGAGCACCAGACGTATGATCGGCCGATAGAGCCAGATGAGTGCGCGATTGATGGGGTTCCTCGCCTCGGGAACAATTTTTCCGCGCACGAAGACGACCATCAGCGCCGGCACGAGCGTCACGGAAAGAAGCGCCGCCGCCGCCATCGCGAACGTCTTGGTGAAGGCGAGCGGACTGAATAAACGTCCCTCTTGCGCTTCGAGCGTGAAGATCGGCAGGAACGAAACCGTAATGATCAACAGGCTGAAGAACAGCGCGGGGCCAACCTCGGTCGCAGCATCGATCAATATCTCGATACGCCGCTTGTCGGGAAGCGCGCGCTCCAGATGCTTATGCGCGTTCTCAATCATAACGATGGCGGCGTCCACCATTGCGCCGATGGCGATGGCGATGCCGCCCAAACTCATGATGTTGGAGCCGATTCCCAGCGCCTTCATCGCGGCGAAAGCCATTAATACGCCAACGGGAAGCATGATGATGGCGACGAGTGCGCTGCGCACATGCATTAGAAAGACGACGCAGACGAGAGCGACAATGACGCCTTCTTCGACGAGTGTGCTCCTGAGCGTCTCGATGGCTGCATGAATGAGCTGGGAACGGTCGTAAACCGAGACGATCTCAACGCCCTTGGGCAAGCTTGTCGCCATCTGCGCAAGGGTCGATTTGACATTGTCGATCACTGTGAGCGCATTGGCGCCATAACGCTGTAGCGCGATGCCGCTCGCAACCTCGCCCTCACCATTGAGTTCGGTGACGCCACGCCGCTCGTCGGGGCCGAGCTCGACGCGGGCGACATCCTTCAGGAGAAGTGGTGTGCCGTTTTCGACGCGCAGGACAATACTTTCCAGGTCGCTCACGCTGCGCAGATAGCCTCGTCCACGCACAATGAATTCAAATTCGGAAAGTTCGACCGTGCGACCGCCGACATCGGTATTGCTGGCGCGAATGGCGCCGCGCACTTTCGACAGTGGAATGCCGAGCGCGCGTAGTCGGTTAGGATCGACAACGACATTATACTGCTTGACGAAACCGCCGACGCTCGCGATCTCAGCGACGCCTTCGGCCTTGGCGAGGCCGTAGCGGATCGTCCAGTCCTGGATCGAGCGCAATTCGGCGAGCGTCATATCCTTGGCGATGAGCGCATATTGATAGACCCAGCCGACGCCCGTCGCATCGGGACCAAGAACAGGCGTCACGCCCGCCGGCAATCTCTTACTCGCCGCGCTCAAATATTCGAGGACGCGCGAGCG
>WSXZ01000009.1 GCA_009773555.1 Methylocystaceae bacterium | reverse complement strand
GCACCTCTGCGCCGCTTTGGCCGAGGCCTATCCGCAGGCGACGCGGTCGCTGCTGCTGCGTCCCGGCGAACGCGGCGGCCATGAGGCTTTCGCCGCAGCTATCGCAGATCTTGTCGATGAAGCCGCGATCGACGCGCTGATTGCGCGCTTGCGTCCCGATCTCGTCGTGCATCTTGCGGGTCAGTCGTCGATCGCACAGGCGCTGCACGCCGCCGAACTGACCTGGCGGGTGAATTTTCATGGCTCCTTCGCGCTGGGGGCGGCGATCGCCCGTCACTGCCCCACGGCTGTTTTTCTCTTCGCCTCAACCGCGGCGGCCTATGGCGCAAGCTTTCGCGACGGGGTGTTGAACGAGGACGCCCCGTTGCGGCCGGTGGACGTCTACAGCCGCTCGAAGGTCGCCGCCGAGAGCGCGCTTTCCGATCTGCTGGCGCCCAAGGGTCGGCTCATCTTGGCGCGCCCGGTCAATCATTCCGGACCGGGCCAGCGCAATCGCAACTTCGCCCTCGCCTCCTTCGCCGCGCAGATCGCCGCGATCGAGACCGGCCGCGCCGAGCCCCGCCTCATGGTCGGCGATCTCTCCAAGGCCCGCGATTTCCTCGACGTGCGCGACGTCATCGACGCCTATATGCGGCTGATCGCAAGTGCGCGGGATCTGCCCGCCTCCGTGTCGATCTTCAACATCGCTTCGGGCAGGGCGCATCGCATGCAGGCGCTGCTCGAGCGGCTGCGCGGACAGGCAAGGGCGCAATTTGAGATCGAGGTCGATCCGGCGCTGCTGCGCCCTGAAAGCGACATCGCCAGCGTCGCCTGCGACGCGACGAGACTGACAAAAGCGACCGGCTGGCGTCCCCGCCACGACATCGACGACATGCTGCAGGCGCTCCTCGACGACGCTCGCGCCGCCCAAGCGCAGGCCACAACGGCGCCGTCATGAGCAAGCGGTCATGAGCGAGCGGCAAAACCGAGAGCCCGAGCAGGACCGCGAACGCCTCCGTCTGCTCGAATTTCAGCTCGATTATCTGCGCGCCGAACTCCTGCATCTGACCCACGAGCGCTATCGGCTGATCTATTCGGTCTCCGGCCACATCTATCGCTTTCTTCGGCCTGTCGAAGCGTTTCTCGCCGACGCCGCCAACGCTGTCGTCACGCGTTTTCGCCCGCCGCCGCCCGACGCGACGACGCCGTCGGCGTCCGGTGAAGTCGCGCCGGCCGCTCGAGGCGCGCCGCTGCCGGCGCGAAGGCTGCTGGTCGATGTGACGGGAACGATCAAGCGCGACGCCGGCACCGGCATTCAGCGCGTGGTCAAGGAAGTGACGCGCGGCCTCTATAGCGGCGAAAGCTTCGACCTGCCGGTTCTGGCGGCACGCTGCGAGGATGGCCGGCTGCTGACCGCCAATGGCTTCATCGCCGAACTTGTCGGCGGAGACGCTGCGCCCGACTCCGAGATTGCGATCGCCGGAGGCGACCGCTTTCTGATGCTTTCTGACAGCTGGAACGCTTTCGACGAACTCGCGCCGGTTTTTGCGAAGATTCGGGACGCGGGCGGCGAGGTCGTCACCTGCATCTTCGATCTCATTCCGGAGCTTTATCCGCACGCCTGCCACGAAGTGACGGTGCCGCGCTATCGCGCCTGGCTGCGCAAGGCGCTCCTCGAGAGCGACAGTTTCCTGGCGATTTCGCGAACCGTCGCCGACGAAGTCGCCGACTATGTCGCCGCGCAAGGGCTGCCGCATCGTCCTGGTCTTAAGATCGGCTGGTTTCACTGCGGCTCCGATCTTGCGCTGCGCGCAGACGCCGCGCCGCGCGACAAAATCAAAGCGGCTGTCGCCGGCGATGCGCCGGTCTTTCTCGTCGTCGGCACGATCGAACCGCGCAAGGGTCAGCGCGTCGCCCTTCGCGCCTGTGAAGACCTTTGGGCGAGTGGCCGCGATGTCCGGATCGTCTTTGTGGGCCGGCGCGGCTGGTTCGAAGAAGCGGTGGCAAGCGAAATTCTCGGACACAAGGAATTCGGCCGTCGGCTGTTCTGGTTCGACGACGCGGACGACGACGAGCTTTCGTTTCTCTACGACCACGCGGCGGCGCTGATCTTCCCCTCCTATGCCGAAGGGTTCGGCCTGCCGATCGTCGAGGCGGCGCGCCGCGGCCGCCCGGTCATCTGCAGCGACATCCCGGTCTTTCGCGAGGTCGGACGGGCCGGCGCGCTCTATTTTCAGGTCAATAACGCCAAGGCGCTGGCGGAGACGATCGCCGACTTTCTCGACGGCCGCCGCGTCGCCGACCCGGACCAGGTCTTGCGCGTCGCCTGGCGCGAGGCCGCGCGGCGCATCGTCGAGGTGGTCGCGCGTGAGGACTGGAGCCGGCGCCTGCCCTAGCCTGCTGGTTTGCGTTGCACCATGAGAACGCCGGATTTCCGCGCTCCCTCAAAGCATGTTAGAGAGGCGCCAATTGGCCGTGCGGCCCGGCCAGCGCTCTTGCGGCGCGCTGGGCCACACGGCTTTTCGCTTCCAATGCGGGTAGGGCTTTCGCCTTCTCCCACGCCAAAAACGGAAACGCTCTCCATGCCGATCAATATTCCGCTTCTCAATCAGCAGACGCCGCAGACCGTGCTCAAGATGATCAATCTCGAAGCGTCGCAGCTCTCGCTGCCGGATTCGCGCGAATTGATGTGGGGCGCTTTCGGCGCCTATGGCGTGCTTCAGGCGATCGCGCAGTCGTTCAACCATTCGCTGCTCGGGAGCCTGATCTACGGCGTGCTGAGCGTCGTCCTTCTCTACGGCGGAACCTACGGCCTGCTGCGCGTTCTGAAAGAGGACGCAAAGTTTCAGCGCACCGCCACGGCGCTCGCCATCATGAGCGGGCTTGCGGCGCTCATCTATACGATCCTGCACCTCCTCTTCGGCATCGCCCTGCCGCCGCCCTTGCCGACCGAAAAGCTGCTGCGCTTTCTGCTCTTTCCCATTCTGATTTGGATGGTGTTCATGTACGCCTTCCTGTTCCGGCACGTGTCGCTGCGCCCGGCGCCGGCCTTCTTCGCGGCGGCGCTGTTCGTCATCATCATCGAGGTGATCCTGTCGCCGATTAGCCGATAGCCGCAAATCCATACTCGGACGGCGCGGCGCCCGGCCGCCGCGTTTCGCGGATTTCGCGAACGCCTCGCATGTGATCGACGGGACCGCGGCGCAATGCTAAACAACGCGCCTGCGGCGCGCCGCCGCCCAATTGCCTTCCCTGAACGGATTAACGACGCTCATGACCTTATCATTTGATGTTCTGGGCATTGGCAACGCCATCGTCGACACGATCGCGCGCGCCGAGGACGACGATTTGCTGCAGGCCGGACTGCGCAAAGGCTCGATGACGCTGGTCGACGAAGCGCGGGCCGCTGAACTTTATACAGCGATGGGCCCGACGACGGTTATTTCCGGCGGCTCGGCCGCCAACACCATGGCGGGCCTTGCGAGCCTGGGGCGCGCCGCGGGATTCGTCGGCAAGGTCAAGGAAGACGACGCGGGGCGCGAATTCGCGCATGACATCCGCAAGGCCGGCGTCGCCTTCGACACGCCGGCGGCCGCGGACGGCGCCGCGACCGCGCGCTGTTTGATTTTCGTGACGCCGGACGGCCAGCGCACGATGAACACGTTCCTCGGCGCCTGTCAGGCGCTCGCCCCGACGGACATCGACGAGGAGACGGTCGCGCGCGCGAAGGTCCTCTACATGGAGGGCTATCTCTGGGACCCGCCCGGCGCCAAGGAGGCCTTCCTGAAGGCGGCGAAGATCTCGCGCGCCAACGGACGCAAGGTGGCGATCACCCTTTCCGACAGTTTCTGCGTCGATCGCTATCGCGGCGAATTTCTCTCTCTCATCCGCGATCGGGTGGTCGACATCGTTTTCGCCAATGAAAGCGAATTGCACGCGCTCTATCAGACCGGCGATTTCGAGACGGCGCTCGCGGCGCTGCGCGCCGAAGACGGACTTCTTGGCGTCGTCACGCGGTCGGAAAAGGGCTGCGTCGTCGCGAATGGCGCGAGCGCCCTCGCCGCGCCGGCCTGTCCTGTCGATGCGGTGGTCGACACGACCGGCGCGGGCGACCTCTTCGCCGCCGGCTTTCTCGCCGGCTATACGCAGGACTTGCCGCATGAGCGCAGCGCGATGCTCGGCGCGCTCGCCGCGGCGGAGATCATCTCTCACGTCGGCGCGCGGCCGCAGAAGGATTTGCTGCAGCTCGCCCGCGACACGGGCGTGCTGGAATAGGTTCGGGTTTCCTCGACGTGAGGCGCTCGATCGGCGATTCAAACAAGCTGGAGGAACGAAAAGATGCGCCTTGTCTCCAAAACATTGCTGGCCGCCGTCGCCGCCGTCGCAAGCCTCGCGCTCACCGTTGACGCGCGCGCGGAAGCGGAAATGACGAAAAGCGTGACCGGCCTTCAGTATAAGGACGCGAAGGTCGGGACCGGCGCGACCCCCAAGATCGGTCAGACGGCGGTCATGCATTACACCGGCTGGCTCTACAACAATGGCGAGAAGGGCAAGAAGTTCGACTCGTCGCATGATCGCGGCCAACCGTTCGAATTCCGGCTGGGCCAGGGTCAGGTGATCAAGGGCTGGGACGAAGGCGTTGAAGGCATGAAGGTCGGCGGCAAGCGCACATTGGTCATCCCGCCGGACCTCGGCTACGGCGCGCGCGGCGCCGGCGGCGTCATTCCGCCGAACGCCTGGCTGATCTTCGATGTCGAGTTGGTCGGGGTGAAGTAGCGCTCATATCAGCGACTCGGCGACGCCGCCGTCAACGCGCAGTCCCGCCCCCGTCGTCGCCGACGACAGGGGTGAGGCGAGATAAACGGCAAGATTGGCGACTTCCTCGACGCTGGTCACGCGCTGAATGATCGATGTCGGTCTTTGCGACGTCAGGAATTCCGTCGCGACGATTTCGATTGGCTTGCCGGATTTTTGCCGTTCGGCCTCGAGCATCTCCGCGACCCCTTCTGAAAGGGTCGGTCCCGGCAATATGGCGTTCACCGTCACGCCCGATCCCGCCATGCGCTTCGCGAGCCCTCGCGAAAGGCTAAGCTGCGCGCGACTTCCGTGATCCTACGCCCGCTTAGCGCCCGAAAATCCACATAGCGGCGGCGCGTCTCGCCCAGCGCCTCGATCGAGCGCGGCGAAAGATCGACGCCGCGCTCCGACATTTCGCTCACCCGCTGAATCGCCGTTTCGGCGTCCTGCAATGTCTGCGGCAGCCGCGTCGCGAGCTTCGCCAGCTCCGTGAGACTTCTGCTCGCGTCCTCGATCTTCGCCTTGACCCCGAGATTCTCCTCGATCCAGGAACGCACCACCGGATCGCAGGTTTTCCAGATGTCGAGCTTGGGATCATAGGCGCGGGCGACGCCTTCGGCGACGACCATGGTCTTTTGCAGCAGCACCAGTTCGGTGCGCGTGCGCATGTCGAAGAGCGCCGTCACTTCGAAGAGCAGCGTCAGCAGCCGCGCCATAGAAATATCGGCGGCGTTGATCGTATGCATCGGCTCGCCGATCGCGCGCAGCGCCTGCGAAAATTCTTCGATGGAATGGCTGGCGGGAACATAGCCCGCCTCGAAATGAACCTCGGCGACGCGCTTATAATCGCGAATGATGAAGCCGTAGAGGATTTCGGCGAGGAACCGGCGCTCCTTCAGCCCCAGCCGTCCCATGATGCCGAAGTCGATGGCGACGAGCCGGCCTCGCTTGTCGACGAAGAGATTGCCCTGATGCATGTCGGCGTGAAAAAAGCCGTCGCGCATCGCATGGCGCAGGAACGACTGCAGCACGTTGCGGCCGATCGCCTTGAGGTCGTAGCCCTCGGCGGCGACCCGCTCGATGTCCGAGAGCGGAACGCCGTCGACCCATTCGAGCGTCAGCACTTCGCGATCGGTACGGCTCCAGTCGACGCTGGGCACGTGAATCTCCGGATCGCCGGCGACATTGTCGGCGAATTCGGACGCGGCCGCCGCCTCGAGACGAAAGTCGGTTTCAAGCCTGACGGTGCGCGCGAGCGTATCGACGACCTCGATCATGCGCAGCCGGCGCGCTTCCGAGGAATAGCGCTCAGCCAGCCGCGCCACGCGATACATGTCGCGCAGATCGAGCGCGAATCGGCCTTCAATGCCCGGCCGCAGCACTTTCACCGCAACCTTGCGCACGCCCTCCTTGTATTGCGCCTGCGCGACATGCACCTGCGCGACGGAGGCGGCGGCGACAGGCTCGCCAAAAGACACAAACAGCTCGTCGATGCTTCGGCCCAGCGACTTTTCGATGATCGCGACGGCCTTGTCGCGGCCGAACGGCTCCATCCGGTCCTGCAGCGCGGTCAGCGCATCGGCGATCTCTCCCCCGACGATGTCAGGGCGCGTCGCCAGAAACTGCCCGAGCTTCACATAGGAGGGGCCGATCTGCGCCAGCGCGCGCACCAGCGCTCGCCCGGCGCCGTCGCGCTTGCCGCCCGCGAAGAGATTGGCGAAGCGCACCAGCGGCGCCGCCGCCGGCGGCAGAAGCGCCGGATCGAGGAGCGCAAAGACGCCTTCGCGCGCCATGATATAGCCGGCGCGCGCCAGACGATAGAAATGACCGACGCCAAGGATCACGAACCCGCCGCTCTTTAGATCACGCTGCAGTCGGGCGGAATCGCCCAAACTCCAGATAAGGTGATCGAAGCCAAAGATTAGAGCGCGGCGTCACGCGAAAAACCGGGTCCCGCTTTTTCGCAGCGCGCTCTTTTGAGATCAGCTCTTCCAGCCGGAATGGATCGCCACCACGCCGCCCGTCAGCCGCTCGAAACCCGTGCGCCGAAAGCCCGCCTTGCGGATCATCCGTTCGAATTCTTCCGCGCTTGGGAATTTGCGGATCGATTCGACGAGATAGCGGTAGGGCTCGGAATCTCCCGCGACAAGCTTGCCGATCGCCGGAATGACGTTGAACGAATAGGCTTCGTAGAGCTTGTCGAGGCCCGGAACGGCGACCTGCGAAAACTCAAGGCACAGGAAGCGGCCGCCGGGCTTCAGCACGCGATAGGCTTCGGCGAGGGCGACGTCGATGCGCGGCACGTTGCGAATGCCGAAAGCGACCGTGTAGCTGTCGAAATGCGCATCGGGAAAAGGCAGCGATTCGGCGTTGGCCTGCACGAACTCGACGCCGGAAACGCCGCGCTCGCGCGCACGATCGCGGCCCACTTCGAGCATGTCGCCATTGATGTCGAGCACGACGATTTCCGCGTCATGCGCCGCGCTCGCGGAGATGCGAAAAGCGACGTCGCCCGTGCCGCCCGCGACGTCGAGATGGCGAAAGTCCTTGCGCCCCCGCGCATTGACCTTGGCGACGAGCGTGTCCTTCCACAGCCGGTGCATGCCGCCCGACATGAGGTCGTTCATGATATCGTAGCGCCGCGCCACCTTGTGGAAGACGTCGTCGACGAGGCCCTGTTTCTCGTTCAAGGGGACCTCGGAATAGCCGAAATGGGTCGAGCCCTCTCGCTCGGAAGTTCGATCAATCATCAGGCGCTCGGGTGACGAGGAAGGAAGGGGAGGGTATAGCCTGTCGCCGAGCCGGTGGCTACGCCCGCGCCGCCCCAGCCCGCCGGCTGTCTGACGGGGTCAATCCACTTCATGCCAGAGCTGCCCGAAGTCGAAACCGTGCGACGGGGATTGGCGCCCGCGCTCGTCGGCGCGACGATCGAGCGCGTCGAGCTGAGGCGCCATGATCTGCGCTTTCCTTTCCCCGAACGCTTCGCCGCGCGTCTTCAGGACCGGCGCGTTCTCGACCTTCGCCGGCGCGCGAAATATCTCCTCGCCGATCTCGACGACGGCCATTCTCTGATCATGCATCTTGGCATGAGCGGCTCGTTTCGCATCGATGAAGAAACGCCAGGCGCGTTTCACCACAAGCGTGACAAAAACGCCGCGCATGACCATGTCGTCTTGCATCTCGATCATGCGCGGCGCGTTGTTTACAACGATCCGCGCCGCTTCGGCTACATGCTGCTCATCGCCACGCATGCGATCGATGAAGACAAGCTGTTTCGCGGGCTCGGCGTCGAACCTTTGAACGGCGCGCTCGACGCCGCGTTCCTTGCCCGGGCCTTTCGCGGACGCGCGGCGCCGGCGAAGGCGCTGCTGCTCGACCAGCGCCTGATCGCCGGCCTCGGCAATATCTATGTCTGCGAGGCGCTGCATCGCGCCCATATTTCGCCGCTGCGCGCGGCGGGCTCGCTCGTCACGGCGAGCGGCCGGCCGACGGCGGCGCTGGCGCGGCTGCCGCAGGCGATCAAGCATGTCTTGACCGATGCGTTGAAGGCCGGCGGCTCGTCGCTGCGCGATCATCGCCAGATCGACGGCTCGCTTGGCTATTTCCAGCATAGTTTCCGCGTCTACGACCGCGAAGGCGCCGCCTGCCCGACTCCAGGCTGCAAGGGAACGATCACGCGCGTCGTTCAGTCCGGCCGCTCAACGTTTTATTGTCCCTTCTGTCAGAAGTAACGCCCTTGCGAGGCGGCCCGCGGCGAGCTTAATAACCCCCATGTCCCAAAATGCAGTCGCGCCAAAGCCGACGCTCGCCGTCGCCGGCCTTTCCAAAACTTATGGCGATCGCAGAGTCGTCGGCCCACTCGATTTCTCGCTTGAGGCCGGCTCCGTCACCGGGCTGCTCGGCGGCAATGGCGCCGGCAAGACCACGACCATCGGCATGGTGATGGGGCTGATCGAACCGACCCAAGGTTCGGTCCACGCCTTCGGCTGCGACATGTCGCGCGAGCGCTATGGCGCGCTCGGCCGGATGAACTTCGAAAGTCCCTATGTCGACATGCCGCATCGCCTCACCGTGCGGCAGAATTTGCGCGTCTTCGGCATGCTCTACGACGTCGCGGATCTCGACGCGAAGATCGAGCAGCTTGCGAAGGATCTGGCGCTTGGGGATTTTCTCGACCGGCAGACCGGACGTCTCTCCGCAGGCCAGAAAACGCGCGTCGCCATCGCCAAATCGCTGATCAACGACCCGCAGCTCCTGCTGCTGGACGAGCCGACGGCGTCGCTCGACCCCGACACGGCGGACTGGGTGCGCGCGCGGTTGGAGGCGCATCGGCGCACGCATAATTGCGCCATCCTGCTCGCGTCCCACAATATGAGCGAAGTCGAACGTCTGTGCGACCGTGTGCTGATGTTGAAGGACGGGACGCTCGTCGACGACGATTCGCCCGCAAGGCTCCTAGCGCGCTATGGCCGCGACACGCTCGAAGAAGTGTTTCTCGACGTCGCCCGCGGTCGCGTGGACGGAGCCCCGGCATGAATGTTTCCGTCAAGCGCATCGGCGCGATGGTGCTGCGCTACGCCTATCTCCTGCGCGCGTCCTATACGCGCGTGCTCGACATCATCTATTGGCCGACCGTCCAGCTCCTCACCTGGGGATTTCTGCAGACCTATCTCGTGCGCGCCGGCGCGCTCGCCGCGCCCGGCGGCGCGGCGCAGGCCGCCGGCACGCTGATCGGCGCCATTCTTCTGTGGGACATTCTGCTGCGCGGACAACAGGGCTTCTGCTTCTCCTTCATCGAGGAATTGTGGTCGCGCAATCTCCCCAACATTCTGATGAGCCCGCTGCGGCCGGCGGAGTTTGTCGGCGCGCTTGTGGCCTTGAGCCTCATTCGACTTGCCGTCGGCGTGCTTCCGGTCACGATTTTTGCGATCCTGTTCTTTGGCTTCAATCTCTGGGCCCTCGGAATCGCCTTCGCCGCCTTCTTCGTCGTGCTGATGCTCTTCGCCTGGAGCATCGGCCTCTTCGTCTCCGGCATTCTGCTGCGTTATGGACTTGGCGCGGAGAACCTCGTCTGGTCGCTGATGTTCTTCGTGCAGCCGCTCGGCGCCGTCTATTATCCTGTGACCACGCTGCCCAACTGGCTGCAGCCGATCTCCTGGATGCTGCCGCCGACTTATGTGTTCGAAGGTCTGCGCGCCGTATTGATCGATCACGTCGTCCGCTGGGATCTGCTCGCGCAGGGCTTCGCGATCGACGTCGTGTTGTTCGCGGCCGCATCGGCGGCGTTCGGCCTGCTGCTGAAAAGCGCGCGGCGGGCGGGCACGCTGCTGCAGACGGGAGAATGACGATGGCCGCGAGCCGCGCCGACTCGGCGCTCCATGCGCGAGGGCTTTTCGAGAGTCGCGCCAAGGCGCGCGAGGCGATCGAAGCCGGGCTTGTCACCGTCGACGGCCGCATCGTCAAAAAGCCGTCCGAGCCGATCGCCGCCGACGCTCATATTGTCGCGCGCGCGGCGTATCCTTGGGTGTCGCGCGGCGGCGTGAAGCTTGCGCATGGGCTCGACCAGTTCAGCATCGATCCTGACGGGCGCTTCTGTCTCGACGTCGGCGCTTCGACGGGAGGCTTTAGCGACGTTCTGCTGGCGCGCGGCGCGCGCCATGTCGTCGCGGTCGACGTCGGTCACGGGCAACTGCATGCGCGGCTGCGCGCGGATCAGCGCGTGACCTCGCTTGAAGGGCAGGACGCGAGGGCGCTGACGGCGGCGCATCTGACCGAGGCGCCGAGCCTGATCGTGATCGACGCGAGCTTCATTTCGCTTAGCGTCCTGCTGCCGCATGTTCTGTCGCTCGCGGGGCCGCGCGCCGACCTAGTCGCGCTGATCAAGCCGCAATTCGAAGCCGGGCGCGCGGCGGTGAAGAAGGGCGTGGTGCGCGACGAGAAAATTCACGCAGAGGTTTGCGCGCGCATCGAAGGCGAAATCGAAGCTTTGGGCTGGCGTGTAAGCGGCGTCATTTCTTCCCCGATCGAGGGCGGCGACGGCAATCGCGAGTTTCTCGTTCACGCCACGCTTGGATAGGACAAACGGATTGTTTGAAAGTCAGGCCAAACCCTCGGCCCCTCATCTCACTTCTCCCCGCAAGCGGGGAGAAGGGATATCGGCGCGACGCCTTCGGGACAGAGCGAGCGCGCGATTTTTTCGCGGAACGCCTGCCGTCCCCTCTCCCCGACGCAAGTCGGATGTTTCCGACTTGCGCATCGGAAGCCAAAGTCGGCAACAGCCGACTTTGGGTCGGGGAGAGGTAAGGTGAGGGGCTTGGTGATTGGCCCGCAGCGACTCGTCATCGAGCGGCTCGGCAATCGCGGCGAGGGCGTGGCGCAGCTCGGCGAGCGGCGCGTCTTCATTCCCTATGCTCTCGCCGGCGAAGTCGTGACGGCGGAGGTCGACGGCGAGCACGCGCGTCTCGTCGACATCGTCGAAGCGTCGCCGCAGCGCATCGCGCCGATCTGTCCACACTTTGAGGATTGTGGCGGCTGCGCCGTTCAAACGCTGCGCGCCGACGCCTATGCGGCGTGGAAGCGCAGCCTCGTCGAAACGGCGCTCATAAATGCGGGGCTGACGCTCGACGTCGCGCCGACCGTCGACGCGCATGGCGCCGGCCGGCGGCGCGTGACGTTTCACGCCCGGTTCGACGCCGGCCAGGCGCGCGTCGGCTATATGGCGGCGCGCTCGCATCGAATCGTCGAGATCGAAGCCTGTCCCGTGCTCGCGCCCGAACTTGCCGGAGCGCTGCCCGCCGCCCGTGCGATCGCCGCGATTTTCGCGCCGCGCGGCAAGCCGCTCGACATCGCCGTCACCGCGACCCTCGGCGGCCTCGACGTGGAGCTACGCGGCGGCGGGCCGCTCTCCGAGACGGAAACCGGCGCGCTGCTCGCCGCGGCTGACGCGCATGATCTCGCGCGGCTGACGAACCACGGCAAGCTAATCGCCCTACGCCGGGCGCCGCAGGTCAAAATCGGCGAAGCGACGCTCACGCTTCCGCCTGGCGCATTCCTGCAGGCCACCCAGGCCGGCGAAGAAACGCTCGCGGCCCGCGTTTTAAGCGCGACGGCGAAAGCGCAAAACGTCGCCGACCTGTTCTGCGGCCTCGGCGCCTTCGCACTTCGACTGGCGCGGCGCGCGCAAGTGAAAGCCTATGATATGGACGCCGGCGCACTCGCGGCGATGCGCGCCGCGGCGCATGCGACGCCCGGCCTGCGCACACTCGAAGACGTCGCCCGCGATCTCTTCACGCGTCCGCTCAGCGCCTGTGAACTCAATGAGTTCGACGCCGTCGTGTTTGATCCCCCGCGCGCCGGCGCCGCCGCCCAGGCGGCTGAAATCGCCCGATCGGAAGTTCCCATCGTCGTCGCCGTCTCCTGCCATGCACAAAGTTTCGCCCGCGACGCCGCAATTTTGCTCAAAGGCGGGTACGTCATCCGGGAAATCACGCCCATCGACCAGTTCCGCTATGCGGCGCATGTCGAGATCGTGGCCGTTTTTGAGAAGTCGAGCGGACGCAAATCCGCAAAACGGCGTCTGCTTGGATGAAATTGTCGGCGCCTGCGTCGCTCGTGCGTGCCAAGAATGTCACAGGATGGTCAAGAAACGCCGAGGCGCGGCCGGGTTCTCGCAGAGCGGAGTTGCCGGGCGCCCAAATCAGGCATAGGATTTGCGAGTGGTCCAGCGTAGCCGGAAATTCAATGATTTCCGAGGTCTGGAAGGAGAACGTCATGATGAATGCGCTTATCGCCGCGACATTATGCAGTATCGTCCTCGCAAGCGCGCCGGTCGCCATGCGCGCTTATGTCTATGCCCGCCGCAAAGATGATCGCCGCCGTCACTATCGCTAAGGACAGCGCGACAAAAAGGGCGCATCTTACTGCCTGTGACAGCCATTCGGTCTGACGCGCCTCTTTTGCTTTCTCGTCTCGCGGCCATTGTCGGCGAGGCGGCCGTCGTAACGGATGCGACGGCGATGTCCCCTTACCTGGCTGAGCCTCGCGACCTCTATCATGGCCGCGCGCTCTGCGTTCTCAAGCCAAGCGCCCCGCAAGAAGTCGCCGGCATCCTTGCGCTGTGCAATGAAACGGAAACGTCCGTAACGCCCCAGGGCGGCAACACCGGACTCGTCGGCGGACAGACCCCCGACCCAAGCGGCGCATCCGTCGTGCTTTCGCTCGAACGTCTCAACCAGATTCGCGCCGTCGACGCGACGGCCGACGCGATGACCGTCGAGGCCGGCGTCACGCTGTCGCAGGCGCAAGAAGCCGCGCAGACCGCCGACCGCTATTTCCCGCTTTCGCTGGCCTCCGAAGGCAGCTGCACGATTGCCGGCGGCGTGCATGTCCTCGCCTATGGCTCGATGCGCGATTTGGTGCTGGGCGTCGAGGTCGCACTCGCCGACGGCCGGCTGCTCTCGACGCTCGGCGCGCTGCGCAAGGACAACACCGGCTACGATCTGACGCGACTTTTTGTGGGTTCGGAAGGCACGCTCGGCGTCATCACCGCCGCGACGCTGAAGCTTTTCCCCTCCCCGCGCTCCCACGCCGTCGCCTTTCTCGGGCTTCGCGATCCGGCTCAGGCGCTTTTACTGCTGAATTTCGTCAAAGGCCGCGCCGGTCCGATGCTCCACGCCTTCGAACTCGTGTCGCGACCGGGGCTTGAACTCGTCCTGCGTCACATCCCCGGAACGCGCGATCCTCTGGCGCAGCCGCATGACTGGTATGCGCTGATCGAGCTTGCCGCCTTCGCCGATGGCGAAGCCGAGCGCGCCGCCGCCGAGATTCTCGCCGCCGCCATCGAGGCGGAGTTGGCGCAAGATGCAACGCTCGCGCAATCGCTGGATCAGGCGCGCGCGCTGTGGAAGCTGCGCGAGAGCATGTCGGAAGCCCAGAAGCGCGAAGGCGGCTCGATCAAGCACGACATCGCCGTTCTGGTGAATACGATTCCGCGCTTCATCGAGGAGGCTGGTCGACGGCTGCGCGCCGCTTTCCCGCAGGCGCGGCCGGTTCCCTTCGGCCATATGGGCGACGGCAACATCCACTATAATGTCTCGCAGCCTGTCGGGGCCGACAAGGCGGAATTCATCGCCCGCTGGGCCGAGGTCAACGCCATCGTCCACGGCGTCGTGCATGAGTTCGGCGGATCAATTTCCGCCGAACATGGGATCGGTCGGCTGAAGCGGGATCTCCTGCGAGAGACGAAAGACCGGGTCGCGCTCGACGCCATGCGCGCCATCAAGGCGGCGCTCGACCCGAACGGCATCCTCAATCCGGGCGTGCTGCTTTAGCTTCGTCCTTTCGGACAGACGATCTTCACCGTGATCCCGTCCCTATAGATGAAATATTCGACGCAAGACTGGCCGTTGACGTCGACCGGCCGCTTGCCGACATCGGCGGCGCGCAGGAAATCCGTCATCGACGTATGGCCCTTGTCGTCCCAATCCATTTCCGCCCAGTCGTAGCCCTGCCGCCATGCCGTAATTGCGCGCGAAAGGAGAAAGAACGTCGGAATCCCAAGGATTACGGCGATGGTCGCGACAATGAGTCGTTTGCCGAAGCGCGCCGACATGTCATCCTTTCCTGGAGCGCTTCACCTCGGTGAGCGCCCACTCAGCGGTTTTTTCCCGACAGGCCGCGCCCTGAAGGCTTTCCTCAGTCTCTTTCACGACGATGTCGCCATGAAAGGCGCGGCAAATTCTGCCTTCCAGCGGATAGGGCTGGCCCACCGGGGTGAAGGAGCCCTTGGCGCCGCTCTGCGGATTGTCCCAATTGACGCTCGTCCCGCTTCCTTGCGGATCGAGCGCGGTGCTCAGCGCCGCGATCGCCCTGCGCTGATCTTCCGAATCGAGCGCGCCGGACAGTTTGGGAGGAGATTTTGGAATCGCGCTTGTAACGTCCGATGCGACGCGTTCCGAATTCCACATGACGGAAGGGTCCGAGGCCATGGGGACGGCGATCGAGCAGCCGGCGAGGCCGCCGGCCGTCGCCGTCAGGACAATGAGCTTTGCGCCGCGCGACATTTGAGCAATGACGCAAGCGGCGGTATGTCTGACGCACTGAAACTGCAAAGCGCCACCTTTGAAGCGCCGATCTTTGACTCGGCTTGAGAAAGGATTCTCGCTTGAACGCGTTAACGTCGGGTGACTTTGTCGAGGCCGCCGAACCTTTCGCATTGTTTGGTCAATGGTTCCAGGAGGCTCAACTCAAGGAGTTGAACGATCCCGAGGCGATGGTCTTGGCGACGGCCGACGCGCACGGCCTGCCCGACGCGCGCATGGTGCTTCTGAAGGAATGGACGCCAGAGGGTTTCGTCTTCTACACCAACGCCGAGAGCGCCAAGGGGCGCCAACTCGAGTCGAACATGCAGGCGGCGGGGCTCTTTCACTGGAAATCGCTGCGCCGGCAGGTGCGGCTGCGCGGACCCGTCAGTCGCGTCAGCGACGCCGAGGCGGACGAATATTTCGCCAGCCGGCCGCGCGATTCCCGCATTGGCGCCTGGGCGAGCCAACAGTCGCGCCCGCTGGAAAGCCGGTTCGCGCTCGAAAAGTCCGTCGCCGTCTTCGCCGCAAAATATGCGTTGGGCGGCATTCCCCGCCCGCCTTATTGGCGCGGCTTTCGAATCGCGCCTGTCGCGATGGAATTCTGGTCCGATCGGCCGTTCCGGCTTCACGACCGCGTCCGCTTTTTCCGGGCCGAGCCGGGTCAAGATTGGCAAAAGGAGCGGCTCTACCCATGATGGCGCAAGCAAAGCGCGCGACGACGGCGCTCGCTGTGGCGGCGGCCGCGGCGCTTTTTTCGGCCGACGCCGCCGCGCAGGACCCTTTCGATTTCCTCTTCGGCGGCGGCTACGACGGCCCCCGCCGCGCCAGGCGGGCGCCCAGCGCGCCGAGACGGTCGGAACGTCCGCCGCCGCGCAAGCGGGACGGCGCCGCGCAGACCCAAACCAAGGGTCAAAATCAGCAGGCTCCGGGCGCGCCAGCGGCGACCGGAGCGCCGGCGGCGCCAAGCGGACCCGAGGGGCCGCCGCCGCCCTACGATCCCCAGATCACGCGGCTCTCGGAAGTCCTCGGCGCGCTGGCCTTCCTGCGCGACCTCTGCGGGTCGGGGGACGGCGAGGAATGGCGGGGGAAGATGTCGGCGCTGCTCGACGCAGACGCCCCCAGCGGCGCGCGCCGCCAGAGGCTCATGGCGTCCTTCAACCACGGATTTCGCGGCTATGAGCTGACCTATCGCGCCTGCACGCCCAACGCCAAGACGGTGATCTCCCGCTATCTGGCGGAGGCGTCCCGGCTGACCCGCGACATCACCTATCGCTACGGAAACCCCTAAGCGGACTCGCGAAATTAACCTTCCGGCGAGCGTCGCCTCGCGCGGCGCGGGCGGGTTCTCTAGAGTGGCGTCATGAACGAATTGAATGTCGCCTCGCTCTACGACTTGGGCGGGGACCAGCACCGAGCCGCCCTCGCCTATGTCACCGAGGCCTTCGCCGAGGCGATTCTCGCGGGGATCGAAAGCGATTCCTTCGCGCATGCCGCCCTCTGCGCGGCGTTGCGCGAACTGGTGGCGACCTATGGCGAGGAATCGGTGGCGGTCTTCGCCGAAACGCTGCCCGCGAGGCTGCGGGCGGGGGAATTCACCACCGGCTTGAGACATTAGATCACGCTGGATGTGGTCAACGTCCGAATGCGGATCAATCTCAAAAGGTTAGGGCGGGCTCTGCGCCGAAATCGCCGCCACTTTTGCGTAGCGCGCGCCAGTCGCTTGCGGTTATTCGCCGCGTCCCCGCGAATGCGGACTGACTTTTGCACTGCAAGGCCCTAGAACGCCGGACGCCGCGGGCGTAGACGCCCGGCGGCTTTGCACAGCGACTCCTGCGCCTTAAATCCGAAACGACATGCCCCGCACGCTTCTGTGTCTCGCACGACACGGCGAGACCAACTGGAATATCGAAAGGCGCTTTCAGGGCCAGTTCGACATTGCGCTGAACGCCCGCGGACGCGCGCAGGCGGCCGCCCTGGCGAAGGAGCTCGCCGGCGCGCATTTCGACAGAGTCTATTCGAGCGACCTGCGCCGCGCGCTCGCGACAGCGACGCCGATCGCCGGCGCGCGCGGCCTCGACGTCGCCAAGACCCCGGCGCTGCGCGAGAAGGACGACGGCGTTTGGCAGGGCCACACCCATGCGGAAGTGCAGGCGACGCACGCCGACATCTATCCGAACTATCTGACGCGCCGGCCGGATTTCGCCGCGCCGCAAGGCGAAAGCCTGGAACATTTCGCCGAGCGGGTGCGCCGGGCTTTGACCCAGATCGCCAGGGAAAGCGCTGGCGAGACCGTGCTGGTCGTCGCCCATGCCGGCGTGCTCGACATCGCCTGGCGACTCGCCGCCGGCAAGAAGCTCGACGAAAAGCGCGAGCATCCGGTGCTCAACGCCACGCCGAATTGGATCGCCTATGAGGACGGGAAATGGTCGCTCGTCGACTGGGCGACGCCGGAGGGACGCGCCGAAATCGCCGCGCCATGGGACGGCCGTGAACTGCCTCGTCGCGAAGCCGCACGCGCGCTGATCGTCGATCAGGATAACGACGTCCTGCTGATGCGCTACGCCGGCGGGCTCACGCCGCATTTTCTGGCGCTCGGACATCATCACTTCTGGGCGACGCCGGGCGGCGCGGTCATGGAGGGCGAAGACTTCGAGTCGGCGCTGCGTCGGGAGGTCTATGAAGAGACGGGCCTCACCCTTCTCGATCCCGGTCCGGTCGTCGCGACGCGCGAATTTCCGATGGAGATCGGCGACGACTGGCATCAGGCGGTGGAGCGCTATTATCTCATCCGCACCGAACGCTTCGCGGTCGAGCCGCGCGACCTGACCGAGGAGGAAAAAATTCATGTGCTCGGCTGGCGCTGGTGGAGCGCGGACGAGATCGCGGTCTCGCACGATCTGATTTTCCCCGAAGGGCTCGAGGCGCTGCTGCGAAAAGTCAGCACGTAGCCAGGTTCGCTGGCGCGAGCGTCTCAGACGCATTCCGCTGCCTGTCATTCCCGACGCGCGTATGCCGCGCGATCGGGAATCCAGAGCAAATCCAGCGCTCCTGAGTCGGCTCTGGATTCCCGGTCAGGCCTTCGGCCTGCCGGGAATGACAGGCCCCGCAAATGGATCAACCGGATTTCGCATTACTCACTTCGTCATGAAGACGTCCCGGCGCGGGAAGTTCTCGAAGACCGACGGATCCTGCCCGAAATTCGTCGCGAGAATGTCCGTCGGATTGCCGGCGATCCATTGCGACAGATCGATCGTCTGATAATGCGCGTTGTTGAAGACGATCAGCACGCGCACCGTATCGGTCCCGACATTTTCGAGGGAATGACCCATGCCCTGGGGAATATAGCCGACGTCGCCTTTCGCGAACGTCTCCTGGCGCCAGCGGCCCTTTGACCCAAACAGCGTGACGCAAAGCTGGCCGCTCAGCACATATTGCCATTCGGACGCATTGGGGTGCCAATGCAGTTCGCGAAGCGCGCCAGGCTCCATTTCCAGAACGACGCCGGTCATCGTCGTCGAAATCGGGAACTGCGATCCGTCGACGCGCCACTCGATTCCGCCGGGGAACGTCTCGAAGGGCTTCTGCGACAGAAGGCTGTATTTGTGGGTGAGCGGCGGCGGCTTCCATCCCTGCAACGGTCGCGAGGGGATCTCCGGCGGATTATTGCCCCTGGCGAAATAGACTTCCTGCTTGGGGAAACTGTCGAAGGTCGACGCGGGGACGCCGAAATTCTTGGCGAGCAGCTCCTTGGGCGCATGGCCGAGCCAGTCACTGATGCTGAAGGTGCCGAATTCGGAGAAATAGCCATTGTCGAAGACGAGGATGAAATGACACAGGTCTTTTCCCAGCGTCTCGATGACATGGCCATGGCCGCGCGGAAAATACCAAAGATCGCCCGCCTCAAAATCATTGGTCTCCGAGCAGCCCGCCGGGTCGATGACGGTGGTGCGCACCCGTCCCTCGGTTACGAAGCCCCATTCGGCCGCGGTCGCGTGCCAATGCAGCTCGCGCATCACGCCCTGCTCCATGCGCATTGAAACGCCGGCGATATCCTTGGAGATCGGCAGCTGCGCGACGGTCGCTTCCTTGCCATAGCTGGCGCCGTCGACGCGTCCTTGAGATTTTTCGAGCTCGAACTTGAACGTCGGCAGCTCGGCGCCCGAGGTCACGGGATCGGGCACATTATTATGGAAGCTCGTGTGTCCGCCTTCCGAGCTTATCGGGATCGTCAATGAGAACATTACCAGCCCCCGCTTTTCTAACTGTGTGTCGCAATCTCGCGTCGCATGACAAGCGCATCGGCTGATCCTGAATCGCGACGGCTCAGCTTGCGAGCATGCCTGCTCGAACGGCGCGCGACAAGGCGCGGCTGCGGCGCTCGCCCGCAGATGAAATTCTCCCGTCACGATTTACATTGGTGACAAAGGGAAGCCTTAAGGCGAAAACTTCTTGCCGAGAAGCGGCCCTTCCCGGCCTTGCCAAGAAGCGGCCCTTGCCAAGTAAATCCTGTGACCGGCCGCCGCCGGCGCCTCGTGGAGACAAATGTGACGCCAGCGACGACCGCCAACGCGCCCGCTCCGCAACGCGGCGATATGCGCCGCTCCGTGCATGTGCCCGAAGGCGGCAGATTTCTCCGGCGGCTCTTCGTGTTTCTGGGTCCGGGCTATCTCGTCGCCACCGGCTATATGGACCCCGGCAACTGGGCGACGGCGCTGGCCGGCGGCTCGAAATTCGGCACGGCGCTGCTTTTCGTCGCCGTGCTGTCGAGCCTGATGGCGATCGTCTTGCAATCCCTGGCGGCGCGGCTCGGCGTCGGCGCGGAATTGGACCTGGCGCAGGCCTGCCGGCGGCATTATCCCTTCCCGGCCGCGGTCGGGCTCTGGATCTTGGCGGAAATCGGCATTTTCGCCACGGATCTCGCGGAAGTGATCGGCACCGCCATCGGGCTGCAGTTGCTGTTCGGCCTGCCGCTGGCGGTCGGCATCCTGATCACGGTGCTCGACACCTTTCTGGTGCTTGCTTTGGAGCGGGCCGGCTTTCGCAAGATCGAGCTTTTCGTCGTCGCGATGCTTGCGCTCATCGCCTTTTCCTTCCTCGCGCAACTCATCATGGCGCACCCAGATATGGCGCAGGTCGCGCAAGGACTGGTGCCGACGCGGCGCTTTTTCACCGATCCCGAGATGCTTTACATCGGCCTCGGCATTCTCGGCGCGACGGTGATGCCGCATAACCTCTTCCTGCACTCTTTCGTCGTGCAGACGCGCGCCGTCGCCGCGCCGCTCGACAAGAAGCGCGAGGCGATTCGCTTTGCGGTGATCGACAGCACGCTGGCGCTGTTTCTCGCGCTGTTCGTCAACGGCGCCATCCTCGTTCTCGCCGCCGCGGTCTTCCACGCGACCGGCCATACCGAAGTCGCGGAGCTTGGCGAGGCCTACAGGCTGATCGCGCCGCTGCTCGGGCAGCCGGTCGCGGCGACGCTCTTCGCCGTGGCGCTCATCGCCTGCGGGCTCAATTCGACCGTGACCGCCACCCTCACCGGCCAGATCGTCATGGAAGGATTTGTGCGGCTGCGGATGAAACCGGCGACGCGCCGCCTCATCACCCGCTGCATCGCGATCGCGCCCGCGATCGGCGTGACGCTTTACGCGGGCGAGTCGGCCACGGCGCAGCTGCTCGTCCTGAGCCAGGTGGCGCTGAGCGTGACGCTGCCCTTCGCGGTCGTGCCGCTCGTGGCCTTCACGGCGCAGCGCAGCGTTATGGGCGACCTCGTCGCGCCCAGACGCACCACCGCGCTTGCGGCGATTATCGCCGCCGTGATCATCGCGCTGAATGCGAAGCTGCTCTGGGACGCCGTCGCCGGCTGAGCGGCTTACGGACGTGACAGACCGCCCATCATTGCCAAGCCGACGCATCTCGCTTAACTCGTCGCAACTTTTTGCCGGAGCTGCGTCGAGCTCGCCATCGGCGCCCCGGCGCCGCTGCGCGAACCGCCCGTCAAGGTCGAGCGGATGATCCATTTCGTGCCGCCGCATCTAGAAAAATTCCGCGCCAAGGTTCCCGAACTCGTCAAACAGGTCGACGTCGTCCTCGGCAATCTTGAAGACGCAATTCCGGCCGACGCCAAGGAAGCCGCCCGCGCCGGCTTTATTGAAATGGCCAAGGCGACCGACTTCGGCTCGACCGGCCTGTGGACGCGGATGAATGCGCTCAACAGCCCCTGGGCGCTCGACGACATGATCGAGATCGTCGGCGCGGTCGGGAGCAAGCTCGATGTCGTCATGCTGCCCAAGGTCGAAGGACCCTGGGACATCGCCTATCTCGACCAGCTCCTGGCGCAGCTCGAAGCGCGGCACAGCGTGAAGAAGCCGATCCTCATTCACGCCATTCTGGAGACGGCGGAAGGCGTCAAGAATGTCGACGCCATCGCTTCGGCTTCGCCGCGCATGCATGGCATTTCGCTCGGACCGGCCGATCTCGCCGCGTCCCGGGCGATGAAGACGACCCGGGTCGGCGGCGGCCATCCGGACTACAAGGTCATCGCCGACGCCGAGCCCGGCCAGGGCCTGCGCGCCTCCTTCCAGCAGGACCTTTGGCATTACACCATCGCCAAAATGGTCGACGCCTGCGCTTCCGCCGGCATCAAGGCCTTCTACGGACCCTTCGGCGATTTCTCCGACGCCCCGGCCTGCGAGTCGCAGTTCCGCAACGCCTTTCTGCTCGGCTGCGCCGTCGCCTTCGCCAAGCGGGTGCTTGACGCAATGCCGGACGGCACCGGCGCGGTGATGATCGACGGCCGAATGCAGGACGACGCCACCTGGAAGCAGTGCAAGGTCGTCGTCGACCTCGCCAAGCAGGTCGCCGCCAAAGACGCCGACCTCGCCACGCTCTACGGATTCTGAGAGGATTTGGCTGTGGCGCCACGTCCGATTGACGGCTGCGCCCCGGCTGCGTTACTAAAAGGCAAGTAAACAGCGTGTTAAAGGCGCTTTGGAATGCCGCGAGAAAACTCCGCGAAATTTGCTATTGGCCAAGTCGTCAAGCATCGCCGCTATCCCTTCCGCGGCGTGATCTATGACGTTGATCCGGTGTTCGCCAACACCGAAGAGTGGTGGCTTTCGATTCCTGAAGAGCTGCGTCCGAACAAGGATCAGCCTTTCTACCACCTCTTCGCCGAGAACGCCGAAACCGAATATGTCGCCTATGTGTCGGAGCAAAATCTGCTGCCCGACAACAGCAACAGGCCGGTGCGCCATCCACAGGTCGACGAGACCTTCGAGCGCGATGACGACGGCGTCTACCGCATGCGGGCGCCTAAGCGCCACTGAGCGGCGGCGCTCGCGATCGGCCCGCGCGCGGCCGCACTGCGAAAAAAACACGCAGCCGCTGGGATTGACGAGCGCGCGAATCAACCACATTTTGGTTGCAGGTCGAACTTCATCGCGGGAGAGACCGGCGCTCGCGCCGGCGCCGAAGGCGAAACCGCCCCGGAAACGCTCAGGCCCAAAGGACCGCGACGAAGTAGAAACTCTGGAAAGCGGCGAAGCGCGCAAGCGATTCGCCCACCGAAGGGCGTAACCTGACGCTTTTAGCGCAGGGAAATCTCTCAGGTCACCGGACAGAGGGGGCGCGTAGCGAAGTTTGAACTTTGCTGCGCCAACCATTGTCTGGCGGAGTTGATGGTGACCGAATCCGACGTCGCGACCGACGCGCCTTCCGCGCTGGTCAAACTCCCGCTCGACGCCGCGCATCGACGGCTTGGCGCGCGCATGGCGCCTTTCGCCGGCTATGAGATGCCGCTGCACTATGCGCAGGGCATCGTCGCCGAAACGCTGCATACGCGGCGTGGCGCAAGCCTGTTCGACGTTTCGCATATGGGTCAGGCGATCCTCGCCGGCGCGCGCGCCACACGGGCGCTTGAAAGCCTGACGCCGGCGGATCTGGCGTCGCTTTCGCCGGAGCGCACGCGTTACACGCAACTGCTCAACGAGAGCGGCGGCATACTCGACGATCTTCTCGTCACCCGTCTGCCAGGCGTCGAGGAGCGCCTGCTGCTGGTCGTCAACGCCTCGCGCAAGCAAGAGGATTTCGCGCTTATCCGCGCCGCGTTGCCCCAGTTTGACTTTAATCCATTGGACCGCGCGTTGCTCGCCCTTCAGGGCCCGCGCGCGTCCGCGGTCCTCGGCGCACTCCTCCCCGGCGCCGAGGACCTTCCTTTCATGGGCTGGCGCGCCTTCGACTTCGGCGGCGCGCCGCTCTTCGTGTCGCGCAGCGGCTATACGGGCGAAGACGGATTCGAGCTGTCGCTGCGCGCCGAGCATGCCGAAGATCTCGCGCGCATGTTGCTGTCGCATGAGGACGTTGCGCCGGCGGGCCTCGGCGCGCGCGACGCGCTGCGTCTTGAGGCGGGCCTGCCGCTCTATGGCCACGACCTCGACGAAACCACCGATCCCGTCGAAGCGGGGCTCGGTTGGTCGATCGGCAAACGCCGACGCCTCGAAGGCGGATTTCCCGGCTTCGAGCGCATTCGGCTCGCGCTTGAGCAGGGCCCCGCCCGCAGGCGCGTCGGGCTCGAGCCGCAAACAAAGGCGCCGCTGCGCGACGGCGCGGAGCTTTCAGCGCACGACGGCGAAGCTGTCGGCCATGTGACGTCGGGCGGCTTTTCGCCGACGCTGCAACGCCCGATCGCGATGGGCTATGTCGCCAGCAATCATGCAAACGTCGGCGCGACGCTTTCGGCGCCGCTGCGCGACAAACGCGTTGACGTCACAGTGGCGGCTTTGCCCTTCGTCCCGCATCGCTACTTCAAAACGCCGGCTGGAAAGGACGCGAGATGACCGATCTTCGCTACTCCAAGGATCATGAATATGTCGCGCTCGATGGCGACCTCGCGACGCTGGGCATATCGGACTACGCGCAGTCGCAGCTCGGCGACATCGTCTTCATCGAACTGCCTGAGGTCGGCAAAAAAGTCGCGAAGGGCAAAGAGATCGCGGTCATCGAGAGCGTAAAAGCCGCGAGCGAAGTCTATTCGCCGGTGAGCGGCGAAGTCGTCGAAGTCAATCCGGAGCTTGGCGAAGCGCCCGCGCTCGTCAACGACGATCCGCTTGGACGCGGTTGGCTCATCAAGGTGAGAGTCAGCGATCCTGGCGAATGCGCATCGCTGATGGACGACGCCGCCTATTCGAGCTTCCTGAAAACGATTTAAGCGCAAGGAAAAGAACGATGCGCTATCATCCGCTGTCAGAGGCCGACAGAAACGCGATGCTCGCGACGATCGGCGTGTCGTCGATCGAAGCGCTCTACGCCGATGCGCCGCCCGCGACGCTGCTAAAAAAGCCGCTCGACCTGCCGTCCGGCAAGTCGGAGCAGGGCGTCGAGCGTTTCTTCGCAAGGCTTGCCGCCCGCAATATGCCTGCGTCGCGCGCGCCGTTCTTCGTCGGCGCCGGCGCCTATAAGCATCACATTCCTGCAAGCGTCGATCATCTCATTCAACGTTCGGAATTCTTGACGAGCTACACGCCTTATCAGCCGGAGATCTCGCAGGGCACGCTGCAATATCTCTTTGAATTCCAAACCCAGGTCGCTCTGCTGACGGGCATGGAGGTGGCCAACGCCTCGATGTACGACGGCTCAACGGCGACCGCCGAAGCCGTGCTCATGGCGCATCGCGTGACGAAGCGGCGCAAGGCGCTGCTGTCCGGCGGCCTGCATCCGCATTACGCCGAAGTGGTCCGCACCATCTCGCGGCTCGCCGAAGACGAAGTCGAGACGATGGCGCCCGACATTCGCGCCGCCGAAGATCTCGTCGCGCGCATCGACGACACGTTGTCTTGCGTCGTCGTGCAGACGCCGGACGTCTTCGGCAATCTGCGCGATCTGACGAAGATCGCCGAAGCTTGCCATCGCAACGGCGCGCTTCTCATCGCCGTCTTCACCGAAGCCGTGTCGCTTGGTCTGCTTAAATCTCCTGGCGCGATGGGCGCCGACATCGTCGTCGGCGAAGGCCAGTCGATCGGCAATTCGCTAAATTTCGGCGGACCTTACGTCGGTCTCTTCGCCACGCGGCATGAATTCCTGCGGCAGATGCCCGGCCGCCTCGCCGGCGAAAGCGTCGACGCCGACGGCAAGCGCTCCTATGTGCTGACGCTTTCGACGCGCGAGCAGCATATCCGCCGCGACAAGGCGACCTCGAACATCTGCACCAACTCCGGCCTCTGCGCACTCGCCTTCACCATCCATCTGACCTTGCTTGGCGAAGCCGGATTGACGCGGCTCGCGCGCGTCAATCACGCCAATGCGGTTTTGCTGGCGCAGATGCTCGAAGGCGTTCCAAAGGTCGAGGTTCTCAACGCGACTTTCTTCAATGAGTTTACGCTTCGCATCGAGGGCGACGCCGCCGCTCTTGTTGAGAGAATGGCGGCGCGCGGCGTGCTCGCCGGCGTTCCCGTCTCCCGGCTCCTGCCGCGCGCCGGGCTTGACGATCTCCTCCTCGTCGCCACCACCGAAGTGAATACGCAAGAAGATCGCGACGCATTCGTCGCGGCGCTCAAGGAGTCGCTCTGATGCTCGACAGACCCGCAGTCGTCGAACCGCTCGATGACGACAAAACGCCCGCGACCTTCACCGGCAATCGCGGACTTGATCAGGAAGAGCCGCTGATCTTCGAGATCGGCCGGCTTGACGCGACCGGCGTCGATATCGACGATCCCGCGCCCGTCGCGACGCGGCTCGGCGCGCTGGAGCGCAATGTGCCCATCGGTCTTCCGGGCCTCACCGAACCGGAGACGATGCGCCATTATGTGCGTCTGTCACGCAAAAATTATTCGATCGACGCCGGGCTCTATCCGCTCGGCTCCTGCACGATGAAGCATAATCCGCGCAGCAACGAGAAAATCGCGCGCTATGAAGGTTTCGCCGATCTGCATCCGCTGCAGCCGCAATCGACCGCGCAGGGCGCGCTGGAGTTGATGCAGATTCTCGCCGACTGGCTGATGGCGCTCACCAACATGCAGGCGGTGGCGATGTCGCCGAAGGCCGGCGCGCATGGCGAACTCTGCGGCATGATGGCGATCAAGTCCGCCATCGCGGCCAGAGGCGAAAGCGCGACGCGCAATGTCGTTCTCATTCCGCAGTCGGCGCATGGCACCAATCCGGCGACGGCGGCGCTGCTCGGCTTTTCGGTTCGCGTCGTTCCGGCGGCGGCGGACGGAACCGTGCGCGCCGAGGCTGTCAAAGAGGCGCTCGCTCCCGACGTCGCCGCGATCATGCTGACCAACCCCAACACTTGCGGGCTGTTTTTCTATTGCGACGGCGCGAATTTCAACGCCATCGCCGGCGTCGCGCGGCCGGGCGACTTCGGCATCGACGCCATGCACATCAATCTGCACAAGACCTTTTCGACGCCGCATGGCGGCGGCGGCCCTGGCGCAGGCCCGGTCGTTCTCTCAGAACGTCTTGCGCCTTTCGCGCCAGTCCCCTTCATTCGCCGCAACGGCGACGCGCTGGAGCTTGTCGAAGCGGCCGTGGGCACGCAGAGCTTCGGCCGCCTGACCGCCTTTCATGGGCAGATGGGCATGTTCGTGCGGGCGCTCGCCTATATGCTGGCGCATGGCGGCGACGGAGTCGCCCAGGCCTCGAAAGACGCCGTGCTGTCGGCGAATTATGTCCGCGCGTCGCTGCGCGATGTGATGACGCAGCCGTTCGGCGATCGCATCTGCATGCATGAAGTTCTGTTCGACGACGCCTGGCTGCGCGGGACCGGCGTGACGACGCTCGATTTCGCCAAGGCGATGATCGACGAAGGCTACCACCCGATGACGATCTATTTCCCGCTCGTCGTCCACGGCGCCATGCTCATCGAGCCGACGGAATCGGAATCGAAAGCCTCGCTCGATCTCTTCATCGCGACGCTGCGCGATCTTGCGCGCAGCGCCAAAGCCGGCGAGGTCGCGCGCTTTGGCCCCGCGCCGCGATTGGCGCCGCGTCGGCGCGTCGATGAAGCGCTCGCGGCGAGAAAGCCGGTGCTGCGCTGGGAGAGGAAAACGGCGACGATTTAGCAGTGGATCGTTGATGACGGAACCGCCCGTTCGCTCGGCGTGTCATTCCCGGCAGGCCGTAGGCTTGACCGGGAATCCAGAGCAACTCACGAAAGATTATTCTTTCTGAAATTCACGATCGCGCGCGATGCGCGCGTCGGGAATGACATTCGAACTGTTCGATAGACGCGATATCAGAGCGCCGGCGGCCCGGTGCGCGGCGGCAGAATCGGCAGCACGACCTCCGGTTGGCGTCCCGTCAGCGAATCCAGAAACGCGACGATCTTGTCGGTCTCGTCACCGCTAAGCGCGACGCCCAGCTGGCTTTCGCCCATCACCGCCACGGCCTTCTTCAGATCGAAGGTCGCGCCGGTGTGGAAATAGGGCGCCGTCAGTTCGACATTGCGCAGCGAGGGAACCTTGAAGGCGTATTTGTCGGCGATCGCCTTGGTGACCGCGAAGCGGCCCAAGTCGTCCGGCGGCAGAAATTCCGCGGTCGGCTGTTTGACGACGCCGAAACGCGCATACATGCCGCCACCGACATTGACGCCGTTATGGCAGGTCGCGCAGCCCTTCTCGATGAAGAGCTTCAGACCGTCCTTCTGCGCGTCGGACAGCGCCTGATCGTCCCCCATGAGCCAGCGGTCGAACGGCGCGTCCGGCGTGATCAGCGTCGCTTCGAACAACGCGATGGCCCGGCCGATATTGTCATAGGCGACGGGATCGCTCTGTTCGGGAAAGGCCTGTTTGAAGGCCGCCGCATAGCCGGGAATCTTCTTGAATTGCTCGACGGCGCGCTGTTTTGCGATCGCGTGCTCCGTCGGATTGATCGGCATCGGGCCGCCGCGCGTCTTCAGCATCGCCTTCGGATTGGCCATCACCGAATTGACCACCTGGTCCGAAAGATTGGCGGCGCGCCCGTCCCAATATTGGGCCTTGTTGAAAATGGCGTTCAACACGGTGAGCACTTCGCGGCCGGCGAGCTGCGCGTTATGGCCCCCCGAGAGGGCGCCGCCGTCGACGCCGCCCATGCTCAGATTGTGACAGTCGGCGCAGCTCATATCGCCGCTTCCGGAAAGTCGCGGCTCGAAGAACAGCATCTTGCCGAGCGCGAGTTTTTCCGTCGTCGCCGTCTCTCCAGGAATCGCCGGCGGCGCCGTGGGAATCGGCTGGAAAAGCTCTTTCGCCCGGTCCCTCAGGCCGGCCTCGGCAAAAGCCGGGCCGCCGACAAGAAGCGCGACAAGAGAGACGATCGAAGAAAGACGCATGGCGGATTTCACCCGGATGGAAGCGGCGCAAGAGGTTGAAGCTTATACCACAGCTGCATGGGCGCGAGGCTAGATGCGTCGGTCGGCGGCTAAGCGTCACACGTATAGGGATTCCGGCTGAACCTTTCGCTTGGACCCTTGTCATTCCCGGCAGGCCGAAGGCCTGACCGGGAATCCAGGGCCGATGCGGAAATGGTGGTTTTGCACTGGATTTCCGATCGCGCGCGTTGCGCGCGTCGGGAATGACAGCCAAGCAGATCGGCCGAAATTCGTATCATTGGCTCGCCCAGAGAATGCGGGCCATCCAGCTGACCTCGTCGCGCGGAATCGTGCGGTCGGGGTAGGCCGGATTGACCGAACGCAATTCGATGGTTCGCGCGGTCTCGCGCTTCAGCTCCTTGGCCATGATCTCGCCCGAGGTGGTCTTCACCACCACCCGGTCGCCGCGCCGCACCGGCGCCGCCGGCGAGACGATCACCACATCGCCGTCACGATACAGCGGCGCCATGGAGTCGCCTGAAATCTCGAGCGCGTAGGAATGTTCGTCGGCCTCGGCCAAGACGTCGATTTCGTCCCAGCCGGCGCCGGTGGCGAAGCCCGCATCGTCGAAAAAGCCGCCGACCCCCGCCTGGGCGAGGCCGATCAGCGGCCGCGTATGGCGCCAGCGGCCCGCGGCGCTGTTCGCCATCACCAGGGACATGAATTCGTCGAGCCCGGCGCCGGTCGCCTGCAACACTTTGGCGATCGATTCGGTCGAAGGCCAGCGCTGGCGCCCGCTCGTCGTTTCGCGCTTGGAGCGATTGAAGGTCGTGGGATCGAGGCCGGCTTTACGCGCCAGGCCCGACGGCGTCATGCCATATCGCTCGCCGAGCGCATCGATCGCCGCCCAGATCTGAGCATGGGTGAGAATGTCGGACATGGCTGGCCGCGTTCGGAAGAATTTCCTAGCAACTAGGAATATATCTATTAACCACGCCGCACAATAGGAAATCGGCGCTGCCGGCTTGGCGCGGCCGAGGCCAGGCGCCATAACCCCTCCTCCCTGCGTCGTCTCCACGCCGCGCGCTCTAACTTGCCGGGTTGCATGCCTTCCTCGCCCGAGCCCGCGCCAAATCGCCCGCGCCACCCTTTCCTCACACTCTGGCTTGGGATTCTCGTCGCTATCATTGTCGCGGGGAGCGCGGCCTTGGCCGCTGTGGCGATCCTGGGGCTCGGCGAATTTCTGTCGCTCGTAAGCCGCCTGCCGACGCCGACGCCGCAGACGGCGGCGGTCGGCGCGATCTTCGCGGCGACCTATCTCGTGCTCGCGATCGGCAAGCTGCCCTATTATCGGCTCGACCGGGCCGGCGGCGCGCTGCTCGGCGCGAGCCTGATGATCGGCGTTGGCGCCTTGAGCCTCGACGAGGCCTATCGCGCCATCGATTTCGACGCCATCACTTTGCTGCTCGGCATGATGATCGTCGTCGCCAATCTGCGCCTTTCCGGCTTCTTCCGCCGCGCCGCCGATTGGCTCGCGGACGTCGCCCGGCGTCCGATCTTTCTGCTCGCGGCGGTCGCGGCGGCGACGGGGCTGTTTTCTCGTCAATGACGCGATCTGTCTCGTCATGCCGCCGCTGGTCGTCGATCTGGCTCGGCGGCTGAAGTGCGATCCGACCCCCTATGTGCTTGCGATCCCGCTCGCCTCCAATGTCGGCAGCGTCGCGACGATCACCGGCAATCCGCAAAATATGATCATCGCGACCGCCTCGGGCATTTCCTACGGCGACTTCGCTGAGGCGCTCTGGCCGATCGCCCTCGCCGGCGTCGCGCTGACGATCCTTTTGGTGGCGCTCGCTTTTCCGCGCGAATTTTTTTCGCGCGAGAAGCTGACGCCGATCGTCGCCGCGCCGCGCGCTTTTCATGCGGCGCTCGCCTCGAAAGCGCTGCTGATCACCGCGGCGATGATCGGCTTCTTTTTCGCCGGCGTTCCGCCCGCCAAAGCGGCGATCATCGCCGGCGGGCTGCTGCTGCTCACGCGGCGCATCGGCTCGAAGAAAATCTACAGCGAAATCGACTGGCCGCTGCTTTTGATGTTCGCCGGACTCTTCATCGTCGTCGGCGCCTTCGACAAGGTTGTGCTGACGCCAGGAGAAATCGCGGACGTCGGACGGCTCAAACTCGATGACGCGCCGACGCTCGCGCTCGTCTCCGCCGTGCTGTCCAACATCGTCAGCAATGTGCCGGCGGTTCTCGCGCTGAAGCCGTTCATCGTCGGACTGAGCGATCCGAGGCGCGCCTGGCTGAGCGTGGCGATGGCCTCGACGCTCGCCGGCAATTTCACGCTTGTCGGCTCGATCGCCAATCTCATCGTCGTCGAGCGGGCGCGCGCGCTTGGCGTCACGATCGGCTTCTGGACCTATTTTAGGGTCGGCGCGCCACTGACCCTCGCGACGATCGCGCTCGGCCTGTGGAGGTTGTAGGGGCGCTACGCCTCCTCCCCGCTTTCTTCCGCCGCGCGTCCCGATATGCGCCGGCGGGTGTGCTCGCGCCGGATCTTTCGATTGCGCTCCGCATGCCGCGCGCGCGTCTTGTCGTCGGACGGCTGCAGCAGCTTGCGAAACTCGTCGCGCTTTTCGTGGATCGAGGCGATGACGAAGCCCATCGGCACGCCGATATCGACGAGCACGGTTTCGGCGAGCTGCAGGCTGGCTTCGACCGTTTCGGGAATCGCGTCGGTCGCGCCGAGCTTATAGAGTTCGGTGGCGTGGTCGGCGTCGCGGGCCCGCGCGACGATGGTGAGATCGCCGCGCAGTTCATGCGCCAGACGGACGATCTCTCCCGTCGCGTGGACATTTTCGATTGTCACGACGAGCGCGCGCGCCTGCGCCACGCCGCAACGCATCAGGAACTCGCGCCGCGTGGCGTTGCCCCAATAGATTTCGACGCCGTTCTCGCGCGCGTCCGTCACCAGCGACACGACGTTTTCAATGGCGACGAAGGGGATGTCGTGGCGCTTCAGCATTTCGCCGACAAGGCTGCCGATTCTGCCATAGCCGACGATCACGACGCGGTCCTCAGCGACTTCGGCCGCCGGCGCGAGATCCGCATAAAGCTGTTCGTCCTCGGCCTCCGTCGCCGGCGGGACGAGAGCCGCGCCGATCCGGCCAAGAAGGGGAATGGCGAAAATGCTGATCGTGACGACGATCATCGCGTCGGCGCCATAGTGACCCGGCAGCACGCCGACGGCCATCGCCGAGGTCAGCAGCGCGAAGGCGAATTCGCCGCCCGGCGCCAGCAGCAGCGACGCCTCGGCTGAGGGGCGCCATTCGACGCCAAACAGCCGCGCAAGAACGAAGATGATCACGCCCTTAACCGCGATCAGCCCGGCGGCGTATATGAAGATCGGAAGGGGATCATCGGCGACGGCGCCCATGTCGAGACCTGCGCCGACCGAAACGAAGAAGAGCCCCAGCAACAGGCCCTTGAACGGCTCGATCGTCACCTCGACCTCGCGCCTGAACTCCGTCTCCGCGAGCAGCAGCCCGGCGATGAAGGCGCCAAGGCCCATGGAGAATCCGGCGGCCGCCGAAAGCGCCGCCTCGCCAATGACCACGAGTAGGCAGGCCGCCATGAACAGTTCGGTCAGCTGCACGGCCGCGACCATGCGAAACAGCGGACGCAGCAGCAGCCTGCCGATGAAGATCAGCGCGCCCATGGCGAGGAAGGCCCGCCCAAACGCCCACGCCGCCTGTTCGCCGGTGAAGCCGCCGTTCTTGGCTTCGGCGAGCGCGGAAACGAGAAAAAGCGCCGGCGCAACGGCAAGGTCCTGAAACAGCAACACCGAGAACGCGACGCGTCCGGAGGTCTTGTTTAAGCGCCGCGCTTCGGCGAGCACCGGCAGGACCACCGCCGTCGACGACATGGCGAGGGCGATGCCCATCAACATCGAGGGCCCGAATTCGACGTTAAAATGATAGTAGCCGACAGTCGCGAGCACGCTTGCGCACACCACCAGCTGAGCGAGCCCCAGTCCGAAGACGAGCCGCCGCATGCGCGCGAGACGCTCCCAGGACAGCTCGAGGCCGATCATGAACAGCAGGAAGACCAGCCCGAATTCGGCGAGATTGGAGACGCCTTCGACATTGGTGATGGTGAAATTGCGCGCCCATTCATGATCGTCCGCCAGTCGGCCGAGACCGAACGGCCCGAGCGCAGCGCCGGCAAAGAGAAAGCCCAGCACCGGCGACACCTTGATGCGATGAAACAGCGGGACGACGACGCCCGCCGTGGCCAGAAAGACCAGCGCCTCGCGATAGGATTCAAGATGGATGGAGCTCGTCATGCCGCCTCGTCGTTCGCGCGCTGTCCTAGCGAAGGATAAATGGGTCACGCGGCGATTGGCGATGAAAAGAGCAAAAGTCGCGCCGCCGGGGCGCATGGCGCGCAGCCTGACGATGTGACAATGGGGCGTTGCTCGCGAGATCAGTCCGATTGACGGCCGAACTCTATCCGATTCGGCGGCTGTCTCGCGCCCGCAGCGTCGGAACGCTTGATAATAGTTATTGGTCCGTGACATGTTGACCACAAGGAGGATCGTGTCATGGCCATCAGCGCAGACTTGGGGAGCCAGCTCGAGGCCTTCGTCGCCAAGCTGGTGGCGTCGGGTCGCTACAACTCAAAGAGCGAGGTCTTGCGCGAGGGGGTTCGCCTCATTCAGGAGCGCGAGGCCCGTCTTGCCGCCCTAGACGCCTCGATTTCGAGGGGCATCGCCGACGCTGACGCCGGACGCGCGAAGCCCGCGAAGGCGGTCTTCGATCGCTTGGAGGCTAAATTCAAGGCCAAGGCGCAAGCCCGGCGCCGATGATTGTTGTCATCACCCAGGAGGCCGAAGCCGATCTTGAATCGATCGGCGATCATATTGCGCAAGAAAGCCCCGAGAGAGCCGTGACGTTCGTGCGGGAGCTCCGGGAGGCGTCCGAGGGACTGGACGACATGTCGAAACGCTTCCCGCTCGTGGCTCGCTATGAACACGCCGGGATCCGCCGTCGCGTCCACGGCAATTATCTCATTTTCTATCGGGTCGGGATTGAAACGGTTGATGTGATCCATGTGCTGCATGGCGCCATGAACTATGAACCGTTGCTGTTCCCCGAGGGATGATGGGCGGTCGCAACTCAGGTGTCGCCGTTTCTGCGTTGTAGAGTTTGCCGTCAGCATGAACGGAGCTGACGCTGCGGCTAAAGCCCGAGCAGGCGCTCATAGACCTGCAGCGTCGCGCGCTGCATCTCCTCGACCGAAAAACGCTCCTGCGCGTTTCGGCGCGCCCGCAGCGCGAGGTCGTCATGCGCCGAGGCCTGCAGGCTCAGCGCCTCGGCGATGGCGTCGGCCAACGCGACCGGATCGCCGGGCGGCGTCCGCCATCCAGTCGCAAGATGGCGCGGGGTCTGCGGCGGCGCCAGGACGATCTCCGGCGCGGCGCCGATATCGGAAATGATCACCGGCGCCCCCATCGCCTGCGCTTCGACAGCGATCCGCCCGAAGGCCTCCGGCTCCGTCGCCGGCGCGACAATGACGGCGGCGGCCATATAGGCGGCGGGCATGTCTTCGCAGTAGCCGGCGTTGCGAACGACGTCGCGCAGGCCGGCGTGCTCGATCTGCGTGTCCAAGGCGCGGCGCGTGGAGTCGCTGTGCGGGTCGCCGACGAAAACGACGCGCAGATCACAGACCCCCTGCTTGATCAGCCGCTTGGTCGCCTCGACCAGAACCGAATGGCCTTTGCGCGCGGAAAGCCGCGACGGCAGCAGCACGACGCGATCATGCGCCGCGACGCCCCATGCCGCGCGCAGCCGCTCGACGCGGCGCCGGTCGACGGCGGCGGGCGCGAAGGCGCGCAGATCCGCGCCGCGCGGGATGACCACAATCCGATCCGCGCTTTCCGGATGCAATTCCCGGATGCGCTGGGCGGCGAATTCCGAAATGGCGATCACCGCGTCGCCCGCCGACATGATGGCGTTGTAGCGCTGCTTGATCGCCGACGCGCCGCTATAGGCGCTGTGATAGGTGGTGACGAGCTTTGCGCCGGTCTGACGCGTCGCGTAATAGGCGACCCAGGCGGGCGCGCGCGAGCGCGCATGCACGATGTCGACGCCTTCGTCGCGGATGATGCGCGCCAGCCGCACCGAATTCAGCGCCATCGCGAAGGGATTTTTCGTCGCCGCCGGAAACGGCGCCCAGACGCCGCCTTTCGACTGCAGCTCGCTGACCATGCGGCCGCCGCGCGACGCGACGAGGCAGCGGGCGCCGACCCGGCTGAGCGCCTCGGCCACGTCCACCGTCGCGCGCTCCGCCCCGCCCGACTGGAGATCGGGCACGATCTGCAGGATCGTTCGTCCGGCCAGTCGCTGGCCGGGGGCGGCGATCGTGGCGTTTTGTTGCGACATCGCTGGGCTAACGCAAGCCCCGGACAGAAGCGTCCGGCTGCGGCATTCTGTTGCGAGATCCTTTACCAACTGTGAGCAGACCGCCTATTTTCAATTGCAACGCCTCTTTGACCCTTAAGTGAACCTGCTTGTCGGACACGCTCGACTTCCTCGACATTCAAAATCCTGCGGGCGGCGTCTGGCGCATCGCCCGGCGATGGCGCGCCGCGACGGCCGAGGCCGGAAACGCGCCGGGCCTCGTCTGGCTTGGAGGCTTCGCCTCCGATATGGACGGAACCAAGGCGAGCGCCCTCGACGCATGGGCGCAAGCGCGGGGGCGCGCCTTCCTGCGCTTCGACTATTCGGGCCACGGCCGCTCGGCGGGACGTTTCGAGGAGGGCTGCATCGGCGACTGGCTGGAGCAGAGCCTCGTCGTCTTCGAACGCTCGACGCAAGGGCCGCAGATCGTCATTGGCAGCTCGATGGGGGGCTGGATCGCGCTGCTTCTGGCGCGCAGGCTCGCTGAGAGAGGCGAGAGCGCCCGGCTCGCCGGTCTGATCCTGCTCGCGCCGGCGGTGGACTTCACCGAGGCGCTGATGTGGGAAGGCTTCGACGAGGCGACGCGCCGCGAACTGATGGAAAAGGGCGTTTTGCCCGCCAAGGAGCCGGATCACGGGCCGGTCACGCGGCGGTTGATTGAAGAGGGCCGCAATCATCTGCTGCTCGGCGGCCTCATGCGCGCTTATGCGCGCGTGCATATTCTGCAGGGCATGCGCGATGACGCCGTGCCCTGGCGGCATGCGCTGACGATCGTGGAGCATCTGAACGCCGATCCCGTAACGCTGACCTTTATCGCCGACGGCGATCATCGGCTGTCCCGCCCCGAAGATCTCGCGCAGCTCGTCGCCGCCGTCGAGACGATGAGCGCCCCGCCGCCGGGCGAGCCGCCGCCGACGCTGTTTGGTTGAGGGGCTCGGCTACCGCGCACAGACGTTTGCTGCTAACCTTCTTGCGCGGAATTGCCGAATTCGAGCGCGACCTCATACGCGCGCGAACGAGCGAAGGTGCGCGCGCCAAGGCGCGAGGCGTTCATATGTGCCGTCCCCCTGCCCTCACCCGCCGTCAGCGCGAGGAGGCGCTTGCAGCGATCGCCGAAGGCAGCGCGACGCAAGCTGATCTCGCGCGGCGGTTCAACGTGTCGCGGAGCACGATTTCGAGGATGACCACATGACTGCTTTGGACGAATCTAACGAAACACAAGGCAAGCCTTACACGAGGAAACAGATGGGCGATGCTTGCGAAATGCTCATCGCCGCAGAACTAACTCTGGCGGGCGTGCCTGCCCTCAAAGTCCCAGATAACTGGCCGGGGTATGACGTAATTGCTCAACCGCCGGGTCTAAATGAACCGCTTCGCATATCGGTAAAGTCGCGCACTTTCAAAAAGGGTGCGGCCTTTGTCGAATATCTCGAAACAGATACATTTGATTGGCTCGCAATTGTTCTCTTGAACTGTCCTGACCATTCGCGGCGCATTTTTCTAATCCCACGAGCTGTCGCGGATGCGAAGGCACGAAAGAACAAGCCGACAACCAAAACGGCCAAAGAGCGATATTGGCCTATCGACCAAATTGCAGACGTTTTCCCCGAATTTGAGGACAATTTTTCTCTTGCCCCCGAAGGTGACGGCTCAATCCTCACGCCTTGCAAAAGGTAGAGCTTTTGCAAGAGTGCGGATCACACGCTCTCAATAAGCTGCAGCGCGGTCGCCATTGGCAGAAACATTCGCCGCGCTTCGGCTGGAATTGAGGCGAAGCCGTTCGCTGCGTAAAAGGCGCGCGCGCGTTCGTCTTTGGCGTCCACGATCAGCGCATAAGCGCCGATGCGAAAGCTTTCCGTGCGGATGATGGCGTCGGCGATGAGGGCGCGCCCAAGCCCCCGTCCCTGGCGTTTCGTCGCGATGGCGAGCCGGCCGATCAGCATGGCCGGCAGCACGGGATAGCGGGGCAGCTTTTTCGCCGCCGCCGGCGGCAACAAATTGAGCGGCACGCTCGTCGCCGCGAGCGTGTAGAATCCGGCGATTTCACCGGCGTCATCGAGGGCGACGAAGCAGCCGGCGACGCGCCGCTTGATGTCCTGAAAAGCGAATTCCCGAAGATAGCGGTCAAGCGCCTCGACTCCGGAGTGAAAGCCGTTGCGGTCGTGATCGCGGCTGAGAATGGCGGTGACGAACGCCGTCAACGAACCTCGCGAATAAGGCGGCGGTGACTGGCGAAGGCGCGCTTCAACCCTTCTGACGGCGCGGGCGGTTTCAGGATCGCGTCGGCGAAAGCCTGCTGACCCGCGACCGAGAGGCGGATGATTTCCGTTTCCTCGATGGCGCGGTGGGCGGCTTCCTGCGCGGCGCTCACGACAAAGTCGCTGACGCTGCGCCCCTGAATTTCTGCGGCCCGCTTAACAAGGGCGAGCACGTCCGGCGCGAGACGCGCTTCGATGCGGGCCGTGCGGGCGGGTTCTTGAGGCATGGCATCATTCTCTCTTGGAAGAGGGCTTTCCCCTGGGCCGGGCGAAGGGCTTCCTCATCCTGAGGAGCGTGCGCAGCACGCGTCTCGAAGGACGAGGAAGCCGCCTTCGCGAAGTTTTCCTCACCCTCGTCCTTCGAGACGGCCTCTTCGAGGCCTCCTCAGGATGAGGGTGAGGAAAACTTCGTCCGATTGCCCCTGAGCGCTTTCCCTTCTTGACTGAACATGTACGGGAATATACCGGACAAATCAAGGAGGCGAGAAGCATTGCGCCCCGCCGCGCGGCGCTTGACACCTCCGCCGGCCCCATCGATGTTGCCGAACGAATTGTTCGGCATATCGAACGCTAGGATGATCGCTTGTCCGTATTGTCAGAAGCGCGGCCGGCTTGCAGCGAGGGCTTCGCGCCAAAAACCGTCGTTTTTCCTCCGGACCGACCGCTGTTGACGGACGGCGGCGGCCGCATCGCGCCGCTCGCCGTGGCTTACGAGACCCGTGGAACGCTCAACGCCGCGCGCAGCAACGCCATACTGCTCTGCCATGCGCTCACGGGCGACCAATATGCCGCGGGCGTCAATCCCGTCACCGGCAAGCCCGGCTGGTGGGAGGCGATGGTCGGCCCCGGCAAGCCTTTCGACACGGACCGCTATTTCCTGATCTGCTCGAATGTCGTCGGCGGCTGCCTGGGCACGACCGGCCCGGCGTCGATCAACCCCGCGACCGGCAAGCCCTATGGCGTCGACTTCCCCGTCGTCACCATCCGCGACATGGTGCGCGCGCAAGCGATGCTCATCGATCATCTTGGCATAGAGACGCTGTTTTGCGTCGCCGGCGGCTCGATGGGCGGCATGCAGGTGCTGCAATGGGCGGCGAGCTATCCGGAGCGGGTCTTCTCGGCCATGCCGATCGCCACCGCCGCCAAACATTCGGCGCAGAATATCGCCTTTCACGAAGTCGGCCGACAGGCGGTGATGGCCGATCCGGACTGGCGCTCGGGCCGCTATCAGGAGCAAGGCGTTCGGCCCGAGAAGGGACTCGCGGTGGCGCGCATGTCGGCGCACATCACCTATCTCTCGGAAGCGGCGCTACAGCGTAAGTTCGGCCGCAAGCTGCAGGACCGCAGCGCGCCGACCTTCTCCTTCGACGCGGATTTTCAGGTCGAGAACTATCTGCGCTACCAGGGCCTCGCCTTCGTCGAGCGCTTCGACGCCAATTCCTATCTCTTCGTTACCCGCGCCTGCGACTATTTCGATCTCGCCGCCGATTACGGCGGCTCATTGGCCATGGCCTTCAAGGACACCAAGACGCGCTTTTGCGTCGTCTCCTTCACGTCGGACTGGCTCTATCCCACCTCGGACTCGCGCGCCATCGTTCACGCGCTCAACGCCGGCGGCGCCTCGGTGTCCTTCGTCGAAATCGAATCCGACAAGGGGCACGACGCGTTCCTGCTGCACGAGCCGATGTTCATCGCGACGACGCGCGGCTTTCTCGATTCAGCCGCAAACGCGCGCGGGCTCGCGCCTGACGGAACCTCGAAATGAACTACACGCCTGCGGCCGACGCGCCTGAGCGGTCCGCGCAGCCGCTCGAGCAATCGCGTCTCGATCTCGCCGTCATCGCCGAGATGGTCGCGCCCGGCGCGCGCGTCCTCGACGTCGGCTGCGGCGACGGCGCGTTGCTGCAGCTCCTGGCGCAGAAGAAGGGCGTTGACGGGCGCGGCGTCGAACTCTCGCAGCGCGGCGTCAACGAATGCGTGGCGAAAGGCCTTTCCGTCATTCAAGGCGACGCCGACACCGACCTCTCCGATTATCCGGACGACGGATTCGACTATGTGATTCTTTCCCAGACGCTGCAGGCGACAAGGCGCCCGCGCGCGGCGCTCGCCAATATGCTGCGCATCGGTCGGCGCGCCATCATCTCATTTCCCAATTTCGGCTATTGGCGCGTGCGCGCGCAGTTCGCCTTTGGCGGCCGCATGCCGGTCACCGGGCGACTCGACTATCACTGGCATGACACGCCGAACATTCATCTTTGCACCATCCGCGACTTCGTCGAGATCGTCGACGAACTCGGCGCGCACATCGAGCGCGGCGTCGCCTTTGATCGCGCCGGCGCGCCGATCCGCTTCAGCGCGCCTTGGTGGGTTTGGAATCTCTTCGGCGAACAGGCTGTGTTTCTGCTGGAGCGTGGCGACCAACGACGCTGACGCGTGCGACGGTTTGTCCCGCGTGCGTCGCCTTTCGCGGGCTGACGGTTCGCGTTAGCCTTCCCTTTGGCGGCATTAAGAGAATTATGCGCGGGAGGGAGCGGCGGCGCCTCCGCTTCATGCGTCGTCATCCCTTGGATGACGCGCGTAATTCCGCGCGCTTCGGAGGAGGCGCGAGCTTGACAGTCGACACCGGCCCCGCCGTGCGAAGCTATGACAGCGTCTCGCAAAAGAGCCGCGCCGATCCCTGCGCTCCGCAGCCGGCGGGCCCGGGTGAGCTGCGCAGAGCGACGCTCTTCGCGGGGGTCGACGAAGCGACGTTGTCGCGTCTGTCGGCGGACGCCAGGATCGAGTCGCTCCAGGACGGCGATGTGCTTTTCCATCAAGGCGCTGTCGTCACGGACCTCGCATTCGTCTTGAGCGGCTATGTGAAGCTGCAGCGCATTTCGTCTTCGGGACGCCAAACGCTCATCGGCATTTGCTCGGACGGCGAAATCATCGGCGAGGCCCCGACCGACGCCGATGAGAGTCACACGCTCTCCGCCAAGGCGGTCGGCGCGACCCGCGCGCTCAAGCTGCCGGCGGCGCTGTTCGCTCGGCTCGTCAAGGAGTCGCCGTCGCTCTGCGCCGCGGTGATGAAAAACTCCAAGGAGAGCATCGCGCGTCTCCTCGGCGAGATCGAGTCGCTCAAGAGCCAGAACGCCGATCAGCGCCTCGCCAGTTTCCTACTCGGCCTCTGCCCGCCGGGCGAAGACCGCTGCCGCTTCCGCCTGCCCTATGACAAGCGCCTGATCGCCGCGCGGCTCGGCGTCAAGCAGGAGACGCTATCGCGCGCCTTCGCCAAACTCCGCGCCCATGGCGTCCGCACGGAGACGCGCAACGTGCATGTCGAAAGCGTGTTGCATCTCGCGGACCAGTGCGACCGGCTCGGTCGGCCGCCACGCCTGTCTGCGGGACGACGTAAGGTCGAGACGCAGTGCGACGCCGCTTAAAGATCGGCTTGCTCCTCGCGGGCGTCGAGATGGTTTTCTTTTCCGTCGCCGCTCGCGGGCAGGCGATATCGCCCGACGCGTTGACGCACGCCTATCCGGATCAAATCGCCGGTCGCGACGACGCCGGGATCATATTCCGCGACGGAACAAGACAAAATCTCTCCGACGGCAGGACCGACAAGAGCTTCGACGAGAAACTGAAAAACGCCTCGCTCCTAGATCAGTTGAGCCTTCCCTATCCTAAGGGCGCGCTGACGCAGCCTCCCGGACCGCAGGACGATCCGGGGCGCTTCCGCAACGCCGCCTTCTTCGACAAAATGTATGGGGATTGCGACAAGGGCGAAACGCAGAAGCATTTGACCGATATTCCCTGGTTCACCGGCAAGGTGCGAGTCACCACGATCAATGGCGTCGCCGAAAAGCTGCGCGCGGTCGCCACGGAAATCGATCGTCTGCCACAGGACATTAAGCGTCATGCTTATCCGAGCGCCGGCGCCTTCAATTGCCGCGTTGTGAAGGACACCGGCAAACGCAGCATGCACGCCTATGGCGCCGCGATTGATCTCAACACCGCCTTCTCTGATTATTGGCTCTGGCGCAAAGGCAGTTACCGCAATCGGATTCCATACGAAATCGTGGAGATTTTCGAACGCCATGGGTTTATCTGGGGCGGCAAATGGGGGCATTTTGACACGATGCATTTCGAATACCGGCCGGAATTTTTCGCCACGGCGCCAGGCGGCGAAGAGAAAAAACAACACAGTGATTGAAAAGAACTGCGCGGATCGTACGTAACATCAATTAAAGGGAGGGACTTCCGATGAGAACACAGAAGATTTTCGCGGCGCTTAGCCTTATCGGCGCGATAGGCGCGGGATCGATGGGGGTCGTCGCGCCGACCCCGGCGGCGGCGCAGGATCCGGCTTACATGTCTTGCGAGGATCTCTGGTACGCACGCAACCGGATCTACGCGCGTAACGGCCATTGCTTCAATACCGACCGGGGGCGGGCCGCCTTCGGCGCCGGCTGTTTTCCGCCTTACGGACGGCTGAGCGGTTGGGAGAAAAGCCGCGTCAATCAGCTTCAAATGTGGGAGCGCCGTAAGGGCTGCTGAGCCCCATGTGCGGGCCAAAATTTCGCAGTTCAACAAGGGCCGCCACATCAAATCGAGCGGTCTAGACGGTCTGCCCGCGCCTCTAATTTTCAGACGCGCATTCACGGTCGCGGAAATGGCGGATATGTCTTCGCCGTCGACTGAACGCGCCTGCGTCGCAAATTCGGCGTCGGCTCTTGGTCAATTGCGCAGATGCATTTGTCGGGGAATCGTCATGATCGCCATTAAACCGGTTGGCTTGTTTTTTTTGTTCGTCCTCGCGCCCGCGGCTGCTCAAGCGGGGGCGAGCAACGGCTCCAATGCGCTCGCGCTCGCGGCGATCGTCGGCGAATTGGCGCCCCAGACGAGCGCCCCCAATAAAAAGCTTCTTGCGGCGTTCTTCAGCGGTAAGGCGGACGCGCCGCACGCCAAGGATCTGCGCATTGCGGTCAAGGCGGACGCGATCGACTGCCGCGCCGGCAATGTCGACATCACGTCGCGCGCCTGCGAGCTGACCTTCGGCGCCAAGAAGATCGAACTGCGCGGGCGCAAGGCGCACGAGCTCTATGCGACCTTGATCGAGAATGGCGTCGCCCTGGACGGCGCCGCCGGCGCCTCGCATGCGTCGCTCACCGGCCTCGACTGCATCGTCGACGCCGACGAGGTGGCGGAAAAGGCCGGCGGCGGCGCGCGCTGCGCCTTCAATCCCTAAAAGCTACGCCCCGGCAAGACTTGTCTTTGGGGCGACTTTGGCCGAGAAGGCGCGTCCATAGACAGGAGTTCTAAATGGCTGCGCCGGGCGTCACGGTCTTTGTTTGCGTCTCATGCCGCGACGGCGGTGACGCCGATATGCGGCCCGGCGCGCTTTTGCTGGAGGCGCTGCGCACGCGGCTTGACGAGCGCAATCTCGATATCGCGGTCGAACCGGTGGAATGCCTCGCAGTGTGCAAGCGCCCGGCGACGGTCGCTTTCGCCGGCGGCGGTAAATGGACTTATGTGATCGGCGATCTCGACGGCGGCGTCCATCTCGACGAGCTGATCGATTCGGCGCAAAGCTTCGCGGCGACGGATAATGGCATCGTCGCCTGGAAGGACAGGCCGGCGTGTTTCAAGAAGGGCGTCGTGTCGCGCACCCCGCCGCTTCGCTAAGGTTACTTCGCCGCTCGCGCCCGTTCGATCGCCTCGCTGATCAGCGTGCGCGCCTCGGCGGCGTCGCCCCATCCGGCGATCTTGGCCCATTTGCCGGGCTCGAGATCCTTATAATGCACGAAGAAGTGCTCGATCCGTCGCCAAGTCATCTCCTGCAGGTCGGTGTAATTCTTGACGTCGACATAGCGTTGCGTGAGCCGCGCCGACGGCACGGCGACGATCTTTTCGTCGCCGCCAGCCTCGTCCGACATGCGCAGCACGCCGATCGGCCGGACCGCGATAACGGCGCCGGGCGCCACCGGACGGGTGTTGGCGACGAGCACGTCGCAGGGATCGCCGTCGTCGGAAAGCGTATGCGGAATGAAGCCGTAATTGCCGGGATAGCGCATCGCCGTATAGAGGAACCGATCGACGAAGAGCGTGCCGGAGGCCTTGTCGAGTTCATATTTGATCGGCTCGCCGCCGAGCGGCACCTCGACGATGACATTGACTTCGTGCGGCGGATTCGCGCCGATGGGGATGGCGTCGAGACGCATTCAAGTTCTCCGATTGAGATCGATGGCGCGGCCTGAACGGCCGCGCAGTATTGGGTTGTCGAGGGAGGTCGCGCACAAACCTTGCGCGGATCGCGGCGTTGCGCGGTGTGTATCCTCACAGTGCTTCGCGTTTATGTCGCCAAATTTGCTTTACCGCACCGGCGCGGAAACGAAGCCGAAGGCGACGCGCGTCAGCATGTCCGCGCCGAAGCGCTCCTCGGCGCGGCGGACGGTCTGGCCGCCGAGGCTGCGATAGAAGGCGAGCGCCTTCTCATTGTCGGCGAGCGCCCAGACGATGGTGGAGAGATAGCCGTGCTCGGCGAGTTCGCGCCGGGTGGCGTTGAACAGCCGGCGACCCAAGCCAAGCCCTTGCTGCTCAGGCGCCAGATAGATCTCAAAGATCTCACCGGAATAGGGCATCGACGGAACGCGGTTTCGCCCATAAGTCGAGTAGCCGACGATCGCATCATCGAAGTCGAGCACGAGAAGACCGGTGCCGCGCACGATCGCCGAATGCCACCAGTTGGGACCGCGGCGAGCGATCATCCGCTCAAGCTCGGCGCCGGGTATGACGCCGCGATAGGCGTAGCGCCACGAGGCGTCGTGAACGCGCGTGATCTGCTCTGCGTCTCCGGGACGCGCATGGCGGATGGAGAATGCGGTTTTGACCATGCCTTTGATGTTAGGTCCCATCGGTTCGTTTCGGCAAGAGCCATAAGCGTTTCAGCCGCAAAAATTCCGTTCGTCGGGACGCTTAGGCGTTTGGCGTCATTGCCCGTTTCACTTTATGACGCTCGCGAGTCGCGCGAGATGGCGGGCGGCGACGCGGCGCTTGCGGCCCGGGGCATTCTTGCGCTATTCTTGTTGCGATTGCGGCTAACGCCGCCGGAACGGGACGAGATCGTTGCCTCACGCAACCGCCATTGCGAATGACCCTGTGACGCCCGCGCGCGCACACGGATTCGCTCGGCCGCGTTCCCTGCCGCTTTTCGGCCTGCTGCTTCTTAGTCGCCCCTGAGCGCCCGACGGGCTCGCGCCCAGGCCTTCAGGGGACATGTCATGCAGTCAGACGACTAGCGCCCCTCAGCGGGCGCGGCACAGCAGGATTTCAAAACCGATGAGCAACACGTCACAGCCCGGCGCCGTCGCAGATAATGACGCGCGCGTCCTGATTTTCGACACCACCCTGCGCGACGGCGAGCAATCGCCCGGCGCCTCGATGACACTGGAAGAGAAGCTCGAGGTCGCGGATCTCCTCGACCAATTGGGCGTCGATATTATCGAAGCCGGCTTCCCGATCGCCAGTCCCGGTGATTTCGAGAGCGTCAGCGAAGTGGCGCGCCGCGTCAAGAACGCCTCCGTGGCGGGACTGGCGCGCGCGTCCGAGAAGGACATCGACCGCTGCGCCGAAGCGCTGCGGGAGGCGAAGCGCCCGCGCATCCACACCTTCATCTCCACCTCGCCGGTGCATATGAAATACAAGCTCCAGCTGGAGCCGGAGCGCGTCTTGGAGATGGTCTCCGCCTCGGTGACGCGCGCGCGCAATCATGTCGCCGACGTCGAGTGGTCTGCCGAAGACGGCACGCGCACGGAGCTCGATTTTCTCTGCCGCTGCGTGGAGGCCGCGATCAAAGCCGGCGCGACCACCATTAATATTCCCGACACGGTCGGCTACATCACGCCCACGGAATATGAGCAGCTGTTCCGCACGGTGCGCGAGCGGGTGCCCAATTCCGACAAGGCGATCTTCTCGGTGCACTGTCACGACGATCTGGGGCTGGCGGTCGCCAATTCGCTCGCCGGCGTGCGCGGCGGCGCGCGGCAGGTGGAATGCACGATCAACGGCATCGGCGAGCGCGCCGGCAACGCCGCGCTAGAAGAAATCGTGATGTCGATGAAGACGCGCGCCGACGCGCTGCCGTTCTTCACCGATATCGACGCCAAGCTGTTGACGCGCGCGTCGAAGCTCGTCTCGGCGGTCACGTCCTTTCCGGTGCAATACAACAAGGCGATCGTCGGGCGGAACGCTTTCGCGCATGAGAGCGGAATCCATCAGGACGGCATGCTCAAGAATGCGCACACCTATGAGATCATGACGCCGGAGAGCGTCGGGGTCTCCAAGACCTCGCTCGTCATGGGCAAGCATTCGGGCCGCCACGCGTTTCGTGAAAAGCTGAAGGAGCTCGGCTATGACCTCGGCGAGAACGCGCTGCTGGACGCGTTCAATCGCTTCAAGGATTTGGCCGACCGCAAGAAATTCGTTTACGACGAAGATCTGGTCGCGCTGGTCGACGACGAGATCGTCAACGCTCATGATCACATCAAGGTCGAGGCGTTGATGGTGATGGCTGGCACACATGGCCCGCAATCGGCGGCGCTCACGCTCGACATTGACGGACAGAAGCTGACGCATCAGGCGACCGGCAACGGCCCCGTCGACGCGATCTTCAACGCCATCAAGGCGCTTGCGCCGCATGACGCCACACTGGAGCTGTTCCAGGTCCACGCCGTGACGGAGGGCACCGACGCGCAGGCGGAGGTCTCCGTGCGCCTCTCCGAAAACGGCAAGTCGGTGACCGGCCGCGGCGCCGATCCCGACACGCTCGTCGCTTCGGCGCGCGCCTATGTCTCGGCGCTCAACCGGCTGATGGCGAAGCGCGCACGCGGCAAGCCCGAAGCCATGCAGGCGATGTAGCGTCCTCAGCGCATGAAGCTCCCGCCGGCTAGCGACCGGCGGGAGGCTTCGCATCGCTGGGCGCGAGCGGCGTAGAGTGGGCGCGCCAATCAAAACTCCACGCGCAGCGAGCCCATAATATTTCGCGGCGCGCCAAAGGAGCCCGCCGAACGATTTGGGAAGTTCGACGTTCCATAGACATAGATTTGGTTGAGCAGGTTTTCGGCGTTGACCTGCGCCGTCACGAAGGTCGGCCCGAGCTTGAAGCGATAGGCCGCCATCGTGCGCACCAGCGTGTAGGCGGGGGCGCGATAGGTGTTGGCCGCATCGACCCAGGAGTTCCCCATCCAGGTGAAGCCGCCGCCGGCGCTGAAGCCTCTGAAGTCGCCGTCGGCGTCGTATTTCAGCCAGACGCTCCCCATGTTGTCCGGCACGGCGGGCAGCCGTTTGCCGGCGACCGGAACCTGGGAGACAAAATCGAACGGGTCCGTCCGGGGTGGGGTCGTGCCTTTGGTGACATTCGTTCCAAGGTGGGAAAAATTGGCGATGACGCTCCAATTGTCGTCAATACTGCCGGTGATGTCCAACTCCACGCCCTGGCTTCTGGCGTCGAGCAGATCAAACACGAAGCCTCTCAGCGTGCCCGGCGCGATCGGCGGATTCTGCGCCATATTGTATTTCTTGATGTCGAAATAGGCGAGCGTCGCCAGCAGGCGCTTGTCGAAGAATTCGGCTTTTATGCCGCCTTCCCACTGAATCGACTGCTGCGGCCCCAGCGGCTCATTGGCTCTGGTGACGCCATTGTTGACGCCGAACGACTTCGTGTAGTTGCCGTAGAACGACAGCCACGGCCAGGGCTGGATGACGAGACCGACGCGCGGACTGAAAAAACGGTCCTTTACCGAGACGCCGAGGACATTGGCGCGATCGAGCGCATTGTTGACGAGCGTCGAAGTCGAGTTCTGCGCCGAACTGAGCGCCGAGGCGAAATCATAGCGCCCGCCAAGCAACAGATGCACGCGGTCGTCGAATCCCGAGATCATGTCCTGAGCGTAGAGGCCCTGCCATTCCTGCTTTCTGATGAACGCCGTGCCGAACTGAGGACGCTGAAACCTCGATAGTCCGAAAGGCGTGTAGATCGGCGCGAAGATATTGATCGATTGCGCCAGCACAGGCGGCTGAACCTGGAAAAGATCGGCGACGTTTGCAAAGCTCAGATGATCTGTTCCAAACAGCAGCACGTGCTGGAGCGGTCCGGTATAGATTTTTCCATTCAGATCGAGATTGCCGGTGATCGATCTCAGATGGCCGGGCCCCCAGTTCAGCGCGTCCACCGACTGCCCGAAGGCAGGTCCCGCGCCACCGGGACAGCCGCCGGGCAAGGGCTGCTGATTGGTGCAGAAAAGGAACATGTTCGACTGAATATAGCGCGTGTTGTTATACAAGAATCGATTGACGATGTTCCAATCCTCGTTGATGTCATATTTCCAGTCGTAGCCGACCGTTCGCCGCATGTCATGATTTGGGTTGGCGACCGTGATGCTCGGGTCGGCGAGGTAGCGGCTGATCGGAATGGGCGCCGCGTTGTAGCCGATCGCGGGAATGTTGGGATTGTTGTCGACGTAGACATTATCCTGATATTCCGCGTCGACATTGAGCTTGAAGTTCGGCGCGGGATGATAGGTGATCGTCGCCGAGCCGAACCATCTGTCGTCGTTGATAAAATCGATGAAGGACGGGTTGTGGAAATATTCCGCGTTCACCCGATAGAGCCACGTCTTGTCCTGCGTGAGCGGACCGGTGGCGTCGAGCGTCGTGCGCGCCACGCCAAAGGACCCGCCCTGCTGCTGAACGGAATAATAGGGGTTTTCGAGCGGGCGCTTGATGATCATGTCGATCAGACCGCCTGGCTCGATCCGGCCGTAAAGCATCGAGGCGGGCCCCTTGACGACTTCGATCTTCTGAATATTGGCCGTAGCGGGACATTTCACATTCGGCATCAGCAGACCGTTGCGATAAAGATGCGACATCGTCAGCGTGCCGGTGGTGAAGCCGCGGATGGTCAGATTCTGGAACAGCGAGCATCCCTGGTTCATCAGGGCCACGCTGCTGACGTTGCCCACAATCGCCTGATTGACCGAGACCGCCTGCTGATCGTCCATCGTCTGGCGGGTCACCGTCTGCACGGCGATGGGGATCTGTAGGATCGGCTTGTTGAGTTTGACCGAAACCGTCCGGTCGGTCTTGTAGCCGGTGATTCGGTCGCCGGTCTGCGCGGTGAGAACGTCTGTCGACGGAGCGGCGGCGGGACCCGATATTCCGCTCGCGGGCGCGCGGCCCGTGGCCGGTCCCGGCGCGGTGCGACGCGATGCGCCGCCGATGTCGATCGTTGGAAGAGCTTGCTGCGCGAAGCTCGAAGCGGATGTCGAGAGGGCTGCGATGAACGCGCAGGCAGAGACGCCGCGCCGAAGCGTGCTGTGAGAGGATTTCATTTAAGTGTCTCCTGGCGCGTCGCTTTTGCGCGCGCAAACCAATGGCTCCTTGCAACCCTGCGGCTGCGTTCGCTTGGTCAGGAGAAACGCGGCGGCCCGCGCGACGAGGCGGAGCCGATCGAAACAGACCGCCTCATGGAGAAACCGCCGTCGGCGCACGCGGCGGAAATCGTTATTCTCGGCGGTTGAAATTCCGCGCGCGCCAAAAGAACGGCGACCTGAAAGGCGAGCTTGTCGGAGCAACCGATCGAACACAGTACGCAGCAATGGGCGTGGGCGCGGCGATGCGGCGACTTGCCATCAGCCGTCGCATCGAGACTGCAGTCGCCGCCGGCGTATACGAACGCTTCTCCGGTTTGGGCGTCAGCGCGTCCCGCCGTCTGCGAAGCCGCGCCAATCGCGACAGCCTGCAGGACAATCAGGATGGCAAGAAATCGACCGATGAACCGCAAGGGTTTGTCCTCGACGCCGAAGCGAGGATTTCTGCTTAACAAAACAAGGGTAACGGCAGCGTAACGAGCGCCATCGGCATGGCCGAACCGATCGAACAATCAGGAATGTGTTGCAAACGGACAACACCGGCGTGAATGTCGATGCGATCACTTGCGCCGGCGTCGCGGGCGTTTGCCTACCGTCGCGGCGCGATGCGGATACAGGCAAGATGCGGATATTGATCGTCGAGGACCAGCCGGAGATGGCCGCTCTCGTGGCGGAGAGACTCACGCGATCGGGTTATGTCGCCGACAATGTCGGCACGCTCGAAGACGCCGTCGAGGCGCTAAGGCAGTATGACTACCCTATAATTTTGCTGGACCGCCGGCTTCCGGACGGCGACGGCGTATCCATTCTCCAATCTGTGCGTTCAACGAAACCGAACACCCGCGTGCTCCTGGTGACCGCGTTGCGATCGATCGACGAAAGAATCAACGGTCTCGACGCCGGCGCCGACGACTATCTGACCAAGCCCTTCGACGCCGACGAACTGATCGCGCGGATAAGAGCCATATTGCGACGTCCGAACGCCGGGGTGGTCCCGCCAGTGTCGCTCGGCGAACTGTCCTTCGATCTCAACCAGCACGAGGCCTTCGTTCGGGGACAGCCCTTCGTCATGTCCAAGCGCGAGCTACTGCTGCTTGAAGCGCTCATGCGGCGCGCCGGCCGCGCGGTCAAACACAGCACGCTGATTTCGGAAATTTACGGGCTTGACGACGCCGTTCAGGCCGATGCTCTCAAGATGAGCGTGTCGCGGCTGCGTCAGAACCTAAAAGAACGTAACGCGGGAGTCGAAATCCATACCCTGCGCGGCATCGGCTATCTTATCGAGAGGTCGCGCGCGTGAAGCCGCTTCGATCGCTGTCGTCCCGATTGGTGTTCTATTGGGTCTTTTTTTCATTGCTGGCGTTCTTCACGGTTCCCGCGACCGTGCTACTGCCTCTCGCGTCGCTTGGAATTGAAGACGTCGGCTGTGTTCGGCTCGAAGGCCATACGGTGAAACGCGCGCGCGTAATACTCCTCAACGCCTTGCATCAGAGACCTGACGGCGGTGTAAATATCGAGATGACCGACGAGCTGCGCGACTACAAGGCGCGCAACCCGGACTTCCGATATGCTGCGTTCGATCCAACAACGCACAAGGTCGTTGAGGGGTCATCGCGCGCGCTCGTCGATTATTTCGGCGGAGACTTCTCGCGTCTCGAGATTCTCGGAGCGACGTTCCATATCCTAGCGGACCACGATCCCAATTCTCGCGGCTCCATGCGCATGGTTCGAACGCCGTTTGGTCGGTTCGGCACCATTGTCTATGGCGCGCAGTTCCGTTGGGACGATCTTTTTTTCTGGCTGTACTACTATCCGACGACCGCCAATATTATCGCCTATCTCCCGCTTTGCGCGACGCTTTCGCTCGTCGCTTTGATCGTCGTACGCAAGAATTTGAAGCCTTTGCGCGCGAGCGCGGCGAAAGTCGCTAAGATCGACATGAACTCGCTCGATCAGCGCGTCCCGACCGAAGGCTTGCCTTCCGAAGTCGTTCCGTTCATCGACGCCGTGAACGCGGCCTTCGGCCGCGTTGACGACGGCGTTGCGCGTCAGCGTCGGTTCATCGCCAATTCGGCGCATGAGTTGCGCACGCCGATCGCAATTCTGAGAACCCGCGCGGAGAAACTCGATGAAGCGCCAATCAAGCACGAAATAAAGCGGGACGTTCAGCGCATTCAAACGATCCTCGAACAGCTGCTCGTCTTAGCGCAGGTTGAAGAGCGCGGCGCGACCGCTCCGATGCCCGAACTGGACCTCGCCGAGACAGTGCTTGCAGTGACCGCCGATTACACGCCGATCGCGCTCAATAACCGGCGGCGCATCGCCTTTGAGGCGCCTTCTGTTCCTGTCACGGCGAACGGCTATAAATGGGCCATCGAAAGCGTCGTCACGAATCTCATCGAAAACGCCGCGCGGGCCGAGCCCGCAGGCGGCATGGTCCTCGTGCGCGTATCGCCCGACGCCACGGTGGCGGTGGTGGATCATGGAGAGGGCGTGGCGCCTGCGCACCGTGAAATGATATTCGAGCCGTTCTGGCGAAAAAGCGAGACGACGCCGGGCACCGGCCTGGGTCTCGCGATCGCTAAGGAGCTGATCGAAAAGCAGGCCGGGCGAATCTGGGTCGAGGAGACCCCGGGCGGCGGGGCTACCTTCAAGATATCTTTGAAGAAATAGCGAGCGCTTCACGAACGTCGAAGCGGAGGGGTCGCGGCGCGCCAAATTAATTCGACGCGCCGACCAAGGCTTTTGCGCCGCGCGCCTTGCAACCCGAGGAACGTCGGGTCTATCCTCGAAATTGGGGCAATTCGCGTTTTTTTCAAACGGGCGAAGACGAGCGCGTTTTGGCGCAGGGGGCAGTAATGACGACTCCAATCGAGCGTATCATCATACGACATCTGTCGGGCTCCAAGGCCAATCAGATCGAACAGCTGCCCGTCGGCGACGCACGCGAATTCACTATCGGCCGCGATCCCACGTCGAAGATCGCTTTCGATCCTGTCGGCGACAGCGTCGTCAGCCGCAAACATGCGCTCATCCGCATCATGGGCGAAGGCGACAATATCTCCTTCAAGCTCTCGGACGCCGGCAGCAGCAATGGCACCTTTCTCAATGGCGAGCGGGTGAACGGCGAGGTCGAACTTCTTCCCGAAGACACGATCGAACTTGGCGCCAAAGGTCCGAAGTTCACCTTCGACGTGCAGCCGCGGCCCGCAAGTTTCGCCGCCAGAACTAAGGTGATCGGCGTCGCAGACACCGCGGCGACCCGCGTCATCAAGACCGCCGAAGCCGCCGCCTCGACGGCGGTGAACGCCGCCGCGACCGGCGCCAGCACGGCGGCAGGAGCGAACGCCGACGGCGGAGCGCCGAAGAAGAGCGGAATCGGCCACGAGACTGTGCAGCGGCTCATCGGAGAAGAGCGCGGCAAGGCCAATCGAAACATGACCGGCGCGATCGCCGCGGTGGTCGCGTTCTTCGTACTCGGCGGCGCGGCGCTCTACTGGGTTCAGCATCGCGAACTCGAGCGAAAAGACGCGGAAGACAAGCTCGCTCAAACCGAGACGGATGAAAGGCTGTCGCGCATCCCCGGCGACGTCAACCTCAAGATCGGCATGAAGCCGCGCGAGATCTATGACAAGTACGCGAAAGCGACTGTCCAAGTCGGCATGATGTGGCGGCTGTACGATAAGCAGACCGGCAGGCCCATCCAGCACAAGACGATCGACTACAAAGGCCGGCGCTATCCCGCCTATGTGCAGCTGCCGAACAATCTCGGCGTCGTGCGCTGGCTGACCCTTGAAGACGATCACATCACCAATCTCATGGTCGGCGGCGGCGGCACGGGCAGCGGCTTCGTCATCAGCGAGCAGGGCTACATTCTCACCAACAAGCATGTCGCCGCCGGCTGGCAGGTCGCCTATGGCGCCGAAGGCGGCAGGGAGGGCATTCTCTACGATTACGTCGTCGTCGCATCGGGAAAGAAGCGCAAAGCCAAATTCAAGGAGCCGAAGCTCATCGATCTCTATGATTCGGCCTATGCCGACGTGTTCCACTGGATTCCGGAATCCGGCGGCTACATTTTCAAGACCGACGATCCGACGACGGCGCTCGCGGGCAACACCCCTGATCCAAACTCCAACAACAAGGCGTCTTTCGTCGGCCGCAACGAAGTTCTCGAGGTCAAGTTTCACGGCAGCCGTTTGGGCGTGAACGCCAGCCTGGTGAGGACGTCGGCGGACGCCGACGCGGCGCTCGTCAAGATCGATTCGCCCCAGACTTTGACCAAAGTGGATATGGCGCCCAACGCTCCCGTCGAGATCGGCGAGAACATCACCGTGCTCGGCTATCCCGCCGTCTCGGTCGAGAATTTCGTGCTGCGGCAAACGGAAGAGCGCGGCCGCATTCGCAGCCAGCTCGAAAAGATCACCGAGGCGACCGTCACCGAAGGCATCGTGTCGAAGACCGCGAGCGGCGTGAAGTCGACGGAGGGCGGCACCTTCGCCAGCGACATGGGCGACGTTTACCAGCTCAGCGTCGTCGCCACCGGATCGGGCAACAGCGGCGGGCCGGTGTTCAACTCCTCCGGCAAGGTCATTGGCCTGTTCACCTACAGCCGCAATGTTGGCGACACCAAAGCGACCATGGCGGTTCCGATCAAATATGGCGCCGAACTCACCCAGGCGCAGCGCGAATAGCAAAGGGTCCGTCCTCCCATGACGGCGAACCGGCCAGAAGATCCGTTGCGCATCGCAGGCGCCATCCGCACGGATGTCGGATGCGTCAGGCAGCTCAACGAAGACTCCGTCGCCTTCATCGCAAGCGCCGGCCCCTCGCAGCCGCGCGACCACGGCGCGCTCGCGCTTGTCGCCGACGGCATGGGCGGCCACGCCGCCGGGGAAGTGGCGAGCGCGCTCGCGCTCGAAGTCGTGCGGCGCGTCTATTATTCGCTCGACAAGATCGCTTCTGAGGCGCTGCGGGCCGCTTTTGACGCCGCCAATCGAGCGATCTTCGACTACGCCGCCAAACATCCTGATTGCGCCGGCATGGGGACGACCTGCACGGCGCTCGGCGTCAGGGACGGTCTTCTGTGGCTCGCGCATGTCGGCGACAGCCGCGCCTATCTGATGCGCGACGGCCGGCTTGTCCAACTTTCCGACGATCAGACGCTGCACGCGCAATTGGTGCGCGACGGCGTGATGTCGCCGGAGGACGCAGGCAAAGGCGCCGGAAGCAATGTCATTCTGCAGGCGCTCGGCACGCGTCTCGACGTCGAGCCGACAATCTGGACGGAAGGCCTGCCGCTGCGACAAGGCGACATCGTGATCTTGTGCTCCGACGGCTTAACCAATCTCGTCTCCGACGCAAGGATCGCCGAAGTGGTCTCAACAAACCCGCCGCCGGAGGCCTGCCGGCTATTGATCGAGGCGGCGCGCCACGGCGGCGGACACGACAATATTTCGGTGGGCGTCTTCGTGGCGGAAACCGACGGCGCCGGTCGGATGGCCGATCAAGCGGCGACGAAGCGGATTAACATCGCAGACCCGCCGACGGGCGCCCTGACGGCGAAGATCGACGCCGTCGCGGAGGGTTGAGCATGACCGACCCGCAGATGATCGGACACTATCGCATCGTCAAGCTGCTCGGCGTCGGCGCGATGGGCAAGGTGCACGCCGCGCTCGACACCTTTCTCGAGCGCGAAGTCGCGATCAAATCCCTGCGCGCGGAGCTCACGCAGGATCCCGACTTCGTCGGACGTTTCCGCGCCGAAGCGACGAGTCTCGCCAAACTCAACCACCCCAACATCACGACGCTCTATTCGCCGGTGCTGCAGGGCAGCGACCTCTACATGGTCATGGAGCTTATCAACGGCCGGCCGCTCGACGAGATCTTGAGGGAGCGCGGCAAGCCGCTTGGCGTCAAGGAAAGTCTCGCCATCATCGCGCAGGCGGCCGACGGACTCGCCTATGCGCATCAGATGGGCGTCATTCATCGCGACATTAAGCCGTCGAACCTCATGGTCGCCGACGACGGCAGAATCAAAATCATGGATTTCGGCATCGCGCGGGTGCGCGGCAGCGTGCGTCTCACGCGCGCCGGCACGGCGGTCGGCACGCCGCTTTACATGTCGCCGGAGCAGTGCCGCGGCGGCGAAGGCGACGAGAGGAGCGATCTCTATTCGTTGGCCGTCGTGCTTTACGAGATGCTTGCGGGCGCGCCGCCCTTTTCCGGCGCGACCGAATATGATCTCACTCAGGCGCAGATCCACGCCGAGGCGCCGCCGCTCGTGCCGCGCATATCGGGCGTCACGCCGGAAATTGAATCGGCGATCATGACGGCGCTGTCGAAACGCCCGGAGCAACGCTTCCCGAATATGCGCGCCTTCAGCGACGCGCTCGGCGCCACGGCGCTGCGCATCGACGCCTCGAGCATTATTCGCAGCGCGGGACATCTCGTCCAGGATTCGACGGCCGAGCGCGACGTGCCGACGCCTGAGCGCATGTCGACGAAGCTTATCGCCCTCGCGAAAAGTCGCAGCGCGACGCTCGTGCGCCGCTTCAAGCGGCTGCATCCTGCGGCGCAAGGCGCTTCCCTCGGCATCGCGGCTGCGGCGCTCGCCACATTGGCTTTTCTCGCGCTGATCGAGCCGTCGTCGCCCGCACGGGACGAACGCCAGACCCGAATCGATCCAGGCGACGGCGACCACCGCCCCATCAGCAGAGTCAACGATGCGCCGATCGCTCGGGGCGGCGACTGCAATTCGCAGTTTGCGACGCGGAACGATCCGTTGGGCTGCAATTGGCGCCAGCCATCCTCTTCAAACTCGAGCGCTTCGATTTCCGAACTGCGCGCGGCGATGAAGGATCGCGGACGATGGGACGTCGCCTTCCCGCTTGCGCAAAAACTGGCGGAGTCCGGCGATAAGGAGGCGCAGTATCATCTGGCCACTCTCTACGCCAAGGCGCCGGGCCGGCAGAATTTCTCGGAGGCCTTCAACTGGTTCAAGAAATCCGCGACGCAGGGCTATGCCGACGCGCAGGCGTCGCTCGGCGTCATGTACAAGGACGGCATGACGCCCGACGGCAGGCAAGACCCGGCCGAAGCGGTGCGCTGGTTTGAGCAGGCGGAAGCGCAAAACAACGGCAGAGCGCAATATTGGCTTGGCGAAGCCTATGAGAAGGGACTGGCAGGACTGGACGTCAGTCGCAGCAAGGCCGAAGAACTCTATTACAAGGCGAGCTTACAGGACGTCCCCGACGCCGCCGAAGCCTTGCAGAGACTCAAGCGGCGACGCGGCCGGCGTTAAAGTCCGCCTTTGCTGAATTGTCCGCCGCCGCCAGAACCGCCGCCGCCGTCCCCGCCGCCGCCATGACGGCGACGGTTCGCGACACGTACGCGTCCGCGATGACGCGCGTAATGGCGGCGCGCATGATAATGATGGTAGCCGCCAGAATGGCGGCGGTGAAACCGGAAGCGAAACCCTCCGAGCATCGCGCCAATGAGACCCAGCTGCGCGGATGCCGGCTCCGGCTCCAAAACGACAAGAGGCAGCGTGAAAGCGCCGAGCAAAAGAACTCGGCGCGAAAGCCGACGGTCGGCGCCTTCGTCATTGTCAGTCATGGAACTCGCCCCCGCAGACGCTAGGCGATGATATTGTTCTCGCGGCTGCGTCCTGTCAATTTGCCGCGCGCTTCGTCAAAGATCGCGTCGCTTCTTGAAAGATCGCGCCCAGGCCGACGGACGGCGTTGACCGCGCCTTTCACATTGTATCGTGGACGCGCAGGATAATCCCGAAAGCGCAGAGTTTTGGAGAAGAGTTGATGGGCGAACTCGAGAATCGCGGCGCCGCCCCGTCCGACTTTGTCGACGCGCGCGCGGACGGACCGGGAGTCGTCCGCATCTTGGAACATGATCCAGCCGCGCCCTTCTATCGCTTGCTGTCGAAACTGCGCGCGCCTGTCGCGATGCGAGACATGATGATGACGCCCGTGCGCGCCTGTTACAGAGGCGAGGGGCTGGCGATCGACCCGGCGGAACTGCCGCCGGGCGCCGCGCAGCTCTATCCCCAGGTCTCGGTTTCGACCCTTGCCGTTCCTTCGGACGCCGGTCCGATCCGCTGCGAATGTTACGCGCCGCCCGGCGACGGGCCGAAACCGCTGATGCTGTATGTGCATGGCGGCGGCTTTGTCGTCGGACGATCCGAGGACACGGCGTATGTCACCAGCCGCATCGCCGCCGAAAACGACATCATCGTGGTCAGCGTCAATTATCGCTGGGCGCCCGAATGGCCCTTTCCCGCCGGCCTCGACGATTGCATGGCGGTTTTACGCTGGATGCGCGATAGAGGCGCCGACATCGGCGGCGACGCATCGCGCATCTTGGTCTGCGGCGATTCCGCCGGAGGCAACCTCGCGGCGGCATTGCCGATAAGAGGGCGCGAGGAACGCGTCTCCATTCTCGCGACCGTGCTTTTATGTCCGGTCACGGATTTTCACTTCGAAAAATTTGAGTCCTACGAGCGGCTTGCCCCGACGGGCGTGGTGATCGACGCGTCGTTCATGGGATTTGCGCGCGGCGCCTATCTCACGAAGCTCGAGCAGTGGCGAAATCCCTGGGCGAGCCCGGCGCTCGGCGATTTGAACGGCTACCCGCGAACTCTGCTCGTCAGCGGAACCGCCGATCCGCTTGTCGACGACAATCGCGCCTTTGCCGAGAAATTGACGTCGGCGGGCGTGGAGGTCACGCATTTTTTTGGCGAGGCCATGCCGCACGGCTTCTATTTCTTCCCCGGCATATTGAAAGAGACTGACGCAGCCTTCGCGGCGATCGCGAGATTCGTGCCCGTTGCGCTACAAAGTTAAGTCAAAACAATCCCCTCTTCGCTACGCACGAAGCAAAGCTCAAGCATTGGGTCTTGATCTTAGTTGCTGTTTGGCCACGCATTAGCCATTCATTATCGTTTAAATAAGAAATTCGCCTTAGTACCCAAGGTGCTCAACCGCAGTTTGGAGCGGCACATGCGCTTGCGAACGCGCTCTCGCGCCCGGCTTTTTTCGAAGGTGGCAGTGACCGCCGCCGCGACGCTCGGCTTGGCGCGGACGCCCGTCATGGCGCAGGGCTATTATTTCTGGGGCGACCGCGAGCCTCTCATCAATGCGGTTCCGGAGCCAGAGCGCATCGCTCGTCCGCAACGCCCGGCCGCGCGACAGAAAATCTCTCGTCCGGCGACTGCCAAAAACGGCGCGGCGTCTCTGCAGGGCGCCAAGCCCGAGGTCGCTCAGCTCGACCGGCCGCTCTTCGTCGTCGCCTCCATCGCCGACCAGCAGGTGTCGATCTACAACCACAGCGGCCTGGTCGCCCGTTCGGCGATCTCGACAGGCATCGTCGGTCATCCGACGCCCAAAGGCATTTTCACCATCATCGGCCGCGAACGCTTCCATCGATCCAACATCTATTCCAGCGCGCCGATGCCCTTCATGCAGCGGATCACCTGGTCTGGCATCGCCATGCATCTTGGAGTCGTGCCGGGGCATCCCGCCTCGCATGGCTGCATCCGGCTTCCCGCCGCATTCGCGGCGAAGCTCTGGGGCATGACCAGAATCGGCGAGCGGGTCGTGATCTCGCCGCACGACGTGTTTCCCGCCGAATTCGAACACCCCTTGCTGCCAGCGCCTATGATGCGCGCATCCGTAGAAGAAGAAAAAGGCGCGCCAGCGGTCGAGTCTCAACAGCCTCCCCTCGCGCCGGCGGATCCCCCCGCGATCACGGCGCAGCCGCAGGCGGAGAAGCCTAAAGCCGAGGCGGCCGAAATAGACGCGACGTCGGCAATCGCCGCGGATCGGGAGCCGCTCCTCGTCGAGTCCGATCCGCCAGGAGGCGCGCGGCGCGAAAACGCAGAACAGCCCAAGGCCGAAACCAGCGAAACCGCTGCGGGTACGGACCCGCTAAAGCAGCCCCTTGCTACGGGCGCCCCGCTGGCGGCCAATCCGCAGAACCAGGCGGAGACGCCTAAAATCGACCCCGGGGCCGACGTAACTGGAACCGCCAAAGCCGCGCCGGCCGCTGATCTGCAGCAGCCCTCCCCCGTCGAAGCCGACACGCCTGCCGCGCATTCGCAGCACCAAGCGGAGCAGTCCGAAGTGGAAACCGGCGACAAGATCGCTTCGGTCGACGCAGCCGCGCCCGCTGCAGACTCGCAGCAACCGGCGCTCGACTACGCCAAAACGCCTGCCATCAAGGTCGAGCACAATGCGGACCAGCCAAAAAGCGAAGCCTCGGCTGACAGACCCGCGTCCTCGGCTCCCTCGAGCCAAGCCGCCGTCACCGATCGACTGACGGTGAACCCGCGCCAATATGCCCAGCGACTCAAGGCCAAGGCCCTGGCCGAAGCCGCCGCCGCCAGCAAGGCCATCAAGGCTATATCCGCTGAAGTCATCCTCAAGCAGAAGGAAGCCGCGCGCGCCGCGGCGGCGCTCCGCGCCGCAGAAGCCGCGCAGGCTGCGGCCCGCGTTAAAGCGGACACGGCCGCTGCATTGCACGGCGCGGCGGCCGTGGCGGCCGCCAGCCAGCAGGAGCCGGCCATGGCGGCGGAACGCGGCGCGACGGCGGGCGATGAGCAGGCCAAAGCCAGAGCCGACCGCCTGACGAGAGCCTATGGCGAAGCTCTCCTCGCTCAGGATGCGGCGCTGCTGACTCAAACGGACGCCGCCTCCGCGTTGGCCGAAGCCACGGCCATACTCGAACAGGCGAGAGCGGCCGTCGTCGCCGGGGACTCGGATCTGGCGGACGCCGAGCGGCGTTTGGATGAGGCGAAAACGACCGCCGCCGCCGCTGCAACCGATCAAAGAGAAGCCGAGCGGCGCTTGGCGCCCATCTCGGTGCTGATCAGCAAGAAGGATCGGCGGATCTATGTTCGCCAGGGCCTGTCGCCGCTTTTTGATGCGCCAATCGAGATCCGCGATCCAAACGCGCCGCTCGGCTCGCATCTTTATATTGCGACGGCGGCCAAGGACGACGGAAGCTCGCTCAAATGGTCGGTCCTGTCGATGCCGGAAGCGCAGACGGAGCGCAGGAAGAATCTGGCGTCGGCCGATGCAAAAGCCGACATATCCTGGGATTGGCGCCCTGCGAGCGCGACCCCGTCCGAGGCGCTGGAGCGCGTCGACATCCCAAAAGACGTTCGCGAGCGGATCGCAGAGCGGCTGTGGACTGGGGCGTCGCTCATCATCTCGGACCAGCCGGTCAGCAGCGAGACCGGAAACGACGGCACGGATCTGACGATCAAATTGCGCTGAGCGGCAACCTCGGTTGCGCCACCGAGTCGAGCGACACCGCGCGACGCCGGCGCCAAAGGCGCATCCCGCCGGCCATCCACAATGAGAGTGCGCAATGAACCTGGACATGAACAAGCTCGACTCGCTGCTCGGAACGGTCGTCAATGAACTGGGCGCCGCTTCCAACGCGGCTCTGGTGATCATCGGGGACAAGCTCCGCCGAACTCGCCGACAAGACCGGCACGCATGAGCGCTATGTGCGCGAATGGCTCTCCGCGCAAGCGGCCTCCGGCTTCGTCGATTATGACGCCGAAGCGCGCAAATTTTCGATGTCTCCGGAGCAGACGGCGGTGTTCGCGGCCGAGGACAGCCCCGCCTTCATGGTGGGAGGCTTCAGCCTGATGTCGGCGATTTTTCACGACGAACCCAAACTCGCCGAGGCCTTCAAGAGCGGCAAGGGCATGCATTGGGGCGACCATTGCAATTGTCTGTTCTGCGGCGTGGAGCGCTTCTTCCGGCCGGGCTACCGGACGCATCTCGTCGCCGAATGGCTGCCGGCTCTTGACGGGGTGACCGCCAAGCTCGAGCACGGCGCGAACGTCGCCGACGTCGGCTGCGGACATGGCGTCTCGACCCTGCTCATGGCCGACGCCTTTCCGAACTCGGAATTTGTCGGGATCGACTACCACGAGGGCTCGATCGCGCATGCAAGGGAGAAGGCCGACGGCCGCAAGAACGTGCGCTTCGAAGTGGCGCGGGCGCAGGATTTCGCCGGCGCGCGCTACGACCTCGTGACGATGTTCGATTCGCTACACGACATGGGCGATCCCGTCGGCGCCGTCGCGCATATCCGCGATGTTTTGGCGGATGACGGAACGCTGATGCTGATCGAGCCCGCGGCCGGCGACAGCCTGGCGGAAAACCTGAACCCTGTTGGGCGGGTCTATTATGCCGGCTCGACCCACATCTGCGTGCCGACGTCGCTCAATCAGGACGTCGGGCTCGCGCTCGGCGCGCAAGCTGGCGCGAAGCGCATCGGCGAGGTCCTGCGCGAAGGCGGCTTCTCCCATTTCCGCAAGGCGGCGGCGACGCCGTTCAATATGATCCTGGAGGCGCGGCTCTAGGGCGACATGAAAAACGCCTGTCGGTTGTCTAACGGACGGGCGTTCGAGTTCTGCTGTGCTACGGCGCTGGCGGTCGGTTGATCGTGACTTCAGCGCCCGGCGGCAACTGATCGATCACCAGCAATTTGACCGGAACCGCTCCGACCGTCGCGCCGAAATGCCAGCCGTCGACGCTCTCTATGACGAATTCTCCAGCGTGATAGACGCGCGACGCGGAATCGCCCTGCTGGACCATCAGCTGCCCTTCAAGAATATAGGCATAGCGCGGATACGGATGCTTATGTTCCGGCAATCTGACGCCGGGCGCCAAAGTGTAAATCGAAGCCACGACCTCCAAGGGCCCCTGCGGTAGCGTGATCGGCTGCCCAGTGGCGGTTTTTGTCGCCCTGGCGATTTCCGTCACGACTTCGGCGGGCGCAGGCTCCTTCGCAACAGCGACGCCTGCACTGAAAGCGACGCTCAGGACCGCGACAAACCCCAGGCGAATCATCTGCTGCTCCATTCGCAATCTGCTTCTTGCAGTCGCCATATAGAACGGTTTCCGCAATCGCCGGCTCTTTTAAACCGCCATTAAACGGCCATGCCGAATATCTTGCCGACGCCCGCCGTCAGCGCCAGCGCCAATGCGCCCCAGAACGTCACCCGAATCGCGGCGCGCAGGACGCCGGCGCCGCCGGCTTTCGCGCCAATGGCGCCCAGCAGCGCCAGGCACCCTAAAGACGCGGTCGAGACGATGGGGATGATCGCGTCTCGCGGCGCGATCGCGACGACGAGGAGCGGCAGCGCGGCGCCCGCGGCAAAGGTGACGGCCGAGGTCAGCGCCGCCTGCACCGGCCGCGCGCTGGCGATCTCCGAGATGCCCAATTCGTCGCGCGCATGCGCGGTCAGCGCGTCCTTCTCCATCAGCTGCAAAGCGACTTCCCGCGCCAGCTCAAGGTCGACCCCGCGCTCGAAGTAAATCTGCGCAAGCTCCTCTCTTTCGAGTTCGGCGTAATCGCTCAGTTCCTCGCGTTCGCGCGCGAGGTTTCGCCCGCCGCCATCGACATCGCGCCGGCCACCAACCCCGCCGCGCCGGCGACGAGCACATCATTGCGTGTCGCTTGCGCCGCGGCGACGCCGACGATCAGGCTCGCCGTCGACACGATGCCGTCATTGGCGCCGAGCACCGCCGCTCGCAGCCAGCCGATGCGCTGGACGAGATGGCTTTCCCGGTGGACGCGAAGCCGGCTCATGTTCCCTCTTGGTCGGCGCGGCGTCGCAAGCGCACGCGCTATTCCTCACGTGTCGTGTCGATCGCTAAATCAAGGGCCGCGACGCGCCGCGCCGAAGCCGACCAGTTCGCGATGCTCAGGGCGTTGTCGGCGAGCCAGTTGAGGGAAAGCTGCACCTGCAAAAAGGCTGCGGCGGCCTGCATCAGATCTCCGAGCGTCAAATCGCCGGCAAGATATTTCGGCGCGCCAAGCAACAGGGGGACCGCGGGCGCCAGGAGATTGTTCGCATGCGTCAAAAAAACGATCTTTGTCTGCCCCTGGATGACGCGCCCCCAGGTCGCTGCGAGCAGAAAGAGAAATCTGTCGAAGGGATTTCCGCTCTGGGCGTCGATATCGGGCAGCCGATCCGGAATGATCGGAACCCCCTTGACGACGGGATGGCGCAGGTAATCGCCGATATCGCGATCGATGTCCTCGTCGGCTTCCACCACCGCTCTCGATTCGAACTCATGACGGGCGCGGGTGAGCGCATAGCGGAAGTTCCCCTCCGCCGCGGCCTTTGCTTCGACGCTTGCCACGAGGGGTCGCCCGAGCACCCACATGCAAAACGACGTCACCACCGAATAGATGAAGACCGCGAGCACCAGATAGCCGGGGATGACCACGCCGAAAAACTCATAGGAGCCCCCGACTTGCCACAGAACGAGAATGAAGGCTGCCGACACCAAGAAAATATTGATGACGCCTCCAGCGAGATCGACAAAAAGCTCGATCGCCAGCCGACCGTCATCGGCGATGCGGGCTTCCGGATTATCGATCGCGGGGGATATGGCGCAGGCTTGGCGAGATTCGTTGACGAGCCATTTCTCGATGAGCGAGGCGGTGAGCCACAATCGCCAGTTGACCTGAAGTCGCATACGAAACTGCGTTGTGGCGATCGAGGCAAGACCGACGCCGACGGCCAGAATGGCGAGTTGCAGAATTCCCCCGGTCACTTCATCGACTTTATGCGTTTGAAGCGCGTCGAAGAAACTCTTGCTCCAGCGATTCACCGCCAGAGCCATGTA
>WSXZ01000127.1 GCA_009773555.1 Methylocystaceae bacterium | reverse complement strand
CTGACCGACCAACCCTCTCAGACCGACGAGAACGGCATCGGCCGTGCCGTCGTGCACCGCGTGAATCTCGACGCTGAGGAAGGACAGTCGCTTATGGATACCGGCCAAGTCTTCCATGTCTCGGGAAAGCCGATCGAGCGCTTCGACAATCACCACGCCGAATTTGCGATCGCGCGCCGCATCCATGAGGCGCATAAGGCCATCGCGGCCAAAGACCGAAGCGCCGGAGCGCGCCTTGTCCTCGTAGGTTCCAATGACATCGAAATCCTGCCGCGCAGCGTAAGCGCGACAAAGCTCGATTTGATCTTCGGTCGACTTCTCGTTCTGGAGCTCAGTCGAAAATCTTGCGTAGACGACGGCATGCGTCATTGTTCGATGCTCGCGCCTGCAATGTCCGACTCCCGTCAACAGTTTCCTGTTCGAGAGGCGGAACGCTGAAAACAAGATGATCGCGCCTTGCGTCGGCAATCGCAAGGGCTTCGACAAATGCAACGAGAGAAACGTCGAGCGGAGTCGCGTGGGATTCCGACGATGCGTCGCCGCCGTTCCCGCTATTGCTGCTGTTGCTCGCCTGTCGCGTCACGCACGGATAATGTGAGTGATCGCTGCTCAACAAAAGGGAACGATCTTCACGATCGCAGAATTAGAAATCGTAGCGGAGAAATAGGCTTGGGCGCCATTGGTCGGGTGGCAAGATTCTGCCCATTTGTTGTAGTCTAAACGGATCTCGCCACGCCTTCCTTATGCAAGGACGCTCGCATCCGCAGGGGAATGCGGCAACTCTTTCGCTAAAGAGAGTGTCCGGTTCGGAACAGAGATAGGCCCTCACCGAGTCCGATCGCTATAGAGTTCGAATCCCTTTGGGCGCGCCAGCGGGCCATGCCGCGCCGGTTGGGACACATATCGGATTGAAATAGTTTATTGATTTTCGGATGGCGGCAAAAAAACTCGGCGGCGACTCTCGCGTGGTCCGACCCTCGCGCTCCTTGGGGTTCGCATAATCACAATCCAGATCGTTGCGGTGGCAGGATTTGGACTTTGTGACATGTTCCCCGACCAACGGTTGGAAGACGCGCTAAGCTATGAATTTAAGGCGCTTTAGATTAGCGTCATCTGCTCGGCCTGTCCGGGCGTGAACAGGACCGGCGGGCCGAGCAGCACAAGCTCGTCGTTTCCGCGCCTGACCAACATGCCGTGATAAAAGACCGTTTGGATCGGCACGGGGGGCATCGCCGTCCCGGCCTGCGTATGTCTCCTGCGTCAGTGCGCGATTGAGCGTCGATGTCGGTCAGTTGGACAGCCGCCCGACCCGAATTCTTCCAGCTCGATCCTGAATGTCGCGCCGCCGCCAGGCGTATCCTTGACGAGGATTGATCCTCCCATCCGCTCGACGAGTCGCTTCGAAATCGACAGTCCAAGGCCGACGCCAACGCCTTCCCTGTCTCGCCGCCAGAAAGGTTCGAATATCTTTTCGCGATCCGAAGGCGCGACGCCCGGGCCATTATCGATTACTTCGATCGCCGCCCCTGAAAGGACGCGAACCCGGACGGCGTCGCCCTCCGGCTCGGCTCGAAGCGCGTTGTCGAGAAGATTGGCGACGACGCATTCAAGCGCCCATCGCGCGCACCTTACTTCGGTCGGCGATTCGGGCTCTTCGAACGCGATCCGCTTTTTGTTTTCGATCATCAGCGGCGCATAATCGGCGACGAGATGCAGAACGGTCGTTCCCAGATCAATGCGGTCTTGTTCGCATTCCTTGCGAACCGAAAATCGCGCCGTCGCCAACAGCTGTTCTACGATCGTCTGAATGCGCCGAATGTCGCGCCGGATATTGCGACGAAACGCAACGTCGTCGGGATTATCTGCATGGGCGCGCATAATTGCGATGGGCGTGCGCAACTCATGGGCCGCGTTGGCGGTAAAGCGGCGTTGCGCGGCGACTCCGGCGTCGAGACGCGCCAGCGCGGCGTTGACCGCGTCGATGAAGGGGACGACCTCCTTCGGCGCGTCGGTGGCGGCGACGCGCTGGTGCAAAGTGTTCATGTCGATGGCGGCGATGTCAGCCGCGGCGGCGCGCAGCGGCGCGAGCCCGCGCTGAACGACGAACCATGCAATGGCAAGCGCCCCCAACATCGCGGGAGCAGTGACGATAGCGGTATGCAGCGTCAAGAACAATCCGGCGACTGCAACGAGATCGCTCCACGCAAATCTATATCCATAGGCCGCTATTGCGTACGACCCGAACGCGGTCTGCGCCTGCCGCAAATAGCCGCGCGCTTGGCTTGTCTCATTGCCCGGAATCCGAAACTTTATCGCCGAGGCCTCTATTTGATTGAAACCGCCGAGCGCTGCGACGAGTTCCGGCGATGAGCCACGCAGGGCCTGACCGCTTCGTTGATCAAATGCGGCATAGCGGACCTGCGGATTGGCGTCGATATAGGCGCGCAAAGCGGCTGTCGGCTCCAGAACCACGGTCCCTTCGGGAGCCTGCATCAATGAGTCGACGACAAGCGAATGAATACGATATTCGCCCCAATCGTCTGGCGCGATTTCCCAGTTCGGGCTGACGCCCGATATGGAGACGAAGAAGTCGGTGATTGGGATCAGGAAAAACAGCGCGGCGAATTGTGCGAGCGCGAGATAGACGATCACCCGAGCTGATAAAGATTGGCGCTTGTTCATGACGGCTCTCGCGCGAGCATGTAGCCAATTCCGCGCGCTGCATGGATCTCGACGCCGGCGTCGAGATCATGCAGGCGCCTGCGCAATCTCGAAACCAGAATGTTTAGCGCATTGCCGTCAACGTCGTCATCGAATCCGTAAATCTCTTCGAGAAGCTTGTCGCGCAAAACGACGCGGCCGGCGTTTCGGACAAGCGCTTCGAGCAGCGCGAGCTCTCGCCGGTGGAGCACGATGGGCCGGCCACCGACGACCACCTGATGGGACGCCAGATCGAACGACAAGCGGCCAAGCGCGACAGGGGGAGGCGCGTCTCCGCCCGAACGCCGGAGACACGCCCGGATTCGC
>WSXZ01000126.1 GCA_009773555.1 Methylocystaceae bacterium | reverse complement strand
AGCCGCTCGAAATCGACGGTTTCGGCGAGAATCTCCCGCAGCGGATTGACGCCCTTCGGATTGAGGTCATAGGGCGAAAATAGGCGCGACATGATGTCGGTCGCGACAAAGAAAGGGGAAGCATCCAGCGTCCAGCGACCCATCAGGACGTCGACAAGATTGCGCTGCAATGGACTGAGCCGCGCCGCCTGCGAAACACGCCGCCAGAAAAGTTCGAGCGCCGCGCGCGCGCCGTCCGCCCCGCCATCAACATAGCCGCTGATGAGCGCCGCCGCATTCATAGCTCCGGCCGATGTGCCCGAAATGCCCTCGATCTGGAGCCAGGATTCCTCCAGCAGACGGTCGAGAACGCCCCACGTATAGGCGCCATGCGCGCCGCCGCCCTGTAAGGCAAGATCTACAAGAACCGCGTCGCGCGTCATATCCGCTGGCCTCCACCTCTACGTCAGTCAGACCGAGCAGGCCGGAGTCCAACCAAAACGGCCCTGCGCTTCATTCGTGTCCAAATCGTCCGATCGATTTATCCGCTGGGTTTGGGTCCGAAATAAATGATAGTCTGTGTGCGAAGCCTCGATTGGGCAAGCAGCTTTTGCGTGGAGTCGATTGTATAAGTCTACGCGATCGTGAAACCTGCGCTTGCCGCTGTTCGCGAGAGCAACCGCATGTCGGGCGCGGCGCATTAGCGTCGCTTCTTCATCGAACTGCTCTAGATGCTCGGCTCACCTGCAGCGCGGCGTATTGATGCGGAAGTCAGTTAACAGATTTACAGTGTGCCGGTCGAAGCATAACGGGGATGGATGATGCTGGGCATGGCGCTGAAAATGGTCAAATGGTTTTTGGCGTTGCTGAGCCTTTTCGTCTTTACGTTTTTCGCGGTGCGAATTTACAACTCTCAGCGCGGGCTGCCGCTTGATGTCTGGCATACTTACGTGCCGCAAGAGTTGAGCAAGACAGAAATCGACGCCGCCGATTGGGGGGCCTATCTCGAGGCGGAGGCGAAAATATTCGCTTCCCTGCGCACCAACGTCAGCCAGCAGTTGACGCCAGAGGAACAAGTTCCCTTCAATCGCTATTTCGAGGGCAGTCCGGTCTACCCGGGTCATTTTGCGCGGGATTGGAACCGGTCTTATCTCCTCGAACCCGCAGGGCCGCCGATCGGCGCCGTCGTTCTGCTGCATGGATTGACCGACTCGCCATATAGTTTGCGCCATCTTGCATCCCGCTACCGTGATCGCGGCTTCGTGGTGGTCGCGATCAGGCTGCCTGCGCATGGCACAGTGCCCGCGGCCTTGACCAAAGTGGAGTGGGAGACATGGCTGGCCGCGACGCGTCTTGCCGTGAGAGAGGCGCGGCGGCGCGCGCCTGAGCCGGCGCCTCTGCATGTCGTCGGGTTCTCGAACGGCGGATCGCTCGCGGTAAAATATACGCTCGACGCCATCGACGATGAGCGTCTCTCTCGAGTCGACCGTCTGATCCTGCTCTCGCCGATGGTGGGAATTACGCGGTTTGCGCGTTTTGCCGGCCTGGCGGGGCTACCGGCGATTTTGCCCGCCTTCGCCAAGGCGGCTTGGCTCAGCGTGCTGCCCGAGTTCAATCCATTCAAATATAATTCATTTCCCGTGAATGGCGCGCGCCAATCCTACCTGCTGACGGATGCGCTTGGAACGCAAATGTCGCTGGCGCGTCGAGAGGGTCGATTGACCGCGCTGCCGCCAGTCCTGACGTTTCAATCCGTCATGGATTTCACCGTCAGCACCCAGGCCGTGCTTTCCGGGCTTTACGATCATCTGCCGGCGAACGGCAGCGAACTCGTTCTGTTCGACCTCAATCGCAACGTCAAATTCGGTCCGCTGCTGCGCGCCTCCGCGGAGTCCGCGCTCTCCCGCATCGTGCCGCCTCGCGTCAGGGATTACCGTCTAACGGTTGTGACGAACGCCGGGGAAGGCACCGAGGATGCGGTCGAACGCGTCGTTGAGGCCGGCGCCACGGCCGAGCAGACCCAAGCGTTGGGGCTACAGTATCCGAAAGGCGTGTATTCGCTCTCGCATGTCGCATTGCCCTTCCCGCTCAGCGACTCCCTCTATGGCCTGACGCCGGATCAAACAGACGACTTTGGCGTCCACCTGGGTTCGCTGGCGCCGCGCGGCGAGCGCGGGACGCTGATCGTCAGCCTGGACGCGCTGCTGCGCATGTCGTCGAACCCATTCTTTTCCTATATGGCGCAGCGCATCGAGGAGCATCTTCCGGCCCGGCCAGACGGCGACGCAACCGACCAAGGCGGAGCGCGCGTCCAATCGCCGCCACAGGCCGCCCCGCCGCCGCGTCGCCTGCCCAGCGCAGCGCCCGGCACGCCTGCGGCGGCCAGCAGCGACCGGCCCGCAAAAAAGCGCTCGCATCGTTGAATTGTGGGGTCCGCTCGACCTCATCAAGAAGCGATGAGCCAATCCGGCCGCGAGCGCCGTCAGCGTCCTAGGGCCGCCTCACGCGCCGCAGGAAAAGACGCCCCAGCAGTCCAATGAGATAGCCGCCGATCGTGATCGCCAAATAGACGACGATCACGAAGGCCCAGCGGTCGTTTGAAGAGGCCACTCTGCGGAATACATCCGTCAGGTAGTTTAGATCGATGAACCAGTTTGCGAACAGCCCGCAAGCCACGGCGAGCACTGGCGCGATCCACCACGGAGCCCTGAAATAGCCCAGCAATACGGCGAGCAAAAATACGATCAACCCGAAGATATGCAAAAACTCTAAGAAAATCGCTTGGGAAAGCAAGCCCATGAATCGGATCAGCCAAAGCATCTGACGCCTCTTAGCGCGAATTCAGCTTATCTTATCCGAATTCGCCCGCGGCAGCCATCTCGTTCCAGGCGCGCGCGGCCGAATCCTACAGCGCGCGTCAACGCGGCGGGCAAGAGACGTTTCAAGCGAAGCGCCCAAGCCGCCGCGCGGCTCAGGCCGTTTGCCCGGCAAAATCTCCGCCACCCATCGGGTCGAGGGGAATTGTTCGCAGATCGTCAGAGCTGCGATCGAAAGCGGGACGCCGAGAAACGCTCCAAGCGCGCCCCACAGGAATGTCCAGAGAACAATTGAAAAGAGGACGATCGGAGGGGAGATTGAGAGAGCCGATCCCGAAAACACTGGCTCCAGATAACTCCCGATAATGAACTGGATGACGAACACGCCCAAAAGAAAGATCAACGGCGCTTCTAAGGTTCCGAATTGAACGAAGGCGAAAAGCGGCAGAAGCGCCGTGACGATGAAGGAGCCGATGTAGGGCAGGTAGTTTAGCGCAAAGGCCAGCACGCCCCATGCGCCGGCCATGTCCAGATTCATGAATTGAGCAAATCCCCATACCGCGAGACCTGTCGCGATGCTGGCGATCGTCCGAACGAACATATAGGTGCGAAATTTTTCGCCGATCTTCCTGCCGCTTTCAAGCAGGCGCCGGCTTGTCTCCTGATTTTCAAGCGCTGCAATTCGGGACTGAAAGGCATCGGCCTCTGCTAGTCCCAAAATTACATAGACGAGCACGATGACCGCGAAGGCGAGAACTGTATTCACTCTCACGGCAAGCATGTGAAGAAGTCTGATCAGCGACGCGGTGTTGAAATGTTCCGCAAAGAGCGTGAAGACGAAAATGTCATGCTCTTCGAGCCACGATGTCGATGTCGTCGCCGTTTCCTGAATGCGGTCGAGATTCTGTCTGACCCATTCCAGCACCTCATGGCCGCCCCAAGCGATCAGAGAAAAGAGCGCCAGGATCACCGCGGCGGTCATCCCGACCGTCACGCTCAAGGCGATGGCCTTCCCCAATTTTGGCTGCAGCGCCTTCTGCAAAGGCCAGGCGATCGCGATAATGAAGAGGGCAAAGGCCACGGGCTCGATGACCGCCTGCCCGACCTTGCAGGCGGCGAGGACGATAAACAGGATCACGGCAACGGAAGCCACGCTCGTGATTCGACTTTTTTCCATAGCGATCCTCTTGCCAT
>WSXZ01000125.1 GCA_009773555.1 Methylocystaceae bacterium | reverse complement strand
AGGCTCGGCGTTAAGCTCCAGGCAGCAACCGCGTTCCTTGGCCGCCGTCATCACGCGATCCATGTCGATGTCATAGGGCGCGCGTTCTTCGATCAAGCGACCAGTCGGATGGGCCAAGATCGATACATGCCGATTGTCCATCGCCCGGATGATGCGCTCCGTTTGCTCGTCGCGCGACAAGTCGAATTTGTAGTGAACCGCGGCGACAACGATGTCGAGCCGCGACAAAACCTCGTCTGGCAAATCGAGACTTCCGTCGGCAAGAATGTCGACCTCGATGCCCTTCAGCACGGTAAAGCCGCGTAATTTGGCGTTGAGACGGTCGATCTCGTCGATCTGGCGCAACAAGCGGGCGCGATCCAACCCATGGGCGATCGTCACGCGTCGGCTATGATCGGTCAATGCCATATAGGCGTAACCGCGCGCTTGCGCCGCCTGCGCCATATCGGCAATCGTCGCGTTTCCGTCGCTCCAATTGGAATGGACGTGGAGGTCGCCGCGAATGTCGGACAGTTGCACGAGATGGGGCAGCGCATTCTTCTGCGCGAGCGCGATTTCGCCCCGGTCCTCGCGCAATTCCGGCGGCACGAATTGAAGACCGAGTTTCTTGTATATTCCTTCCTCGGTTTCGCCGCCGATGGCCCGATCCTTCTCGAATAGGCCATATTCGTTGAGCTTCCAGCCGCGATCGAGGGCGATATTGCGCAGGGCGATGTTATGGGCTTTTGAACCCGTGAAATACATCAGAGCGGCGCCATAGCTCTCTTCCTTAACGACGCGCAGATCGACCTGAATCCCTGAACGCAGGACAACAGTCGTTCGCGTCGGGCCATGGGCGAGCGCCAGCGCGACATTCTCATATTCGACGAGCCTGTCGCCGACCGCCGTCGCATGGGCCGTCGTCGCGAGAATATCGAGATCGCCCACGGTGTCGCGACGGCGCCGAAAGCTCCCCGTCGCTACGACGCGGCCGCCATCCAAGCCGCGACTGAGCCAATCGATCAGCGCGCCCGCTTCCGCTTCGGCGAAGGGCAATTTGAAGCGCTTCGCGGCGACGGGCTTGGCCAGCGCCGCGAGAATATTCTGCTGAAGCTTGGGGCCGAAGCCGCGAAGCTCGCCCAATCGGCCTCGCTTGGCGGCGCGGCGAACGTCTTCGATCGAACGAACGCCCAGCTTCTCAATGAGCAGCTTGACACGCTTCGGGCCAAGGCCGGGAATGGCGGCGATTTCGCCGAGATCTCCGGGAAGCTCGCGTTTGAGCGACTCCAGCAGGTCGAATTTGCCTGTCTCGACAATCGTCGCGATTTTGCTCGCCAGATCTTCGCCGATCCCCGGCAGTTCGGCGAGGTCTTCGCCCGCGCGCAACATCGCCGCCACGCTCTTGGGAAGACTCTCGAGAACGCGCGCGGCGCGCCGATAGGCACGCGTGCGAAACGGATTATCGCCCTTGATCTCAAGGAGCTCCGCCGCCTGGTCGAACATTGCGGCGATTTCGGCATTGTGGACAGGCATCCCAACGCCTCCGAATGATTGCGCGTCGTCGCGCCTAACGCCCTACTCGCGCAACGCCCTTCGCAGAATCTTGCCTAGATTCGTTTTCGGCAATTCGTCTCGAAACTCGATGACGTGTGGAACCTTGTAGCCCGTGAGATATTTGCGACAGTGCGTCCTGAGCTCAGCCTCCGTCAAGGACGGGTCGCGCTTTACGACAATAACTTTGACGGCTTCTCCCGAAACCGGATCGGGAACGCCAACCGCGCCGACGTCCTGCACCCCGGGATGCATGGTAATGACGTCTTCCACTTCATTGGGGTAAACTTTGAAACCGGAAACATTGATCATGTCATTCTTGCGATCGACGATGCGCACGAATCCTTTGTCGTCCATCGTCGCGATGTCGCCGGTCCGCAAAAAGCCATCCGATGTCATGACCTTCGCCGTCTCGTCCGGTCTGTTCCAATAGCCCTTCATGACCTGCGGCCCGCGGACGCAGAGTTCGCCGGCTTCGCCGATCGGCAGGTCGGCGCCCTGGTCGTCCTTGATCGCGATTTCCATCGAGGGAATCGGAACGCCACACGAGCCGTTGAATTCGATCAGGTCCGTTGGATTGCACGTCACGACGGGTGAGGTCTCGGTTAGGCCATAGGCTTCGATCAGCGTCTTGCCCGTTATAGCCTTCCATTTCATCGCCACCGCCTTCTGCAGCGCAGAGCCGCCCGAGGCGGCGATGCTCAAACTCGAAAAATCCAGCCGCGCGAATTCAGGATTGTCCAGCAGCGCCTTGAACAAGGTGTTGACGCCGGGAAGGCAGGTGAATCTGTGCTTTTGTAGCTCCTTCACGAGTCCGGGTATGTCGCGCGGGTTGGCGATCAGCACATTGGCTGCGCCGACCTTGATTGCGAGCAGGCAGCTGACCGTCAACGCATAGATGTGAAACAGCGGTATGGCCGTAATCACGACGTCGCGCCCTTCCCGAAGCACGGCGTTCAAATGCGCGTGATGCTGCTGGAGGTTGGCGACAATGTTGCGATGTAACAGCATCGCTCCCTTCGGCACGCCTGTCGTACCACCGGTATATTGCAGAAAGGCGATGTCGTCGGGCTCTATCGATGGCACCGTCCAAGCGAGGTTCGCGCCCCGCCGCAACGCGGCGCAAAATTTCACCGCGCCCGGAATGTTCCAGGCCGGCACAAGCCTCCTGACATATTTGACGACGAAATTGACGAGCGCTCCTTGACCCCAATCCAGCATATCGCCGATGCGCGTTGTGATGACATGCTTGATCGCCGTCCGGGGCAACGCTTCTTGTAGAACGGACGCGAAATTTTCGATGATGACGATCGTTTCGGCGCCGGAATCCGCCAACTGCCGTTCGAGCTCGCGCGCGGTGTAGAGCGGATTGCAATTGACCACGACATATCCCGCCCTGAGAGCCCCGAGTAGCGCGATCGGATATTGAAAAATGTTGAGCATCATCAGCGCGACGCGCGCGCCTTTTTGAAGTTTAAGCTCCTCGCTCAAATAGACCGCAAAGTCGCGGGACAGGCGATCAAAGGTCGATGATGGAGCGATAAGCCCTGACATCGACTTCCGTAGGAACTCCCGCGTTGTAACTTTTCAGCCAGATCCGCTCCATTGGAGCTCATTCCTTCAATTGCTCTTTCTCAGGTCAGCGCCACGCGCTCATGAGCGAGGTCCGGTTCGCCGCAACGCGCCAATATCTTTTCCCGCGTCGCGTCGCGCAACGCGATCGCAGCTTGAAAATCCTCGCCCTGAGGCTCGATCGGAGCCCCGATTTGCGCGGTGATGTCGCCGCGCCGGAACAGCCAGAAATCGCTGCGCAGAATCGAACGCGTGCCGCATATTGTGATCGGAACGACGGGAAGCCTCAGTTGCGCGGCGGTCAAGAAGGCGCCGATGTGAAACTCCAATAGTCCAGGCATTCGCGAAAAGGTCCCCTCAGGAAACCAAACCAGCCGAACGCCGGCATGCGCCAATTTTAGCGCCTCCTCGGCGTCGGCGACGCCGCCGGCCGGGTCCGAACGGCGCACGAAAATCGCGCCCAGCCGGCGCAAGAAGGGGCCTGCGACCATCTGATGCGCAAGCTCCTCTTTCGCAATGAAGGAGATTTCGCCCGGGCAAATTGCGACCAGCACCGCGCTGTCGAGGTAGCTCGAATGATTGGCGACGATGATGGCGTTGTCCTGCGGCAAGGGCGCTTCGCGCTCGACCGTCAGTCGGCATCCAATCATGTGAAAAAACAGGCGGGCGGCCGCGCCGATGACGCGATGACGCCACGCCCGCTTCGGCGCCAATATCACGCACGGCCATATGCAGACCGCGATCAGGACGAGCGCAACCCAAGCGTAGGCGTCGAAGCCCAATGTCGTAATTTTGGACAGCGTGCGACGCAACCGCGGCCCTATGCCAGCGAGTGCGACGCGCAAGAGCTGCCAGCGCGGGCTCGCGCTCTTGACCGCTCGAAGTCTTTGGGACCGCGCGCGGGGGAACGAGGACGACTGCGTCCGGCGCGAGATCGAGCAAGGCTTGAGACGCCTCGACAATCGATTTACGCAAGGCTTCCCGGCGCGCCTCGTCGGCCAGGCGCGTTTCGGCCATGACGATCAGCCGCTCCGTTCCGGCGCGCGCGTCGAGCGTTGGAAACACCGCGACGCAGCCTTTCCTCGCCCCTTTGAGCGATCCGACGGTCTCTTCCAGCTCTTGCGGATAGATGTTGCGTCCCGCGCGCTTGATCAGATCCTTGATGCGGCCGGTGATGAAGACGTCGCCGCCAGCGATGTAGCCGCGATCGCCCGTCTCCAGCCAGTCGCCGTCGAAGAGGGCGCGCGTCTTTTCTGGATTTCGGTAATAGCCCCGCGTCGCCGACGGCCCGCGAAATTGAATGCGGCCCTCCTGGCGTTCGGGCAATTCGCGACTTGCGTCGTCGACGACGCGAATTTCATGACGCGGGAGCGGTCGCCCGCACGCCACTAAGGAGACAACGTCCGCGCCCTCGGCCGCCGTGATGCGCGCGACGCCGTCGCGATCCAGCGCGCTCCGGTCGACGCGGTCAATGAGCGGTCCTCTGCCGAGCGGCGGGAAGGCGAGACCGACGGCGTTTTCCGCGAGCCCGTAGACCGGCGTCATCATCCGCGGCTGGAAGCCATAAGGCGCGAATCTTTCAGCAAAGCGCGAAATCGATATCGGGCTGACGGGCTCGGCGCCGTTCAGAATCGCGCGCAGCGATGAAAGATCGAGGCCCGCGATTCTCGCATCGCTGATCGACTTGAGGCAGAACTCATATGCGAAATTGGGAGCCGCCGATATCGTCGCCTTATGCTCGCCGATCGCCCAAAGCCAGCGCGCGGGATCGGCAAGAAACGACAGCGGCGACATGATCAAGGCCGGCGCTCCATAGTAAAGGCTGCCCAGCCAACAGCCGATCAGGCCCATGTCGTGATAGAGCGGCAGCCAGCTGACGACCCTGTCGGCGGACGAGGCCTTCAACGCCGCGCCCATCGCGCGAATATTGGCGAGAAGATTACCGTGAGTTAGCACGACTCCCTTGGGGTCGCCCGTGCTGCCCGACGTATATTGAATGAGGGCCATCGTATTGGCGGTCGCCGGCAGAGGCGCCGGCAAAGGCTCCGCTGCGGCAAGGTCTTGAATTGTCACGATGTGCTGCAGGGAGCCGACCAGTCCATACAGCAACCTGCCAACAACCCTGATCTCGGCGCTCGTAACGAGCACGCATGCCTCGGCGTTGCCCAGAATACGCGCTTGGCGCCGCAAGTGATCCTCGATCTGCGACAACCGAAACGGCGGATAGATCGGCACGGGAATCGCGCCGGCAAACAGAATGGCGAAAAACGCGACGAAGAAGTCGCGGCTCGTCGGCAGCATGAGCGCGATCCGATCCCCCGAACGAATGCCGCGTTCGATCAAGCCGCCGGCGGCGGCGCGAGCCTCGCCATAAAGCTCTCGGTAAGTGACCGCTTCCGGCCCGCTGTCCAGTCGCCACAACAGAACATGGTCGCGGTCGGCGTGACGCTCCGCATGCATGGCGAGCGCCTCGATCAGAGTTCTCGCCTCGATTGGCTCTTCCACTGTTGCAAGGCTAAGCCCGAGGGGACCGCGGACGCGTGCCGGCTCGAGGACCGCGGGACGCGCCGCGAGAATTGCTTTCACGAGGTCGCGCGGATGGTCGGCCTCGCCGATCAACCGCTCCGGAAGCTGCACCTTGAATCGACGA
>WSXZ01000008.1 GCA_009773555.1 Methylocystaceae bacterium | reverse complement strand
ATGACTCGAAAATTCAACGGCGGCGAGTTTGAAGCCCTAAGGGCGCTGCTGCTGGCGCTGGAGGATGTCCAGCGCTCGCCGCCAGAGCCGATCTTCGTCGCCGTCGGCGAGCTCGCACAGATCCTGCACAGGTCGCGGCCAGAGATCCTCGCCGGGCTCGATACGCTCGCCGGCCTGAATTTCATCGAAGGTCCCGGCGTCTATCGCGAGCGCGACTGGCTGTTTCGCCGCCTGACGCGCCGCGGCGCGGCCCTGGCCGATTTGATCCGCGACCCCGTCGATTGGAAACGAGCGCTCGACGCCTATGCGCCATTCTTTGCGCGTTGACCCCATTCGGCGCGAAGGCGGCGCCACCGGGTCGCAGCCTCCCGGCGCCGCGCCTTGATCAGCTGCGCAAGCGCCGTGCGCCGCAGATTGAAGCGGTCGTTCGGCGCAAGCGCCATATAGCGCTCGGCGATTTCGGTGATGACGATATCGGGCTTCAGGCGCTTAACGAGCCGCCAATCGACATTGGCTGACCAGATAAAGACGAGTTCGCGCGCCGTCTCGGCGAGCTGCGCCGTCAGACGGTCAGACCCGACGCCGGCGAAGGAATCGCCAAACAGCAAAATCCGCACGTTATTGGGCGCCGCGTCGTTCCTGTAGATCGCATGCGCGCCGACGTGGATGTCGCCGCCGTGAGCGGGATCTTCGAGGATGCGCACGACCGCATTGGCGTAAACGCGTTGCGCGCCGGCGATCCAATCGATTTCGCGAATCTGCTCCCAGCGCGGCGGATCGAATTTGCCGCCGAGATCCATGATTTTATGAATCGTGTTGCAGGGCCGGTTCGCGAGTTCCGCATTCGGCGTCAGCTGCAGCGCCTCGCACAAGAGGCGATAGGCGAGCAGACTGCCGTCCGGCGTCCAATGCGTGTCGCTGCGCCAGTAGAGTTCGACCTCGTCGCGCCGCTCGCGCATGGGCCAAACGAGATCGACCCATCCGGCCGCGCGCGCCGCGCCTGCAAAGAGCTGTTGCAGGCGGATCGCTGGCGCGAGGTCGACATTGACGAGCGGCGTCGCTTGTTTGTGACCGTAGATCGTCAGCTTTTCCGGTGCGACGAGATGGGCGTAGGCGATGCCGAGCGCCTCGCAACGATGCTTTCGTTCAATGATGGCGTCCCGCCATCGGCGCAGGTTGACGTCTGGCAGATGGCCGCCGTTGCGCTCATAGAGCGTGGTGACGAAATTCGTTCCGCCCGTGAGGAACAGCCATCCGTCGTGGCCTTCGTGAACGATGAGTTCGGTCACGGCGCTGACGTCGTGATGGGGTTCGCCGTGGAGTCCGGCTCGGGCTTGCGCGCGTAAAGGATCGTCGCGGCGGCGAGTTCGAAAAGTTTCTCGCGAGGCAATTCCCGCGCCCACGGTTTTTCGAGCAGCGGGCCGGGATAGGCGATCAGATCTTCGACGCGCGTGCGCAGGAATTGTTTGCGCGCGCGGGGCGAAAGACCTTGCGACCAGGAGCGCAGCTGCCAGGCGATCGCCCAGATCGGGTGCGTCGGATTGGTGACCTCCTGCCGTTCGATGGTCAAATGCCCCTCGAAAAGCGTGCGCAATCCTTCATGCGTCATATTGAAATAGTGATGCGGATAGCCATGCAGAGGCTGCAGAAACGGCACGCAGCACTTCAGCCATCCGCCCGGCTTGAGCACGCGCGCGATTTCGGCGGCGCAGCGAAACGGATCCTTCACATGCTCCAAAACCGCGATCGAGATGACGCCGTCGAAGGCGTCATTCTTGAAGGGCAGCCGATGCGCCAGGCCGACCACATCGGTCGTTGCATAATCCATCATCTCGAAGTTGACGACATTGCTATAATAGACCGGACGGTAGCCCGCGCCGACGTCGAGGATCAAGCCATCGGCGTGGCGCTCGATCAGTTCGACTGTTTCATCGTCATAGCCGTTCTCGCTGATCGGCATATCCTCGGTGGAGTCTTGCGCCTGAAGCGAGGGTTCATCCGAAAACACGAATTTGCCCGAACCCGACAGCGGCGTTTCGGGGTCGAGCAGCAGCGGTCGCACCGCGCTGAGCTTTCGTGCGCGAATTGCAGGGATGTCGCTCATACGCTGCTGACGCCGTCCCTGGGCGCGACCAAGCTGATCGAAATGCGCGCGGCCCGAGACCAGCCGACCGAGTTCGATCGCCTGTCGCACGTCCGGGTTCGCGGCCAGATAGCGCGCCTCGTCGAAATTCTCTGGCGTCGCGGGCTCGTCATCGGCGACCTTCTGCCGGCGGCCCTCAATATGGCCGAATTTTTTGAAATGCTGCCAGCCCGAGCCGATTTTGCCAAGGCGAACGGCCTCGGCGACGTCGGGGTTGACGGCGAGATAGGCCCTTTCGTCAAAGGTTTGCGGCGTCGGCGTCTCTTGCAGCGCCGCCGACTGAAAGGGATTATTCATGCAGACGGCGAAATGATACTCAATAGCCACCTCCGCCGGATTGTTAGCACAAGCGGCAGTACAGGAAAACACGCGATCTGCTTTTCAATCGATGCGCTCCGTGGCGAGGTAGGGGCGATGATGTGATCAAAGGAGTTTCGAAAACCACAATGCAATCTGGTCAGGGTGAGATCGCTCACGCGGGCGAGGCGCCAATCGTGGTCGAGGCGTTCTATCGCTACGGCTACAGGGGTCGCTCAATGCTCGCCATTCGCGCGCCTTTTGCGATGGGCGCGGACGGCGCCGAAATCATTGGGCGCGCCATTGAAACGGGCGCGCGCCGTTATGTCGTGGTCTCAATCGCGCGCCAGATCTCCGGGCCAATTCATTCAGGCGAACCGCTCGGCGTCGAGCTGCGCGCCAGCGACGCATGTGAAGAGTCATCGGGCTGAAGAATGACCAAGATTTTGGGGCTTGGGCACAGTCATATCGTGGCGATCGCCAAAGGATGTTACGAGCTGCAGCACGAGGGCTTTCGTCTTGGCGGCGCGCCGCTCCTTTCGCGATTCCTCTATCTTTATGATCCCGAGATAACGCCGACCTTAGCGGAGGAGGGCTCAGCTTCGCGCCTCAATGCCCGCCTTCGCCAAATCATCGACGAGGAGCGGCCGGATGGCGTCGTATTGTCGGTCGGCGGCAATGAGCATATCGCTCTTTCGGTGACGCAGCCCAAAGAGCGCTTCGATTTTATTCTCGGCGCGGAGCCGGAGCTCGATCTCGAGCAGGGGGCCGAGGTGCTGCCAGAAGTCGCCATTCGCGAGACGTTGCGGGAAAAAATGGCGCAAACGCTTTCAACCCTCGAAGCGATACGAAACGAAACGGCCGCGCCCATCGTTTGCCTTGAGCCCCCGCCGCCCTTTCCAAATTCACGCATCTTGGAATGTCCGCAAGAGTTTTTTCGTAAATCATTCGATCCAAAAAAAATGTCGGGCGAGACGTTTCGCTATAAAATGTGGCGTACGCAGACTGCGCTTTATCGTGAAGTCTGCGCGCGCGCAGGTATTCTCTTTGCGGCCGTTCCGACGGAGTTCATCGCGCCGTCGGGCGTGTTGGCGGAGGTCGTTTGGGGCGCCGACGCCTCCCACGCGAACGCGCTCTTTGGCCGACGCATGATCCAAAGCGCCGCAGAGCTGATCGAGCCGCGGCTGAGTGATGGACGGCAATGAAGACGCATCCCTATTCGAAACGCCCAGACTACGCCCTGTGGCGCCGCGCGGTCGCGGATGTCGCGCCCGGCGAACTCGATCCCGTCGTGGAGGCGCCTTTCCGGCTCGGCCTTCGTGAAAAAATCGCAACCGCCGGGAGCTGTTTCGCTCAACACATCGGCCGTTACTTGAAGTCGAGCGGCTGCAATTATCTCATCACCGAGCCGCCGCATTGCTTCATCGGTCAGCAGGCTGCCGACGCCCTCAATTACGGCCTCTACACGGCGCGCTACGGCAATATCTACACGAGCCGCCAGCTGCTGCAGCTCTTCGATCGCGCCTATGGGCGGTTCACGCCAAAGGAGAACTACTGGCCGGAAGACGCCGCGCATGTGGTCGACCCGTTTCGGCCGCAAATTCAGCCCGGCGGATTCAACTCGGTCCGCGAACTCGACTATGATCGCGAACGTCATTTCGAAGCCGTGCGCCGCGCGTTCGAGACGCTCGACGTCTTTGTGTTCACGCTAGGACTGACAGAGTTCTGGCGTTCGCGCGAGGATGGCGCGGCTTTTCCGCTCTGCCCGGGCGTCGCGGGCGGCGATTACTCTCCCGCGCGACACGAATTCGTCAACCTTGGCGTCGATGACGTCGTCGCCGACATGACCGCCTTCATCGCGCGTCTACGCGCCGTCAATCCTGGCGCGCGAGTCATTTTGACCGTCTCTCCCGTGCCGCTTGTCGCCACCGCCGAGCCGCGTCATGTGCTGATCTCCACGATGTATTCAAAATCGGCGCTGCGCGTCGCGTGCGATATGCTTTCGCGCGCGCTCGGTCAGGTCGCCTATTTTCCTTCTTATGAAATTGTCGCCGGCGGCTATGCGCCGACCGATTATTTCGCGCCAGACAGGCGCAGCGTCACGCAGGAGGGCGTGGCGCATGTTATGCGCGTGTTTGAACGGCACTTCATCAAGCGCAACGCCGCCGGCGAAGCCTTGCGCGGCGCGCTGCGCGCGTTCGCCCCGGCGCGCGCAGCTTCGGCCGAAGATCCGATCGCCGCCGCGATGCGCCTCATGTGCGACGAGGAAGCTCTATCGCTGGAGCGAATCGAAGCGTCAAGCGACGCCGAGCCGGCGGAAGTGGAGCCGGCGGCGCAGAACGAGTCAGCAAAAGAATTTGCCGCGCAAGAACCGCTCGCCGATGAGACCGAGGGTGAGGCCAATGCCGCCAGCCCACAGAATCATGGACTTGTTGATTAGCTCGGCATCGTAGCTCGTAGAGTCAGCGGAGCGCAGCGCGAGCCCATGGCCGCCTGAGTGCGCCCGCCGCAACTCGGGCTCGCGTCTTTGGCGATCAGTTGGTCAGCGCCGGACTTTCGCGATAGAGCGTCGGAAAAAGGCGCTTGAGATCGTCGATTTTCGGCAAGTCGTTATAGACGATGTAAGGCTGCGCAGGATGGCGTACGAGATAATCCTGATGATAGAGCTCCGCCGGATAGAAGGCCTTCAGCGGTTCGAGCGTGGTGACGATTGGCGCTGAAAGCACCTTTGCCTTTGAAAGCTGCGCAATGTAGTCGCGCGCGGTTTTTTCCTGGTCGGCGTTCGCCACGAAAATCGCCGAACGATATTGCGCGCCTGCGTCAGGACCCTGGCGGTTAAGCTGCGTCGGATCATGCGCGACGGAAAAATAAACGCGCAGCAGTTCTCCAAGGCTCACGGTCTTCGGATCGTAAGTGACTTCGACCGATTCAGCGTGGCCGGTGTCGCCCCCCGAAACCCTCTCGTAGCGGGCCGTCTCCTTGGCGCCGCCGGCATAGCCGGACACGGCGCGCGAGACGCCTTTCACGCGCTGAAACACGCCCTGCACGCCCCAGAAGCAGCCGCCAGCGACGACGAGCTTCTGTTCGCCGGCGCTCGTCGCCAGCGGATCGTACGCGGGCGCAGGCAGCACGAATGCGCGCTCGGCGGCGTCCCCGCGCAAGGGCGCGAAAATGATCAGCGCGGCGACGAGAACAGCGGCGGCGAATCTCATGGCGATCTCTCCTACGCTTGTCCGCGCCCGATGAAACGCAACGCGACGCCGTTCATGCAGTAGCGCAGCCCCGTCGGCTTGGGTCCGTCGGTGAAGACATGGCCAAGATGCGCGTCGCAGCGCTTGCAGGAGACGGCGACGCGCCTCATGCCGAACGCCGTGTCGGCGCTTTCCACGACATTGGCCTTGGAAATCGGCGCGAAAAAGCTCGGCCAGCCAGTGCCGGAGTCATATTTTGTTTTAGAGTCGAACAGCGCCGTGTCGCAGCAGACGCATCGATAGATTCCGTCGGCGTGATTGTCCCAGTTGGGCCCGGTAAAGGCGCGTTCCGTGCCGTCCTTGCGAGTCACCTCGAAGGCCAGCGGCGACAGTTGCGCCCGCCACTCGGCCTCGGTCTTGATGATCTTTTCGACGCGCGAAACGCCAAGGCTCTTGCCGTTCGGGTCGAATGTTTCGATCTCGACCATTTCGCCAGCGGCATGCGCCTTCCGAGCGAAGGCCAAAAAAACGGCGCTTGAGAGAAGGCTGCGACGGTTCACGATCGGCTCCTCCGTTCTCATGCTCATTCGTGCGGGCCCAGGGAAACGTTACGGCGCCGCAAAAACTTTCGTGTCACCGGCGCCCAAAGAGCTTTTCGATGTCGGCGAGCTTCAGCTCAATATAGGTGGGCCGGCCGTGATTGCATTGCGCGGCCCCGGGCGTCGTCTCCATCTCGCGCAGCAGCGCATTCATCTCGGGCGCCGAAAGCCGCCTGCCCGCCCTGACCGAATGATGGCAGGCGCAGGTCGCGAGCACCTGATCGAGCCGGCGCGACAGTCCGCGCGCATCGCCTTCCTCCACCAAGAGGTCGGCGATGTCCTCCACGAGACGCTTGCAGTCCACTTCGCCGAGCAGCGCCGGGGTTTCGCGCACGAGCATGGCGCCGGGGCCGAAAGTTTCAAGCGCCAGACCGAACGCCGCGAGTTCGTCCAGCGCCGACGCAAGCGCGTTCTCGTCGAGTTCGACGACGGCGGGGATCAGCAGCATCTGTCGCGCGACGCCCGTCTCCTCGCGCTGGCGTTTGAGCTTCTCATAGACGATGCGCTCATGCGCCGCGTGCTGGTCGACGATGACGAGACCATCCTGCGTCTGCGCGATGATGTAGGTTTCGTGCAGCTGCGCGCGCGCGGCGCCCAGCGGCGACTCGGGCTCCTGCGCCGGCGCGTCATGCGCGCGGGCGTCGGCCATCGGCGCGCCGGCGTCGAAAGCGGCCTGCGGCTGATCTTCGAAGCCGGCGGGTGCGTAAGGCGAGCGCGGCAGGCTCCAGTTCGCCGGCGGCGGCGCGCGATATGGGGCGCCATTGCCGCGCGCCAGAACGTCGATCGCCGCGCGCGCGTTTGTATCGGCGCTGCGATGGCTCTTTTCGGCAAGCGCCTGCTTCAACGCGCCGACGACGAGGCCGCGCACCAGCCCCGGATCGGCGAAGCGCACTTCCGCCTTCGCCGGATGCACATTGACGTCGACGCTGCGCGGATCGCATTCGATGAAGAGCGCGGCGACGGGATGGCGGTCGTGGCTTAGAAAATCGAGATAGGCGGCGCGAATGGCGCCGGCGAAGAGCTTGTCGCGCACCGGCCGTCCATTGACATAGACATATTGCATCTGGGCGTTGCCGCGACTGTAGGTCGGCAGGCCGGCAAGGCCCGAGAGCTTCACGCCTTCGCGTTCCGCTTCAAGCCGAAACGCGTTGGCGGCGAACTCTTCGCCAAGGATCTGGAACATGCGCCGCGCGGAATCGTCGCCGCAGGCGGCATAATCGAAGAGCGCGCCGCTGTCGGCGGACAGCGAGAACCGCGTCTGCGGATGGGCCATGGCGAGTCGCTTGACGACATCGACGATCGCCGCGGTCTCGGTGCGCTCGGTCTTCAAGAATTTCAGCCGCGCCGGCGTCGCGGCGAAGAGCGCGCGCGCTTCGATCTTGGTGCCGCGCGGCCAGTTCGAGGCGGTGAGTGGGCGCTTCTCGCCGGCGTCGACCCGGATCGAACAGCCGTGCGGGGCGCCCATCGCCCGGGTTTCGATCGTCAGGTCCGCCACCGCCGCGATCGACGGCAGCGCCTCGCCGCGAAAGCCGAGCGTCGCGATGCTGGTCAGATCGCCATCGGGGATTTTCGACGTCGCATGGCGCTCGATCGCGAGCGCCAGGTCGCGCGCATCCATGCCGCCGCCGTCGTCGATGACGCGAATGAGGCCTTTGCCGCCCTGCTCGACCGCGACGTCGATGCGCGTCGCGCCGGCGTCGAGCGCGTTCTCGACGAGCTCCTTGACGGCGGACGCCGGCCGCTCGACCACTTCGCCGGCGGCGATGCGATCGACGAGAAGGGGATCGAGACGGCGAACAGGCATGGTGAATCAGCTCAGTAGGCCAGGGTTTTGTGGATTATAGCGGCTTTGGCGGAACAATCGCTATGAACGGCGCAAGGCGCGGTGAGCGCGTCGAGGATCGAAGCCGAAGGCCGCCTCCCAAGGGCGGCGGATTCGGTTCACCGCAGCCCGTCTGCGCGGAATTGTCTTGGCCCACTAAGATTCAATTGAACCCGCATTGATGTATGCTAATGTCATACAGATGAGAGAACAGCCCTTAAGCAGCTCCGTCCTAAGCGTTCGGGTTTCCCCCGGCGAGCGCGCCCTTCTGGAAGAAGCGGCGTCGCAAGCGCACATGAGTTTGAGCGAATTCATGCGGCGTCGCTCGGTTTCGGCGGCGGAAGCAGAGGTTCTCAATCGCTCCAACATCACCATTCCGGCCAAAGACTGGGAAGCGTTCGAAGCGTGGATTGGCCGACCTGCGGAGGCGGTTCCTGCGCTTGCGGAACTCGCGCGCCGCGCCCCGTCCTGGAAACGCTAGCGCATGGTGGCGGTCACGCCGCCCCGTCCGCTCGCCGAAAGCGACGACCGCGTTCAATTCGACTGCGGGCGGGAATCCCTTAATAATTGGTTTCAGCGCCATGCGTGGGCGAACCACGCCAGCGACATGTCGCGTGTGAGCGTGATCACGGATGCGACGACGGGGCGCGTCGTCGGCTATGTCGCCCTGAGCGCCGCGCAAATCGAGCGGGCCTATCTGCCCAAAGCCCAGCAACGCAACCGCCCTGACCCCGTGCCCGTCCTGCTGCTCGGCCAGCTCGCCGTCGATCAGGCCTATCAGGGCAAGGGATATGCCGTCGACCTGCTGCACTACGCCTTGAAGACCGCGCTACGGGTGTCCGAAAGCGTCGGGAGCATGGGCGTCATTGCGCACCCGCTCGACGACAGCGTGAGGGGCTTCTATGCGAGGTGGGGATTTCAGGAGCTGCCCTTCGACCCGCGCCGCGCGATGATTGTCCGCATGGCGGATTTGCGGGCGAATTTCAGGGACGACGCATGATTGCTGGCAATGCAGCATTTAGGAATTTCTGGAGCGCTGACTAACCGCTTTTTCAGTGCGCTCAACAGAGCGGTAGCGTTTTTTATAGAGCCTGCACCAAGGGTGGCGTGTTCGCCCGCGTGTTGAACGTAAAGCCCCCGCTCCTGCGGCGCGTCGCGCCTTTACCTCCGCGTCAACGCTCTGCCCGTCTGTCGAGACTCGCGCATACCCGTAAATCATCGACCCGGCTAGAGGATCGCTTCGATACCTTTGCGGCGAATGAGATCGAGCAAGACGAGGGCAGGGCCGCTTGGCCGCTTCGCGCCGCGCTCCAACTGCGAAACATAGCCGACTGTCAGATTGAGATAGCGGGCGAAAACCGCTTGGCTCAACCGCGCCTTTTCACGAAGGCTCCGGATTTCCTCGCCCGTGATCGGCGCGGGTTCGGGCGCAACGTCCTTTCCCAACTGACGCAAGGTGATCTTTTCGTGCGTGGCCTCATCCATGACTCCAAGGCGGCGCATGTCTCCTGCCGTTTGGAGAATAGCTTCGCGCAAACGGCTAGGCGTCGCTTTCTTCGTCATGCTGCACCTCCTGAATTGCTCCGTCTTTAAGGGCCGTCTCGATGCGTTCCCATGTGGCTTCAAGCCATCCGCGCGCTACAAGGCGCAAATCTTCCAATTCGTCCGGTTCGATGTTTTCCCTTTCGTTCTTGGCGAACGCGTAGAGGAAAACGGCGCGCTCCTTCACACGATAGGCGACGATCATCCGATAGCCGCCCGAACGTCCCCGGCCTCGCCTTGCGACGCGCTGCTTGATGAGGCCGCCTCCTAAATCAGCGTCAATAAGCCCCCGCGCGGCGCGCCTGATCGCTTCGCTTAGGCTCTCGTCGTCAATTCGTTCGCTGTGCGCGAACCGGACAAACCATCTGATTTTTCCCGCACCGCCGCTCCATCATGCTATGAACTATAGCGCACTGAACTATAATATCAACCTGAATCGCACGGGATTTCGCGGCAGTCCAAGCCCGTTTTGGCGAACTTCAGGACAGCGGCGCCAGCACCAGCGCCAGATTCTCTACCGCAACGATTTGCGCCCTGGCGCCAGGCGCAAGGCTTTCGACCGGCGAATCTTGCGCAAGCCGCGCCTGCCATTCGACGCCGGACCAGAAGACAATTCCGCGGGTTTTCGTCACCTCATGCGTCGTCGTCAATTCGCGCCCGATCAGATCGCTGCTCTTATCTTCTTCGATGTCGGCGTTTTGAAACCGCTGCAGCGGCTTTCTGCCGAGGATGGCGATCAAGAGGCCAGCGCCGGCGACGATCGCCGCGGTTTCGACGAGCGACGGCCGCCAGCCGGTCGCATAGAGAACCGCGCTGGTCAGTAGCGCGCCGACCGCCACGAACATCACCGGCGACAGGCCGATCACGACAATGTCGAGCCCGAGCAGGATCAGGCCGGCGACCAGGCTCGCATTGGCGGGATCGTAGAGAAAGGCGGTCTCCATCTTTATTCCGCTTCCCGCCAGGGCTGCGCGCGGCGCTGCTGAGAATCATTCGACGCAGGGCTAGCGTTGACGGCCTTGAGCACCGCCATCGCCTTGGCGATCCAGCCGGCGGGGTCGGCGCCGTCGCCCATCAGCACCAGCGAATTGCCGGCCTTGGCGAGGCGGCCATATTGCTCGATGGCGCTTTTGGCGACTTCGAGTTGCACCGCCTGATCGCCGCCGACCTGGGTGATTTGCGTGCGCACCAGTTCGATCGCCTTCGCCTGGCCTTCGGCGCGCAAGATCGCCGCCTGTTTCTCGCCTTCGGCGCGGTTGATCTCGGACTGTTTCACGCCTTCCGATTCGAGCACCGTCGCCCGCTTGTCGCGCTCGGCCTTCATCTGCCGCTCCATCGACTGGCGCAGCGATTCGGGCATGGCGATGTCCTTGATCTCATAGCGCGTGACATGCGCGCCCCAGAGCTGGGCGGCGTCGGAGACGGCGCGCACCACCCGCTCATTGATCTCGCTCCGGTTCTCGAAGGTCTTGTCGAGCTCCATCGAGCCGATGGCCGAGCGCATTGAGGTCTGCGCCAGATTGATGATCGCGCGGCGGATGTCCTGCGCGCCATAGGCGGCGTCCTTGGCGTTGACGATCTTATAATAGAGAACGCCGTCGATGGTGACGGTGGCGTTGTCCTTGGTGATCGCGTCCTGCTCCGGCACGTCGATCACCTGTTCGCGCAGATCGAAGGTGTAGGCCACCCGCTCGACGATCGGCCAGACGAAATTGACGCCCGCGGTCAGCGATCGGTTGTAGCGGCCCAGACGCTCGATGACGAGCACGGTCTGCTGGCGCACGAAGCGCACCATCGTCGACAGCGCCAGCAGCGCGACATAGGCGAACCAGAACAGCGGATTTTGGAAGAGGCCGATCGGCAAGGAGCGGTCGATGATCAAGAGGCCGATGGCGGCGGCGCCGACGACAAAAAGTGCGAAACCCATGGAATGAACCCTCCGCGACAGGCGCGTTGAGAGAAGCTTATCGAGCGACTGAGACACGGGCGCTCCTCTTCATGGCGCATGGCGGAAGCCTGCCCGCGAAGGCGCGCCCTCAGCGCCCATGACGTCTAGCGCGTCAGACGCGCCGAAGGCGTGCGCCGGCGCATGTCTGACTCGATGCTCAGCGCTGTCTCCACCAGCTTTCGAGCGTCGGGCTGAACAACGGCGAGGCATAGCGCGGCAATCGCGCCGGGCGCGCAATGTCGGTCGAATGCGCGAGCCATTGGTCGGACGCATGATACAGCGGCACGACGTAGAAGCCGGACAGCAGCACGCGGTCGTATGCGCGAACGGCGGTGACGAAGTCTTCGTGGCTTGTCGCGGCCAGCAGGGCGGCGATGAGCGCGTCGATCGCCGGCGAAGCGGCGCCGGCGAGGTTGAAAGAGGCTTCCTGGTTCGCGCTTGCAGACCCCCACCGCATGCGCTGCTCATTGCCCGGCGAGGCCGAGGCGATCCATTGGCCGAGCATCATGTCGAAATCGAACTTCTGCCGGCGACGCTGATATTGCACCTCGTCGACGAGACGCACGCGGGCGTCGACGCCGATGCGCTGCAGAGAGCCGGCATAGTTGAGCGCAAGCCGCTCCTGATTGCGGTCCTTGACCATGATCTCGAAGGCGACAGGCTCGCCGTCCTTGCGCAAAACGCCGTTTTCGATGCGGTAGCCGGCGCTCTCGAGCAGATCGAGCGCGCGCTTGGCCATCTCGCGGTCGCGGCCCGACCCGTCGTTGACCGGCGGTCGCCAGCGGCCTTCCAGAATGTCTTCGCGCACCGCGTCCGGAAACGGCGCCAGCAAGGCGCGCTCGCCGGGGGAGGCCGGGCGGCCAGAGGAGGACAATTCGGATTCGTCGAAGAAGCTCTTCGTGCGGGTGTAGAGGCCGGCGTAGAGATTCGCGTTGACCCATTCGAAGTCGAACATCATGCCGAGCGCTTCGCGCAGGCGGATGTCCTTGAACAGGGGACGCCGCGTATTGAAGACGAACCCCTCCATGCCTTTGGGATTTTCGTTTTTCAGCGTCTCCTTCACCACGCGTCCGTCGGTGAGCGCCGGGAAGTCGTAGCCGCTCGCCCATCGCGTCGTGCTGGTTTCGTCGCGATAGTCGAGAAGGCCGGCCTTGAAGGCTTCAAAGAGCGAATTGCCGTCGCGGAAATATTGAATGTCGATCTCGTCGAAATTGTAGAATCCGCGCTGGCTCGGCAGGTCGGCGCCCCAATAGTCCTCATTGCGGCGCAGCAACAGGCGCGCGCCGACTTGCGCGTCGGCGATCACATAGGGGCCGGAGCCGACGGGCTTGGCGAGCGTCGCTTCGGAAAAGCGCTCGACGTCGGTCGCGTGTTTGGGCAGCACCGGCATGATCGCGAGAATGAGCGGCAGCTCCCGGTCGCCGACGCCTGAGAGGTCGTAATGCACGGTATGCGCGTCGGGCGCGTCGATCGATTTGACCAGCCCATAGGCGATGCGCTGCTGCGGCCGGCCCTTCGTCTTTAAGAGATCGAATGAGAACAGCACGTCTTCGGCGGTGATCGGCTTGCCGTCGGAAAAGCGCGCGCGCGGGTCGAGGTGGAAAGTCACCTGCGAACGCGCCCGATCGACGTCAATCGAGCGCGCGATCAGGCCGTAGAGGGTGAAGGGCTCGTCTTGCGAGCGGGCCATCAGGCCTTGGAAAACATTCCCGACAAGCCCCTGCGCCGCGGTTCCCGATTTGAGATTGAACGGGTTGAGGCTGTCGAAGGTGCCGGCAAGGCCGACGCGAAGTTTGCCGCCCTTCTTCGCTTCCGGCTCGGCGTAAGGGAAGTGATGGAAATCGCTCGGCAAAGCCGGCGCGCCGTGCATGGCGATCCCATGCGTCGGGGAGGGCGCTTCGACCGCTCGAGGGGTCGGGGCGGCGCCCGAGGCGGGCGCGGCGATAAGGAGCGAGAGGGCGAAGCTGAGCGCGCGGCGCCCCCGCATTCGCTGTTCGCCGCCGCGGCTGGCGGGGCGTCTTGCAGGAATGGGGCGAATCTTCATCGGCGGACCATAATCCAACGTCCCGTCGCAAGAAGCGAGTCGCGCTTAAGTTTTCGGCCATTTTTTTGCGATAGGTGTGGGCAAAAAGCGCCCACGCCAAGCATTGAGCGCTCCGTCCGGCTGGAATTTACTGCCGCGACCATGTAAGAGCGGTGCCGTCGCCTCGTCGGCGTCTCGCGATCGCGCTGGAACACGGGCTGGTACAAGTTCCATGGCGCTGTGGCGCGAAGGCGGCTCCCGTTATGACGCGATCTCGAAACTATCCGGAGCCGGAGAGCGCCGGCCAGCAGGACAATCGAAAGGAACTTCCGATGTCGACCCATATCTCGCGTTCTTGCGCGATCGCCCTTGCGGGAGCGTTGCTGTTCGTCGGCGGCGGCGCATTGGCTCAGCAGGCGCCGGCGGCCGGCGCAGCGCAGCAGCAGCAGCAGCAGCCTCAGGGGCCGATTGCCGCCGAGCTCGTCGCGGTCCAGCCGGACTGGACCAAGGTTTGCGGCACTGATCCCCAGACCAAAAAGGAAATGTGCTACACGACGCGCGACTTCGGCGTGTCGGCGAAGGAGGGCGAGGCGCCCCAGCCGCTGCTCGCGCTGGCGATTTACGATCCCAAGGGCGACGATCAGAAGATCATCCGCCTGCTGCTGCCGCCGGGGCTGATGCTGAAACCCGGCTTCCGCTTTTCGATCGATAAGGGAGCGCCGGAAAGCGGCGCGTTCGAAATCTGCTTCCCGAATGGCTGTTTCGCCGAGGCGAAGGTCAAGAAGACGGTCGTCGACGGCATGAAGAAGGCCGAAAAGATGACGGTCGTCGTGAAGAACCAGGCGAACGGCGAAGTCACCTTCTATCTGCCGCTCGCCAATTTCGGCAAAGCCTTCGACGGCCCGGCCGTCGACCCGAAGGTCCTCGAAGAGCAGCAAAAGAAGCTGCAGGAAGAGCTGCAGAAGAAAGCCGAAGACGAGCGCAAGAAGCTCGAGGCCCAGAAGGGCGCAGCCACGGCGCCCGCGCCGGCCGCTACTAAGAAGTAAGGGCTGTAAGAACCCCGAGAGTAAGACCCGCGTGGGACATTGTCCCCGCGGGTTTTTTTGTGGCCGCGGCCTCGCGCACGAATTGCGCGTGGCGCGGCGTCGCGCTTCCGCCCTCGTCTTTTCCGGGGAGGTTCGCCGAGTCGCGCACAACGGCAGCGTCACTTTGACGCGCGGCGATTAGCCGGTCTATATAGGCCGTCGGGCCATCTCCATCGACAACCATCGGCGAGGTCAAAGCACGCATGTCTATCGCCATCGCTATGGTCCTGGTCGTCGTGGGTTCGATCCTGTTTCATGTGTTGAGTCCCTGGCGGGCGACGCCGATCGCGTCGAACTGGGGCTTCATCGACGACACGATGGGGCTGACCTTCCTTGTCACGGGGGCCGGATTCGTCGCCGTGATCCTGTTCATGGCGTATTGCCTCTATCGCTTTCGCCATGTGCCGGGCCGGCGCGCCGCCTATGAGCCGGAGAACCAGAAGCTCGAAGCCTGGCTAGGCATCGTCACGACGATCGCCGTCATCATTCTCCTCGCGCCCGGCTTGCTCGTCTGGGGCCAGTTTATCACCGTGCCTAAGGACGCGATGGTGATCGAAGCGGTGGGCGTCCAGTGGAGCTGGAGTTTCCGCTTGCCGGGGGCCGACAACCAGCTCGGCTCGAGCGATGTGCGCTACATCGACACCACCAATTCCATGGGTTTGAGCCCGGCCGATCCGAAGGGGCAGGATGATCTGCTGATCGCAAGCAGCGAATTGCACCTGCCGATCGGCAAGCCGGTCAAGGTCCTGCTGCGCTCGATCGACGTCCTACATGACTTCTATGTCCCCGAGATCAGGGCGAAGATGGACCTCGTGCCGGGCGTCGTCACATATTTTTGGTTCACGCCGACCAAGATCGGCGAATATGAGATACTCTGCGCCGCCTATTGCGGCACAGGGCATCCGCAGATGCGCGGCAAGATGGTCATAGAGTCGGAGGCCGACTTCGAGACCTGGCGCACGGCGCAGCAGACGTTCGAGCAGTCGCGCAAGAGCGACGCGAGCCGAGACAAGCGGGCCTCTGCTCAATGACGCTCACTGATGCGAGTCGCGCCGCTTTGACATTCATCGCCGCTGACAGAGCGCCGCCGCGACGGGGCTCGATCAATCGCCGGAAGCGCGACAGGGGCGAAGGGAGGATCGTTCCATGACCGACGCCAGCGTACCCCAGAACGTCGCGCCGCCGCCGGCGGAGGTGCCGGACGTCGACCTCTATCACGCGCACAGCTGGATCACGAAATATGTGTTCAGCCAGGACGCCAAGGTCATCGCCATTCAATACGCCGGCACGGCCATCACCGTCGGCATTTTGGCGCTGGTGCTGTCATGGGTGATTCGCCTGCAGCTCGCCTTTCCGGGGGCGATCCCTTTCATTGACGCCAACGTCTATTACCAGTCCGTGACCATGCATGGCATGATCATGGTCGTGTATATGCTCACCGCCATCTTTCTCGGCGGCTTCGGCAACTATCTCATTCCGCTGATGGTCGGCGCGAGGGACATGGTGTTCCCTTACGTCAACATGCTCAGCTACTGGGTCTATCTGATCGCGACCCTGGTTCTCGTCTCGAGCTATTTCTTCCCTGGCGGGCCGACCGGCGCAGGCTGGACCCTTTATCCGCCGCAATCGATCCTGACGGGCACGCCGGGCCACGAATACGGCATCATCCTGATGCTCGTCTCGTTGATCCTCTTCATCGTCGGCTTCACGATGGGCGGATTGAATTACGTTGTGACGGTGCTGCAGGCGCGCACCCGCGGCATGACGCTGATGCGCATGCCGCTGACGGTTTGGGGGATTTTCGCCGCCGCCGTCATGGCGCTTCTCGCCTTCCCCGGCCTCTTCGTCGCCTGCCTCATGCTGCTCCTCGACCGCACGCTCGGCACGAGCTTCTTCATGCCGTCGCTCGTCGAACTCGGCGAGCGCAAGGACTATGTCGGCGGCAGCCCGATCCTGTTCCAGCACCTGTTCTGGTTCTTTGGTCATCCGGAGGTCTATATCGTCGCGCTGCCGGCCTTCGGCATCGTTTCCGATCTGATCAGCGTGCATGCGCGCAAGAACATCTTCGGCTACAAAATGATGGTCTGGGCCATCATCGCCATCGGCGTGCTCAGCATGGTGGTCTGGGGCCACCACATGTATATCAGCGGCATGGACCCGTGGTTCGGGTTCTTCTTCGCGGTGACGACGCTCGCGATCGCGGTGCCCACGGCGTTGAAGGTGTATAATTGGGTGCTGACCCTCTGGCACGCCGACATCCACTTCACGACGCCGATGCTGTTCGCGCTGGGATTCCTCGTGACCTTCGTCAACGGCGGCATCACCGGACTTTACCTCGGCAATGTCATCGTCGACGTGCCGTTGTCGGCGACGCTGTTCGTCGTCGCCCATTTCCACATGGTGATGGGCATCGCGCCGGTGCTCGTCATCTTTGGCGCCATCTATCATTGGTATCCGAAGATCACCGGCCGCATGATGGACGAGCGGCTCGGCAAGATTCACTTCTGGATCACCTTCCTTGGCGCCTATGCGATCTTCTTCCCGATGCACTATCTCGGCGTGCTTGGGATGCCGCGGCGCTTCTACGAGATGGGCGAAACCGCCTTCGTTCCCGCGTCGGCCGCCACGCTCAACATTGTGATCACGGTCATCGCGTTGGCGGTCGGTTTCGCGCAATCGATCTTCTTCTACAATCTGTTCAAGAGCCTGAAATATGGCGCGCCGGCCGGCGGCAATCCGTGGCGCGCCGCTTCGCTCGAATGGCAGACTCCCGAAACGCCGCCGGGACACGGCAATTGGGGTCAGCAGCTTCCGGTAGTTTATCGCTGGCCTTACGCCTATAGCGTGCCCGGCGCGCCGGAGGACTATCTGCCGCAGAACGCGCCGCCGATGAGAGGAGAGCATTCGCCATGAGCGTCATGGGGCTCTTCTTCGTCTTTATCGCCACTGTTGCGGTCATGTGGTTGGTGCGCCAGGGGGTGCTGGAGTCGCCCTGGCTCGAGGAAGGCGAGGTTGCGCATTATCGTCGCGCCGGCCGCGCCGCCGAGCCGCCGACGGCCGGGAGAGTGGGGCTCGCGGTCTTTCTCGCCGTCGCCGGTTGTCTGTTCTCTCTGCTCGCCGCCGCCTTTTTCATGCGCGGCGACGCGCCCGACTGGCAGATGCCGCCGATCCCCGGCGTGCTCTGGGTCAACACTTTCCTTCTCGCGGCCAGCAGCGCCGCCCTGCAGATCGCGGTCTTCGCCGCCCGGCGCGCCGACGCCGAGCGGGTCAAGACGGCGCTGCTTGTCGGAGCCGTAACGGCGGCTCTTTTCCTGATCGGCCAGATCTGGGCGTGGCGCGAACTTCTCGAGCTTCGGTTCTTCGCTTCGAGCAACGCCGCGAACGCCTTCTTCTATCTGCTGACGGGCGTGCATGCGCTGCATCTCATTGGCGGTCTGGTGGCGCTTGCGCGAACGACCGACAAGGTGCGCGGCGCCGAGCGAGTCACCAAGGCGCTGACGACGCGCGTCGAACTCTGCGCCATCTACTGGCATTTTCTGCTGTTCGTCTGGTTGCTGATGTTCGCCATGCTGATCGGTTGGGCCGATGGTTTCGGCGCCATCTGCCGGCGTCTGCTTTCGTAAAGGGAACGCGCTATGACGGCGGAGCCTGTCACGACTGAACATGTAACGACCGAGCTCAATCTGCGGAGCAGCCTGCACGGCATGGTCGCTGACTGGTCCTCGGATCAGCGCTCTTTTAAAAGCGCGTCCTGGGGCAAGGCGATGATGTGGATTTTCCTCGTCAGCGACACCTTCGTCTTCAGCTGCTTTCTGATTTCCTACATGACGGTGCGCATGTCCACGACGGTGGAATGGCCGCACCCGAGCGAAATCTTCGCTCTCGAGATCGGCGGCAAGAAAATCCCGCTCATCCTCATCGCCATCATGACGTTCGATCTCATCACGAGTTCGGGCACCATGGCGATGGCGGTCAACTTCGCCTATGCGCGCGAGCGCCGGAAGGCCGCGATCTTGATGCTGGTGACGGCGTTCTTTGGCGCCGCCTTCGTCGGCATGCAGGCCTTCGAATGGACCAAGCTCATTCACGAAGGCGTTCGGCCGTGGGGCAATCCCTTCGGCGCCGCGCAGTTCGGCTCGAGCTTCTTCATGATCACCGGTTTTCACGGCTTCCACGTGTCGATCGGCGTGATTTTCCTGCTCATCGTCGCGCGCGCCGTCTGGCGCGGCGATTATGACGTGGGACGGCGCGGTTTCTTCACGAGTCGCAGGGGCCGATACGAGATCGTCGAGATCATGGGCCTATATTGGCACTTCGTGGATCTTGTATGGGTCTTCATCTTCGCATTCTTCTATCTGTGGTGACGTCTCCGACGGGGGAACTGATGACGGCGACGACGGAAAATACGACGCACAGCCATGCGCCTGTCGCGCAAGCGGCGCAGCCTGCTGCGCAGGCGCATGGCCAGCAGCATCCGATCAAGCTCTATCTTCTGGTGTGGGGGCTGCTCTTCTTTCTGAGCGCCTGCTCCTATCTCGTCGATTATTTCGACTTTCAGGGCTATTTGCGCTGGTTCCTGATCGTCGTGTTCATGCTGCTGAAGGCCGGGCTCATCGTCGCCGTCTTCATGCACATGGCGTGGGAGCGGCTGGCGCTGGTCGTCGCCATTCTGCTGCCGCCGCTGGCCGTGCTGGTTCTCATGGCGATGATGGCGTGGGAAGGCGACTACACCAATTATCTGCGCGTGATCTTTTTCGGCGCGTGACGCGGCTCGCCCGCTGCGCCTGAATGAATCGCGCTGATCTCGGGCCGTCGGAGAATGGCAAATGCGAAGGGACGATCAGCGCGTCGCCAATAAGGCGATCCTCATTGTCCTCTCGGCGCTCTGCCTCGTCATGATCATCTTTCTCGGCGCCTGGACGCTCGTCGCGCATCTGCAATAGCGCGGCTTGGGCTATTCCTCGAGCGCTCCCTCCTCATTGACCGCATGCGCCAGGCCGGCCGTCGTCACCAGCCCCGCGACGCTGACGACGACCATGAGGGCGACGACGCCCGTGAGTCCCCAGCCGGCCTGCAGTTGCGGCACCACGAATGTGCCGAAAGTGGCGCCGACCTTGGCGCTCGCCGCCGCGAAGCCGCAGGCCGAGGCGCGAATGGTCGTCGGGAAAAGCGTCGGCGCGAGGGTGAACGTCGTGGCGTTGGGTCCGGCGTTCATCGCGAAATTGAACAGCATGAAGCCGCCGATGACGAAGGCGAGATGCGCATTCGCGCCATCGTCGGACATCGCGGCGAAGAGCAACAGCAGCATGCCAAGCCCCATGCCGCTGAATCCTGCGACCTGCATGGTGATCCGGCCAAAGCGCGGAACGGCCCAGAGGCTCGCCACAAAGCCGATGATGAGAAAAGCGTCGACGATGGCGCTGCCTTCCGCGTCGGCGAAGTCGGCCGCGATCGAGCCCGCGTCGGCGGCGCCAAGATGCATGGCGCCGAGAATAACGGGCGTGAACAGGCCGACGCCGTAGGTCGCGACGTCCATCAGCATCCACGGCAAGGAGACGAGCATCGTGCGGGCGCGATAGGCTTTGCGGAACAACGCCGAATAGCCGACGTCCTGCGCGTTGGGCGCGGAAGCCCGCTTCGACGCCGCAAGGGCGCCCGCTTCGGCGCCCAGGCTCACAGGCTTCTCGCCGAACTCGATCGACAATGTCTTGAGCAGCGCCGTCGCTTCGCCGATGCGTCCCTTCGTGACCAGCCAGCGCACGCTTTCCGGCCCCCATAGGCGCGCAGATAAGAATAGTAACGCAATCACGCCGCTGGCGCCGAACAGCAGCCGCCAGTCTTCTGTTGACGGCCGCAGCTTCAAGAAAGCGAGGCCGGCGAGAGCCGCCGCCGCCATGCCGACCGATTGCAGGGCGATCGTCGCGACGGTCATTCTGTTGCGCGTCGCGCGCGGCATGAGCTCCGACACATAGGCGCCGCTCGTCGGAAAATCGATGCCGACGCCAACGCCAAGCAGGAACTGCGAGAGCAGGATGAAACGCGCGTTCGGCGCGAGCGCGCCGATAAAGCACGCGAGAGCGATGATCGCCATGTCGGCGATGAATGTGCGCTTGCGGCCGAATCTGTCCGCGCCGATGCCGCCGAGAGCGGACCCCGCGACCGCGCCGAGCACCAGCGCCGATCCAATCAGGCCAACGAAAAGCGGACTGATCGCGAAGTCGCGCTTGAGCAGCGGCAGCGCGACGCCCAATCCGGACACGGAAAAGCCATCCAAAAACGCGCCGCCGCTCGCTGCGAGCCAATAAGCGTAATGACGCCATGTCATCGGCGCTTCGTCGAGCGCTGAAAAAATTGAGCTGGCGTGCGCCGGCGACGCCGTCACCGAGCCTTGCTCCGTTCCTCTTCGTTCTTTGCCTGTTGATAAAGCTTGCGGATGTCTTCGATGTCGACGGAGGGCTTCGGCAGCTTCAGATTAAGATCGTCGAGCGTATCGGCGATGATGCTGGAAACCGCGAGATTGCGAAACCATTTGTGATTTGCCGGGATGACGAACCAGGGCGCATGTTCGGTCGAGCAGCGCGACAAGGCCGCCTCGAAGGCCTTGATGTAGTCGTCCCATTTTTCGCGCTCGGAATAGTCGCTGGCGCTGATCTTCCATTGGTTCGCCGGATCGTCGAGCCGCGCCTTGAAACGCTTGAGCTGTTCTTCCTTGGAGATGTAGAGGAAGAATTTCAGAACCGTCGTCTTGTTTTCTACCGTGAGCAGCTTTTCCCATTCGTTGATGAAATCATAGCGCGGCTTCCACACCTCTTTTGGCGCGAGCTTATGCACGCGCACGACGAGCACGTCTTCGTAATGCGAGCGATTGAAGATCGAAACGTAGCCGCGCTGCGGCGCATGCGGATGGACGCGCCACAGAAAGTCATGCGCCTTTTCTTCGGGAGTCGGCTGCTTGAACCCCGTCACTTGCACGCCCTGCGGGTCCATGGCGCTGATGACATGCCAGCAGGTGCCGTCCTTGCCGGCGCTGTCGATGCCCTGCAAGACGATCAGCAGAGAATGCGTGCGGTCGGCGTAAAGTTTGCGCTGCAGCTCGGTGATGCGCGTGAGATTGCGCTGCAACTCCTGCGCCGTTTGGGCGTCATTGGCGAAGTCGCCGTGAAAACCCGGATCGATTGATCCGAGATCGACGTCCGAGCCGGGCTCGACGCGGAACTTTTTGACGAATTTCATGTGCTCCGCCTCCTTCGACCTGTCGCTCTTGTTCAACGGGCGAGAGCGACGCGGCTCGCCGTCAGGTGCTTGTCGCGCCGCCCGGCCAGACGCCAGTAAATCATCTTCACAATCTCAGTCACGACGACCCAGAGCAGGCAGTAGAGCCACACGCCGACGATCGCCGCGCCCGGAACGGCGTCGACGCCGACTCCGTAAAGGCAGAGCAACACGGCGACAACCTGCGTCGCCGCGATCGCCCAGAAGAGCCTGGCGCTCGGGTAGGGCGGCGCAAAAATCGCCTTTTTGGTGCGCACGCTGAACAGCAGCAGATGGCCGCCGACAGCGAGCTGCAGAAACAGCAGAGTCTGGAGCTGGCCGGGATCAATCGGGATCATCGTCTGCAGCGACTCGTCGAGCGTCCAGCGCATGCCGATCAGCAAAAACCCGAAAGTCTCGGCGACCGCGATCAGTCCCATCAGCGAAGCGAAAATGAAGATGCGATGCATGTCCCATCTCACCGGCTGCGGCGCGACGGGGACATTGTCGTAGGCGATCGTCATGATCGGAATGTCGTCGAGAAGCGCGAGCGCGACAATCATGATGGCCGTGAGCGGCTGAAAGTCGAAAAACACGATCGACGCGACGACGACGATCATGATGTCGAGCGTCATGGCTATCCGATAGTAAATGTAGCTCTCGATGCGCTGGAAGATCTGACGCGACACGCGGATCGCATTGACGATGGTCGAAAGCCCCGGCGCCGTGAGGATCAAGGCGGCGGCGCTTCGCGCCGCATCGGTCGCGCCGCTGACGGCGATGCCGCAATCGGCCTGTTTGAGCGCAGGCGCGTCATTCACGCCGTCGCCGGTCATCGCGACGATATGGCCGACCGACTGGAGCGCTTTGACGATCTCATATTTGTGTTCGGGGAACACTCTGCCGAATCCGTCGGCCCGCTCCACCGCGTCGATGACGCTGCGCGGCAGAGCGCCGGCCGTGACGTTCCCTTTGAAGACATCGCTCGCGACGAGAAGATGCGAACCCATGCCGAGCTGGGCGGCGATCTCATCGCCGATGGCGACGTCGTCGCCGGTCACCATCTTGACTTCCAGGCCGAGCCCGCGCGCCTCCGCGATTGTCGCCTTGGCGTCGGCGCGCGGCGGGTCCATCAGCGAGATGAGGCCGACCAGTTGCCACCGTGCGCCATCTTCCGACATGGCGACGCCCAGCGCGCGCTGGCCTTTGACGGCGAGCGCAGCCACCTCGTTCTGGTAGCGCTGCAGAGTCTGCGAGTCGGGTCGCACCAGCGCGGATATCGCCTGTGGCGCGCCCTTGGCGTAATGGCGAACGCCGCCAGAGGCGTCGGCGACTGTCGAGATGGTGCGTTTGCTGACGGGATCGAACGGCGTGAAGGCCTTCTGCTTGAAACTGTCGAGCGCATCATGCGCCGGCAGCGCCGCCATCACGGCAAGGTCGATCGCGTCTTCGCTGCTTTTTTGGGTCGCCAGCGCAGCGAAGAGCAACACGTCGTCGCTCTTGAACGCGCCATAGGAAATGGCGCTTTGCACCGTTAGCTTGTTCATCGTCAGCGTGCCGGTCTTGTCGCTGCACAGCACGTCGACTCCGGCAAGCTCCTCGATCGCGTTCAGGCGCGAAACAATGGCCTTTTGCAAGGAGAGCGTATAGGCGCCGATCGCCATCGTCACCGACATGACCGCCGGCAGCGCGACCGGAATCGATGCGATCAGCAGCACCAGCACATATTGGGCGATGGAGCCGACGCGATCCCAGCTCCAATCGTCCGGCGCGATGACTTCCCGATAGAGCTGCGCGCCGACGAGGATCAGCGCCAGAAAAAATGCGAGCACGAGGAGAAAATCGCCGACCTCCGTCACCGCGCGCTGCGAATGCGAAACGGCGCCGGCGGCGCCAACAAGCTTCGCGGTGCGCCCGAAGAAGGTGCGGCCGCCTGTCGCCGTGACCACGCCAGTCATGGCGCCTTGTTTGGCGATCGCGCCCGCATAGGCGTCGTCGCCGATCTTCTTTGAGACGGGCAGCGATTCGCCGGTGAGCGCCGCCTGATCGCAGCTCAAATAGTCGCCTTCAATGAGCAGGAGATCCGCGGGGATGATCTGGCCCGCGGCGACGCTGACAATATCGCCGGGCGTCAGTTCGGCGGCGGGAATCGTCGTCCAGGCGCCGTCGCGCATCACGCGCGCGCGGGGCGCGAGGTTTTTCTTCAGGGCCGCGAGCGCATTCGCCGCCTTGTTGTCCTGCCAGAATCCAACCACGGCGTTATAGAGAAGCAGACCGGCGACGACGCCGAAATCCGGCCAATCCCGCCGCACGGCGGAGATGACGGCGGCGGCTTCGATGAGGAACGGCAGCGGCCCCCAGAAATAGTTGAGCAGACGGCGCCACTTGCTTTCCGTCTTGTCCTCTAGCGCGTTCGGGCCATATTCCGCGAGCCGCCGCGCCGCTTCGGCGGCGGTGAGACCGCTCTCTGTCGACTTCAGCGCCTCTAGTCGCTGCGAGATTTTGACCTGCGCCGGATCCAGGGAAACCGCTGGCGAAGATTGGCCCGCCGGCGTTTTCGCGCTGAGGTCCGGCATGCTTGCTCTCCCCATCAGATCATCAAAATATCGGAACCGAATCTTACGGCGTGATCCGAGTCGCGCCAAGAGATTCGCTCAAAAAGGCAAACGTTAGTCGAAATTAACCGTGCACAGTCTATTCGGCGGCTGTGCAGGCGGCGCCGTCGTTCGACGCGCCTATGGCGTTATCCTTGACGATCTTGTCGGCGCGCGTCTTCGCATCTGCGAGATCCTTGTCATAGACGTCAGTCAGATATTCATTCGTTGTCGTCTTGACGATCGAGTGATTGGGCGATTGCAGCGGGCCGGACACATTAATCGAGGCGACCGTCGACAGGCCGGGACGCAAGGGCTGCTTCTCGAGTTCGTCCGCTCGCAGGGCGATGCGCACCGGCACCCGCTGGACGATTCGAATGAAGTTGCCGGTCGCGTTATCGGGGGGAAGAGCCGCGAAGACGGCGCCGGAGCCCGGAACAAGTCCCGCTACTTCTCCATGGTAGATCTGTTCCGATCCGTAGAGATCGACCTTGATGATCGCCGCCTGCCCGGGACGAACCCTGGCCATCCTGTTTTCCCAGAGATTCGCTTCGACCCAGAGATGGTCGAGCGGCACGATATTGAGAATGGCGTCGCCGGGGCGCACCCGCTTGCCGACCTGAACGCTGCGCTTGGCGACATAGCCGGTCGCCGGCGCCCGAATGTTCTGGCGCACGAACTCGACGTAAGCGTCGTTGTATCGCGCCTTGGCGGCCTCGATGTCGGGATGATTCATCCGCGTCACGCCGACGACGCGCGCCTCGACCGACTGATATTCCGCCTGCGCCTCGCGCAGATCGGCTTCCTGCGCGGCGAGCTGGTCCTCGGTATTCTGCAGCACCTGTCGCGAAGCGGCGCCGCTCAGCGTCGCCTCGCGGTATCTTGCGAGATCGTGGCGCGTCCTGTCCCGAAGCGCGGCGCGGGAAATGACCTTCTGGCAGACCTGGCGGCGCTGCGCGTAAAGCGCGCCGACGGAGCGAACCGCGCGGCCGAGTTCGGCCTCCGCCTGCGCGAGCGCCGCTCTTGCGCGTTGGCCGTCGAGGCGAACGAGCACGTCGCCCTTTTTGACGAGCTGCGTTTCTTCAGCGAGCACGGCGGCGACGACTCCCGTCGCGTCCGCCTGCACCGGGATAATGTTGCCGGTGACGAAGGCGTTGTCCGTCGTCACCCAGTCGCGGTCGTAAAAAAACCATCGCGAGAACGCGATCAGCGCGCCGGCAAGAACCGCCGCAATGACGATCTTGAGCAGAAACTCTCTGCGGGAGCGGATGCTTTTGCGGGACAGCGCCATCGATGGGGGTTCGCGTTCTTCTGTTAAGGCGTGGCGCGTTCAGCCGCCGCCAAGCGACTGGATCGTCTCGACGGCCGGCGTCAAAGGGTCGGTTTCGGGCGCCGGCTTCGGCGCGGCCAGCGGCGGACCATCGGCATAGCCGCCGCCCAGCGCCTGATACAAGTCGACGGCGGCGATCAGCCTGTCGCCTTCAAGCGCGCGCTGCGCGAAGCCGGACTCGAGAAGATCAACGCGCTCGGCGACGGTTTCGCGGCGATCCTTCATGCCGTCGCGCAGGCGCGATTGCGCAAGGTCATACTGGGCGCGCGCAGCGCGCAGGTAGCGGCTCTGCGCCTCATATTCGGCGCGCGCGCGCTTGAGATTGGCGATGGCGTCGGCGACCTGCTGCGCCGCTTGCAGCAGCGTCTCATTATATGAGTCGACCGCCTGATCATAATCGGCGCGCTGAAACTCCAGGTTTCCGCTGAGGCGGCCGCCCTGAAAAAGGGGCAGGCGCAGTCCGGGCGAGACCGCGTAGCCGATCGCCGAGGGCGTGAAGAGATAGCCCGCGAGTTTGCTGATCTTCGTCGAGGTCACCGAGCCTTCAAAGCCGCCGGCGATTGCAAGATCAATCGAGGGAAGAAACATCGTTTTGGCGACATGAACCCGGGCCGCCGCCGCCTCGGCGCGGCGCAGCGCGGCGGCGAGATCGGGGCGGTGCGCGAGCAGTTCAAGCGGCAGGCTTCGTGGCAGCGGCGGCGACGCCGGCGCTGGCGCGCTCCGGCCGGCGTAAAGGTCGCGCGCGGCGTCGGGTCCTTCGCCCATCAGCCGAGCGAGCGCATCCTTCTGCAGCGTCACCAGCGCCTCTGCGGCCGCTTCGCGCCGGACGGCGTTTTCGAATTCGGCGCGGGCGATCTGCACCCCGTCCAAGGAGTCGAGTCCGGTGCGATAGCGTGTTTCAGCAAGCGCAACCAAATCGCGGCGCAGACGCGTCAAAGCTCTGGCGACCTCGAGCTGGCGGGCCGCGGCGTGGCCGCGCAGATAGGCGCGCGCGACCGAGGCGGTCAGCAGCAGGCGCGCCTGCTCGAGTTCGGCCGCTTGCGCCGCGGACTCGCCGATCGCCGAGTCGAGCAGAGCCCGGTTTTTCTGCCAGAAATCCAGCTCCCAGGTCAGCGCAAGCGGATTGATGAAGGCCATGGTCTTTTGCAATCCGCCCTGCGCCGGATTGTAGGAGGCAACGACGCCATGCAGCGGATTGCGGGATTGCCGCATGCCGAAGGTCGCCTGGACTTCCGGGAGGAGCCTCGCGCCGGCGACCTGTACGATGGCGTCCGCGCCGCGTAGAGTGTCTTCCGCTTTCTTGAGGCTTTGATTGTCGCGCAACGCCTTGTCGATGACGCCGTCAAGCTCTGCGCTGCGGAAAGCGCGCCACCATTCCTCGCGGGGCCAAGCGGTTTCGCCAGCGGCGGCTTTCAGGCCGGACCCGGCCAGCGTGCGCTCCATGGCCGGCGCGCCGAGAAATTGGGCGCGCTCTACCGTCGTCGTGGGCGCGCAGCCGGCGAGAAAAAGCGCGATAGGAGTTCCGGAGCACAGCCATCGCCGCCGGTTTGCGAGCCGAATCACGCCGATGCCCCAGGCGGCGATGCTCTCGCGGCCAGGGCGCAGGCGGGAAGGCGCACGACGGGGCGCGGGCTCTCTTTGCAACAGACACTCCTACCCTGCGCCGACGATCTTTAAGAACGCGGCGGCGAGTTCGCAGGAGTCATCAGCCTTTCGGCGGTTATCGGGGGAACCCCATCCCCATCCGTTAATACTTAGTTTACGACAGAGCTACCGGTCAATAAGTTCAATGGCGACCTCGCGCCCTATCCCCAGAGCTCCGGCGCCGGCGGCATGAGGGTCGATCCCTCATAGGACAGTCCCGGGACGCGATCGCGGGCCAGAAGCAGAGGCCCGTCGAGATCGACGAAGGAGGCGATCTGCCCCACCAGGACAGCCGGCGCCATGCCGAGCGACGTTCCCACCATGCAGCCCGCCATGATGGAAAAGCCCATTTCCTGCGCCGCGCGCGCCGCCAGTCTTGTCGAGCTTGACGTTGATCGCGTCGTAGCGGCCCTTGAGCGGCGCGAGCGAGGCGCGGTCATGCACGCTTTCGTCGGCGCAGATCGGCACCGGGCGGGGCAGGCGCGCGAGAATGTCGTCCCTGTCTGCCGGCAGAGGCTGCTCAATGAGTGAGACGCCGTAATCGGCGCAGGCGGCGAGCTGGCGGGGGAGGGTTTCCTCCGCCCAGGATTCGTTAGCGTCGACGATGAGGGCTGAGTTGGGGGCGCCCGCGCGCACCGCGGCGAGGCGCGCTTCGTCGCCCTCGCCGGCGAGCTTGATCTTCAAGAGCGGCCGGTCGGCCGCCCGTTCCGCAGCGGCGCGCATCTGGTCGGGCGCGCCGAGCGAGATCGTGAAGGCCGTCACGAGCGGCGAGAGCGTCTCGAAACCTGCCGCGACATGGGCCGGAACGCCCGAAAGCTTGGCCTCGAGGTCCCAGAGGGCGCAATCGAGCGCGTTACGCGCCGCCCCCGCCGGCAGCAGGCGCTGCAGAGCGGCGCGATCGGCTCCGGCTTCGAGAGCCTCGCGCGCGCCTTCAATTGAGGCGACGACGATGTCGGCGCTTTCGCCATAACGGGCGTAGGGCACGCATTCGCCCCGACCGACGCCGCCGCCTTGAACCAAGGTGGCGGTCACGACGACGGCTTCGGTCTTGGCGCCCCGCGAAATCACGAAGCTGCCGGCGATCGGGTAACTCTGTATGGCTACAGATAGTTTTCGCTTCAATTCGCTCTCCGGCGCCCGCCTCGCGCGTCTGTGGTTGGCGTTTGCGATGTGCGCCGACGCGCTTGCTGACGTCAATTCACGAAGTTATGACGTTTTTGCAAGAGGCTGCTTTGGAAGAGGCTGCTTTACAAGCGGCGGCGCGCCGGCCCGCGTCAGCGGCGCGCCACAATCATCGGATAGGATGACGTCATCAATGAGCCGATTACTGACTCCAGCGCGGAGCGAAGCCCGATGACCGTCGCGGCGATGCAGCGTCCGCCGAAAGTCGCGCGCCAGTCCTCTGCGGAGGGCGTGCGCCTTGCGCTTTCGGGCGACTGGACGCTCTTCGCCTCTCAGCGCCTGGAGGAGGAGGGGCGTCGAATTGTCGAGGAGGCCCGTCTCGACCGCACGATCGCCGTCGATCTTTCGCAAGTCTCGCAGCTCGACACGGCCGGCGCCTGGCTGATCAATCGCGCGCGGCATGATCTGGCGCGCCGCGACGTCGCTGTCACGCTCGAACATGTGCGGCCTGAATATTCGACCCTGCTCGAAGAAACGCGTTACCGCGACTTCGCTGCGCCCTCGCGGCCGCGGTTCAATGTCATCTTCGTTCTGCTCGCTGATTTTGGCGAATCCATCGTGGACGCGCTTCGCGAATTTTACCGCGGCGTCGGCTTTCTCGGCGAATTCGTCTCCTCGATGATATATGTGGCCTCCAATCCGCGGCGGTTCAGGCTCACTTCGCTCGTCGCGCAAATCGAACTGGTCGGCTTTCGCAGCGTCCCGATCATCGTGTTGATCAACATTCTGGTCGGCGGCATCGTCGCGCAACAGGGCATCTTTCAATTGCTCAAGTTCGGCGCGTCCAGCTACACGGTCAGCCTGATCGGCATTCTTGTCTTGCGCGAACTCGGCGTGCTGCTCACCTCGATCATGATCGCCGGCCGTTCAGGCTCGGCGATCACCGCCGAACTCGGCTCGATGAAAATGCGCGAGGAGGTCGACGCGCTGCTGGTGATGGGACTTTCCCCCTTCGAGGTGCTGATCGCGCCGCGCGTGCTCGGTCTGGTGATTTCCCTGCCGATTTTGACCTTCGTCGCCGACATGGCGGCGCTCTTTGGCGGCATGCTCGTGGCCTGGTGGTATGGGGGGATCAGCCCCGCGGCGTTCGCATCATTGCTCAAAGAGGCGATCGCGCTGCATACGTTTCTTGTCGGCATCATCAAGGCGCCCTTCATGGCGCTGGTGATCGGCCTCATCGCGTCGATGGACGGGCTCGCGACGCAGGGCTCCGCCGAATCGCTCGGCCGGCAGGTCACCTCCTCCGTCGTGAAATCAATCTTCATGGTTATTGTGATGGATGGGGTGTTCGCCGTATTTTTTGCGGCGATCGACTATTGAGCGCGGCGATGACCAACGCCTCGGCTCACGCCAACGACGCCGCTCAACCGCGTCCGAATCGCGACGTCATTATCAGCGTGCGCGATCTCGTGGTCGGCTTTGGCGACAAAACCATCATGAAAGGGCTCAGCCTCGACGTCTACCGCGGCGAGGTGCTCGGCTTCGTCGGAGGATCTGGGCAGGGAAAATCGGTGCTCACCCGCGCGATTCTCGGACTCACGCCGACGCGAGGCGGCTCCATTCGGGTTTTTGGGCAAGATCGCGACGCGCTCGCGCCGCTTGAGCGGCGTGCGCTGGAACAGCGTTGGGGCGTGCTGTTTCAGAACGGCGCGCTGTTTTCGGGCCTCACGGTGAAGCAGAATATTCAGATGCCGATGCGCGAAATGCGCGACCTCTCTCAGCGACTGATGGACGAGCTGGCCATGTTGAAGCTCGAGCTTGTTGGCCTCAGTCCCGACGCCGCGGACAAATTTCCGTCAGAATTGTCGGGCGGCATGGTGAAGCGCGCGGCCCTGGCGCGCGCCCTGGCGCTTGATCCCGAGCTTGTGTTCCTGGACGAACCGACATCGGGACTCGATCCGATCAGCGCCGCCGAATTCGACGCGCTGATCGGCACGCTGCAGCAGACCCTCGGGCTGACCGTGTTTATGGTGACGCACGATCTCGACAGCCTGTATTCTATTTGCGACAGGGTGGCGGCGCTCGCTGAAGGTCGGGTCATCGCCGCAGGGCCGCTGGAAACCTTGCTCGCATCCGACCACCCGTGGCTGAAGGCCTATTTCCACGGCGTGCGTGGCGGCAGACTGACTGCGGCGCGCGTTGAGCAGAAGGACGAACAATGGAAACCCGCGCCAACTACGCCCTGATCGGCGCCTTCACGCTGGCGGTCGCCTTCGCCGCCTTTCTTTTCGTCTACTGGTTTTCCGGTCCGAGCCAGCTTGGCCGGCAGGATACATTCCAGATTGTCTTCACCGAGGTTTCAGGGCTGAGCCGCGGGTCCTCGGTGCTGTTCAATGGCGTGAAGGTCGGCGAGGTCACGCATCTTGGGATTTCCGAGCAGGATCCGAGCAAGGTCGACGTGCTCGTCAGGATCGACAGCAGAACGCCGGTCAAGACTGACACGCGCGCGCGTCTCGAGACGCGGGGCTTTACGGGCGTTTCCGACGTCCTACTGGTCGGCGGCACGCCCGGCGCCCCGCCTCTGACGGCGCAAGTCGGCCAGAAGTATCCCCAAATTCAGGCCGAGCGCTCCGAAATCCAAAATTTGCTCGTCAATGTTCAGAGCCTGTCGAAAAAGGCCGCCGAAGTCCTCACGAAACTCGACAAGCTCATTGACGATAACGGTCCGGCCATCACCGCGACGCTCACCAACGCTGCAGCGGTCAGCAAGACTTTCGCCGAAAACTCCGCTTCGATCACGACTTTCATCCACGACGCGACGGACGTCGCACGATCGCTTAAACCGGCGGCGGCGCGGCTCGATCAGCTGCTTGCGGCAGGCGAAAGGACGATCAAGGCGATTGACCCCAAGCAGATCAAGGCGATCGCCGGCAATATCGCCGGGGCCTCGGAACGCATCAATCGTTTCGCCGCGACGGGGCTGCGCGAATATGGACAGCTCGCGGTGGATGGGCGCAAGGCCGTCGACACATTCGATCGCACGCTGCGTTCGGTTGAGAAAAACCCGTCACAATTCATCTTCGGGCCGTCCCAGTCCGTGCCGGAGTATCAAGGGCGTTAAATCAATCCAAAGCGTGGCTTTGAGCCAATGCGCGGATCGGTTAGAAGAACGACGCGCTCGACGGGGCGCGCGGGCGAAATGGGGCGACGAGTCGGCATGAAACTGAAGGCGTCCGCTTCGACGCATCGCAAGGTCGCGCAGGCGACGGCGATCGTGTCGGTCGCGTTTTTCGTGTCGGCCTGCGCCCAGGCGACGCGCGAGACGTTCGATCTGACGACCGAGACGGGCGCTTTGCGCAGCGTCGCCTTGCGCAGCGGCCCCGCGGTCTTCGTGCCCGAACCAGCCGCCCTCGCGCCGACCTCGTCAGATCGCATCGTGGTTCGCGCCGGCGATGACAGCGTGGCTATTCTTCCCGGCGTGCAGTGGTCGGATCCGATGCCGCGTCTTTTCCAGCGCCGATTGATTGAAGCGCTGCAGCAGTGCGGTCTTTCAGCCTCTTCCAACTTTGGCGCGCAAACAAAACTGCAGACGGACGTGCGGCGCTTCGAGATCGACCTCGCCCGCAATCTCGCCGTCATTGAAGTTTCCGTCCAACTCGTCGACTCGGGCGGCGGCCGGGCGAAGGCGGCGCGGATCTTTGTCGAAGAGGCGCCGGCGCCTGAACGCACCGGCTCGCCAGCTGTGCGGGCGCTCAGCGACGCCGCGGCGCGTATCGCGCTGCGCATCGGCCAATGGACGCGCGCCCGGTTATAGCAACGCTTGCAGGGCGCAACCGCTCAGTCCGGGATCGAACCTTCCCACAGCATGAGGTTCAGGCACGCGAGAAACGCGCCGCTTTGGGACGCCGCGTTAGACGCGCTCGACCAGTCTTCCGCCTCGTCTCGCGTCAAGACGCCCGCGGACACGCAATTCTCCGTCACGCGCGTGAGGTCGAAGATGATCTCCGCGGCGTCGAGACTTCTGACGACGAGAGCATGCGCCCTGCAGCCGATGTTTTCGACGCCGCACTTTTGGAGCAGAACGCCGATCTCCCGGCCGATGTAAGGATTGGCGAAAGACTTCTCCCATAGTCGCGCCATCTTCGCCCCGGTTTCGAGTTTCCCGTTGTAGACGAAATATGTTCCCCAGTCGGGCTCGGCGACGACGATTCTGCCGCCCTTGCGCGTCACCCGGACCATTTCGCGCAGCGCCTCGATGGGAGCGCTGATGTGCTGCAAGGAGCGATCGATTCGAACGCCATCGAACACGCGATCGCCGAAGGGGAGGTTGCGGGAGTCGCCGCCGACGAAAAGCGCATTGGGAAGCTCCCGCGCCCGCTCTCGCGCAAGGCTAAGAAAGCCATGCGCCGAATCGAGCCCGAAGATGTCGGCGCGCGGGAAGCGCCGCGCAAGTCCGATGACGTCGAAGCCGACGCCGCAGGCGACATCCAATATCTTACTGTTTCCGGATATTTGCAGCGCGTCCCAAGTCTCTTGCTTGTAGCGCTTGAAAAAAGGCGTTTCGTTCATGAAATCGAGACAGCCGGTCAGCTCCGACCGTAGCGCGCCATCGGCGTTCCGGAACCCTAAAGCGATGTCCGTCATCTGCGCGTCTCTTTCGGCGGTTGCCGCTGAATTGCATCGAATGTGGCCTACGGTCGCGCGCGTCGGGAGGGGCTAGCGCCGCAAACGGACGGGTGCTAACTGAACGGCGACAATTTGGGCAGCGCTGGCGGCGCAACCGCACGACGCGCGGAAGAATAGCGGCCCGTGGCTTTCCTGCTTCAAGCACAGTCGGGAGCGCCGCGAAAGTCGAGCATGCATGAGGAAGAGACAGGCGTCATGGCGAAGATGAGCTTTGAGGATGCGGCGACCCGCTATGGCGCGGAACCGGGGGGCGGCGCGCCGACAAAGGTCAAGATCACCTTCGTCGATTCCCAGGGTCAAGCCCGATCCGTCGAGGGCGAGGTCGGTTCGACCGTGATGGAGACAGCCCGGCGCAACGACATTCCCGAGATCGCCGCGGAATGCGGCGGCGCCTGCGCTTGCGCCACCTGTCACGTCTATGTCGATGAAAAATGGGCCGAAAAAACCGGCAAGGCGTCGCAGATGGAGGAGGATATGCTCGACTTCGCCTTCGACGTGAAGCCGAATTCGCGGCTGTGCTGCCAGATCACCGTAAGGCCGGAACTCGACGGGCTGGTCTTAACGACCCCCGCCCAGCAGGGCTGACGCGCAATTTTTCCAGACTGCGCCCCAGCGGGTTTGAATCTCTCGACAAATGCGATAGACGAACCAGCAGGGCGAAATTTGAAGCCGGCCGCCGCGCAAGACGCGCCCGCAGCGCCGGCCGGCGACGCCCACGCGACGCGAACGGCGTCTTCGATCTTCCGCGTTTGAGGAATGAGTCGGGAATTGACGATGAACCAGCTTAAAGAAGCCGCGATCGAAACCGATGTGGTCATTGTCGGCGCCGGCCCGGCGGGTCTTTTTTCGGTGTTCGAACTTGGCCTGTTGGACATCAAGGCGCATGTCATCGACATTCTTCCGCGCGCCGGCGGCCAGTGCTCGGAACTCTATCCCGAAAAGCCGATCTATGACATTCCCGGCCTGCCGGTCTGCACCGGCCAGGAGCTGACGGACAATCTCCTGAAGCAGATCGAGCCGTTTCATCCGACCTTTCACTTCAACGAAATGGTCGAGACGCTCGTGTCGCTGGGGACGGCCGAAAAGCCGGAATTTCGCCTCAGCACCGACGCGGGAAAAATTTTCCACGCCAAGGTCGTCTTCATCGCCGCCGGCGGGGGATCGTTCCAGCCCAAGAAGCCGCCGATCCCGAAGATCGAGTCCTATGAGGGGAAGTCGGTGTTTTACGCCGTGCGCCGCATGGAGGACTTCCGCAACAAGAACGTCGTTATCGTCGGCGGCGGCGACTCTGCGCTCGATTGGACGCTCAATCTGCAGCCGGTGGCGAAACGCATCACACTCGTTCATCGTCGCGACCAGTTCCGCGCCGCGCCGCATTCCGTCTCGGCGATGCAGGAGCTCATGGCGGCGGGCAAGATCGACTTCAGGCTTGGCCAGATCACCGCGGTCGAAGGCGAGGATGGCGAACTCGCGGGCGCGATCCTCAAGGGCAATGACGGCGTCGAAGAGAAGCTCGCCTGCGAGCGCCTGATGCCGTTCTTCGGCCTCACCATGAAGCTTGGCCCCGTCGCCGATTGGGGGCTTCAGCTCAATGAAAACCTCATTCCCGTCGACACCGAGAAATTCGAAACGAGTCATCCCGGCATTTTCGCCGTCGGCGACATCAACTCTTATCCCGGCAAATTGAAGCTCATCCTTTCGGGCTTTCACGAGGTCGCGCTCGCCGCGCAGAAGGCGCATCGTTACGTCTATCCCGACAAGAAGCTTCTGTTCCAATACACGACGTCCTCGACCAATCTTCAAAAGAAGCTTGGGGTCTCCTGACGTCGGCCGACGCTGAGACGTCCGCGGCCGTCGTCGACGTGTTCTTCATCGACGTCGCGCAGATCGCCGCCGACGAATGGCCGAAGCTCGCTGCGCTTCTCGACGAAGCCGAAACAGCGCGGGCGGCGCGTTTCGCGTTCGCATCGGATCGCCGCGCCTATGTCGCCGCACATGCGCTGTTGCGCGCAAGCCTTTCCGGGCGCGCGAAAAGGATTGCGCCCGCCGCGTGGCGATTCGGCGTGACGCTGCACGGCAAGCCGTTCCTGCTGTCGCCGCACGCCGGCCTTGACGTCAGCCTGTCGCATACCCGGGGCATGGCCGCCGTGGCGATCGCGTCAGGTCGCGACATCGGCGTCGACGTCGAATCGTTTCTCAAGCCACGGGACGCCCTGAGGGTGGCGGAGCGCTTCTTTGCGCCCGAAGAGGCGGCGATCGTGCGCGCCCAATCCGATCCGGAGTCGCAAAGCGAAGTTTTCTTTGCGATCTGGACCCTCAAGGAGGCCGTCCTGAAGGCCGACGGGCGCGGCCTGGCGGGCGGGCTCGACAGCTTTGTCGTCAAGCTGTCGCCGCTCGCCGTTAGCAGCGATTCCGGCGAGAGCTACGGCGTCGCCCAGTGGCGGCGCGCGGGTTTCTTCATCGCCGCGGCGGCGCGCGGCGAGATCAATTTCCGTCTCATGGAAAAGCACGCGGCCGCGCTGATCCAGGCTGCCGATTCATTTGAAGCCTGAGCCCGGCGCGCTAGTTGTGTCGCGGGTTCTCCGGGCGCATGCATTGGAGGGTTTTATGACTGGCTTGTTGCTCATCGTCTTGCTCTACGGCGCCGGTTTGCTCGCACTGGCCGTTTACCTCCAGCCGAATAGTTTCGTGGTGCGGCGCGAGGCGGTCATCAATGCGCCGCCGCGACAGGTTTTTGCCGCGATCAACGATCTGCGCAATTGGCAGTCTTGGTCACCCTGGGCGAAACTCGATCCAAAAGCTGAAATCCAATATGAGGGACCCGCAGCGGGCCCCGGGGCCGCCTTCGAATGGTCCGGCGACAAGAGTGTCGGCGCAGGGCGCATGACCATCGTCGACAGTCGACCGACCGAGCGCGTCGACCTCAGGCTCGATATGCGCAAGCCCTTTGCGGCCGCCAATGACGTGACCTTTTTTCTCGCACCTGACGGCGAACTGACGAAAGGTCGATGGCTCGCGCGCGCGCTGGGTTTGGGCGGCGACTCCGCGGCGCATAAGACTCATGTCGTTTGGAGCATGTCCGGCAACGCCAGCCTCGCGAGCAGGGCGATGAACATCTTCGTCAGCCGCGACAAGATGATCGGCGATCAGTTCGAGAAAGGCCTCGAAAATCTCGGCGCGCATCTCAGCACATAGCGACAGGCCTCCGACCGCGCCCGGCTCTTGCGTCGCGCGCTGCGAAACGCCATCTGGATGGCGGCCGTAACGCGCTCTCCGACTTGGGCGGCGCGACGCGCCATGATTGATGCAGGTGATTGACTCGCATGACCGAAATGTTCGAGGCCGCCTTGGCGGCGCTGCGCCAGATCGTGACGCCGCCGTTCCGCGCGGTGCTCCTCAAAAGTCTCGGCATGACGTTCCTGTTGCTGGCGCTCGCCTGGGTGGGTCTCGATAAGCTCGCCATGTCCTTCGTGATGGTCGAGCATCCTTGGCTGCGGACGGCTTTGACCTATGCGACGGGCGCCGGATTGTTCTTCCTGATGGCGTTTCTCATCGCCCCCGTCTCCGTGCTGGTGTCCGGATTATTCCTCGACGATCTCGCCGATCACGTTGAAGCCGATCTCTATCCGCCGGGACAGCACGGTCGCGCCATTCCGGCGACCCAGGCGATTCTCATGGGCCTGCGCTTTGCGGGGATTTCGGCGATCGTCAATTTTTTTGCGCTGCTGCTGCTCTTTGTGCCGGGAATAAACGCCGCGGCCTTCCTCCTCGCCAACGCCTATCTTTTCGGGCGCGAATATTTTCTCTTCGCCGCGACGCGCTTTCGTTCGCTGCAAGAGTCGGAGGCGTTGCGCCGTCGCCATGCGCCATGGCTCTTCGTCGCCGGACTGTTTATCGCCGTCTTCGTCGCGACGCCGGGGCTGAACGTGCTGACGCCGCTCTTTGCCGTCGCCTTCATGACCCGCATCCATCGGATGCTGCCGCCGCAAACGACGCAGTCCGCCCGCGGGCGCTAGTTCAGAACTCGACGTCGTCAACGCGACGCGGATTCGCCCAGCCGCTGCGTCTGATATTGCCCGACCTTGCGGAAGCGATAGAGATAGGTCGGCACGATCGACTCGATCGATTGCGGATCGGCTATCCCGAGACCTTGAAGCGTGCGCGCCTCGGCCTTCGCCGCGTCGCTGACGACATTGTCATGCTTGAGCAATTCGACCTGATCTCGCGTCATGCGCAGGAGCTTCGGGAAAAGACCCAGCGACAGCTTGGTCAGCATTTTCGTCACGCTGGCCATAAGCTTGCCGGTTCCGAAGGAGAGTTTCAGGATTCGGCGCTGGCGCTGCGTGACCTTCAGAACATAATCGACGATCTCCGCGAAGCTTTTGACCTCCGGACCGCCGAGTTCATAAGCGACGCCCGGCTTGGCGCGGCCGGCGAGCGCGATCGCCACCGCGTCGGCGACGTCGCCGACATAGACCGGCTGGAATTTCGTCTCGGCGCCGACGATGGGCACGAACGGAAAGTAGCGCGCCATGGTGGCGAAGCGGTTGAAGAAGTCATCTTCCGGCCCGAAAATCACTGAGGGGCGCAGGATGACCGTGGCAGGAACCGCCGCAAGCATGGCGGCTTCGCCTTCCGCCTTGCTTCGGCCATAAGCCGAACGCGACTGCGGATCGGCGCCGATGGCGGAAATATGCACGACATTGTCGATGCAGGCGGCTTTCGCCGCCTCGGCGATCACGCGCGCGCCGCCCGCCTGAACGGTCGAGAATTTCTGGGCGCCGGTTTCAGCAAGGATGCCGACAAGATTAACCACCGCCGAGGCGCCGCGCAGGGCCGCCGCAATCGACTCCGGACTGCGCACATTGGCCTGAACCGCCATCACCTGGCCGACGCGGCCGAGCGGCTGAAGAAAGAAGGCAAGGTCGGGCCGCCGGCAAGCGACGCGCACGCGCCAGCCGTCGCGCGCCAGCGCCCGGACGACGTAGCGGCCGACAAAGCCGGAGCCGCCGAACACCGTCACCACCCGTCCTTCGCCAATGGTCTGGTTATTGTCGCCGATCATTGCGATTTGCTCCGCTTGCGCCGCGCCGGCTCCCGCCGGAAAAATGGTCGCTAAGGCTCTAGCGAAATTTGACGACGAAGGAAATGCGCGAGGCGGGCGCCGCCGCGACCTGGGCGGCCATGCGGTTTTGCATACAGCGCGCATTGACACGGGGCGTCCGCTGCCCCTATGAGACGCGCTCTAAGCCCAGGTGGCGGAATTGGTAGACGCGCTGGTTTCAGGTACCAGTGGTGAAAGCCGTGGAGGTTCGAGTCCTCTCCTGGGCACCAAATCAGCGCGCGCGCTCGCCCAAATTATCCCAGAATTGCATCAAACCAAAGAGTTATGCTCGACTTAGCGCCCGGAGGCGTCCGACGGCGTTCGTAGGTATCCAGCCGATTTGTTGGTTATTCGTTGGAATCGCGCTGATACCAATCAGACGCCAACATGGCTCTTAAGATATTTCCATCCGCGCCGTTAAGCCTCGCGCCCGTCTCTTCAAATTGTCAGATGGCGGTGGACGCAATGACAGCGTGCGCCGCGCCTATGCGCGCGCCGATTTTTGGGAAGAACGCGTCCGCACGATGGTTTGGTGGGCGGAAAAGTGTGAGGAAATGAAGCGCGGCGCCAAAGTCGCTTCATCTCGCGCTTGAAGGATTGCGGTCTGTGTCAGGAAACGCCAGGAGCAGACTTTCCGCGACCGTGACCGCGCCAAAGGCTTACTCGCGACATAAATTTTGAGCAATCGCCAAAAAGCACACGTCGGAAATTAACAATACGCCGAAAGAACGAACGCTCTGGTCACTGGCGCGAGCGAATTCAACGCAAAAGAGTTAGAGAGCGTCAGCGGTGGCGAAACTGCGGCTCGCTCGAACATAAATGCCGCGAGGGCATTTTTTGGCGCCCTGCAAGGCCTGCTCGTGATCCTCTTGGCGATGCCGCTCGTATAAACATCCGGGGTCGTCAGGAGACTCGATGTTCCGCTTCATCTTTGCCTATGCAGGCGCGGCTTTCGGCATGCTGGCGCTGGACGTGATCTGGCTAACATTGATGGCCGAGAGCTTTTACCGGCCGCAACTCGGTGTGCTGCTCGCGGATGAGTTTCGGGCTGCGCCGGCAATTGCCTTTTACGCGCTCTACCTATTCGGAGTTGTCTATTTTGCATGCGCGCCAGCGCTCCAGAATGGCGACTGGCGGAAGGCGACGCTGAATGGGGCTGTGTTAGGCCTTGTCGCTTACGGCACGTATGACCTCACCAATCAAGCGACGCTCAATCACTGGCCCGTGCTCGTAACAATCGTTGATTTGTGCTGGGGTGTTTTCCTCACCGCGACTGCGGCATCCGCAGGCTATGCCGCCGCAAGGCGCTTCACGGGATGAGGAGACCTTGTTCGCGCCGTATGGACAAAAACATCCATGCTGCTATCACGCTCAAAGTAGAGGCGGAATAGAAGTTGAGGGAGCTTAGGGCTTCTTGCTGTGTCGCATCCATCGGATATAGGGGCTGCCCGTAACCGCCATGCAGCAGCATGAATGCGCAGATGAGTGCTCCGACATAGGCGCCGAGCGCACGCATATCCGTCCTGCGACACGACAAAACGGCGATGATCAGACATGGCGCGAGAAACCACTCGACGCCGGACCCCTCGCCAAAAATGAAGGCGCAAAAAAACGTGTTGATCGCGCCGACGGAGGGGAACCACAAGCGTCCAACGTCCGGGAACCGCCTCGCCATCCAGGGCGAAGCGAGAAAAAACGGCGTGGAAAGCAGCGTCAGAGCGAGAAGCGCGTGCGCTTCTCCGGTCACCCAACGCACGTAGAGCGGATAGAATGGTTGGTTCGACGCGAGGATCAGCGCGAGCCTGTTGGACGTCGCCGTCAGCGGATCGGCGGCGGCGGCGTAGTCTTTCACACGCCGCCTGAGCGCGTGCAGATCATCCACGGGATGGACGCAGGCGATAGTGGCTGACGCCCCATTCCTCGCCATTGCGATCGCCGAAAAGGCCTTCTGTTGCGAGGAAAAACAGCCGCCAACGGCGACGCCAGAGCGCGGCGTCGCTTCCGTATGTTTCGCTCAGGACCGCGTTGATCTCGTCCCGCCGGGCGTCGAAATTGCGAAGCCAGTCGATCGCCGTGCGCTGGTAATGAAGGCCGCTCCACAGCCATTCGGCCTCGGCTTCGAAGAGATCCCCGAAGCTGTGAATGAGCTGACGGCTTGGCATGATGCCGCCCGTAAAGAAATGCTGCGCGATCCAGTCGGCTTTTTCGGTGTGATCGAAGCGATACGGTTGGTTGCGGTGCGTGAAGATATGGATGAAAAGCGATCCTTCCGGCGAAAGCCAGCCGCGCAACCGCGAGAGCAGCGGGCGCCAGTTCGACATATGCTCGAACATCTCGATCGACACGATCCGGTCGAAGCGCTGGTCCATGGCGAAATCGTTCATATCCGCCGTGATCACGCTCAAATTCGTTAGACCCAGCTCCGCAATTCGCCCCTCAATATAGGCGCGCTGGCTCGCGGAGTTGGACACCGCGGTGATACGGGCGTTCGGGTAGCTCTGCGCCATGAAGAGCGAAAGCGATCCCCACCCGCAGCCGAGTTCCAGAATCCTCTGACCATCGGCCAGCCCGGCGTCCCGCGCGGTTTCTTCGAGCGCGCGCTCCTCCGCCTGGGCGAGCGTGGTTTCGGCCGAGTCGTAATAGCAGCACGAATATTTGCGGCGCGGCCCGAGCGTCAGTTCGAAAAATCGCGCGGGCACTTCATAATGCTGCGCGTTGGCTTCCCGCGTGTGGATCGCGATGGGGTAGTTTGCCATGTCGCGCGCAAATGTTTCCACGGCCGCTGGCGGGGCCAGGCTGAGGCGGTCCCGCGTGCGGCCGACGAGATAACCGACGCCCATGCGCAAAACCGAGTCCGGCAGGGGCGCGCGTTCGACGACGCTGACGGCGGAAGCGATAAGGGACATTCGACGATCCTCCAACCAGATTCACAAGCGCTTTTGCGGGCCGGGAAAAAAGACGTTCACACGCGCCTGGTAGGCGCGGAACGCGTCTCCGCGCGACGCCAGCATATGCTTTTCGAGCGGCGGAACGCCGGAGACATGGGCGAGCAGCCAGTACATGAAGGCCGGCGCCAGCATTGCGAGCCAGCCCTGCGGCCAGGCGCCGCTAAAGTCGATCGCGACGACCGCGAAGCCGACCCAGTTCAGCCACTGGAAAAAGTAGTTGGGATGCCGCGACCAAGCCCACGGCCCGTCCATGCAGACGCTTCTGCCAGGACCGCGCGTCGCGCGAAAGCGCGCAAGCGTCGCATCGGACCAGGCCTCGCCCGCGATCGCGGAGACCAGAATGACCGCGCCGGCAATGTCGGTTGGGGCCGGAAAGGCGACGGGATTGCGGGCGGCAAGAAACACAGCGAGCGACAGCAGGAATGCGCAGCCCGCCTGAATCTGCAGGAACCAGAACAGGCGCCACGGAAAATCGGCGCCCCACTCCACGGCCAGCTCCAAATAGCGCGGATCTTCGCCAGCGTTGATGCTGCGCGCGATGATATGCAGTCCAAGACGCGCCGCGCCGGCGACCGCGAAGGCGGCGACGAAAACCTGCCGTGCGCCCGGCGCTCCGCCATCGAGCGGCGCCAGCGCGAGAAACGCGCCCGCTGCCCCGATGGCGAAGGACCATGTCGCGTCGATCCAGCCGGACTGGCCGGTCCTGCGCTGCAGGAGCCATGCAAAAGCCATGACCGCAGAGAGGCTGCTCGCCGTCGCGAGCAGAAGAAGTCCAAGACTCATATGTCCCGAAACTTCTGATAGAGACGTCCGAACCAGCTGCTCGGACGCGTGCGTCCTTCCATGGCGATCAGACAGAGACACGGATCGCCCGCGTCAATCACGATGTCGTGCTCGACCTCTTCGTCGACCTGCGCCACATCGCCCGGCCCGAAATGCGCGTCGCGATCACGAAACCCGCCGCGCAGCACACAGGTCGCCTCGTCGCCCACATGTCCGTGCCGGGGAACGGTCATGTCCGGAGCGATCTCGAGCAGAAAGGCGCGCGACGCGCCATGTTTCGGCAGGGCGATGCTTGCGGACCGGACGCCCGGCGCAATCCAACGCCAATGGTGGATGTCGACACTGGCGAGGGGGGCCGGCAAAGCAAATCCCTCTGGCAATTTGGGATGCGCCGCCTTGCGCTTGGGACGGTCGACGGCCGGCTCCCCATCCGCGTCGAGTGCGCGCAGGGTGCGGTTCCACGCGGCGGGGTCAACATCCGCTGGCGCGAGCTCCTCGAGCAGTGCGCCGCCAAGCGCCTCGAACTGTGCGTGCAGCCGCCGTGAGGCCGACGACATTGCGAGATGCGTCTCGATGAGCAGCGAAAACGCCGGATCGAGCGCGCCCGTCGCATGGCGCAGGATAAGATCCTCGGGCGCATGGCCGGGATTTGTCATGATCCAAGATCCTCGAGTTCCGCACGCAGGCGTTGAACCGCCAGCCGCACGCGCGATTTCACCGTGCCGAGCGGCACGCCGAGCATCCGCGCGATTTCCGAGTGGGGGTGTTCCTCGAAATAGAAGAGTTCAATGATGCGCGCCTGCTCGGCCGGGAGTGCGGCCAGCGCCGCGTGCAGGCGGGAGCGCCGCTCATTCAAGATGGCGATCGCTTCGCCGCTCTGCGGCGCATCCGGCTCCTCACTTGGATCGCTTTCTAACCCATCGATGTTGCGCTCGCCGCGCAGTCGATCGATGCGCAGATTTCGCGCAATGACAAAAATCCAGGTCGACGCCGCCGCCGCGCGCGGATCGAAGCTATCGGCCTTGCGCCAGACGCGCAGAAGCGCTTCCTGCGCGAACTCTTCCGCGCTGGCGGGCGACGCGCCAACGCGCAGCATATAGGCCTTCACGCGCGGGAAATAGTAAGCGAACAGGGCCGCGAAGGCCCCGCGGTCCTGCGTTTCGGCAATTCGCCTGATGAGGCTTGCCGCTTCCGCCGAAGACAAGGCGGCGGGCGCCGTTCGCAGGGTCATCGTCGACGCTTTCCGAAGACGCGATTCCGCGACGGCGCGCCGGTCCGGGATCTCGACAGTCTGTGCAGCGACAGCGCCAATCATGCTCCCTTCTACGCGCAGCCTGCGAATTTGGATCACCAGGCTACGCGGTTCGTCGGGCGGCGCCCGAAACGGAGTTCCGAACGGCCCGAGTGATCCATTGGCCAAGCCTGAGCGTATAACGCTGCAGACCGTAAAGGACAGGATTGTGACGGCGCAAGAAAGAGAGAAGTTGCACGAGAGGCGGCCGATGGCGCCTAGCGGCCTGAATAAACGCCTGAAAATTGCTGTGCTCGGGGCCGGCGTCACGGGTCTTTCAGCGTCGTGGCTTTTGTCTCATGCGCATGAGGTCACGATTTTCGAGCAGAGCGACTATGCCGGCGGGCATAGCAACACCGTCGAGGTCGAGGGGCCGTTGGGCCCGATCGCGGTCGACACCGGGTTCATCGTCTATAATGAGCCGGCCTATCCAAATCTGACGAAGCTTTTCGAGCATCTCGGCGTCCGCACGAAGCCGAGCGAGATGACTTTCGCGGTGTCGATGGCGGACGGGGGGCTCGAATATGCGGGCAACGACCTCTTCACACTCTTCGCGCAGAAGAAAAACATCGTCAGCCCGCGCTTCTGGTCGATGCTCCTCGACATTCGGCGGTTTTATGCTGAGGCGCCCAGTCATATCGCGCAGATGGAGGGCGTGACACTCGGCGATTATCTCGACATGCACCGCTACGGCGCGCCCTTCCGTGAGGATCATCTTTATCCGATGGCGGCGGCGATCTGGTCGCTTCCCGCGCGCGATGTCGCCGCATATCCGGCGCGGGCGTTCACGCGCTTTTGCGAAAATCACGGGCTGCTGAAGATTACCGGCCGCCCGGTGTGGCGCACGGTCGAAGGCGGTAGCCGCGAATATGTGCAAAAGCTGATTGCGCCGGTCGGCGAGCGTGTGCTGTTGAACGCTTCCGTGCGGCGCGTTACCCGCGCCGACGATGGCGTTGTCGTCGAATGGTCCGGCGGCGCGCAGCGTTTCGATCATGTGGTGATCGCCGCGCATGCGGATCAAGCGTTGCGCATGCTCGGCGATCCGTCCGCGGAGGAAACGCGGCTGCTCTCGCGCTTTCGTTACAGTTGCAACGAAACTATCCTTCATGGCGACGCGGCGCTGATGCCGAGACTGCGTTCAATCTGGTCGAGCTGGAACTATCTCGCATCCGGCCCAGATTCTCCGCTCTGCGTCACCTACTGGATGAACCGGCTTCAGGACCTCCCGCCGTCGACGCCGCTCTTCGTGACGCTGAACGCCATTGCGCCGCCGCGCGACGACCTTGTCTCCCGCCGCTTCACGTATGAGCATCCGATATTCGATCTCGCCGCCATCGACGCCCAGCGCGAACTCTGGTCGCTTCAGGGCGTGCGCCGCACTTGGTTCTGCGGCGCCTATTTCGGGTCGGGGTTTCATGAAGACGGGCTGCAGTCCGGCCTTGCCGTTGCGGAACAGCTTGGCGGCGTGCGGCGGCCCTGGACTGTCGAAAACGAATCCGGCCGCATCCATGTCGGCCCGGCGCCGTGGGCATAGGAGCGGACGATGGCGGTGAACAGCGCGCTCTATGTCGGTTCGGTGGCGCATCGCCGTCTGCGGCCGAAAGCGCACCGGCTACGCTATCGCGTCTTCGCGCTGCTGCTCGATCTCGACGAGTTACCGGCGCTCGACAAACAGCTCCGGCTGTTCTCGCTCGCGCGCTTCAATCTCTTCGGATTTCGCGCGCAGGATCACCTTTTCGCCCGCACTGGCGATCTGCGCAGCGAAGTCGAGTCGATCTTGCGTGACGCTGGTCTCGAGGCGCGGGGCGGCGCGATCCGCCTCTTGACCATGCCGCGCATTCTCGGTTTCGCCTTCAATCCGCTGAGCATCTTCTTCTGCTATCGCGTCGATGGCGCGATACAGGCGATCCTCTACGAGGTCAACAACACATTCGGGCAGCGTCACGCTTATCTCTTTCCGGTCAACGCGGACCGCAAAGCGCTTCGTCACGACTGTTCGAAGCAGTTCTATGTTTCGCCCTTCGTGGCGATGGACATGGCGTACAGTTTCCGGATCAAGCCGCCGGACGACGCCTACACGATCTCGATATCGGTTGCGGACGACGCCGGCGACTTGCTGATCGCCACGCAGCGCCTCGCGCGCCAGACGCTCGACGATCACGCCTTGCTGCGCGTCTTTCTCTCGCATCCGCTGCTGACGCTGAAAGTGATCGCCGGCATTCACTACGAAGCGTTGCTGATCTGGCTCAAGGGCGTCCGGCTGCATGTCCGGCCGCCGCCGCCTGATCGCGCCGTAACCGTCGTCATCAAGCAAAACAGCGAAAAGGAAAGCCTTACATGTCAGATCTGACGTCCCCCGGCACACAGGGTCTTTCGGTGTCGGGACGCATTGCCGGGAGCGGCATGGGGCTTTCGGCGCTTGTCCTGCGCAAGGTGATGGCGGCGATGGAGAAGGGCCGTCTGATCTTCGTGCTCCCGGACGGGACGCGCGTCGACTGTCACGGTCCAAAGCCGGGGCCGGAAGCGACAATCGTTGTTCACAAAATGTCGGCGCTTCGGCGGCTACTGTTCTCCGGCGACGTCGCCTTCGCGGAGGCTTTCCTTCGCGGAGAGTGGAGCAGCCCCAATCTTGTTTCCGCAATCGAGGTTGCGGCGGTCAATGGCGACGCCTTCATGCGCGCGGTGCAGGGCTTCACGCCGGCCCGTTTCGCAAACTGGCTGATGCATCGCCTGCGCGCCAATTCCCGCGCCGGCAGCCGGCGCAACATCGCCGCGCATTACGATCTGGGTAATGAATTCTATCGCCTGTGGCTCGATCCGCAGATGTTCTATTCGTCCGGTATCTATCCAACGGGAGAAGAGACACTTCAACAGGCGCAGCGCAACAAGATTGATCGCGTGCTCGATCTGCTCGACGCGCGTAATGGCGAAACGGTCCTAGAGATCGGCTGCGGCTGGGGCGGTCTCGCCGCCGAGATGGCGCAGACGGGCGCGGGCGCCATCACTGGACTGACGCTGTCGAAGCAACAGCTCGCCAACGCGCAGGACGTGATTGCGAAGCGCGGCCTTCAGTCAAGGGTCGATCTTCGTCTGCAGGATTATCGCGACGTCTCCGGCGTCTTCGACCGCATTGTCTCGATTGAAATGATCGAGTCGGTCGGCCGCGACTATTGGCCCGTCTATTTCTCGACGCTGCGCGATCGACTCGCGCCGGGCGGCTATATCGTCTTGCAGGCGATCACCATAGAAGACTGCCGCTTCGAGGAGTATATGAACACGCCGGATTTCATCCAGCGCTACATCTTTCCGGGCGGCGCGCTTCCCTGTCCGCGCGCCCTGCAGGAGGAAGCGGATCGCGCGGGTTTGCGCCTCGAAACGATCGAGACGTTCGGCGACGGCTATGCGCGAACGGTCGCCGACTGGCGTCGTCGCTTCCATGCGAACTGGAACGAGATCGAAGCGCTCGGTTTCGATCCGTCTTTCCGGCGGCTGTGGGACTACTACCTCTGCTATTGCGAAGGCGGCTTCCGCGCCAGCGCGATCGATGTAGGGCTTTATCGGCTCACCCATGCATGACGAAAGGAGGCAATGATGCGCAATAGGCTACTTGCCCGTTTCTTTTCTATCCTCTTCGGGACAATGCTGATCCCAGGATTCGCTAGCGCCGAGAATAACGGCATTCTCGGCAGTTGGGCGCGTGGCGACGGCAATGCCCGTGTGCGCATCGCGCCCTGCGGCGGCGCGCTTTGCGCGATTAATACCTGGATTCGCGATCCATCGAGCGACGAACATGTCGGCGATCGGCTGGTGATGAAAGTTTCGGGCGGCGATTCCTCCATGTCCGGCACTGCCTATGACCCGCAGCGCAAGCTCAATTACCGCCTCGACATCAATTACGGCTCGCAGTCGATGCAGACTCGCGGATGCGTGCTCGCGGGGATCGTCTGCAAATCGATCAGTTGGACACGCGTGTCGCGTTGACGCGTCAACGCCACCGGAGGGAGAACATGATGAAAAAGTACAGCGTCATTCGCTCTCTGCTGATCCTTCTGGCGCTCAGCGCTAGCGCGCAGGCGCTCGCGCAGGACCGCCCGGTAAGACCGATAGACCCGGCGCGCTTCTATCGAGGAACCTGGCTCGAAGTCGCCCGCCGCCCCATGTGGATCACCGACGGCTGTGTAAGAGGAACGACGAGTTATGCACGCGGCGCGCAGCCCAATCAGGTCCATGTGCGTGACGCCTGTCGCAAGGGTGCCGAAGAGACTGTTCTCAATGGCGACGCCGAGATCCTCGATCCGGGCGTCAATTCCAGGCTGATGGTTCGCTACAATCCGCTGCTGTCGGTCGAATACAACATCGTCGATCACGCGCACGACTACAGTTGGTTCATCGAGACCAGCCCGACATTGGACAATGTGTTCATTTTCACGCGCAGATTGCCATCCAAGAAACAGTTGTCGGCGCTGGTCAACCGCACCCGGGCGCTTGGTCATGATACATCGGCGCTGGAATTTCCATGGAGTAAATAGTCCCTTGGCGACGCGCTCATCGTCGATTTGGCGGAGTTTTCTTCCCAAAGCGTAACGTCTGTTTTGGGTCATGAGCGGTTATTACTTCAAAGGCTGCCTCGCGCCAGAAGCCGCCTTTGGCTAATGGCTCCCTTGCGTCAGCTACGGGCCTTTGGAGCGTTCCAGAATGATCAGGGCAGTCTTCGATAGTTGCCACTTCATGCTCGCACTCGTACGTTCGCAAAAAAATGCATGTTGCTGTCAGGTGACGTGGGACAACGCATTTTCCAGCACCCATTTTCCTGGGCGAGCCTCGGCCTCGACGTGCGCGGCCGCTCGCACACGCTCAAGGTCTGCTATCGCACCTCGCAGCAAATTCGCCGCGCCGACATTCAAGGTTTCCTTTTCGGAGAAGAGCGCGCGGTCCGAAGCGGGATTGTCGTTCAATATTTATACGAGAGGCTTGCGGCGATGGTCGTTGGCTCGCCGTGATAGAGGGCGCCGTTCGACGTCCAGTTGGATTGGTTCGTCAGATTGGCGGCGTTGAGTTCGAATCTGAGATTGTCGGTGACATTGTAGGCGAGCGAGGCGCCGAGCATTTGCTGGGGCGCGAGGGTGAAGCCATAGGTGTTGGGCAGCGTCGCCTCGAGGCGGCTCGCGTAATAGTAGCTTGCGCCGAGTTCGAGGCCCTTGAGGCCGCCCGAGTCGAATGTGTAATTGGCGGAGAAGGCATAGACGCGCCGCGGCGCGCCGAGGAGATCGCTGCCCTGCTGCGAAGGGATGTTATCGTCCTTCGAGACGAGCGCATGCAGGAAGGTGGCGACGGCGTTGATCTTGAGGTTGGGAAGGATTTCGCCGCCGAGATTGACCTCGATCCCGTGGCTGTGCTGCTGGCCGGTGACGACGGAATAGAAGCCGCTCGGATTGGCCGGATTGGGGATCGCGACATTGTCGCGGGTGATGTCGAAGAGACCGACCTCGAAACTCATCTTGCGATCGAGAAACTCGCGCCTGAATCCGAGTTCATACTGGGTGTCCTGCTGCGGCGGCGGCGCTTCGCCGCTTTGAATGCGCACGCCGGTATTGGGGATGAGCGACTTGCCGTAGGCGGCGAAGAACTGTGTCTCTTCGTCCGGCCGATATAGAATGCCGGCGCGCGGCGAAATATAGCCTTTGACGCCCTTGCTCAGACTCGATGTCGGTTCGCCGGTCAGCGCGCCGAAGGGATCGAAGACGCGTTCGCGCTGGGCGAGGAGATCGTAACGCCCGCCGATCAGAATGCGCCAGTTCTCGTTTAAGTCGATGAGGTCCTGGCCATAGACCGAGCGGCTGATGGCGCGCGCCACGCCATTCGACCAGAAGGCTCCCGCGTAACTGACGCCGGGCGAATAGATGGGCGCGAAGATATTGAGCGGCGCCGCCGCATAGCGCGCGACGTCATTGTTGTAGCCGAAATAGAAGTCCCAATGTTCGAGGCCGAGAAAGACGGTGTGGGAGAGGAAGCCCGTGTCGAAGCGCCCGTTGAGGCGCAATTGCGCGTCGAAGCTGCGGTTGGCGGTGCGGGCGCGCACCGGATTGCCGAAGACGACCGACTGAAAGCCGTCATAGCCCCAGCCGGTGAACCAGCCCCAGCGGTCGGCGTAGAGAAAATAGTCGACGACCGCGGCGACCTTCCAGTCGGCGTTGAAGGCGTGCTCATAGCGCAAGGTGAGATCGTCGAAGAACGGCGTCTCATGTTCATTCGCCGGAAGTCCGGCGTAGAACTCCTTGGGGACATGCAGAAACACGGGATCGGCGGGCAGGCCGTCGCGCCAGACGAGCCTTGCGCCATTATGTTCGGCGCGCAGGCTGATGTGGTCGCCATTGTCGGCGGTGAAGGCCAGCATCGGCGCGATATCGAAGCTGCGGGTGCGCGCGAAATCGACGAAGCTGCCGAGGCTCTGCGCCGAGCCGGTCATGCGGAACAGCAGGCTCTTGTCGTCATTGAGCGGCGCGCTGACGTCGGCGGTGAACCTTGTGACGTCGAAGTTGGCCTTGGTGGCGACGGCGCGGGCGAAGGTCTCTTGCGTCGGCGCCTTGCGGATGTAATCGGCGGCGCCGCCGTAGCCCCCGAGCGCCTTGCCGAACAGCATGGCGCTTGGGCCCTTGTAGAATTCGACATGATCGACGGTCGAGAGATCGACGTTTTGGGCGGTGAAGCCATGCGAAGCGCCGTCGAAGAGCGTCACCCCGGCGGGAAAGCCGCGCATGACGAATTCAGGCGAAAAAGCGCTGTTGGTCGCCGGCGCGTTGACATAGACGCCGCTCTGGTCGCGCCCGAGCGTCTGCGCATTGGGCGCGTCGGCGCGCCGTTCAACTTCGCTGCGCTCCTTGTTCCGCTGCTTGTTCTGCTCTTTGGCGCCGCTCTTCTCTTTGCCGCGCCTCTTGCCCTCGCTTTGCAGCTCCTCCTTATCCGCGTTTTCGCGCACTTCTTCGGCGCGCGCCTGCGCGGCGCCGACGCATAGGAAAAGCAAAGCGACGAACGTCGCTCTCATGGGGCGCCAGGCGGCAATTGTCGCTGTCGCCCGACGCGCAGGCGGGCGGCGGGATGTCTGCGCGCGAGCGCGACTTGCGCCAGCGGCGCGATGAAGCTTGAAGCCTCGCTATCCTCGGCGATGGCGAAGCGGCACATGAGTCCGCCAGTCGCGCCGGCGTCGAAAATATCGAGCACGATAAGCCGCGGCGCGCCGCGCCCATTGAGGCCGCGCGCCCGCAGAAAGGCGAGGAGCGGCGGCCGGGCGTGGGCCGAAAGCGGCAACGCGCGGCGCAGATTATGGACAAGGCGTTCCTGCCTTCCATGATCGAAATCCATTCGTCGCTCCATCGCAATCAACAACACATCACATCAAAATCACGCGGGCGTTCACTCCGCCGGCGCCGGCCGCGCAACCCTGCGCCGCACATGCGCCCGTCGCGCCGAACGCTTCTTCCACCAGATGTAAACGCCGGTCGCCGAGAGCATGGCGATCACGAGCCCCATCGCGCAGACGAAGATGCGGTAGGGAAGGCCGAAGAGATTGGCCATATGCAACTCGACGAGCCAGGTGGTCAGCGTCGTTCCGCTGCGATGGCCCGTTGGCAGGCTAAGGGTCTTCAGTTCGCCCGAGCGCGAGTCAAACAGGATTGAGGTCGAACCCGCCTTGTCGCCGATGTCGCGCGACGAGCGCACGCGATATTCGTAAAGGCCCTTGTCGCGCAGATTGTAGAGCGCCAGCGGGCGTTCGATCGCGAAGCTGTGCTGGCGCGCCTGCTCCGCCATCAGCCGCTCGCCGGTCGCTTGCCCCGCCTCCCATTCCATCTGCGCGCGCGTATCGTTCTGCGGCGTTCCCTCCTGCGCCCAGACGGGCGTGTCGTAATCCAAGACGAGCTGCGTCGCGCGCGTATAGAAGTTCGGCAGCGTGAAGAATACGCTCGACCAGGCGTAGACGAGCAGCATCGCCCAGAGCCACAGGCCAGCGGCCCGATGCAGATCGAAATTGGCGCGATAGAAGGAGCTCTTGAGCTTCACGAGCCACGACGGCTTCCAGCGCGTAAAGAATCCTTTGCGCGAGCGCTCGCCGCCCGCCGGCAGCGTCAGGTAGAAGCCGACGAAACAATCGAGCGTCCAGACAAGCGCCACCGCGCCGAGAATCCAGTCGCCGATCCCGCTCATCGCGAGATACATGTGCAGTCCATAGACGAACGGCATGATGTCGTTCTTGCGTCTCGGCAATCCATGCCACGTGACGCGCCCGAGTTCATGGCCGTCGACCGGATCGAGATGGATGAACTCGAAATCGAGCGGCGCCGCGCCGTCATGCGCCTCCATGCCGATCGAGACAGAGCCGGGATGGCCGAGATACACGGTCGTCGCGCGCGCCTGCGGAACGAGGGACTCTGCACGGCGCGCCAGCGTCGCCGCGCCGAGCTCTATCCCGGCGCGCGGGCCGGGATAGAGTTCCGGCGTCAGCCAGTGGTTCAATTCGCCCCAGAAGGCGAGCAGGCTACCCGTCAACCCGACAAGGATGAGAAAGCCCGCCATCGCAAGACCAGCCCAACGATGCAGCCATACGAAAAGCGCGCGGGACATCGCTAGAACTCCACTCGGATCTGTCCTGTCGCGGTGAAAGGGTTAGCGGGAATTGCATTCAGCGGTGGAACATTGTAGTTGAAGAAATCGTCCACACCGGTGAAATACTGGGCGTTATTGATGTTCTTGAGATTGAGCTGCGCCGTCACCTTATAGCCTTCGACCAGCATCGCGTAGCTCGCGAAGGCGTCGAGACGCGCCCATCCCGGCAGCACGAAGGTATTTTGGATATCGCCCCATGCACGCGTCGAGGCCGTTACGCCGCCGCCGACGCGCAACCCGAGGCCGTTGTCGCCAAAAGCGTAGGTCAGAAAGATTTTGCCCGAATGACGCGGCACATTATCGAGATGGTTGCCGAGAAGGCCGCCCGCTTCGCCGAAGATCGCGGCATCGAAAAAGCCAAAAGGGTTCAACCGATTTACCGGATTGTCGGCGATAACCTTCGCGTCGATCAATGCGTAGTTGCCCACGATCGTCATGCGATCGGTAATGCGGCCGATTACGTCAAACTCGATGCCGCGGCTGCGCTGCAATCCGGCAAGCTTCTGCCCCATTGAGGCCAATGACGCGAGATCCCGTGTCGGGACACCGGATTTGGTGATTTGGAATATGGCGAGCGTGGCGCTCAGACCCGGCAGAGGCTCGGCCTTCAGACCGACTTCCCATTGCAGGCCGCGCTGCGGCCCCAAAGGTTGTTTGTCGGAGGTAAAGCCGTTGTTCTGACCAAAGGATCTTGAGTAGCTGCCGTAAACGCTGACCTGGGGAAGGATGTCGTAAACGACGCCAGCGCGCGGACTCCACCCCCTGTCGATGGCCGTCGGCGATCGCAGTCGATTGGCGATCGCCAAGTCCTTGCTCGCATCGTAAACGCCGCCGCCATTTTCAAAGCTCGAAGACGTTCCTATCGTTTGGTCCGCTACATCGTAGCGGACGCCGACAAGCACATGCAGACGGTCAAACCATGTGACATAATCCTGGACATAAAGCCCTTTTTGTCTAGCGAGCACAGACGAATGAAATTTGAATCCAGATCCAATTTGTGAATCGAAATAGGCAAAGGACGGGACCGTTCCATAGATCGGGGAAAAAATGTCTATCGGATACAGGGCGGCGCCGTTGGCGAAGTAATAGTCGTAATAGGTGTTCAGATAATCGAGCCCCATCAGAAATGTGTGTTTGCCGCCAAGCGCCTCAAACTTTCCTTCTAGGTCAATATTCGTGGAGAATGTCTGGGCGGAGGCGAACTGGTATTGCCCGATGCGTTGCAGCGTTCGCCCATCCGTGTCGACGCACATCGGCGTGACGCAGAGCGGCGTGATATTGGGCTTATCGAAAATGGGGGCGGCGGCGTAAAGAAAGCGGTTGGTGACCTTCCAATCCTCATTGAGATTCTGACGGAGTTTATAACTGATTAGATAGTTCTCGAAGCGGTCGCGCGGATCATTGGCCTCCTGGAACGAGCGGCTCAACGGGACCGGCGCGGGTCTCGGCCCGATTGTCGGGATCCCGACGTCGCTTTGCGCCTTCAGACCTGAATACTGTGCTTCTAGGGTGAATTCGGTCCAGGCGCTTGGACGGTAGCTTACCACCGGCGCGACGAGCACGCGCTCGCCACCTCCTGAAAATCCGCGAAATGAGCCATTGTTCTGATAGGCGCCCGAGAAGCGATAGGCGAGTCCTGGAACTTCAGCGACAGGAGAGGTGAAATCCCACTGGGTGCGATACCAGCTGAACGATCCGAACTGTTGATCGACAACGTAGCGGGCGCGATCGAGCGGCTGCTTGGTCACCAGATTGATCAATCCGCCGGGCTCGGCGCGTCCGTAAAGTATCGACGCTGGCCCCTTAAGCACCTCAATGCGCTCCAGATTGGCGGTGTCGAGCATACCGGGGTTGACATTGCCGAAGGACAGATTGTTGCGATAGATATTGAGGCTCTGAAAGCCGCGTATCTTGAAGTTGTAACCTTCCACCTCGTTGTTGTTGGACCGTACGCCTGGCACATTCTCTAGCGCTTCCTGGACGGTTGTATTGTTTTGGTCGATCATCACTTGCTTGGGGACCACGTTCACCGACACAGGGGTTTCCCTGATTGGGATGTCGGTCTTGGTGGCGGTAATGGCGTCGTTTACGACATAGCCTTCAGCGGGCGTCTTCGGTTCGCTCGGAAAATTGGACGATGGACCGGAATCGGACGTGGCGGGCTCTCCCGTTGGTGGTCCCGACACGTGAGTCGATGGCGGACGCTGCCGCCCGCCGATGCTGATCGTAGGCAACGCTTGCTGAGCATGTGCGCATTCAGAGGCGAAGGCGAACAACAGCGCGCCAGCGGAAACGCCGCGCAGTAAAACTGACGAGTTCATGGTGAAACTCCAGAGCGACTGTCACGGCGCTCGAGCAGACGAGAAGAAGAAGCAGGTTGAGCTTAGGGCGCGAGTCAGGCGTGCGGCGGCGGGGCGCGCGATGACCAGGCGCTCGCCCAACCGGCTTGCGCGAGGCGGCTCCGTGCGGGAGCGCCTGGCTTAGCAGGGTCAGCCCCCGATCGGTTCCAGGACGCTAGGCTAAACGCCGCTGCCGCGAGACCAAACGACTCGTGTCCGTCGCAACTCGCCAAGCAACAGAGCCCAGCCAGAGAACACTTGTGCGGTTGCCCGTCGCCCGCTGGCGAGCGGGAGTCTTCTTGCGCGCAATCGACGACGGCCGCGATCGAGACTGCGGCAATCTCTTCATGAGAAGCGCTTCGCGCCCAGGACGAGGCGAGAACAACGCCCTGAACCGCCATGACAAATGCGATGAGGCTGAGCAGGATCGCGCGGATCCGCCCGAGGCGCCTGCGTGCGCTCTCGTTCGTCGTTGTCGTATGGCGTGGAATTTGCCGCATCGTCGCCGTGCTTCGCCTGGTGGAGAATAAATAGCCAAAGTGGGACTGATGCGCCTGACATGAGTCTGACGCGAGAAATTTTGGCGCAAATTCGGAACGCTGTGTCTTTCGGGCAACAGCCGGCCGTTCGCGGGGGTCTGTCCTGTCTTGCGAATTTAGCGACCAAATTCGATAATCGACGGCGCGAAGGGGAGCGGCGCCCACATGCGAATATTATTGGTTGAAGACGAGCTGGATGCGGCGCGTTTGACGGCGTCGTTAGTCGCCCAGGCCGGTTTCGACGTTGATCAAGCCCGCTGTCTGAGCGCTGCGCGAGAAGCCGTCGAAGGCTCGAATTACGACCTCCTTCTGCTCGATCGTCGTCTGCCTGATGGCGATGGCCTGTCGCTCATGCCGCTCGCGCGAGAACTGCGGCCAGGCATTCGCATCATGATGCTGACGGCTATGGACGACATGGCGGACAAAGTGTCGAGTTTCGATCTCGGCGCGGACGACTATGTGACGAAGCCATTCCAGGGAGAGGAGTTGGTCGCGAGAATACGGGCCTGCGTTCGGCGTCCGGGAAGCGGCGCCCCAAAGCCGATCGTCGTGGGCGCGCTGTCTTTTGACCCGACGACGCGTGACGTCCGTATCTCGAACAGAATCGTCACGCTGCACCGGCGGGAATTGATCCTGCTCGATTCTCTTCTGCGGCGCGTCAATCGCGTGGTTTCGCGCGAGACTCTTCTCGACGAGGTCTTCTCTCCACACGACGACGTTCAGGACAACACACTCGATATGGCGGTGTCGCGTTTGCGGCGACGGCTCACCGTGTTGAACGCTGGCGTCGCTATTCACACTGTTCGCGGCGTTGGCTATATGGTGACGGAGTTGCTTGATTGAGACGGCATTCGCTCGTATTGCGCATTGTCGGCTGTCTATTCCTTGCACAAATTATTGCCTTTCCGATCGCTTGGCTGGTAACGATCGGCATCGGCCTTACGGGAGTAGAATTTTTCGCCACATCGCTCGATGAGTTGTCGGCGATTCGCGCAAAAAAGCAGATCATCGCATCGTTGGCGATGAATGAAGATAAAATGCTGGAGATAAGGCCGACGCCGGACCTGCTAGATGATCTGAAGCGCGCGCCCGCTATGAAGTTCGCGGCGTTCCGAAGTCTGAGCCGTGACCCAGTCGCCGGTTCCTCGCCAGAGCTCATCGCGATGCTGAAGCCTCTCATCGAGATCAGCCCGACCCATGTGCATTTCATCCTGCCTGGCGATCCAAGCGCTATTCGTGCGGGCCTTATGGAACCAGAATGGACTCCCTTCGGGCGCCTTCACATCGCCGTCTACGGACAGAAATTTCGTTGGGGCGACATTGTCGACGCCGCCATTGAGGAAACGCGCTGGTTGACCGCCTACCTGGTTATGGCGATTTTGATGTCGGCAGGCGCGGCCTGGTTCGCCGTGCGGTGGGGATTGAGGCCGCTCAGACGCGTGGCGGTGCAGGCGTCACGAATCGACATGAACAGCCTGGACCAGCGCCTCGATGCAAATGACGTATCGAGCGAAGTTGGACCCCTCGTCGACGCGGTAAACGACGCTTTGGCGCGGCTCGATGCCGGCGTCGCCCGGCAACGGCGTTTTACGGCAAATGCCGCGCATGAACTCCGCACGCCCATTAATGTGCTCGGCGTGCGGCTTGATGCGCCTGAGGAGCCCACCTTTAAGAACGATCTAAAACGCGATCATCGGCGAATACGCAACATCGTGGAACAGCTGCTCGCTTCCGCGCGGCTCGATCAACAATCGACAAAGCTTGATCACACGATCGACCTCGTCGCGTTGACGAGAACGATCATTGCGGACGCAGCGCTTCTTGCGCTGAAGGCGCGGCGCCAGATCGTTCTCGACGCGCCCCGCGCGCCTGTTCTTATAGAGGGCAATCGGCCGGCGCTTGAATCCGTTATCTCGAACGTTATCGACAACGCTCTTCGCGCCGAGCCGGAGGGCGGCATGGTTCACGTTCGCGTCGCCGAGAACGCAACCATCGAAGTCATCGATCACGGTGGCGGCGTGGAAGAGACGGACCGCGATCTGATCTTCGAACCTTTCTGGCGCAAGAATGATTCTATTCCAGGCACGGGCCTGGGATTGGCCATCGCCAAGGAGTTGATCGACGCCCATCGCGGCCGCATCTGGGTCGAAGATACGCCGGGCGGCGGCGCGACTTTCAAATTATGGTTTCCCGCCGCGACGTCGGAGACGCACGCCAATCTGAACAACGCGCATTCCGCTTCGCGCACGAACGCGCGATCGTAAGAGCCGCCACCGCTCTTCCTATTCGAACTCGATAAATCGGTAGCCGACGCCGGGCTCGGTGACGATGATTGTGGGCGTTGCGGGGTTTTCCTCTATCTTCGCGCGTAGCTGGCCGATGAATACGCGCAAATATTGACTGTCGTTTTGATGCGCCGGCCCCCAAACCGCTTTCAAGATTTCTCGGTGCGTCAAAGGCCGGCCGGCGTGTCGCGCCAGAAAGGCGAGGAGCTCGAATTCCTTCGGCGTCAGTTTCACCGGCGCGCCGTTTTTTACGACGCTTCGCTTATACAGATTCACGACGAGTCCGTTGGCGACGACGCATTTGGATTCGGAGGTCGCCGTATCCTGCGAGTGACGTAAGGCCGTGCGCATGCGCGCCAGCAGCTCTCCCATCGCAAACGGCTTCTCGACATAGTCGTCGGCGCCAAGGTCGAGCGCTGCAATCTTCTCCGATTCACGATCGCGCGCTGACAGAACAATCACCGGCGTTCGCGTGATGAGTCGCAGCTTACGCAACACTTCCTTGCCGTCCAAGTCGGGGAGACCAAGATCGAGGATGATGAGATCTGGCGCTTTCGCCGATATAGCGGCCAGCGCCTCGCGCCCGGTCGCGGCCTCCCGCACCTCATAGCCGCTCGCCGACAATGACGGTCGCAAAACGCGCTGTATTTGAGGTTCATCGTCGACGACGAGAACGCTCGCGCCGCTCATGCCGCCGCTCCCTGCGTCGATTCGCGCGCAGCGGGAAAGCGCATAACGATCCTGGCGCCTCGTCGCCGAACGGCAGGGCTCTGAGCGACAATGGTTCCGCCCATGGCCTTGACGAGTCCGCGACAGATCGAGAGTCCGAGCCCGGTTCCAGCCTTGCGGCCATCCACGCGCCCGCTCCGATAGAATTTTTCGAAGATGCGTTCGAGGTCCGCCGCCTTCACGCCAGGCCCTTCGTCCGTCACGGTGACGACCACGTCAGCGCCCTCCCGCCGCGCATGAATGATCACGCCGGTCGGGCCGCCATATTTATGCGCATTGTCGATCAAGTTGAACAATACCTGACCCAGGAGATTGGCGTCGCCTCGGATAGGCGGCAAGTCCGGCGCGATGCTGATTGACGTGTCTTTTCCGGAGAAAGTTTTTCGAGATCTTTCCAGGACGTTGCGGATGACGTCGGCCACATTGACGAGATCGCTGCGCGGCGACAGACCGCCGGACTCGATACGCGACATGTCTAGCAGATTGGCGATGAAGCGCGATAGACGTCCGGCCTCTTCCTCGATCGAGAGGAGAAGGTCTTTGCGATCTTCGGGCGAAAGCTTCTCGCCAAGTTCGCGCAGGCTCGTCACCGCGCCGGTGATCGAAGTGAGCGGCGTTCGCAGATCATGCGAGAGGGCGGACAGCAGGATCGTCCGCAGTTTTTCATTCTCTTCGAGAGCCGCCGCCCTGACCGAGTCGCCGACGAGCATCGATCGGTCGATCGCAATCGCCGTCTGTTCAATCAGCGCCGCAATCGTGCTTTCCGTCGCAGCCGAGAACGGTTCCTGAGGCGTCTTGGGCTCGATCCCGCAAACGGCGACGACGCCGCGCGCCGTCGCGAGAGGCCGGAATTGGAAACGCACATTCGGCAGCGTATCAGTCCGCCATCCGGCGGGCTCGGCTTTTTCCAGCGCCCATCGCGCGGCGGCGAGTTCGCCGGCGTTCATTTGATCAACCGGCGGCCAGGCTGCAGCGAGTCTCAATCCGGTCTCTTCCGGCATCAGCAGCACAACGCAGGATGCGCCGCCGGCTTTCTGAATTTGAGAAGCCGACACCCAGAGAATGTCGTCGAGCGTCGTTATCGTCGAAAGCTTGCGAGAAAAGTCAAACAGCGACTGCATGGCCTGAGACCGCTGGCGCATGTTCTGCGCGTAGTTGCGCATCTTGCTTGCGAGCATTGCCGTTATGATGGCGACGACCAGCGCGACAAGGAGTGAAAGAAATTCCTGCGGTTGGGAAATGGTGAGTTCGTAGCGCGGATTGAAAAAGAAAAAGTCGCAGGCGAGAAAGGAAAGAACCGCCGCCATGATCGCGGACCACATTCCCAAGCCGACGGCGCAAAGCACGACGGGAAGGAGAAAGATCACTGACGGATTGGCAAGACCAAGCCAGCGGTCGAGCACATATCCAACCATCACCGTAATCGTGACCGACACTGCGGCGCCGCCGACGCCAAGCCATATTTCTGACATGGCCGGCAATTTTGGGGCGCGTCCGGCCTGAGGCGCGCCATCCTCCTGGACGACGACGTGAACCGCGATATCCGTCGATTGCCGGAGGATTTCGTCGGTTAGGGAACGTCGCATGAGTCGGGCGAAGGGTCGAGCTGGCGAACGGCCGAGCACAATCTGCGTAATATTTTCGCGTCTTGCAAAACGCAGCACTTCGCCGGCGAGATCGTCTCCCGAGACGCGCTCGATCTCGGCGCCAAGCCGCTCCGCCAGCCGCAACGCTTGATCAACATTTCTCACGACCTCGGCGGATCGCTCCTCCTGGCCCGCAGGCTCGATATAAAGCGCGATCCACGTTGCGTTGAGGCCTGTCGCCAGTCGTGCGCCGGCGCGAACCACGGCCTCGGATTTCGCATCGCGGCCAACGCAAACCAGTAAGCGTTCCGCCGTCGCCCAGGGGCCTTCGATCGCCCCTTGGCGAAGGAAATCGACCATTTGGTCGTCGACGCGTTCCGCCGTTCGCCGCAGCGCAAGTTCGCGCAAGGCCGTGAGATTGCGCGGCGTGAAAAAATTCTGCGTCGCGCGCTTCGCGGTCTCGGGAACATAGACCTTGCCGTCCTTCAGTCTCTGGAGCAGTTCGTCTGGCGTGACGTCAACGAGGATAACGTCCGCAGCCTTCTGCAGGACTCGATCCGGGACTGTCTCTCGCACCGCGACGCCGGTAACGCGGGAAACGACGTCGGCGAGGCTTTCAAGATGCTGCACATTGAGCGTCGTCCAGACGTCGATGCCCGCGTCGAGCAGCTCTTCGACATCCTGCCAGCGTTTGGGGTGCCGGCTATCTGGCGCGTTGGTGTGCGCGAGTTCGTCGATGAGGATGAGCTGAGGCTTTCGCGCCAGCGCCGCATCTATGTCGAATTCCTCGATGATCCGACCGCGGTATTCGCATTTGCGACGTGGCAGCGTCTCAAGACCGTTGAGGAGCGCTTGGGTCTCAGAGCGCCCATGCGTTTCCGCTACGCCTACGACAACATCGACGCCCTCAGCCTTGGCCGTTTGCGCGCGCGCCAGCATCGCGTAGGTTTTGCCGACGCCGGGCGCGGCGCCGAGGAACACGCAAAGCTTCCCTTTGCTCTCCTTGTCGCTCAGGGCAAGGAGGGCATCGGGGTCGGGTCGGCGGTCGAAGTCTCCGTCGTCGCGGGCCAAAGACGTCTACCTTCTTGGGCGTCACCTCTAGTGTAAGCGATCAAGTGCCAAATTCAGCAAGAGCACATTTACACGCGGCTCGCCGATCACGCCAAGAACGCGCCCTTCGAGATTCGCTTCGACAACGGCGCGCACTTGCGACTCACTGAGATTGCGCGCCTTGGCGACGGCTCCCGCCTGCGCCAGCGCGAACTGCGGCGAAATATGTGGATCGAGGCCGGAGGCGGAGGTCGTCGCGGCGTCGGCGGCGACGACGTCGACGCGGCCGGCGGCGAATTCCGCCTCGATCGTCGCATTGACGCGGTCGACAAGCTTCTTCGACGTCGGCCCGAGATTGGAGCCCATCGAGTTCGACGCGTTGTAGGGCGCGTCGATGGATTTCGAAGGCTCAGCTGGGTCGGGACCTGTCGTCGCCGAAGGCCGGCCGTGAAAATAACGATCGGAGGCAAAGTTCTGTCCGATCAGCGCCGAGCCGACCACCGTTCCATCGCGTTCGATCACGCTTCCATTCGCCTGCGTCGGCAGGGCGAGTTGCGCAACTCCGGTGATCGCGAGCGGATAGACGATTCCGGTTAGCGCGGTGAAAAGAACGATCATGACGATCGCCGGACGAATTTGGGAGAGCATCTTAGGGCTCCTTATGCGAGATGAACGGCCGAGACGGCGAGATCGATAAGCTTGATGCCGATGAAGGGCGCGATCAGGCCGCCGAGCCCATAGATCAGCAGATTTCGCCGCAACAAGGCGGCGGCGCCCACGGGCCGGTACGGGACGCCCTTCAGCGCGAGCGGGATGAGCGCGATAATGATGAGCGCATTGAAGATCACCGCCGAGAGGATGGCTGACTGCGGCGAGGCGAGCTTCATAATGTTGATCGCCTCCAGTTCGGGATAGGCGACGACAAACAGCGCGGGGATGATCGCGAAATATTTGGCGACGTCATTGGCGATCGAGAAGGTCGTCAGCGACCCGCGCGTCATCAGCAGCTGCTTGCCGATTGCGACGATCTCGATGAGCTTTGTCGGATCGCTGTCGAGGTCGACCATATTGCCGGCTTCGCGCGCCGCCTGGGTGCCGGTCTGCATGGCGACGCCAACATCCGCTTGAGCGAGCGCCGGCGCGTCATTGGTGCCATCGCCGCACATGGCGATCAGGCGGCCGCCCTGCTGCTCCTTACGGATATAGGCAAGTTTGTCCTCGGGCTTGGCTTGCGCGATGAAGTCGTCGACTCCCGCTTCTCCGGCGATCGCCGCGGCGGTGATGGGATTGTCGCCGGTGACCATCACCGTCTTGACGCCCATGGCGCGCAAGGCGGCAAAGCGCGATTTGATGTCGGGCTTGATGATGTCTTTGAGATGAATGACGCCGAGCAGCCTGCCGTTTTCTGAAACGGCCAGAGGCGTGCCGCCGGCGCGCGAAATCCGTTCGACGGCGCGTTCGAAATCGACAGGAATGGACTTGACTCGCGCCGCGACGGCGTCGACGGCCCCCTTGCGCAGCGTACGTCCAGGAAGATCGACCCCCGAAATGCGCGTGTGCGCGGAAAAGGGAACGATTTGCGCTTCCTGGCCGAGGTCGGGCGTCGAAAAGCCAAGCGCGCTTTTCGCCAGAGCGACGATTGAGCGGCCCTCCGGCGTTTCATCCGCCAGCGAGGCAAGCAGAGCGGCTTCGCCGAACGCATGCTCCGAGACGCCCTCGACAGGAATGAATTCGTCCGCCATGCGATTTCCGAAGGTGATCGTGCCGGTCTTGTCGAGAAGCAGCGTGTCCACATCGCCCGCCGCCTCCACCGCGCGACCCGAGGTGGCGATGACATTGAAGCGGATCAGCCGGTCCATGCCGGCGATGCCGATCGCCGACAGGAGTCCGCCGATCGTCGTCGGGATCAAACAGACGAGCAGCGCGATCAGCACGGTCACCGAAATCGCCGCGCCGGAGTAGATCGCAAGCGGCCAAAGCGTCACGCAGACGATCAAGAAAATGATGGTCAGCCCGGACAGGAGAATCGACAGCGCGAGTTCGTTCGGCGTTTTCTGCCGCTGGGCGCCCTCGACGAGCGCGATCATCCGATCGATGAAGGTCGAACCGTCGGAGAGAACCGTCGTGCCGCCGGTCACGGCTGATCGGTCGCCGCCCGCCTCGCGGATGACCGGCGCGGACTCGCCTGTGATCGCCGACTCGTTGACGGACGCGACGCCTTCAATCACTTCGCCGTCGCCGGGGATAAGGTCGCCCGCCTCGACCAGCACCAGGTCGCCGAGTTTGAGATCGAGCGCCGATACGCCTTCATAGACGTCCTTCATGCCGCTCTTGTCTTGCGGATCAATCAACCGTTTGGCGTGCGAATCGCTGCGCGTCCTGCGCAAGGCGTCCGCCTGCGCCTTGCCGCGTCCCTCCGCCACCGCTTCGGCGAAATTGGCGAAGAGCACGGTGAACCACAGCCAGGCGGCGATCTGGCCAGAAAAAAAGGCGGCGCCGTTCTGCGCGACGAGATCGCGCACAAAGAACGCCGTGACCACCGCCGACACGGCTTCCGTGACGAAGATCACTGGATTGCGCGCAAGGCGTCTCGGATCGAGCTTCCTGAAGGCGTCGATGGCGGCGCGCTTTGTGATCGCGGCGTCGAACAGACCGGGAGCGGCCACTTTATGCGACATCTGACATGCTCCTTAGAAGGTTTTTCCTGCAAGCAGCGCGAAATGCTCGACGATTGGGCCGAGCGCGAGCGCCGGAAAATATTGCAGCAGATAGAGGACGACGATGACGCCGAGCAGCAGGCCGATGAAGAGCGGCCCATGCGTCGGGAAGGTGCCAACTGAAGCGGCGCCCTTCTTTTTTGCCGCGAACGCGCCGGCGATCGCCAATACGGGAATGACGAAGGCGAAGCGTCCGAGCAGCATCGCGACGCCGAGCGTCGTGTTGTACCAAGGCGTATTGCCCGTCAGCCCCGCGAAAGCCGATCCGTTATTGTCGGTGGCTGAGGCGAATGCGTAGAGAATTTCGGAGAGCCCGTGCGGACCGGCATTGTTGAGACTGGCGAGACCGGTCTGAAGCATGACCGAAACGCCCGTGAAGGCAAGAACGCTGAGCGGATAGATTAGCACCGCCAGCATCGCGAGTTTCATCTCGCGCGTCTCGATCTTCTTGCCGAGATACTCCGGCGTGCGGCCGACCATGAGGCCGGCGATGAAAACCGCGATGATCGCCAACACCAGAAAACCGTAGAGACCGGCGCCCACGCCTCCCGGCGCGATGCTGCCCATCAGCATGTTGAACAAGGGCACGAGACCGCCGAGCGGCATGAAGGAGTCGTGCATGGCGTTGACCGCGCCGCAGCTCGTGCCCGTGGTCGACGCGGCAAATAGCGCGCTCATCGCGGGGCCGAAGCGGACCTCCTTGCCTTCCATATTGCCGGGCGAAGGATCGACGCCGATCTCGGTCAGCAACGGATTGCCGCCTGCCTCGGCCCAGTAAGCGACTGATACGCCCGCGACGAGCACGATCATCATGGTGATGGCGATCGCGCGACCTTGTCGATAGTCGAAGACCGCATGCCCAAAGGCGAAGGCCGTGGCGAAGGGGATGACAAGTAGAGCCCAGATTTCCAGCATGTTGGAAAGGGCGTTCGGGCTCTCGAAAGGATGCGCGGAATTGGCGTTGAAGAAGCCGCCGCCATTGGTGCCGAGTTCCTTGATCGCCTCCTGGCTGGCGACCGGGCCAATGGCCAGCATCTGCTTGGCGCCCTCGAGCGTCGTCGCTTCGATCGAACCTTGAAGCGTCTGCGGCACGCCGAGAGCGACGAGGGCGAGCGCGACGATGATCGAGAGCGGCAGAAGCACGTAAAGCGTCGATCGGGTGAGGTCGACCCAGAAATTGCCGATTGTCGGCGATTCGGCGCGCGAGAAACCGCGCACCAGCGCAAACGCCATCGCAAGGCCGGTGGCGGCGGACACAAAATTGTGCACGGTGAGGCCGAGCATCTGCGTCAGGTGGCTCATCGTCGACTCGCCGCCGTAGTTCTGCCAATTGGTGTTGGTGACGAAGCTCATCGACGTGTTGAAGGCGAGATCGGCGGGAACCCCGCTAAAGCCCTGAGGATTGAGCGGCAGATAGGCCTGGAGCCGCTGCAGGGCGTAGAGCGACGCAAATCCAACGACGCTGAAGGCCAGCATCGCCATCGTGTAGGCAAGCCAGTTTTGCTCCCGCGCAGGATCAACGCCGGCGAGTCTGTAGAAGACGCGCTCAATGGGCGAGAGCACGGGAGAGAGCAGGTTGCGCTCGCCCGCTAAGACGGTGGCTATGTAATTGCCGAGCGGAATAGCCGCGACAATAACGGCAAGCAGGACGATGGCGATTTGCGCCAGCCCAATGGACGTCATGGCGAACGCCCGGCATATGCCGAGCCTCCCTTTAGAATTTTTCCGGATGGAGCAGCGTATAGGCGAGATAGGCGCCGAGAAGAACGGCGACGATCAGTCCGATGACAGGTTCAAACATGCGGTTCTCCTAAAGGCGCCCGCAGGCCCGCGCATAGGCGCCAACGACCGCAAAAAGGAAAAGACCGAGGCCAATGTACAGAATATCGAGCATGTGTCTTCTCCGCGCTCACCGGCGGCGTGAATCAATGCGCGCACGCCGCGCGCGCATCTCGCGAATGAGGCTGTTCGCGATCAGGAAGATAAGGGACGCCAGGCCGAGGCCTACGAGAGATAGAGGCATGACTGTGTCTCACCTTGATGGCGCGGTCGCCCTTTCGGCTTAGTCAAAGAGGGATCTTGGCCAAAGAGGATCGCTTGAAAGGGAATTTGCGCGCGAATGATGTAAGGGCGCTATTAGGATTTTAGGTCGTCGTTGGACACCACATCTGTGTCGTCCGAGCGGGCGCGGCGAGTGGTCTGGACCGCGCCCACTGGGCGAATGCTGACCCGGTGCGATTAATCTTTCGGGAGTCGCGCGGGAGTTGAGCGTCCGGCGGCGGGTTCCAGGAGGCAGCTACGTCTTGGACGGCGCCTGCGGCTTGCCGGCGGGCAAAAGGGGCTGCGCCAGGATCGGCGCCCGGCACTCTGAGGCGGCCGCGAGACAAGTTTCAGATCTTCTCATTGCGTCCTCCCTGTCCAAACAGGGACGTCTGACGGAAGACATGCAGAAGGCCGCGTCATCACGGCAAACGCGGCTACAAGGACAAAGCGGCTGTCGTCGATGACGGCAGAATGCAAATTTTTTCGGCGTTCGTTGCCGCCTCGCAAGCAAGCGCGCGACGCGAATAATTCCTCGTGAATGTTTTCACAAGCGCGCGCGTGCAAGCGCGAACCCCTGCAAAAGCCTGGCGTCCCGAGCGGCTCAGCGACGCGCGCCATACAGCCTCGCTGTAGGTGGCGCCGCGATTGCATCCGTTTAGCGCGAGGGCGTCGCTTGCGACGTCACCCGGTCCACAGAAGGGCCCCCCAGCATCGCCGCTGTCCTGAACGTCTGCTTCGCAGGCGTTCAGGCAGCGGCTTTTTTCGTTTCTGGGGCGCGCGCAGGCGAAATGCAGATGAGGTTCGCGATGAAGAGAGCACAGTCCCCGCGATCGATGCGCCGACAGTCGCCATGGCGCGGCGCAAGATTGATAGGCATGGCGGCCGTGCTCGTCGCGACTGACGCGAACGCCGCGCCCCGCAAGAACGCGCCGTCCGAGGCGACTGCGATACAAGTTCAAGCCCCGCCGCCATCTCTAGCGCCGGCCGCGCCGCCTCCGCCGCCGCCGGCGCCCATGGGGGTGTTCGGCGCCGATATGCCGGCCGCCGGCAAACTCATTCTCTCCATTACGCCCGTCTTCGCCAATCTGTCGGGCATCAAAATGGGAACGCGCACGGTCTCCAACGAATATATCGTTACGACGGTGCCGTTCTTTCTCAATCCCAGACAAACCGTGCGCATCATCCCGCAAAACATTGCGGTCGCGACGCAAATTGCCGGACTGAGCTACGGCGTCACGAAAGATTTCGCCGTTATCCTCACGGCCGGCATGATCGAGAAAAATCTCAACGCGCTAACCTTCAAGGGCGCGTCCGGCATTCTGCCGCTCGGCAGGAGTTTGCCGGGAACGACGAGCCTTGCCGACGTCACGTTGTCGGGCGTCTATCGCATCTATCAGGACGACGTCCACCGCATCCAGCTCTCTCTTGGCTTCTCCTTCCCCGCCGGCAGCTACACGGCCACGTTCAAGGACTTTCTCCTGCCCGACGGAACCCGCCGCAATATCCGAGGATTCTATGGCATGCAGCCCGGCACGGGCACATTCGATTTCCTACCGGGCATCGTCTATGCAGGCTATCTGGGACCGTGGTCGTGGGGCCTCGGCTATCGCGGGCGCTTCCCTCTGGCCCCAAATTCACTGGGCTATTCCTGGGACTACCTGCTCGAATATCGCCTGCGCTTCCCTTTCGGTCCCAACCCTTCCGGGGGCTACCGATGGGGCGATCTGCATGAATTCAACGCCTGGGGCGGCTACACCTGGACGCCCGGACTCACCACCACCTTTCGCGTGAGCGGTTCGACGCAAGGCCAGATTCGCGGCTTCGATCCTGAAATCCGCGGCCCGGCCGTGCCGGCCAATCCGGCCTTTTACGGCGGGCAGCGGGTCGAACTCTTCGGCGGCGCGACGATCAGCGGCAAATTTATCGGCTATGACAATGCGACGGTCGCGGTCGAAGCCGGTTTGCCTGTCTATCAGAATCTCAACGGTCCGCAGATCATGAAGAACTGGCAGGCGGGCATGTCGTTGCGCTTCAAGATATAACGTGCGTTGGTCGCGGCCCGGCGGGCGGATCGCGGAGACTTACGGCGATGCGCCGCCGCCGCCGGCGCGACCCATACATGCGCTCACTGGACGCCGTGAATTGAAGATCGTCATTGTCGACGAAAGCCCCATTCGCTCGCTGATCCTCGAGGAGGGACTGCGTGACGCCGGCTTCACGCAGGTCGAGCGCATCAGCGAGATGCACAATCTGCTGAAGCACATCTACGCCAGCGACCCTGACGTGATCCTGATTGATCTCGAGAATCCTTCGCGCGATACGCTTGAACAGATGTTTCAGGTCAGTCGCGCCGTGCGTCGGCCGATCGCCATGTTTGTCGATCAGAGCGATACGGCGTCGATTCAGGCCTCGGTCGATGCGGGCGTCTCGGCCTATATCGTCGACGGGTTGAAAAAGGAGCGCATCAAATCGATCCTCGATCTGTGCGTGTCGCGGTTCAATGCCTTCTCGAAGCTTCAGGATGAACTCGAACAGGCTAAATCCGATCTTGAGGAGCGCAAGACGATCGAACGCGCTAAAGGCATATTGATGAAGGCGAAGAAGCTTTCCGAAGAAGACGCTTACAAATTGATGCGCGGCGCGGCCATGCGCGAAAACAAAAAGATCATCGAAATTGCACGCTCGGTCATCACTGCGGCGGAGATGTTTAAATGACCGGCGAAGCGCATGTGAAAATCGGCTTCATTCCGCTCGTCGACGCCGCCGCGCTGTTAATCGCCGCGCATAAGGGCTTCGCCAAGGCGGAAGGTCTCGACGTCGAACTGATCCGCGAAGTTTCCTGGGCCAATGTTCGAGACAAGCTCGCCATTGGCCGTTTCGATGCGGCGCACCTTCTGGCGCCGATGGCGGTCGCTTCCACGCTCGGACTGGGCCATGTGCGCGTCCCGCTTGTCGCGCCGATGAATCTCGCGATGAACGGCAATGCGATCGCGGTGTCCACAGCGCTATATTCTGAACTGGCCGCCGAAGGCGAGGTCGCGCATCCGGCGCAAACCGCGCGCGCGCTCGCCAAGCTCGTCGCGCGGCGAAGGGCCGAGGGACGAGAGCCTCTGACCTTCGGCATGACCTTTCCTTTTTCCATGCATAATTATCAGCTGCGCTACTGGATGGCGGAAGGCGGCGTCGATCCGGATGAAGACCTGCGGTTGATCGCTCTGCCGCCGCCCTACATGGTCGAAAATCTGACGCGCGGTCAGCTCGACGGCTTTTGCGTCGGCGCGCCTTGGAGTTCTGTCGCGGTCGACGCCGGCGTTGGGGTCATTCTGCATTTCGGCTGCGAGATTTTCGCGTGCGCGCCCGAGAAAGTCCTCGCTCTGCGAGAGAGCTTCGCCAACGATAATCCTGATCTTGTCGCGGCGCTGATCCGCGCGCTCGACAGGGGGGCCGCCTTCGTTGACGAGCCGCAAAACCTGGGCGAGGTTTCGCAAATTCTCTCGCGCCCGGAATATGTCGGCGTCGACGCCGAGATCATCGGCCGCGTGCTCACCGGCCATTTGCGCGTTAAGGCGCGCGACGAACGAAGCGACGCCAACTACCTCATCATTGGACGAGACGGCGCTATGCGGCCGGATCCCCGGCAAGCCGAATGGATTTATGCGCAAATGCTGCGCTGGGGGCAGACGCGCCATTCGCCAGAAATGGCCGATCGCGCGAAGAGCGTCCTGCGCCCAGACCTTTTCGACGCTGCGATCGATGGGCCACATGTTCAGCGCGACATCGGGGCCTTTGCGGGACCCTCATTCGGCGGCCGCAGCTATGAAGCTTATCTCGCCGGCTTCGCTATCGGACAGCGCCTGTGAGCGCTGAACCTCTGTTCAAAAACGCCAGCCGTTAGGCGCCTCGCGCCTAAGCATTCGGCGCCGTAAAATACCTGCCGCCGTTGGGCAGCGCCAAACGCCCGTATTCCTTGGGAAAAACCACGCCGGCGCCTCTGGCCCGAAATGTGCACTCCCCTCATTGGTCAACGACGACCGCCGGTCCGCCGGAACGAGCCCAAAGTCGGGCTCCGTCACAGAAGCGATTTCGCAATTTGCGTCGCGCTTTGGTCGTCTTGCCCGTTCTCATCACCCGTAAGGCAAAGCGACCTGTGACCGGACCGTTCGGCCGTTCAGCAGAGTCGACACATGATTGGATTGCAGGATTGTAAAAGTCGCGAGAAGCTTGTCGTCGTCGGCGCGGGCATGGCCGCCACGCGTTTCGTCGAGGAGCTGACGAAACGGTCGCCGGATCGATACGACATTCTGGTGATCGGCGACGAACCGCGGCTCGCCTATAATCGCGTGTTGCTGTCTTCGGTGCTCGCCGGGGAATTGTCGGTCGACGACATCGAGCTCAAGCCCTCGCGATGGTGGCGCGCCGCCGGCGTTGAGGTTTTGAGCGGACGCAAGGTCATAAAGGTCAACGCCGCGGCGCGGCGTCTTCTTCTCGATAATGGCGAGAGCGTCGACTATTCGAAAGTCGTGCTCGCCACCGGGTCGCGCGCGGCAAGGCTGCCGATCGAAGGCGCCGATCTTCCGGGCGCTCATACGTTTCGCGACGTGCAAGACGTCGAGGCGCTGTCCCGGCTGGAAGGCCAAGGCGCGCGCGCGCTCGTCATCGGCGGCGGCCTTCTCGGACTGGAGGCGGCCTATGGCCTTGCGCGACGCGGCGTCGACGTGACGCTCGCTCATGTCATGGATCGGCTGATGGAGCGTCAACTCGATGCGGCCGGCGCCGACATCCTGCGCCGCCTCGTCGAAGAAAGAGGCGTGCGCGTTCTTCTCAACGCTCACACAGCGCGCATCAACGGCGCGGGCCGAGTCGAGAATGTGGAGTTCGCCGACGGACAAATGATTCCGGTCGACGCCGCGATATTCGCCGTCGGCATTCAGCCCAACGCCGACCTCGCACGACAGGCGGGCCTTGACGTCGGGCGGGGCGCAATCGTCGACGACGGCCTCGAGACGAATGAACCAGGCGTTTTCGCCATCGGCGAATGCGCTGAACATCGCGGCGTCTGTTACGGCCTCGTCGAGCCTGCCTATGAGCAGGGGCGCGTCCTCGCCATGCGACTCGCCGGACAAGACGCGTCCTATGGCGGCAGCGTCGTCTCCACCAATCTGAAAGTCTCGGGCGTGCGCGTTTTCTCGGCCGGCGATTATCTCGGCGAAGGCGATGCGCGCCGCATCGTCTGCAAGGATCCGCGCATGGGGATTTATCGCAAGCTTGTCGTGCGCGACGACAGGCTGGTGGGCGCGATCCTGATCGGAGATACGAACGGCGCCGCCGATCTTCTCGATCTCATCCGCTCCGGCGCGAATGTTTCGTCTCTGTGCGACGAACTGATGTTCGGCCCGCCGATGCAAGAGGCGGCCTGACATGTCCGTCGATTTTACGCTCGACCAGAAGCGCTATCTCGAAGGCTTTGCCGCCGGTTTCTCGGCGCGTGGCGGACAAAAGCCGCCGCCCGCGCAAGCGCAGCCGATGGGGCCGGACGCCGCGCATTTCTCCGCGCAGGACCGCGTCACCGCTGCGGGCGGCAAGCTCACGGATCAGGAAAAATGGAAACGCGAAGAGCATCCATTCGATGTCTGGCCGCGCCTCGTCGCTCAGGCGAAAGAGAACGCGCCGCCAAAGCCCGCCGACAATTTCCGCTGGCGCTACTATGGGCTTTTCTATGTCGCGCCGGCGCAGGAGTCCTATATGTGCCGGCTGCGCATCCCGAATGGCGCGCTCACCCATTGGCAGTTCGCCGGGCTTGCGGATCTCGCGGAAAATTTTGGCGGCGGCTATTTGCATGTGACGACCCGCGCCAATATCCAGATCCGCGAAATCGCGCCGAAAAACGCCACGAATATGTTAGAGGCGATTCAGGATCTGGGGCTCTGGAGCAAGGGCTCCGGCGCGGACAATATCCGCAACATCACCGGCACGCCGACTGCCGGCGTCGATCCGCAGGAACTCATCGACACGCGTTCTTATGCGCGCGCCATGCATCATCACATCCTCAACGATCGCTCGCTTTTTGGACTGCCGCGCAAGTTCAACATCGCCTTTGACGGCGCGGGATTGATCGGCGCGCTGGAAGACACCAACGACATCGGCTTTCAGGCCGTTGTCGTGAACGACGAGCCTGGCGTCGCGTCCGGCGTCTATTTCCGTCTCGCGCTCGGCGGCATAACTGGTCACAAGGATTTTGCGCGCGATACGGGCGTGATCGTGCCGCCGGATGAGGCGGTGGAGATCGCCGACAAGGTTCTGCGAGTCTTCATCGAGCATGGCGACCGCACCAACCGCGCCAAAGCGCGGCTCAAATATGTGCTCGACGGCTGGGGCTTCGACAAATTTCTCGCCGCCGTCGAAGACCAGCTCGGCCGCAAGCTGCTTCGCATCGACGCTGCGGCGATCGCCGTCCGCCCGCGTCAGGATCGCGTCGCGCATATCGGCGTGCATCCGCAAAAGCAGCCGGGCTTCAATTGGATCGGCGTAATGTTGCCGGTCGGTCGTTTCACCCCCGAGCAGGCGCGCGGTCTCGCCGAGATCGCGCGCCAATTCGGCGATGGCGGCCTGCGTCTCACCGTGTGGCAGAATGTGCTGATCACGGGCGTCGCCGACGAGCACGTCGCGGAATCGGTCGCGATGATCGAGGCGCTGGGTCTTTCGACGCAAGCCTCGCCAGTTCGCGCGGGGCTCATCGCCTGCACAGGCAATTCCGGCTGCCGTTTCGCCGCGGCTGACACCAAGCGGCACGCAGAGGAAATCGCGGCCTATTGCGAAAAGGCGGCGCCAATCGACACGCCGATCAACATTCATCTCACTGGCTGCCATCATTCATGCGCGCAGCATTACATCGGCGACATCGGACTGATCGGCGCGCGCGTGCCGGTGAATGACGAGGGCGACACGGTCGAGGGCTATCACATTCTCGTCGGCGGCGGCTTTGCGGAAGACGCGCGCATTGCCTCGGAACTCTTTCAAAATGTAAAGGCGGAAGAGGCGCCTCAAATGGTGGCGAAAATTCTGCGCGCCTATCGAGAAAACCGGGTGAACGCGGACGAAACCTTTGTCGGCTTCGCGCGCCGTCACGACATCGACGGGCTGCGTCGTCTCATCAACGAGGAGAGCATAGCGTGACCCATCAGTCCTCTCCGCCGTTTCTCATTCCGCCGAATGCGCCTTTCACGCCCGAGCAGCGCGCCTGGCTCAGCGGTTTCTTTGCCGGCTTCGCCGCGCCCGATGACAGCTCGATCACGCCGCTCTCGCCAGAGGCCAACGCCGCCGTCATGGCCGGCGCCGATAGCGACGATGGCGCGGCGCCGTGGCATGACCAGACGCTGGCGCTCGAATCGCGCATGCAGCTTGCCCAAGGCCGTCCGCTGCGTCGTCGCCTGATGGCGGCGATGGCGCAACAGGACTGCGGCCAGTGCGGCTACATTTGCGAGACTTACGCGGATGCTCTCGCCACCAAGAAGGAAGCGCGCCTCAATCTCTGCGCGCCCGGCGGCAAGGACACGGCGCGCATGCTGAAGGCGCTTGCGGCGGAGCTGGATCAGCCTTCGCTAGCGCCGTCCATTGTTGCGCCAGTTGAACCCACGATCGCTTCGACGCCCGGCTGCTCGCGCGACATTCCGGCGCGCGCGACGTTCGCTTCTCGCCGTCGGCTGAACAAGGACGGTTCGGAAAAGGACACCTGGCACATCGAGTTCGATCTAGGCGCCAGCGAACTCAGCTACAAAGTCGGCGACAGCTTCGGCGTGTTTCCCAAAAATGATCTCGGCCTCGTCGATCAGATCATCGCCATGCTCGGCGCCTCGCATGTGACGCCGGTGCGCGACAAGACCCTGCGCGAAGCATTGCTGAGCGACGTCTCTCTCGCTCCGGCGCCTGATACGCTCTTCGAGCTGATCTCCTTCATCACCGGCGGCGCGCAGCGCGAGAAGGCGCGTTTGCTGGCGCAGGGGAAAGACCCCGACGGCGACGCCGTCACGCTCGACGTGCTCGCCGTGCTGCAGAAATTTCCCGGCGCGCGGCCACACCCGGAAGCCTTTGTCGAAGCGCTGGAGCCGCTGCAACCGCGCCTCTATTCCATCTCCTCGTCCCCCAAGGCGACGCCGGGACGCCTGTCGTTGACGGTCGACGCGGTTCGCTATGTCGTCGGCAAGCGAAAGCGTCTTGGCGTCGCCTCGACCTTTCTGGCCGAACGCATCGCGCCAGGCGACAGCCTTCCGGTCTATGTGCAGCCGGCGCATGGCTTCGCGCTGCCAGACGATTTCGCGACGCCGATCATCATGATCGGACCTGGCACCGGCGTCGCCCCGTTTCGCGCCTTTCTGCATGAGCGCGCGGCGACCCGCGCACAAGGTAAGAACTGGCTCTTCTTTGGACACCAGCGCTCGGCCTGCGATTTCTTTTACGCCGACGAATTCGAAACGATGAAGGCGGCAGGTCTGCTCACACGTCTGTCGCTCGCCTGGTCGCGCGACGGCGCAGAAAAATTCTATGTGCAGGACCGCATGCGCCAGTCCGGCCGTGAATTATGGGCGTGGCTTGCGGAAGGCGCGCATTTTTACGTCTGCGGCGATGCGCAGCGCATGGCCAAGGACGTCGAACGCGCGCTTGTCGACGTTATCGCCGAATTCGGCGCCCGCAGCGCCGATGAAGCGGTCGCCTTTGTCGCGCAGCTCAAAAAGAGCGGTCGCTATCAACAGGACGTCTATTGAGGCCGCTCATGCTCGATGAAGTCCTGGCGCCCGCGCCGCAAGAAAACCTGCGCAACAGCATAGCGCCTATTCAGACGACGACGCGCTCGACCTGCCCCTATTGCGGCGTCGGTTGCGGCGTGCTCGCATCCGCAAATGGCGCCGACGTGATTGGCGATCCGGCGCATCCCGCAAATTTTGGCCGGCTCTGTTCTAAGGGCTCAGCTCTCGGCGAAACGCTCGGTCTCGAGGGGCGCCTTCTCCATCCGATGCGCCGACAGGCCGACGGCGCCGTCGCGCGCGTGAGCTGGGATGCGGCGCTCGACGAGATCGCCACGGGCTTTCGTCGCATCGTCGACGAGCACGGTCCCGACGCCGTCGCGGTCTATCTCTCGGGGCAGTTGCTGACCGAAGACTATTATGTCGCCAACAAGCTGATGAAGGGCTTCATCGGCTCCGCCAATGTCGACACCAATTCGCGCCTGTGCATGGCCTCCACGGTCGCGGGCCACAAGCGCGCTTTCGGCGCCGACGTCGTGCCGGGCTGCTACGAAGACCTCGACGAAGCTGACCTCATTGTGCTCGTCGGCTCCAATGCCGCCTGGTGCCATCCCGTGCTCTTCCAGCGCATCATGCGCAACAAGGAGGAACGCGGCGCGAAGCTCGTCGTCATCGACACCCGCCGCACGCCGACGGCCGAAAGCGCCGATTTGTTTTTGCAGATCACGCCGGGCGCGGATCAAGCGCTGTTTTGTGGCGTCCTCGTCAATCTGGCGAAGCTCGGCGCCTTCGACGATGATTTCGTCCGTCGTCATACGGTGGGCCTGGAAGGCGCCCTGAAAGTGGCGCGGACTCTTGCGCCGTCGATCGAAGCGACTGCAGCGTCCACTGGACTGCGCGAGGTTGACATCGCGTCCTTCTTCGGATGGTTCGCGCAGACGCCGCGCACGGTCACTTGCTTCTCGCAGGGCGTTAATCAGTCGGCGCAGGGAACCGACAAGGTCAACGCCATCATCAACTGCCATCTCGCGACGGGCCGCGTTGGCAAAGCTGGCGCATCGCCTTTTTCGCTCACGGGTCAGCCCAACGCCATGGGCGGGCGCGAAGTCGGCGGGCTGGCGAACAGCCTCGCCGCGCATATGGGTTTCGAGGCCGAAAGCATCGACCGCGTTCGTCGATTCTGGAATGCGCCGCGCATGGCGACGCGTGAGGGGCTGAAGGCGGTGCAGATGTTCGACGCGATCGCGCGCGGCGACATCAAAGCGCTGTGGGTTGTCGGCACCAATCCGGCGGCGTCGCTTCCAAACGCCAATGCCGCGCGCGCTGCTCTCAGCAAGCTCGAACTCTTCATCGTCTCCGACAATGTGGGGTCGAACGACACGATTAATAGCGGCGCGCATTTGCTCCTGCCGGCGCAGGCGTGGGGTGAAAAGAGCGGCACGGTGACAAATTCCGAACGCCGCATCTCGCGTCAGCGCGCATTCCTGCCCGCGTCGGGCGAAACGCGCGCCGACTGGGCGATCTTCGCCGATGTCGCGCGACGCATGGGATTTGTCGGCTTCGCCTACCGCACGGCCGCAGACGTGTTTCGCGAACACGCCGCGCTTTCGGGCTTCGAGAATGACGGAATGCGCGCGTTCGACATTGGCGGTCTCGCGCGCTTAACCGACGCCGAATATGACGCGCTCGCGCCGACGCAATGGCCGGTCCCCGATGACAAGGGCAAGGGCCGTGCGCGCCTCTTCGCCGACGGCGGCTTTTTCTGTCGAGGCGGACGAGCGAAATTCATCGCGTTGGCGACGCCGACCTTGGCGACTGAATTGACGCGGGACTTCCCGCTTCGTCTCAATACCGGTCGCATCCGCGATCAGTGGCACACCATGACGCGCAGCGGCGCGAGCCCGCGCCTTGCGCGGCATCTTCCTGAACCCTTCGTCGAGATCCATCCGTCAGACGCGACGGACCTTGGAGTCGACGACGGCGGTTTCGCCCGCGTCGCGACGCCCTATGGAAGCTGCGTCTTGCGCGCGGTGGCGACAGATCGTCAACCTGCGGGACATATCTTCGCGCCGATTCACTGGACGGATGAAACCGCTGCGGATGCGCGGATTGGCGCGCTTGTCGCGCCCTTCATTGACCCCTTCTCGGGTCAGCCGGAATCCAAGGCGACGCCCGCCATCGTCACGCCTTTGCGCTTCGCGCGCCAGGGCTTCTTCCTCTCCCGCAACTCGATCACGTTGCCCGAGGGCGTGTGGTGGGCGCGCGTCGCCGTCGCCAATGGCTATGGCTATCGCGTCGCCGGCGATCTCGCAGACGACGAGTGGACGGAAATAATCCACGCCGCTGCGGCGAGCGAAGACGTCATCCATTTGATAGATGAGACGAAGGGCCTCTTTTCCGGCGCCGCCTTCCTTGAGGACCGTGCAACGCTCATCTGGGCATTGTCTCCCCTTGCGCAGTCCTGGGATTTCACGCTCGAACTCTTCGCCCGCGATCGTCTCGATCAGTCAGAGCGGCTGTCGCTATTGTCCGGTCGCTCGGGTCGACAACTGGCGGATGACGGACCGCTCGTCTGTTCATGCTTTAGCGTCGGCCAAAAGCAAATCGAAGCCGCAATCCAGCAAGGCTGCCGCTCGGCGCTCGACGTCGGGAAGGCCACGCGCGCAGGCTCCAATTGCGGCTCCTGCCAACCGGAAATTCAACGTCTCATCAAGATTTCTCTCGCCGTCGAGTCTGCGATGGATTCGGCGCGAGAGAACCCAACAAGCATGAAAGAAGGAGCATCTGATGAAACTGTCGGATTTTAAAAAGGCCGGTCATTGGCCGACGCTGCTTGCGGCCTTCCTCTACTTTGATATCAGCTTCATGGCCTGGGTCTCACTCGGCCCGCTGATGATCTACATCGCCAAAGACATGCCGATTTCGGTCGAGGACAAACTCTCGCTTGTCGCGATTCCGGTTCTCGGCGGCGCCTTCTTTCGGGTTCCGCTCGGTCTCCTCGCCGACGCGATCGGCCCCAAGATGACGGGCATCCTCGCGCAGGCGATCGTGATGTTCGCCGTATCTCTGGTGTGCGTCTTTGGCTTGAGCAGTCCGATCGCCATCGCGCTTTTCGGCCTGTCCCTCGGGCTCGCCGGCGCGTCCTTCGCCGTCGCCCTGCCGCAGGCGGGCCGCTGGTATCCGCCGCAATATCAGGGTCTGGTGATGGGTATCGCCGGCGCGGGCAATATGGGCGTCGTGCTCGACACGCTTTTCGCGCCCTCGATCGCCGAGGCTTACGGTTGGCAGACCGTTTATGGCGTATTGCTCGCGCTGATGGTCCTGGTGCTGCTCGTCTATGCATTGGCCGCCAAGGACGCGCCCGGCGGCAAAACGACGATTGCGCTTGCCGACTACGGCAGAATGCTCGCGGACTCCGACAGCCGTTGGTTCATGTTTTTCTACTTCATCACTTTCGGCGGCTTCGTTGGTCTTGCTTCGGCGCTTCCGCTCTATTTCACGACGCAGTATCACGCCACGGGAGTCGCCGCGGGACTCATGGTCGCGCTGATCGTCGCTTTCGGTTCGGGTTTCAGGCCCGTCGGCGGCTATATCGCGGACCGTATCGGCGGCGTGAAGACGTTGTGCTTCCTGTTCGTTCTCGTTTCCGCCTGCTATTTCGCCGTCGCCTTTCTGCCGGCGGGACCGGCCCCGGCGAAAGGCGTTGCGGGATGGGGTCTGATGCAGCTGCCGCCCGTCGCCTTTGCCGCGGTGGCGCTGTTCTCTGTCGGCGTGTTATCGCTCGGCATGGGCAATGGCGCGGTGTTTCAGTTGCTGCCGCAGCGGTTCCGCCGGGAGATCGGCGCGATGACGGGCCTCGTCGGCGCCGCAGGTGGGTTTGGCGGATTTTTTCTCGCCAAGACGCTCGCCTACTCCAAAGGCGCGACGGGCGGCTTCACCGCCGGGTTCGTCTTCTTCGGTTTCCTTGCGCTGCTCGGTCTCGTCGGTTTGATCTTCGTGAAGACGCGCTGGCGCACGACCTGGGGCGCCGTTTCCGGCGCGCGAATCTGAGCTGAGGAACTGCCGTGTCGGTCCGCGTCGTTCATGATCTTCGAATCGAAGCGGGCTTCTCGACGCAAGCGGGCCGACGGCCCGACAATCAGGACTATGTCGCATTTTGCCTGGGTTCAGGCGGCGCCGGCGCCTTGCAGGGCGTCGTCGCCGCCATTGCCGATGGCGTTGGGGGCCACAAGGGCGGGCGCGCGGCGGCTGAAACCACCGTCCGCGCCTTCATCGACGGCTATTATGCGCAGCCCGAGACTTTGGGCGTCAGTCGCGCCGCCGCCCGTTCGCTCGAAGCGGCTAACAGTTGGATCGCGGCGCAGTCGAGGGTCGATCCTGCTTTGGAAGGCATGGCGACGACGTTCAGCGCGCTGATCCTGTCGCGTCGAAACGCCTTTATTCTCCATGTTGGCGATACGCGCGTCTACCGACTCGCTGGCGCCAGCCTCGAAAGACTGACGAAAGATCACACCTTAGGTCGCGGCGATTTCGCCCATGCGCTCCTTCGCGCTGTCGGCTTCGAGGATGCGCTCTTGTTTGACCAGGGAACGCATGGTCTCAATGCCCATGATCGATTTCTGCTGTGTTCGGACGGCGTTCATGGCGTGTTGTCAGACGCGAAGCTTCGTGCGCTGCTCGCCGAAAGGGGCGGGCCGCAGGAAACGTCGCAGAGGATCGTTCAGACGGCGCTCGAGGCGGGCAGCCATGACAATGTCACGGCGCTTGTCATTGACGTCGTCGATGTGCCGCCCGCCGACGAGCGCGCCTTGTCGCGCGCCTTCGCAGCCTTGCCGATTGGCGAGTTGCCGGCGATCGGAGACCTTGTCGACGATTTTCGAATTGACGGCCTTCTCTCCGAAGGCCGCTACAGTCGGCTGGTGCGGGCGACGGATACGCAGAACGGAAAGGCGGTCGTTTTAAAATTTCCGCATCCGCGCGTCGCCGATGACGCAGCCTACCGGCTCGCCTTCGTCAATGAAGCCTGGGTTGCGGCGCGGGTGCGAAGTCCGTTTATCGGTGAAGTCGTCGAACTGCTCCCGGGACGACAAAGCCGGCTGTATGCGGTGATGCCATATTACGATGGCGAGACGCTGGAGCGGCGCCTGCGGCGCGAACCCCGCATTGATCTTGCTGAGGGCGCCTCAATCGCGACGCGCCTCTCGCGCGCCATCGCGACCCTGCACCGCTGCGGCGTCATCCACCGCGACATTAAACCGGACAACGTCATTTTGCTCAAGGATGGGGGGCTGCGTCTCGTCGATCTCGGCGTTTGCCGTGCGCCGAACCTCGAGAATTTGCCCGAAGCGCATGCGCCTGGCACGCCGAGCTATATGGCCCCCGAGCTTTTCGACGGCGCCGCCGGCGACGAAGCGTCGGATCTTTATGCGCTCGGCGTGACGGTCTATCGCATGTTCAGCCGTTGCTACCCCTACGGCGAGATCGAGCCGTTCAGTAGACCGCGCTTCACAAAGCCCCTGCCGCTTTCCTTAAAGCGACCCGACCTCCCCGCCTGGCTCGACGCCGCGATCCTCAAAGCGATCGCCGTCGAGCGCGCCGATCGCTTCGGCGATGTGTTGGAGTTTGCCTTTGAACTCGAGAACGGCTCGGCGCGCGCGCAGCCGTTGACGTTGCGCAAAAAGTCTCTCTACGAACGCAACCCTGTCGTGTTCTGGCAGACGCTCTGTTTGCTGCTGGCGCTCTTACTGGCGGTTTCGCTTTTCTATCGCTAGCAGCGGCGTAGGGAATCTCCTTGAGCCGGGCGGTCTCGGTCGCTCGAGGCTTGTGCGTCGGCGCACAGCGCCAGCGCGCGTCTCTCCTTAACTTCTGATCAACGCAGAAAGGAGAACGTCATGGGACCGATGATCACGACAGGAATTTTTGGAGTCGTCGCTATCGCACTGGCCGCCGAAGCGCTCAACATCGCGATGGCCCTTGGCGAATTCAGTCACGTCGCCGCCTATAACGCGGGGCTCTTTTGACGCTTCGCCTTCGCGCGCCGGCGACTCTGGCCGACGCTCAGAACGCAATCGTCATCGATCGCGGCCGAGCGTGGGAAAGAAGCCTTTGCCCGCATGCCGGGCGGCGACGTCGCCCAGAAGATCGCGCCACATGCGGTAGGGATCATTGAAAACGCCCTCTCCGAGATCCCTATCGGCGAGAGCCGCAGCCAGACACGCCATGGCCTGAGGCAGATCGTGCGCATTCTCGAGATAGAGAAGCCGCGTTCCGACCGACTCTTCGCCCATCAATGACATGGCGGCTGCGATTTCAATATTGTCGCGGCGCCCAAAGGCCACGCCGCATACGCAGACAAGACAGGTCTCCCAGACCGCCGGATCGGTCTCGTCGATGAAACTGTGCAGGCCTCTGACGATTGATGCGTAGACCGCTTCTCCCACCGCGGTGATAATCTTTTCAAGTTCGATCTGAACCTTTTCGAGAGCTTCCGGGAGCTCCGCAGGCGTCGCCATCTGACCTGCGGCCCAGTTGACTGAGAGCTGCAGCAGCTGACCGAGAACGATTTGCGCGGGGGACACGAGTTCGGCGGGCAGCTCACGCGACAGACGCGAGACAGCCTCCTCCAGCGCCTTATTCAGGTGGACAGCCGCAAGCCGTGCGGATTCGAGGTCCTTCCCGCGCACCAAACGCGCCCAGGTTCCCTGGACGCCGATGATCGCATGCATCAGCGACTTGGTCTGCGAAAGCCACGGCGTCGGCGGATAGGATTTTACGACCGCGCCATGCTCGATGCGCCAGATTTCGCCGGTCCCGATCAATGTAATCGCGGAGAGCGGCGTCGATGCGAACACTTCGTCGCGATTTGCGCCGTAGAGCATTCGGAAGGTGGCGTTAATTTCGCTGAAACGATCGCTCTGCATAGATTTCAGTCTCCCAATATCGGACATCCATCAACAAGACAGCGCTCATCGCATCGCGCGCCGCAATCCTCAGCGTCCACCACTTCGCGGGGCCATGTAACATGGCGCCAACGGCAATCCAAAAATTATCGAAAAAACGCCCAATGGCGCGGCGATTACGACGTCGTCATTTCCAGAACGGGCGGGTCTGCTCGAGGTCTCTCCAGAGCGCCTTGGCGCCGGTCCAACCCGATTCGGCGCGCGCCTGGCTCGCCCCGATCATCCAGCCGATGGCGCGCTGTACGGAGGGAGCGTCGGCGCCGGGAACACCCGTTCCCGTGAACATGGCCTTCAGCGTCGCGGCGTCGTTGAGGTCGCCAAAAACCGTCTGCAGCTTCTTAAGGCGCTTCAAGAAAGGATCGATTCGTTTCGCCGGAAACAAGGAGCAAAAGAACTCGACTGCATAGCGCAGCTTTTTAAGCTCCTTGCGCAACTCGTGGCGCTGCTCCACTGTCAGCGTCTCAAGTCCCCGGGCATGCTTAGCGGTTTTCTTCCAGCGTTTGTTGAGAGACGCGCGCGCGAGCGTTGCAATCGGCGCCGCCAGCCGCTCGGTCTGGACGAAATCCTGAGGCACAAGCCAACCACGCGTCTCCACGAATCGCGCAAGATCGATGAGGAACGCCTGCACGCGCGCGCCGACAAGAAGCTGGCGCAGCTGCTCACGCCGTTCTTTCGCCTGCCGCGAAACCACATCGGCGAGCGCCGAAAGTCCGGGCTCGTCGGGATGAGTTTCGGCTTCGCGCCGCGCCATGTCGTTCGCCACCACATCGAGATCCCTCAGGCTCCCGACTTCTTGTCCGAGCCAGCGCGCCTCGGCGTCAAGCCGCTTCATCTCGGGGCTTCGCAGCACGGCGGCATAGACCGAAAATGCGCTGCGCAACCGCCGCAGGCCAACCCGCAGCTGGTGCGGCCCCTCGTCGTCGTCCAGCTGGCGAACGACGAGCACATTCGTGGCGATCTGATCGAGGCATTCGCGCAAGACGTCACGGGCCGCTTGCTCGGCGGTTTGCGCCGGGTCAAGCGCAAGGTTCTCAGCGTTGCGGGGCGCAAGCGGCGAATCGATCCGTCCCTCTTGGGCCAACAAATAACCGCGCGCGGCCTTGGAAAGTCGGGAGAACTGCAACCCGCCATCGGGAACCAGGATGAGCGCAATGTCGAACAGTCCGCTTGCGTTGCCTGCGAGGAGTTCGATTTCCAACTCGGAGAGTTCAGCAGAGCGTTCGCCAGCCCGAACTTCGCCAATGTCGAGCGCGAGCTCGGCGCGCGTGCCGTCGGAAAGCATCAACTCGCTCGTCCTGCGCGTGATCACCGTCTCGCAAACGGGCTGAAGTTGAGCGCCGTTGACGCGGTCAATGATCTCCTCACGAATCGATGAATCCGAAATTGCATCGAGACACAGCCGTCCGCCAGGCGCCGGGGTCTCCAGCTCGCCGACCTGCGATAGGCCGCCATGCAACGTCGCCCTGGTTTTCACGCCCTGAATCCACCGCCGCCCATCGCGCCTGAGCCGCAGCGCAATTCCCGCCTTGTTCAGTGCATGCTCGTCTGAGCGTTTTCGTCACAGGCGCGCCGTGAGCCAGCTTCGATGCCTTCAGGCGCGCCCAAATCTCACTCGACATCTTCTTGTCCAGCAAGAGTTTTAGTTCGATCTCGCTCATGTGACGAATATATCATTTTTGTAGCGGCGCGTAGCGTTGGATCGGCGCTACCTCGGCGGGTCGGTCCGGAGCGATTATGGCTGTGTTTGGTCGGACCCTTTTTTCTGCTTCTTTTTCTTCAGCACGATCGTCAGCTTATCGCCCCTTTTTGACACCTCTACAGATTTCAACAGGCTCTCTCCAAGAGAAATGCTGCCGCTGACAGCCTCAATCCACTGCTGCAAAATTTCCACTTCGGTTTTCTCGGAATCTGACATGTCGTCCTCTTAAACACGGGGGCTCTGGCATGGAACCGATGGTCTGAGCCAAGTGTGCATCGGCCACGATCGATTATAAACGCAGGTCATTCGCCATTGTTCTGCTGCGCAGGAGAAGACCTTTTCGCCTTGCGCGACGCGCTCCGCGGCAGAATAATCAAGTTCACTGTCACATTCCTGAGAATTGGAGATTTTTGCTTTGACGGCTTTGCATGCGGGGCGTGGAGGCAAATTGATCCGGTAGCTCGCCATAGAGGCGAGACAGGTACAGGCGAACGGCCGCAGGCCGCGCGGCCTTGGCCATCAGCGTCCAAATATACCGCGCATCGCGGCAAATAATCCCTTCGACCGCTCCTGAGCCGGCGGCGCCTGCGCGAGGCTTTCGGCTTCGAGCCGCGCGGCGTCGAGTTCGACGCCGGCGCGCGCGACGAGCGCGGCGAGAGTCGGCGCTTCGTGCGGCGGCGCCCAGCCGCCAGCCCGCCGTAAGTCGAGATAGGCGTCGAGCATGTCGGCGGCGTCCCTCGCGCCAGCTTCCGCAAAATGCGCGCGCGCCCGCTCGACCGCGGCGGCGTCGACGATGAATCGCGCCGCCTTCGCCGCTTCACGCCGGACGCCGTCGTCGATCGCCAAAGCGACGCGCGCCTCGCGCAACGCGGCCACATCCGGCTCCTTCAAGAGCGCGCGCATGAGCCGCGCTTCCTGCGAGGCGTCAACGCCAGCCGGCGCCATGCCTTGGGCGCCGCAGGCGTCGAGATAGCGGGCAAGCAGAGAAGGCGCGCTGCGCGCTGGGGCGGCTTCGGCGGAAAGGCGCGCGGACTGCGCAAATTCGCCGCCCTCCGCAATGACTGCGGCAAGCGCGGGATCGGCGCAAAAGGCGCCATAGCCGCCGAACTGCTGCAGACGCGCGCGGGCCGGCCCCGTCTCGCCGATGACGAGCGCTGCGAAGCTCGCTTGCGCCAAGGGCTCGAGCGCATCCCACAGGCCCGGCGGCTCGAAACGCGCAGCGATTTCCGCGCGCGCCAGAGCGCCGTTCAGCGAAGCGACAAACTTGTCGCGCCGGCCTTTCAGACCGGCGGCGCGTTCGGCCACGGCGCGGGCGGCTGCGCTGGTCGCGGCGCGCGCGGCGTCGGCGGCGCGGCGCATGAGATCGTCAAGAAGTCCCTCGTCATCCGTCGCGCGGCGCGGCGCGAGTCCGTCGCCTTCAACGCGAAAAAGCCGCGCGAAGGCGGGGCCGCCGGGATCGACCGGCGCGATGCCGAGATCGCCGGGCCCTGCCGCCGGGCAAACGAGGCCAACGTCATCGCCAAGGGCCGCGCCATAAAATTCGATGTCCGCGGTTTCGCCCATGCCGGGGGCGGTCTTCTCGCGGCTGCGACGCAAGGCGATTCCGTCGACCTCCGCCTCGTCGGGATCAACAAGCAGCGCCAATAGATTGCCGACGACGACCGGCTCCGCCGTTTCCGCCGCGTCTGGATGTTCATGCGGATCGCCTGTCGCCTGCCGCAGGTCGTCGAAGGTGAGCGGATCGACGGCCGGTTCTCCCGCCAACCGCTGCTCGAGCGTCCAACCTTTCAGCCGCCGTCGCTGGTTCATCGCCAGCGCGACGCTGCATCGGCCAAGCAGTGTGGCGCTCTCTTCGATCGAATCGGGAATTCGCAGGCGAAGGATAATGCGCGGCGCGCCGGGTTCGCGCAGCCAATGCTCCATGATGGCGAAGGGCGCCTCGCGCGCGTCGGCGGCCGCCGACGATTCGTACGGCGCCGCCTCCAGGACGAGTCGGCTCTGATAGGCGGGGAAGATGCGGCGCGCCGGGGCGATGCGGATGACGAGGGCGTTGTCGGCGCGCTCGACCACGCGGCGTTGGCCGATCGCCCATACCAGTCGCGCGCCGGCCGCCGCGGTCTGCTCGCGCGACAGCCGTTCGACGTCGCCGCGCGCCGGAAACGCCGCCAGCCGAAAGGCGACGGGGTCCGCGCCGCCGGCGTCCGGCAGCAACGTCAGGAGCAGACGCCAGTCGCCGCCCTGCGGCAGCTCGCGCTCCGTGGAGAGCGCCAGGATGAGTTCGGCGCCGTCGGCGGCGGTCAGTCGGACGAATCGATGCTCAGGCGGCACGTCAACGACAATGATGCGGGCGCGCCAGCGCGCGGCGCTGATGACGTCGACGAGCGTGGGCGCGTTCGTAAAGCGCTCGTCGCGCCCCGAGATGACCGTGAGTTCCGGCCGGACCGCCGCGCGTTCGGCGCCTTCGAACCAGCCGATGGCCAGCCGGCGCCGCCCATCCCAGTAATAATCGAACTGCTCTCTCCACATTGACGGCCGCGCCCGAGCGTGAGGCATGGCGCCGTCGCCATGCGAAGCTGAAGTCGCCAGGAGCATATCCGCGCGCGCCGCAATCGCGCAATTCTGCGCCGTCGCGCTCGCCGCCAAGCCAAATTCTTATGCAGCGCCATGACGTTGTTCCGCCACATAGTCCGCGTAAACGGCTGGAGCGCCGACCTCCGCCTTGGCCCTGCGGGGGCGTGAAGGCGCGATTTTAAGGCGGAGCGATAGCTAAAAGCGAGGCTTTGATGAAATTATTAATCACCGGGGGCGCGGGGTTCATCGGC